>NZ_JBQFTE010000001.1:0-720850 GCF_056538485.1 Ruegeria sp. BG3 | reverse complement strand
TTGGAGTGTTGACAAAACGCGCCGTCCAAAACTGCTCGTAACCGCATAGGTGATAAAACCTAAAGCCCCGGGCAAAACCCCGGGGCTTTTGTTATGGTTTTCTAACCTTCGGTAGCTTTGCAGGTTGCCAATAGGCCCCGGTGTCTTCGCGTGTTTTCTCATAGGCTTCCACGCGGCGCAGGGCGTTTTCTCCGCCAACTGCGAATAGGTGGCTGAGCAGGCATTCCAGAACGGCCATCGCTCCGGAGAAGCTAGAAAAGTGGTGCCTCGACCGCGTGCTGATCTGCAGGCTCAGGTCCGGGCGAATACCGGGTGCGATCATGTCGCTGTCCGAGATAAGGATGATCTTCAAACCTCGGTCCGCGGCGAAGCGCATGGTTCGGATCGTCTCGGACGAATAGGGTCGAACGGTTATGGCCAGCAGACAATCATTCGGCCCCGCATCCAGCAGATCGTCGGTTGCGGACCCCATGTGACGCGGGATCAGTTGTAAACCCGGATGGGCCATGCGGCCTGCATAGTGGAAGTAATGAGCGAGCGCATAACTTGCGCGCGTTGCTGTTATGAAGCAGCGGTTAGCGTTCAAGATAAGCTGGATCACGGCGCTTGTTTTCTCCGGATCCATCAAACGTAGGGATCTTGCCACGACGTTCATTTCATTTCGCGCAAACCCTGCCTGAGCGGTGTCGAACGAAGCATCTGTTCGCACCTCGTTCAACCAATCCCGATCCAAGCGGGTCTCACCATCTGTGACCAGGGCATGTCGAAAGGGTTTGCGCAAGGCGTTGTAGCTATCAAAGCCCATCCGCTGGGCGAGGCGGACAAGAACGTTTGAGCTGACACCGATCTTCGTTGCGGTCGTGCGGATCGGGTCGAGGCCAAAGTCGCCCGGATGGTCTATCACATATTTGGCTGCCGCCTGTAGTTGCGGAGGCATTTGGTCGATTGATTGCCGGAGAGCAGAGATCAGAGGGCTTAGGGCGTCGGTCATAAAACAGAAGAAAACATATGTTTTGAAAATAGCCAATTGAAAACGATCTGTATGAGCGTAGATCGACCTGAAACAGAACGGAGAGTTTCATGACGTCCGAAGCAGGAAAACCCTATGTCCTTGTTGCTCCCAATGGGGCGCGGCGGGGGCATGCGGATCATCCTCAGCTACCAGTGAGCTTGCAGGAAACCCTTCAAACCGCGCATGACTGCCACGCAGCCGGAGCGGACGGGCTGCATCTGCATGTCCGGGATTCGGAGGGGCGGCACTCTTTGGATGCGGGGCTGTATAGTGAAGCCCTAGGCGAGTTGCGCCAGCAGTTGCCGGGTCTGGAGGTGCAGATCACGACCGAGGCCGCGGGGGTCTATGGTGCAGAGGCTCAATTCGAATGCTTGCGGCAGGTGCGACCCACTTGGGCCTCGATCTCTGTACGAGAAGTCTCGGAGATAGCGGATCGGGTCTACGGTCTTTGCTATGATCAGGGGACACGCGTGCAACATATCCTCTATGATGCTGAAGACGCGGCTTTGTTGGGGCGACTACAGGCTGAAGGCGTTGTGAGGGCCGGGCAGGTGGATCGCCTGTTTGTTTTGGGCCGGTATGCGACGGGGCAGGAATCTGCGCCTGACGATCTGGATCAGTTTCCGCAGGAGGGTGATCCGTGGATGCTCTGCGCGTTTGGAGCAAAGGAACACGCGTGTCTGCTGAAGGCCGCGCGGCAGGGCGGGGATGTGCGTGTCGGGTTTGAGAACAGCCTGACGGATTCCTCGGGTCAAACCTGGCCGAACAATGCAGCGTCGGTTGCAGCACTCGTGTCGTTGATCAAAGGAGAACAAGAATGAGCCATGTGTTTCCGCGCCATACCAAAGCCGAGTTGCCTATCGCCGCAGGCGGCGACGGGTGTTACTTGATTGATGCCGATGGCAAACGCTATCTGGATTGTGGCGATGCGGCCGTGTCTTGTCTGGGACATTCCAACCGCGCGGTGATTGAGGCTGTTCAGCAGCAGGTTGAACAGATCGCCTTTGCCCATAGCGGTTTCATGACCTCGGAACCGGCGGAAGAGCTGGCCGATCTGTTGATCCAGCATGCTCCGGGCGATCTGGAGCGGGTGTATTTCGTATCAGGCGGCTCGGAAGCGACTGAGGCGGCAATCAAGCTGGCGCGCCAGTATTACCTTGAGGTCGGTCAGCCTGAACGTCGCCATGTGATTGCGCGTCGCCAAAGCTATCACGGCAATACGCTCGGCGCTTTGTCTGCCGGCGGCAATGCGTGGCGGCGGGCGCAGTTCGCGCCGATGCTGATCGAGATGACCCATGTATCGGCGTGTTATGAATACGCGGAAAAGCCCGATGGTGAGAGCAGCTTTGACTACGGTCAACGCGTCGCGAATGAGTTGGAGCAGGAGATCCTGCGACTTGGACCAGAGACCGTCATGGCGTTCATGGCGGAACCAGTAGTCGGGGCGACTCTCGGTGCCGTTCCGGCGGTCGAGGGGTATTTCAAGCGCATTCGTGAGATTTGTGACCAATACGGGGTTCTGCTGATCCTCGATGAAGTGATGTGTGGAATGGGGCGAACCGGGCATCTGTTTGCTTGCGATCACGATGGCGTGGCACCGGATATTCTGTGCATCGCCAAAGGGTTGGGGGCCGGGTATCAACCGATTGGAGCGATGCTCTGCACGGATAAAATCTATGATGCGATCCAACAGGGCTCGGGCTTTTTCCAGCATGGTCATACCTATATTGGCCATCCGGTGGCGACTGCAGCGGCCTTGGCGGTGGTTCGTGAATTGACCAGCCGAGACCTGCCCGCCCGGGCGGGTGTTATGGGGGATAAGCTTCAGTCAGCGCTAGAAGCGACCTTTGGGCAGCACACCCATGTTGGCGATATCCGGGGCCGGGGCCTGTTTCGTGGGATTGAGCTGGTCGCGGATCGCGAAAGCAAAACTCCGTTCGATCCAGCGCTGGGTGTGGCTGCAAAGATCAAAAAGGCTGCAATGGCCGAGGGGTTGATCTGCTATCCGATGTCGGGAACGCGAGACGGCAAGGCCGGAGATCACATCCTTCTTGCTCCGCCCTTCATCATCGAAGAGGAGCAGATCGACGAGCTTGTCACCAAGCTTGGCCGGGCGATCGCCGCCGTGATCTGACAATCCGGTGACAGCCCTTTTCGCCCCGCGCAATTTTGCTAAGTTTCGCGCGAACTGAAAAAAGGTCGCGACTATGGTGCAGGATATTTGGCAGAGTTTCCGAGGGTTACCCCTTTGGGTGCAAATCTGGGTCGCCGTGATCTTGGCTCCGGTCAACCTGATGCCGTTGTTCTTTCTGGGCCAGCCGCAGGGGGTTTTGATTGCCGGTCTTGCGATCACGGGGATGGCGTTGAACCTGCCGATCATGATTGCCGCGCGCGGGATGAGCGGAGCGATGGCCCTTCCGCATCTCCTGTGCTGGGTTCCGATGGCGATTGTGGTTGCGGGGATGCTGAGCGCAGCAGAAACGCTCAACCCGGCCTATGTTCGGTTCCTGTGGCTGCTGCTGATTGTCGATGTCATCTCGTTAGTATTTGACGTGCGGGATGCAGCCCATTGGATGAGCAGCCGAAAGCCAGGATGAAAAAAGCCCCTTCGGAGATCGAAGGGGCTTGGGAATTTGCGGTGATAGGCCGAGTTACTTCTGCGGTAGCGGGCCGATCATCATGATCATCTGACGGCCTTCCATCTTGGGCATATTCTCAACCTTGCCCAGTTCCTTGATGTCTTCGGCAACGCGCTCCAGCAGTTCGCGACCCAAGTTTTGGTGCGCCATCTCACGGCCGCGGAAGCGCAGGGTGACTTTGACCTTGTCGCCCTTTTCCAGGAACTTATAGACGTTCTTCATCTTGACTTCATAGTCATGCGTGTCGGTGTTGGGCCGGAATTTGACCTCTTTCACCTCGATGATCTTTTGTTTTTTACGGGCTTCGCTTTCGCGTTTCTGTTGTTCGTACTTGAACTTGCCAAAATCCATGATCTTGCAGACCGGCGGGTTCGCGTTGGGCGAGATCTCGACCAGGTCAAGGCCGGCATCGGCGGCAAGTTGCATGGCTTTGGCGGGATGAACCACCCCGACATTTTCACCTTCGGCACCAATCAGGCGGATTTCGGGGGCACGTATCTTTTCATTGACGCGCGGGCCAGTGTCTCTCTGCGGCGGCGCGTTGTGGGGTCTGCGAGCTATGGGTTCATTCCTTTGATTATTGCAGAATTTCGAGGTGGGAATTTAGACGGGTGCGCGCAGTGTTTCAAGCAGCATAAAGGCTTAAAGACTGGAAATTCCCACGATTGAACACAGGAAACAGTTGGCCGGGACCCGATGAACCCGGCCAAACAGGTCGATCAGCCGACAAATGCTTTTTCGATCACGAACTCTTTGGGCTCGGAGTTTGCACCTTCGCGCAGGCCGAATTCCTCGAGGATTTCCTTGATGTCCAAGTTGAATGCCAGCGAACCGCAGACCATCGCACGGTCGGTTTCCGGCTTGATAACGCCTTCGATCCCCAGATCGGCAAACACGGTGCCGTCTTTCAGCAGGTTGGTAATGCGGCCCATCTTCGGGCTCTCTTCCCGAGTCGTTGTTGGGTAGTAGCGGATCTTGTCGGCAAAGCCTTCGCCCATCAGCTCGGCCAGCATTTCGTCCTGACGGATGTTTTCGATCAACTGGCGGCCATATTCCAGCTCGGCCACTTCGCGGCAGGTGTGGGTGATGATCACCTCGTCATAGTCCTCATAGGTCTGAGGCTCGCGCAGCAGCGAGGCGAAAGGGGCAAAGCCGGTGCCGGTGGCGAAGAACCACAGGCGTTTGCCGGGCAGCAGGGCGTCATGAACCAGCGTGCCGACGGGTTTGGGGCGCAGGATGATCTGATCGCCGGGCTGGATGTGCTGCAGCTTCGAAGTCAGCGGGCCATCCTGTACCTTGATCGAGTAGAACTCCAGCTCTTCGTCCCAGGACGGAGATGCAATTGAATAGGCGCGCAGCAGCGGTTTCTGCCGACCGGTTTTCGGATCAGGATCGCCCATCAGGCCGATCATCACGAACTCACCCGAGCGGAAGCGCAGCGTCGCAGGGCGCGACACCCGGAACGAGAATAGGCTGTCGGTCCAGTGTTTGACCTCGGTCACGGTCTGGGCGTCCGGCAGAACGGGGGCCTTTACGGCGGTTGCTTCAGTCACAGGCTTCATCTCTGTCATCGTTTCGCTATCGGTCTGCTAAACCGACATCTCCGTTTAATCTTTGATCCAAGTCAGGAAAAGGGGCGAAATGCCCCTTTCGTGTCACAAGCTGGCGATGGCGGGGTCAGCCCCGCAGGCGAGCCTGATAGTTGTTTTCTTCCCAGTTGGCGCGGGCCAACCACTGATCTTCGGGCTGGCGCGATGCGAGGGCGTCGTCGATCTCGACCTCGTCAAAACCGCTGCGGCGGGCCATGGCGTATTGATCGGCCAGAACGTGCCCTTTGGCGCGCAAACGGCCCGTATAGCCTTTCAGGCGCAACACGCGGGCAATGGTGAAACCGCGACCATCCGCCGAGGACGGGAAGGCCACCCGCACCATCTGTGCATTGCCAAGGCGCTCGACCAGCTCATCGGGGTCGGTGTCCGAGGCCACATCAAGCGCCACAACATCATTGGCCGCGTCTTCAAGCGTTACAAAGCCGTCGGTCCAGTCATCGGGGGAAAACCCCTCATCCGATACAATTACGTTCATGTTTTCTCTCCAGCGCGCACCATTTTGCCGTCGACGAAATGGATGCCGCATTCTTCTTTGTTCTGGTCGCGCCAACGTCCGGCGCGAGGGTCTTCGCCTTCCTTGACCGGCGAGGTGCAGGGCGCACAACCGATGGAGGGATAGCCTTTGGCCACCAGCGGATGGCGAGGCAGGTTGTTTTCATCCATATAGGCGCGCACGTCCTCGGGCGCCCAATGGGCCAGCGGGTTGACCTTGATCCGGCCTGTGCCGTCCTCGACCTCAAAGAACTCGAGCGCAGCGCGGGTGCCCGCCTGAAACCGCTTGCGACCGGTGATCCAACCGCGATAGCCGGTCAGGGCCTGTTGCAGCGGGAAGGTCTTGCGCAGGTTGCAGCACGCATCCGTATCCCGCAGACGCAGTGCGCCATAGGGGTCTTCACGCTGAATGTCCTCATCCTCGGCGCGGATGATTTTAACGTTCTTCAGGCCGAGGCGCTCGCTGACTTCCTGTTGATATTCAAGCGTTTCCGCAAACAACATCATGGTGTCAACAAACAGGACCGGCGTCATCTGGTCGACAACGGCAGCCATGTGCAACAGAACAACCGACTCGGCCCCAAAGCTTGAGACCAGAGCCAGATCGTCGATTTCCTCAATCGCTCCGTGCATGACGTCATGCGCCGAGTGATGGCGGAACCGGGCGTTCAGCGCGGTGACTTTTTCAGTCAGTTCGCTTCGGTCTTTACCCAGTTCCGTCTGGATCAAATCAAGCGGCATTGGCCTGTGCCTCGGGGTAGAGTGCAGCCTTGAAGGGCGCCATACCGACACGGCGGTAGGTTTCCAGGAAGGTCTCTTCGGCGCTCTCCCGCTGGTTCAGATAGGTGTCGACGATGCGCTCGACGGCCGGAACGATCTCATCATAGGCAAAGCCCGGGCCTGTGCGGTCGCCGATGGCCGCGGTCTCGGTGCCGTCGCCGCCCAGAGTGATCTGGTAGTTTTCAACGCCTGCACGATCCAGACCTAGAATGCCGATATGGCCGACATGGTGGTGACCACAGGCGTTGATGCAGCCCGAGATCTTGATCTTCAGGTGGCCGATATCATGCTCCAGCTTCAACTCGTCAAAGCGGGTCGCGATCTGTTCCGCAACCGGGATCGAGCGGGCTGTGGCCAGCGCGCAATAGTCCATGCCGGGGCAGGCGATGATGTCGCTGATCAGGCCGATATTGGCTGTGGCCAGCTCGTGCTCTTTCAACTTGGCGTGGATCGCGGGCAGGTCCGATTTGTGGACATGCGGCAGGATCACGTTCTGCTCATGGCTGACGCGCAGTTCGTCATAGGCGAACTCTTCGGCCAGATCGGCCATCACACGCATCTGCTCGGCGGTTGCATCGCCCGGCGTTTTCCCGTGCTTCTTGATCGAGATCGTGACGATCGCGTGGTCCGCGTTCTTGTGCGGCGCGATGTTGGTGTCGACCCACGACCGGAAGACCGGATCGTTGGTATAGGCGGACTCAAAAGACGCAACCGAAGCTTCGCGGAAGGCTGGAGCCGCAAAATGGCCCTTGATCTCTTCCAGTAGAGCCATGTCGGCGCCTTTGAACTGCGGGCGAACCTGCAAGAAGCGTTCGTTGACCTTGGCGCGGATGGCGTCGATGCCATGCTCGTGCACTGTGATCTTAATGCGTGCCTTGTATTTGTTGTCACGGCGACCGATCTGGTTCCAAACGGAAACGGTGGCTTCTAGGTAAGCCAACAGGTCGTCGAAAGCGACGAACTCGGACAGTTCCTTGCCGATCATCGGGGTCCGGCCCAGGCCACCGCCCACGATCACGCGGGCGCCCAAAACGCCGTCACGTTCGACCAGTTGCAGGCCGATGTCATGTGCCTTGATCACGGCGCGGTCGTTCTCTGACCCGGTGATGGCGATCTTGAACTTACGCGGCATGAACTGGAATTCCGGGTGGTCAGTCGACCACTGGCGCAGGAGTTCGGCATAGGGGCGCGGGTCGGCGACCTCATCCGCAGCGGCACCGGCGAAATGGTCGGCGGTCACGTTTCGGATGGTATTACCCGACGTCTGGATAGCGTGCATGCCAACTTCGGCGAGCGCGTCCAGCATATCCGGCACGTCTTTCAGTTTCGGCCAGTTGTACTGGATGTTCTGACGGGTGGTGAAATGGCCATAGCCTTTGTCCCACTTCTCAGCCAGCAGGGCCAGTTGGCGCATCTGCGCGCTGGACAGCGTGCCATAGGGAATGGCAACGCGCAGCATATAGGCGTGCAGCTGCAGATACAGGCCGTTCATCAAGCGCAGCGGCTTGAACTCATCTTCAGTCAGCGAGCCGTCGATGCGGCGTTCGACCTGTGCGCGGAACTGACGATTGCGCTCGGCCAGGAATGCTGTGTCAAACTCGGAGTAGCGATACATGTGTAGCTGTCCTTAAATGCAGCCCCGAAACCTTGGGGCCTAAATGGGGAGAAAGGGGCCAGAGGTCAGGCCCGGGGCTGCGACTGTGTTTCCTGCTTGCCATGGGCATAGTTCGAGGGTCCGGTGCGGCGGAACTCCTCTCGGAAATGGGTGGGTTCGGGGCCGTTTTCACCAGCCACGGCATCAGCCAGATACGCACCGACGATCTTGTTCGCCTGACGCGCGGCGTCCAGCAAACGGACCTGCGCATGGGCCTCATCGGTGATCAGCTCGGCCTCGGACAGTTCACGCGACCAGCGGTCATCTTCGGTCTGATAAATCACATCGCCTTCGAGCAGATCGTTGGCGGTGACGACTTTGGGGGTAAAAGCGCGGGCCATCAGGCATGCTCCTTTTTGAATTCGGTCAGGGCCTGAGCCGCTTGGCGCGGAGCCAGGCCATAAAACATAAGGGCTGGGCCTTCCATCTCGGCAGCAGCCAGATCTTTTGGCAGACGGTCCAGATTGGTTTCCAGAATGCGTTGGCCGGGGCGCGAGGCGTTCTCGATCAGCGTCACAGGTGTCTGTCGGTCGGCGCCGTGCATGATCAGGCGGCCTTGAATGAACCGTGCTGATTTCTTGCCCATATAGACCGCCGCAACTGATCCCAGGCGCGCGAGGGCCGCCCAGTCGTGATCCGCGAACCCTTTCATATCGTGGCCGGTCAGAAACCGAACCGAGGAGTTGCGACCGCGCCGGGTCAGGCTTTGACCGATCCCGGCCACGGCAGCAGAGGCCGCAGTGATACCCGGTACGATCTGCCACGCGATACCTGCGGCCGCGACGGCCTCAATCTCTTCGTCCAGACGCCCGAAGACGGTCGGATCGCCTGATTTCAAGCGCACAACACGTTGGCCCTCAAGGGCGTAAGAAACAAGCAGTGCGTCGATGTCTTCCTGTTTCCACGAAGGCCCGAAACCGGCCTTGCCAACATCGACCAGAATTGCGGACTGACCAGCCAGTTTCAGAACCTCTGCGCTGATTAGGCGATCATGCAGTACGACATCTGCCCGCTCAAAGGCTTTGACCGCCATGAGCGTGAGCAAATCCGGATCACCGGGTCCTGCGCCGACAAAATCGACGTGCCCTAAGTTTTTTTGTGACTCCGACTGCGTCATCTTCTGTTCCAGTTGGTTTGACTTGTCCTGATATATAGGAAATATTCCCGGTATCGCGCCATATGTCGCGTCAAATAAGAACATTCGTTCTCATGGGTTTAAATTTTGGAACGCTGGTTTCGAAACGCAAGGAAAATTGGAATGTCGGTGCGAATAGATGACACAGATCGGAAAATTCTGGCTGAACTGCAGCGCGATGCCAGCCAATCTCTGGACGAAATAGCGGCGCAGGTCGGCAGTTCCAAGACGCCTGTGTGGAATCGAATCCGCAAGTTGAAGGGGGCCGGCATCATCGGTCAGCAGACCGTTTTGCTTGATGCCGAAGCTCTTGGTTTTGAGGCCACGTTCTTTGTCTTAATCCGTACCTCTGAGCATGAGGCCGAATGGCAGCGCAAA
Source organism: Ruegeria sp. BG3 (assembly GCF_056538485.1). NCBI lineage: Bacteria > Pseudomonadati > Pseudomonadota > Alphaproteobacteria > Rhodobacterales > Roseobacteraceae > Ruegeria > Ruegeria sp. BG3. The sequence goes on along the minus strand of NZ_JBQFTE010000001.1, from coordinate 711,150 downwards.
TTCCTGAAGGCGCTGCGTGATCAACCCGAAGTCCAAGAGGCCCATCGGCTGGCAGGGGACATTGATTACATCCTGAAAGTGAGGGTCAAGAATGCCCGCGCCTATGATCAGTTCTACCAACAGCTGATATCAGAGGTGCGTGTTCACAACGTGACCGCACTTTTGTCGATGGAAGAGATCAAGTCGACCACGATGCTGCCTCTCAACGCTTTGGTGGAGAGCTAGCAATAGATTGGGGGCGCTGCCCCCGCCGCCCCTGAAGGGGCGACTCCCCCGAGGTATTTTTAGCCAGATGAATAAAGGATTCCATGCTTCATCTGGCCCTAAATATCCCCGCCGGAGGCATCGTGCGGTAGCGCGGTTTTCTTGAATCTTTTGCCCGCCCGGAGGCTGATTTATTTCGTCTTTGCGGCGGGATGCAGTCTGGCACGAAGCTTTTTGGAAGTTGTGCGGACTTGCCATAAGGCGCCGCCAATGCAAGACCGTAGGACATGCAGCGTATTTTGGTCATTGCCGGATTTCTACTGATGGTCGGAGTTTTGTCTTCGACTGTATGGTCCTACGGCTACCGGCAGGCTGTGTTTCAACTCAGCGAAAAGGCCGAGGCAGATTTGGATCTTGCGGCAGATCGGTTGACCACGCAGTTGCAGGTTTATCAGGAACTGGCGGTGCTGATGGCCAGCCACCCCGTGCTTGAGGATCTGGATACACTATCCGGACGCTCCACCGCGCAGGCACTACTGTTGGAGGTCTCGGATAAAACGGCGGCGGTCGAGGTTCTTTATGCCGACCGGTCCGGGACGGTTCTGGCCTCTGCGCATAAAGGTGTCGCAGGCTCGGTCCGAAACAATCCGGCCTTCACACGCGCCATGCAAGGCGCGCTGGGAAGCGCACATGGTATCTTGCCGGGGCCCGGCAATCGGATTTTCACCTATGCCGCACCCGATTTCGATGAGAGCGGAGCGGTGATCGGGGCTTTGATCGTGATTGCTGACGTTGAGGACATTGAGCAAACTTGGCGCGGCAGCACCGAAGCGGTGTTCTTTGTCGACCATTCAGGTCTGGTCTTCATTTCAAACCGGTTGGAACTGCTGATGTGGCAACGCGTGGGTGAGGAGGTTGGCTTGACCCCTCCGGATGGGCGGATGGTTTCATTTCAGGCACGGCGTTTGGGGCCGTATGAACTCTGGACACTGGATTGGAGTCCATATCTGCCGCGACGGGCTTTGCATCTTGTCAAGGAATTGCCAGTGATCGGCATGACCGGTGAGGTCTTGATGGATGTTGCTCCGGCGCGGCGATTGGCGGGCTTGCAAGCCGCGACAGTCGCAGCCCTCTGTTTGGCTTTCGGCGCGCTGCTGTTTCTGGCAACCGAGCGGAGGCGCACGCTGACAGAGGCAAACGCGGTGCTGGAAACCCGTGTGGCAAAACGCACCAAAGATCTGACGAAAGCAAATGCCGCGCTGCGCCGCGAGATCACAGAGCGGCAGGAGGCCGAAGCCGCCCTGAAGCGCGCTCAGGCGGATCTTGTGCAGGCCGGTAAGCTAAGTGCACTCGGACAGATGTCCGCCGGGATCAGCCATGAATTGAACCAGCCTTTGATGGCGATCCAGCAGTTTGCCGACAATGGCTCAGCCTTCATGGAGAGAGGGAAATCCGAGAAAGCCGCGGAAAATCTGGGTCGAATTTCTCAGATGGCAGCACGTATGGCGCGGATCATCAAGAACCTACGCGCATTTGCCCGCAATGAAAGCGAACCGATGGGGCGCGTGGATCTGGTGCAGGTTCTGAACGCTGCGGTCGAGTTGACCGAAGCACGGCTGCGTTCCGAAAGTGTCTCGCTGGACTGGTTCGCGCCCGAACATCCTGTCTTTGCCTGGGGGGGCGAGGTTCGGTTGGTGCAGGTTTTTGTGAACCTGATCAACAACGCAGCCGATGCAATGAGCCAACAAGAAGACCGCCGCATTCAGATCGCGATCCATCCGGGTGAAAGGCTATCGGTTATTGTGCGGGACATCGGGCCGGGGATCGAGAATACGGAAAAGCTGTTCGAGCCGTTTTATTCCACCAAGGCCGTTGGCTCTTCAGAAGGGATGGGACTTGGGCTTTCGATCTCTTATGGTCTGGTCCAGAGCTTCGGGGGCAATATCCGTGGGATCAACACGGAAGAAGGGGCAGAGTTCACGGTCGAACTGGAGCCCTGCGAGAAGGAACAGGCAGCATGAGTCGGGTCGTTTTGTTGGTGGATGACGACGCTGCGGTGCGTGAGGCGCTGGCCCAGACCCTCGAACTGGCCGAGTATCAACCGATCGCGGCGGGGTCTTTTGTGGCCGCCAAAGACCACATTCGGGCTGGTTTTCCAGGTGTCATCCTGTCAGATATCCGTATGCCCGGGAGGGATGGGTTTCATCTGCTCAGCTACGCGCAAGAAATCGACCCGGAGTTGCCGGTGGTTTTGCTGACGGGTGAGGGTGACATTCCGATGGCGGTTCAGGCCATGGGGCAGGGGGCCTTCGACTTTCTGGAGAAACCCTGTGCCGCGGCGGACCTTCTGGCGGTGCTCGACCGGGCGTTTGACGCCCGCGCGCATATCATCCAGCAGCGGGCGTTGAAATCCGAGCTGGAACGCGGAGACCCCGCGGCACGACTTTTGTTCGGCCTTTCGCCTCAGGCCGAGGACTTGCGCGAGCGGGTGCGCAGTGTCGCTCCGACTGGCGCCGAGGTTCTGGTCACCGGTCCGGCGGGCAGCGGGATTTCCAAAGTCGCCGAGGTTGTGCATCTGATGTCGCCCATTGGGCAGGGACCGTTCGTCAAACGCGCGGCGGCCGGATTGAGCGTTCAGGAATTCACCCAAGCCCGCGAAGATGCTAAGGGCGGGTCCCTGTTTTTGGACGAGATATCGGCGATGCCGCAGGCTACTCAGTATGAAGCGCTGGACGTGATTGAGCGCGGCGCAGGGGCGCGGATCATCGCGGGCACGACCTCGGATCTGTCTTCGATCTCTGCCGAGGGCCGGTTCAACGCCGATCTCTACTACCGATTGGATGTGATGCGCGTGCGCATTCCGTCTCTGGCGGAGCGCCCCGAGGATATCCCGACGCTGTTTCGTCACTATGTTGCCCAGGCCGCCGAGCAGGCGGGAATTGCTGAACCGGACGTTTCACCTGAGCATCTTGCGGCATTGATGGCCAGCGATTGGCCGGGTAATGCGCGCTCTTTGATGTCGTCGGCCATGCGGTTTGTTTTAGGGATGCCCGAGGAGGTTACCGAGGCGACGGATCTGGGCTTGAACGAGCAGATGGCACGGGTGGAACGTTCGTTGCTGATCGCAGCGTTGGGGCGGCACAACGGAAAGGCCTCGGACGCAGCGAAGGCGCTGAAGCTGCCACGCAAGACGTTCTACGACAAACTGGCGCGCTATCAGATTCGGCCCGAGGATTACCGGCGATAGGGTATCCTCCCGCCAGCTTTGCCCGCATTTGCATGCGGTTAAAGCTGTTGGGCCAAGCAGTTCGCCTAGGCGGGCTGCGGATGGTGTCAGAGCGATTCGGGGGTGATTCGAAAAACTGTGCGGAATTCCGCACAGCGTCGTCGAGAGATGTGCGGGATTTCGCACATTGGCGACGCTGGCCTAATTTCGTGTTTTAGAGTTAGGTTTTAATTATCTGTTTTAACGGGATAAATTCTGACAACCCAAAGCCCGCTACAAATTGTTGTTTCACCGTGAAGCAGTCGGTTCACTGCTGTCCATACGGTGCCGAAATGGGGCCGATGAGACATTTCGAGGAAGTCTGGGAGGAAAACAGATGAAATTCCTAACAACAGCAGCCACAGCGCTGGCTTTGACGGTAACGGCGACGGCGGGCATGGCTGCGTGTGACGATGGTGAGATCGTCGTAAAGTTCGCGCATGTGACGAACACAGACAAGCACCCCAAAGGTATCGCTGCCTCGCTGCTGGAACAGCGCGTCAATGACGAGATGCAGGGCGTTATGTGCGTTGAGGTCTATCCGAACTCGACGCTCTACAATGATGACAAGGTTCTTGAGGCAATGCTGCAGGGCGATGTGCAACTGGCCGCACCTTCGTTGTCCAAGTTCGAAAAGTTCACCAAGCAGTTCCGCCTGTTCGACCTGCCGTTCATGTTCAAGAACATTGACGCAGTGGATGCCTTCCAGGCCTCGGATGCCGGTCAGGCAATGAAGGACAGCATGCAACGCCGAGGTCTGCAGGGGCTGGCGTTCTGGCACAATGGCATGAAGCAGATGTCGGCGAACAAGCCGCTGGAAACTCCGGCTGATGCAGATGGTCTGAAGTTCCGCGTGCAGTCCTCGGACGTGCTAGTTGCGCAGATGGAGGCCATCGGTGGCAGCCCGCAGAAGATGGCGTTCTCGGAAGTCTACGGCGCGCTGCAACAGGGCGTTGTCGACGGGCAGGAGAACACCTGGTCAAACATCTACGGCAAGAAGTTCTTCGAGGTGCAGGACGGCATCACCGAGACCAACCACGGTATCATCGACTATCTGGTCGTGACCTCGGTGGACTGGCTGGACAGCCTCGACCCCGAAGTGCGTGATCAATTCCTGACCATTCTGGCTGAGGTCACCGAGACCCGTAACAAAGAAGCCTTTGCCGTGAACGAAGCTGCCAAAGCCTCGATCACCGAAGCGGGTGGCATCATTCGTCAGCTGACGCCCGAACAGCGTCAGGCCTGGGTCGACACGATGAAACCGGTTTGGGACCAGTTTGCGGATGACGTAGGTCAGGACAAGATCGACGCCGCTCAGGCTATTAACGCTGGGTTCTGATCCCGGTTCAAGCCGCGCGCTGGGGACTGGGGAGTAATCTGCGTGCAGGCCGGGCGGGCCAAACGAAGGCCCGCCCCAACACTCTCATCATCAAAAAAATGTGGGGACAGATAGATGTCTGGTGCGAAATCCGGCCCGGCTGGGCTGGTCGACCATATCGAAGAAACCCTGATCGCGGTGCTACTTGGCCTGATGACGGCCGTGACCTTTGCCAACGTGATCGCGCGGTTCTTCTTCAACTCGAATATCCTGTGGGCGCTTGAGCTGACGGTCTTCCTGTTTGGGTGGCTGGTGCTTTTGGGGGCGTCCTATGCCGTCAAGAAACACGCCCATCTGGGTGTGGATGCGATCCTGAACATGCTGGCCCCTGCGCCGCGCCGGATTCTGGCGCTGATCTCTGTGGCCTGTTGTCTGGCGTTTTCGCTCCTGTTGCTGAAGGGGTCCTATGATTATTGGGCTGTCTTCGCGGATCTGCCGCCAACCTCGGGACGCTGGTTTCCCACGGGTCTGAACTTCGACGCGCGCAGTCAGAGCTTTTACGAGGTTGACGATATCCCGATGATCGCGCCTTTCCGCTTTCTCGAGGACTTAATTAACTACGGCGAATATTACGAGAAGCTGCCCAAGGTTGTTCCTTATTTCATCCTGCCACTGTCGATGTTGCTGCTGGTGATCCGCTTTGCGCAGGTCGCGGTGCAGATTTGGCGTGGTGAGGCGGATCGTTTGGTCGCCAGCCACGAGGTTGAGGATGAGATCGAAGAGGTTCGTGCGCAGCAAGGAGAGCATGACTAATGGACGTTGTACTTCTTTTTTCCATGGTCATCGGCCTGCTGCTGATCGGGGTTCCGATTGCGGTGGCACTTGGCCTCAGCTCGACCCTGTTCCTGCTGATATACTCAGACAGCTCACTAGCTTCGGTTGCAGGCACGCTGTTTGAGGCGTTCGAGGGGCACTTCACCCTGCTGGCGATCCCGTTCTTTATCCTCGCCTCGTCCTTCATGACGACCGGAGGGGTCGCGCGGCGGATCATCCGGTTCTCGATTGCCTGTGTGGGGCACCTTCCGGGTGGTCTGGCGATTGCAGGCGTGTTTGCCTGTATGTTGTTCGCTGCGCTTTCGGGGTCGTCGCCTGCAACAGTTGTGGCGATCGGCTCAATCGTCATCGCGGGAATGCGTCAGGTTGGCTATTCCAAGGAATTCGCCGCTGGTGTGATATGTAATGCCGGTACGCTGGGTATCCTGATCCCGCCGTCGATTGTAATGGTTGTCTACGCGGCCGCCGTTGAGGTCTCGGTCGGGCGTATGTTCCTTGCGGGGGTCATCCCTGGCCTGATGGCGGGTTTGATGCTGATGATCACCATCTACGTCATGGCGAAGGTCAAGAACCTGCCCAAAGGCGATTGGAAAGGCTGGGGTGAGATCTTTGTTTCCGCCCGCGAGGCCGGTTGGGGCCTGTTCCTGATCGTCATCATCCTCGGCGGTATCTACGGGGGCATCTTTACCCCGACCGAGGCCGCTGCGGTGGCTGCCGTCTATGCCTTCTTCATCGCGAGCTTTGTCTATAAGGACATGGGGCCGCTTAGCACCGAGGAAGGTACGCAGAACCTGCCGCTGCTCAAAAAGCCCTATGCTCTGGTCACGGCCTTCTTCCACCCCGATACCAAGCACACGCTGTTCGAGGCCGGAAAGCTGACCGTCACGCTGCTGTTCGTGATCGCCAACGCGCTGATCCTCAAGCATGTGCTGACGGATGAACAGGTACCGCAGCATATTGCCAGCGCCATGCTGTCAGCGGGTCTGGGCCCGGTGACCTTCCTGATCGTGGTGAACGTGATCCTGCTGATCGGCGGTCAGTTCATGGAACCCTCGGGTCTGCTGGTGATCGTGGCGCCTTTGGTGTTCCCGATTGCCATCGAGCTGGGCATCGATCCGATCCATCTGGGCATCATCATGGTGGTGAATATGGAGATCGGGATGATCACGCCTCCGGTCGGGCTGAATCTGTTCGTGACCTCGGGCGTTGCCGGGATGCCGATGATGGGCGTCGTGAAGGCCGCGCTGCCGTTCCTGGCCGTGCTGTTCGTCTTCCTGATAATGGTGACGTATATCCCGTGGATATCGACCTTCCTGCCCAACACCTTCATGGGGCCGGAAATCATAACCAACTAAGGGTGATAAACGAGTGTGAACCGGGCGAGTTTTCTCGCCCGGTTTTTTCATGTCTTGAAGACGGGTGTCGAGTACCTACCTATAACGTCAGAGGACGACCTCCCCATAACGGGCGATCATTCGGGACGACCTGAAAATCCGAAAGGGGTCCTCGATGTCCTGGATTTTTCTTTTACTTGCTGGCCTGCTGGAAATTGTTTGGGCCGTTGCCATGAAGCAATCGGCCGGTTTCACGCGGCTGGGGCCCACGGCTGTGATGGGCGTGTCAATGATCGGGTCCTTCGCGTTGCTGGCGCTTGCGATGCGAACCCTACCTCTGGGGACGGCCTATGTAATCTGGACAGGTATTGGCGCAGTGGGCGCGTTTCTGGTTGGCATCATGTTTTTGGGTGAAGCCGTGACCGCCACGCGTATCTGCGCGGCAGTTCTGATTGTCGCGGGCCTAACTACAATGAAACTGGCCTGAGGGCCCTTAGGCGGTTTCCAGCGCTTCAACGATGCGTGAGAAATCGGCCGCTTTCAGGCTGGCCCCACCGACCAACGCGCCATCCACATTGGACACGCCGAAAATCTCGGCCGCGTTGGAGGCTTTGACCGAACCACCATAGAGCAAACGCACCGAGCGCCCGACGCCCTCGCCAAAGCGACGCTCAAGCCGGGCGCGGATGAAGTCATGGACCTCTCCGATCTCGTCGAGTGTCGGAACCTTGCCGGTGCCGATGGCCCAGATCGGTTCGTAGGCGACAATCAGGTTCTCACCAGTGGAGCGGTCCGGGATCGAGCCCGACATCTGACCTCCGATGATGTCCAGCGTATTGGCGGCCTCGCGCTGCTCAAGGCTTTCGCCGACGCAGATGATCGCCTGGAGGCCAGCCTCCATCACGGCGTTGGCCTTGGCGCGCACATCTTCGTTCTGTTCGCCATGGTCCTCGCGCCGTTCGGAATGGCCCAGAATCACAGCCGTGGCTCCGGCGTCTTTCAGCATCTCGGCGCTGGTGTCGCCGGTATGCGCGCCCGAGGCTGCGGCGTGGCAATCTTGCCCGCCGACGGCAACGCCCGTGCCTTGGGTGCGTTCCGCGGCCCGGTGCAACAGCGTGGCGGGGGGGCAGATCAGGACATCGACGCTGGGCGAGGGGTGCTTCGCGGCGAGCGCGTCCAACTCGCTCAGCGCCGCGCTGGTTCCGTTCATTTTCCAGTTTCCAGCCGCCAGTTTGCGCCGCATCTCCGCGTCTCCCTTGTCGCTATTCTGTGGTTTTGTCCTGCGATATCACCCTTGGTCGGGCCTTACAATTCCGGTTGCAGTTCCGATACTGGAAAGGCAGGGTCCGCGCAGCGATTCCGAGGGTTCCATGATCGACAAACTCAACCTTGAAAAACTGGACAATCAGGACATTGATGAGCTTGCCAGATTGCTGCGGGCCGTCGGGCAGGTGGGGTTTCTGACCGTCGGCAACACTGGGCTTAGCGCTGAGCGGGTTCAGGACGTCATCGAGGCCTACCGCGCCTTTTTCCATTTGCCCGAGCAAGAGAAGAAGTCGGTCGATATGGCGTCAACCGGGTCGAACCGGGGTTGGGGCGCGCCGAAATCCGAACAGGTCGATCCAAACGCAAATCCCGATTTCAAGGAAGTGTTCGATTGCGGTTTTGAGTTGCCGCCGGAAAACCCATATCGCGCTGAAAATCTCAGCGTCTATGCGCCCAACCTTTGGCCTGCGAAGCCCGAGGGGTTCCGAGAAGCTATTCAGTCCTACTACACCGACGCCTGCGATGTAGCGATGCGCGTTCTGCGCGCAATTGCGGTTGCTCTGGGGCGCGGCTCGGACAGTTTCGACGACGCTTTTGACACGCCCATGGCGTTGCTGCGTGGCAACTATTACCCTCAGCGTCCGGATTGGGCTGGGGAGAAGGATTTTGGCATCGGCGCGCATACCGATTATGGCTGCGTGACCCTGTTGGCGACCGATGGCACTGCGGGGCTTGAGGTGCGGATGCCCGATGGTAGCTGGGAAAAGGTCGAGGCCGAGCCGGGCGTATTCATCATCAACTTTGGTGAGATGTTGGAGTTCTGGACTGCCGGTCGCGTCAAAGCGACCGAGCATCGTGTGGTTGGCGGCACGAATGAGAGGATCTCGGTCCCGCTGTTCTTTAACCCGTCCTACCACACGAATGTGGCCCCTCCGACGTCAGACCAAGTGATCACAGCCGGAGAGCACCTGACACGGCGTTACAACGAGACCTACGTTCACTTGAACGCAAGTTAGGATTGCTGGGCGAGGGTTTCGTCGAACTTGATCGACTCGCCGCAGCCGCAGGCGTCCACGACGTTGGGGTTCTTGAACTTGAACCCGGACTCCAGCAGCGAAACCTCGTAGTCGATTTCGGTGCCGAACAGGAACATCTGCGCCATTGGGGCAATCATCACCCGCGCACCGTCTTGTTCCACGACCTCGTCATGGGGATCGGCGTCATCGACGTAGTCCATGGTATATTCCATACCGGCGCAGCCACCTTTTTTCACGCCGATGCGCAGACCGGCATGTCCGCCGGACTTCATCAGGCGGGTGATCTGCTCTGCCGCTTTGGGCGTCATGGTCACGGCTTGTTTTCCGGGGATGCCGAACATCTGAGTCTCCATCGTCGCGCGATAGATGTAATCTAGGGTCGTCTTTCAGCAGGCTCAAGTCAGAGCGCCCCTAGAAAATGAAATTTGATACTGGATGCGCGTGCGCGTCCGTGTTGCTTTCGCATTGAGGATAGGTTTAGCCTGTTTTTAGGTGATCACAGTCACGTGCTTTAGATCAGAGGTCTTTCTGCGGAGATTTAAATTAAATGAACAGGTTAAAACGTAAAGTGAAGGTGTGTTTGGGAGCGTTCTTGGCTAGCGCGGCTCTATTGGCTTTGTCAGTTCCCGCTTCTGCCGAGGAAACTTTGAAACGACATCCCATCAATTGCACAACAGCGGAGGGTGATCTGCGCGCGATTGCAGCCGAGAAGAAACATGCTGAGGACCAGCAATTAGAAAGCGTTGCAGCCATAACGCCGGCAGGTGCTTTGCTTGGGTTGGTGACGGGGACCGAGAACAAGAGATTGCAGATGCTTTCCGGTGACTACATCAAGCAACTCGATGCGCGATCGGATGAAATCAAGGCCAAGTGCGGAGTAAGTTAGGTCTTAATAAAAAGACCGCCCTCGGGCAAGGGCGGTCCAATTTCGGGGCCGGTACCATGGGGGGCGGTGTCTTCCAGTCAGGCCCATTTGCAAGAGCTTTTGGGAATACAAACACTTGCGCCGCATGTGTCCCGCAGTACTGTGACAGTAGCTCTACACTTTGGTAACAGAAGGGTTAACCTTTTGTGACAAAGGCTTAGCTAGGTGCTGATGTTACATAAAGCCCAGCTCTAGCCGCGCTTCGTCTGACATCATTTCCATGCCCCAGGGCGGTTCCCAAGTCAGTTCGACATCGACTTCCTTGACGCCAGCAACGGGCTCGATGGCTTCCATGATCCAGCCTGGCATGTCTCCGGCGACGGGGCAGCCCGGGGCGGTCAGAGTCATGATCACCTTGACGGCGTTGTCGTCCTTGATGTCGATCGTGTAGATCAGGCCCAGGTCGTAGATATTGACCGGGATTTCCGGATCAAAGACCGTCCGGCACGCTTCGACCACCTGGTCATACAGGGGGTGTTCAATGCTCGATGGCGCAATCAATGGTGTGCCTTCTAACTGTTCACTCGGGTGAGTCATCTTTGCCTCGGGTCAGTTGCCTGAGTGTTTATATAGGGAACAGGTCTGGCAGCGTCCAGTCGTGCAGTGACTCTTGGGCGCTGCCTGTACTTAGTCGTTGATATCACGTTCAAACGTTTTCACCTGCCCATGCGGGTGCGCGAAGGTCTTGCGCAAGGCCAGCCATGCAACCAGCGACAAAACCGCGAAGATCAGCATCAGAACCGGCAGAGAGGGCGCAAGACCCGGGATCAGCAGCAGCAGGCCGGTGCCCGCTGCCCCGATGGCGAAACCGAGAAAGATGAACCCGGGCAGGACGATCTCGAGAATGCCGAGCGCCAAAGCGCCCGCCATCCAGATCCACCACGTCATCCAAAACGGGTCTGCCATCATTTAACCCCTTTGAGCATTTTGAACGCATCGCCAAAGGCCTCAAGCGCATTGGCCGGTACGACAATCGTTTGCTTACCAGTACCATTGCCCAGAGCGTTCAGAGATTCCACCTGTTTCAGAGCGACCTGGTATTGCGCGGCCTCGATGCCGTTGTCCTGAATGGCCTTGGCAACAACGCCGGTTGCGTAGGCTTCGGCTTCGGCCTCAATGCGGCGGGCCTTTGCGGTTTGCTCGGCCGCATAGAGCTCTGCGTCCGCCTGCAGCTCAACCGCGCGTTTCTGACCTTCAGCCTCAGTGACCTGAGCGCGACGCGCGCGTTCAGCGTTCAACTGCTGCAGCATTGCATCGCGAGTGGCCTGATCAAGGTTCACATCCAGAATCTCGGCCCGGGTCACTTCGATACCCCAGTCGTCGACAGCGGTTTCTACGCTGGCCTGAATTTGCGCAATCAACTGCGCGCGGTTCGATTGGACCTCATCCAGGTCCATCTTGCCGATTTCAGCCCGCACGATACCCGCGACCGTGGTCGCAATCGCGCCGTCCACATCGCGGATACGGTAGACGGTCTTTTCCGGCTCGAGAATACGGTAGAAGACCGAGGTGTCGATCTGCACCAGCACGTTGTCCTTGGTAATCGCATCCTGCGTTGCGTTGGGCAGCTGACGCTCAAGAATGGATATCTTGTGACGCGCAACATCCAGAAACGGTACGATAAAGTTGATCCCCGGCCCAAGGACCGAGTGCAGGCGTCCGAACCGTTCCACCACGTATTTCTCAGATTGGGGAACGATTTTGATACCTTTGAAGATGACGACCACCACAAGAATGGCGGCCAACAGGTACATGATATTCGACGAAAGCAATCCGATGATCTGCTCTTCTGTCATAACTGTCCTCGTTTATTGTGTACAATAGTATACATTTGGGGATTGAGTCGCCCGATTTCAACTCTGGTATGGCGGGAACCGGGGTGGTTGCAAATCCGGAATGCTCGAAACTGATGGCCGAAACAAGCGACAGTGACCGCTTTGCATCTGTGAATGCTTGCGTTATCGGGTGAGGATGAAACTGATAATCGACACAGACCCCGGCATCGACGATGCAATGGCGATCGTCTACGCTGCCGCCGCACCCGAGATTGACCTGATCGGGCTGACCACCGTTTTCGGAAACACCCATGTTCATCAATCCAGCCGCAATGCACGCTATCTGGTTGATAAACTTGGACTAGCTGTCCCTGTTGCGCAGGGCGCCCCCTTTGCTCATGGTGAGGACGACCATAGCCCATCCGAGCATGTGCATGGGCCTGAGGGGTTCGGTGATCTGACCGAAATCCCCGAGATTGGGCAGAACCACGACCTGAGCGCGGCCGCGTTTCTGGTCGAAATGGCACGCGAACATCCCGGAGAGCTTGTCGTTTGCGCGGTCGGCCCGTTGACCAATATCGCGGACGCATTGGCTCTGGATCCCGAATTCGCCTCGAACCTCAAACGTCTGGTGATCATGGGCGGCGCAGTCTATTGCCCCGGCAACATCACGGAACATGCCGAAGCAAATATCTACCACGATGCCAAAGCAGCCGACGCGGTGTTTTCGGCACCGCCTGAGACTGTTCTGGTCGGTTTGGATGTGACGCTGAAAACGCTCTACAAGAGCGCGGATTTCGAGGATCTAGCCCTGAGATCGCCCGATATGGGGGCATTTCTGCGCGATATCTCTCGTTTCTACCTGAAATTCTACAAAGAGATCGGAGGGTTGGAGGGTTGCGGTCTGCACGACTCGACCGCTGTCATCGCCTGTACCCATGATCATATGTTCGACTCCGTTCGGACCGGATTGAAGGTGGCAACCGAGGGAGAGGCAATCGGAGCCACAGTGCCAGACGAGGGGCGGCCCCCGGTTTGGGTCTGTCGAGACGTTGACGGGGCAGGGGTTGTTGATCTGTTTACGGCCCGCGTGGCCTCTCTGCCCTGACGGGTTGCAAAGACCCGGCGGATCGGGCAAATCCTGCCCGGTTCCGCGATCCGAGATGATGACATGACCCAACAGTTTTCCTTTGACCTCAAAGCAACCGACGGCAAAGCCCGCACCGGCGTGATCAACACGCCACGCGGCGAAGTTCGCACGCCTGCCTTCATGCCGGTTGGCACCGCAGCGACGGTCAAGGCGATGATGCCGGAAAGCGTACGTGCGACCGGGGCCGATATCCTGCTGGGCAACACTTACCACCTGATGCTGCGCCCCACGGCAGAGCGGATCGACCGTTTGGGCGGGTTGCACAAGTTCATGAATTGGGAACGTCCTATCCTGACTGACTCAGGCGGTTTTCAGGTCATGTCGCTTGCAGGGCTGCGCAAACTGACCGAAAAGGGCGTGACCTTCAAATCCCATATCGACGGCTCCAAGCATGAGCTGACGCCGGAACGGTCGATGGAAATTCAGCGCCTGCTGGGGTCGGACATCGTGATGTGTTTCGATGAATGCCCCTCACTGCCTGCGGACCGGAAGCGCATTGCCGAGTCGATGCAGCTGTCGATGCGATGGGCACAGCGGTCGCGCGATGCGTTCGGGGATCGCCCCGGCCACGCGCTGTTCGGGATTATGCAAGGCGGGCTGGAGCAAGACCTGCGCGAAGAAAGCGCCGAGGCGTTGAAAGCGATCGGGTTCGAAGGCTACGCTATCGGTGGTCTGGCCGTGGGTGAGGGGCAGGAGGCGATGTTTGACTGCCTCGATTTTGCCCCCGATTTCCTGCCCACCGACAAGCCGCGCTACCTGATGGGCGTCGGGAAACCGGATGATATCGTGGGCGCTGTGGCGCGCGGTGTGGACATGATGGATTGCGTTTTGCCGTCCCGGTCCGGTCGCACCGGTCAGGTGTTCACGCGACACGGTGTGGTGAACATCAAGAACGCGCGCCATGCCGATGATCCACGCCCGCTGGACGAAGAGTGCACATGCCCGGCCTGTTCGAACTACTCGCGCGCCTATCTGCACCATGTATTTCGCTCGAACGAGATGATCTCGGGCATGCTTTTGACCTGGCATAACCTGCATTACTTCCAGGAAATCATGCAGGGTATGCGCGACGCGATTGCGGCAGGAACGTTTGAGGCCTGGCAGGCCAATTTCCATGCACAGCGGGCACAGGGTGATATTGAGCCGATTTAGCAGGCACCGGCACAATTTCGGTGGATATCTTCCTGGCGCGCCTTGCGGTCCGCAGAACCTTTGGTCATGCTGCGCATTGAGACACGGTGGTGAGGTTGAAATAGGGCGGTAACAGCCCCACCTTAAACCATCCAAGACAGGAGACGGCCAGCGGTTGCCTCAAGCAGGGACCAGAGCCGTCTTGCCAATGATAAGGATAGAGCATGCAAGAGCCTCTGAATTCCTCATACCCCGTCCTGCCGCTGCGCGATATTGTGGTGTTCCCACATATGATCGTGCCGCTCTTCGTGGGCCGAGACAAATCGGTCCGCGCGCTGGAAGAGGTGATGCAGGATGATAAGCAAATTCTGTTGTCCAGCCAGATCGACCCCAGTGTCGATGATCCGGATGTGGATGGTATCTATCAGGCCGGTGTTCTGGCCAATGTGCTGCAACTGCTGAAATTGCCCGACGGCACCGTCAAGGTGCTGGTCGAAGGGCAGGCGCGTGTGCAGATTACGGAATTCCTTGAAAACGATCAGTTTTTCGAAGCCCGTGCCGAGTATCTGACCGAAATCCCCGGCGATGTCACTACGACTGAAGCGCTGCTGCGCACCGTTGCGGATGAGTTCGAGCGCTACGCCAAGGTTCGTAAGAACATCCCCGAGGAAGCTTTGGCTGCCGTTGGTGAGACCACCGAGCCTGCCAAGCTGGCTGACCTCGTGTCGGGTCACTTGGGCATTGAGGTCGAGCAAAAGCAGGAACTGCTTGAGACGCTCTCGGTCAGCGAGCGGCTTGAGAAGGTCTATGGCCTTATGCAGGGCGAAATGTCGGTTCTGCAGGTCGAGAAAAAGATCAAGACCCGCGTAAAATCCCAGATGGAGAAGACTCAGCGCGAGTATTATCTGAATGAGCAGATGAAGGCCATTCAGAAGGAGCTTGGCGATGGTGAGGACGGCTCGAACGAAGTTGCCGAGCTGGAAGATAAGATCAACGAGACCAAGCTGTCGAAAGAGGCGCGTGAAAAGGCCGAAGGCGAGCTGAAGAAGCTGCGCAACATGAGCCCGATGTCGGCTGAGGCCACTGTCGTGCGAAACTATCTCGACTGGATCCTGTCGCTGCCGTGGGGCACCAAATCCCGCGTTAAAAAGGATCTGGGCCGCGCGCAGGATATTCTGGATGCCGATCATTATGGGCTTGAGAAGGTCAAAGAGCGGATCGTTGAGTATCTGGCGGTTCAGCAGCGTTCGAAAAAGCTGAAAGGCCCGATCCTGTGCCTTGTTGGCCCTCCGGGCGTGGGTAAAACCTCGCTGGGTAAGTCCGTTGCCAAGGCCACGGGGCGCGAGTTCATTCGCATCTCGCTGGGTGGTGTGCGCGACGAATCTGAAATTCGGGGTCACCGCCGGACTTACATTGGCTCGATGCCCGGTAAGATCATTCAGGCGCTGAAAAAGGCGAAAACCACGAACCCGCTGATCTTGTTGGATGAAATCGACAAGATGGGGCAGGATTTCCGTGGTGATCCGGCCTCGGCAATGTTGGAAGTATTGGACCCGGAACAAAACAGCACGTTCATGGATCACTACCTTGAGGTCGAATATGACCTGTCGAACGTGATGTTCCTGACCACCTCGAACAGCTACAACATGCCTGGGCCTTTGCTGGACCGGATGGAGATCATCCCGCTGGCCGGTTATACCGAAGAGGAAAAATCCGAGATCGCCAAGCAGCACCTGATCAGCAAGCAGGTCAAAAACCATGGACTGAAGGCCAAGGAATTTGAACTGACCGATGAGGCTCTGCAGTCGATCATCCGCACTTACACCCGCGAGGCGGGCGTGCGGAACCTCGAACGTGAAATCGCCAAAGTGGCGCGGAAGTCGCTGACCAAGATCATCAAGAAAGAGGCTGACTCGGTTACCGTGACGCCTGAGAATCTTGATGATTTCTTGGGAGTGCCGAAGTTCCGATATGGGCTAGCTGAGCAGGATGATCAGGTTGGTGTCGTGACCGGTCTGGCATGGACGTCGGTTGGTGGAGACCTTCTGCATATCGAGGCGCTGAAACTGCCTGGCAAGGGGCGGATGAAGACCACCGGTAAGCTGGGCGATGTGATGAAGGAATCTATCGACGCAGCCTCGTCCTATGTGCGGTCGATTTCGCCTCAGATCGGGGTGAAGCCGCCTCAGTTCGACAAAATCGATATCCACGTGCACGTGCCGGATGGCGCAACGCCTAAGGATGGCCCGTCGGCCGGTTTGGCGATGGTGACTTCGATTGTGTCCGTGCTGACTGGCATTCCAGTGCGCAAGGATATCGCCATGACGGGTGAGGTCTCACTGCGCGGGAATGCGATGCCGATCGGTGGTTTGAAGGAAAAACTGCTGGCGGCTCTGCGCGGTGGCATCAAGACGGTTCTGATCCCGGAAGAAAACGAAAAGGATCTGGCCGACATTCCGGACAACGTGAAGGAAGGGTTGGAGATCATCCCGGTCAAACACGTCTCGGAAGTGCTGAAACGGGCGTTGGTCGAGGAGCCCGAGCCCATCGAATGGGACGAAGCCGCAGAAGAGGCGGCGGCTGCGGCAGCAAAAGCGGCTGAAAGCTCTGGGCCGTCTGCAACGGCGCACTAAGACACAAAGAAAAAGGCGGGGCTGGTCCCCGCCTTTTTTCTATAGCCCGATAACTGGTTGTTTCGGGTCCAAAATTTCCTCTTCTTCGATGTATTTCTGAAACTTTTCGTCGGCCAAGGACGACCGGACAGCGATCATGAATATCCCCGTCGAGAACAGAATGCAGACCAGAACATCCCAGCCGAACGGGATGAATTTTAGAGCACCCTCTCCGAACTGGCCAAATATTGAGATTACACCGATGCCGACGAAATAGGGCATCAGCCAACGCGCTTCGGCCACGTCCATTTCATCCAGGCGATTGTGAAAGCGGATCAGCAACAAGATCATTCCGATGATCAACGCGACGCCCAAGCGCCAGACGGTGTCCCATCCGCTCCAATAAACGATCAGTGTCGCTATGGCGAAGGCCAGTGCGCCTACGAAACGGACAGCGGGGATTCGGATCGAGCGTGGGTGATCTGGCATCAGCTTTCTAAGGCATACGACAGCGATCGGCCCTACCGCGAAAGACAAGACAATTGCCGCCCCGTTCAATGCGATGACCGTGGTAAACGGGACCGAAAGCAGGAACAAAACTCCGATCCCGAAATTCAGCACAAGAGCCCAAAGGGGTACTCCGAACGAAGACAAGCGCATGATGCGTTGAGGAAGAAAACCGTTCTTTGATAGGGCCATAGCGATCCGAGCATTTGATCCTGTTGCAACAAGCCCGTTGCCGAACGGTCCGATGACTGAGCCAACATTCAATACGCTTAAGAACCAGACAATGCCCACCGACATTATCACGGCATCAAGCGGCCCTTCACCGCCGAAGTTGAGGCTGGACCAGCCTTGTGCAAGCGATGTTGGATCAAGTGCGCCGATGAATGCGATCTGTAGCGCAAGATAGATGGCCGCGCACATCACGATCGACAGAACCAGCGCGGCTGGGATTGCGAATTTCGGGTTGCGGACCTCGCCCGCCATATCGACGATGTGGCGAAATCCGATGAAGGAGAAGATCACGCCTCCGGTCGACACCGCAGCCATGATGCCTTGCAGACCGTATGGGGCGAACCCGTCTGGATGGTTGAAGTTCTGAACCTTAAACCTGCTCACGATCAAGAGTGCTGAGAGAATGACCGGAATCGCGATCTTCGCCCAGGTTAGGGTGGCGTTAACACGTGTGAAGAATTTTACGCCCAAGGCATTGACGACAACGAATAGCAGCATGAAGGACAGAGCAACCAGCACACCCGCGCTCGTCAGATCACCGGTCTCTGCAGTGTGCAACCACGGCGTATAGGGGGCTAAGTACTTCAACATCGCCTCAACCTCGATGGGCGCAGTCGTGTTGTAGCCGATCCAAGCTGTCCAACCCATTGCCATCGCGACGATGTTGCCATGAGAGAATTGCGGAACCCGCGCGATCCCGCCCGGGATAGGCAGCATGGCCGAGATTTCAGCGAAGGTGATGGCCAGAACAAACATGGCCACCGCACCGATGATCCAGGACAGAACCGCAGCTGGTCCTGCATGTTGCACAGCCAAGAGCGGGCCGAACAGCCATCCAGAGCCTATAATGCCGCCAACGGAAATGAAGGTCAGTCCCAGTAGGCCAATGTCTCGCTTCAATTTGGCCATCTGCGTCAACCCTTTACACTGCGTATATCAAGGATACGCAGGCGGCTTCTGACCTGACAAGCGTTGTCTGGAGATGGGAAAATAGGAGGTGGTGGGTGATAAGAGATTTGAACTCCTGACATCTTCGATGTGAACGAAGCGCTCTACCACTGAGCTAATCACCCATTGCCTGGCGTCTTATCGCAGCTCATTCCCGGCTGCAAGACTTATAGGGCGGGACCCCGGCCAGTATGCAAGCCGGGGTCTGAAGTTCTTAAAGGCCGGGCAGCTTGTCCAGAACGCCACGGCGTCCGAAGGTTGTGCCGCGCTCGTTGCCCAGGTTGATACGGACACCTGCGCCTAGGAACGGTTCGGTGCTGCTACCGCTGCCGATGGACAGGTGGGCTGCGCCGAATTCTCCATAGACCTGTGCGTTGGTGCCAACATTGTAGGTCGCGCCAATCGAAAACGCGCTTACGTCCAAAGCGCCTTCGATGTCGTTGATGTAGTCGTATTTGCCGACCACAGTCCATTTGTCATTGACGGCTCCTCCGGCCGAAAAGCCCAGGATCACGCCATCTGCGTTAGAGATTTCTTTCAGGTCCTGAAAGCCCAGGTACCCTTCGATCTGCGCGGGGCCTGCGCCGAAACCGGCCTCAACGCCGTAGAATTGGAAGGTTTCGTCCTCGATATGGTCTTGCCCGTAGAAGGCGCCGAATGACGCGTTTTGTGTATGCAGATTGGCATGCAGGGTGACGCTTGTGCCGTCAAAGTCCTCATCCTCGAACCGGTAAGCGCCAGCATCCAGCTGCAGGCTGAACGCACGGGAAAACGCCAGCTCGCCCGCGCCGTTGAGGTTGTAAACATCGCCAAGATCGCTGTCTGTGAAGGTGGAATAGCCTAGGTCCACATATCCGCCGGTCACCTCGACGGCATATGCCGCGCCGGACAGTAAAAGGCTGGTCAATGCACTGGTAGCAATGATTTTTTTCATGTTGCTGCTCCGATTTGTGTTTTTGTTGGCGCGGGTCAAAATGAGACTAACGCGCATGAATGTCTGGTTAGTTTTTATCGTTTAGGATGAGTAGGGGGTCGGCGCGATTTCAATATGCTGTTGCAGGTGGGGCACAAATGCGCGGTCGTATGGGCCGCGCCCCGAAGGATGGCCGAGGAGCGGCTGCAAACAAAAATCAGGCTTCAGGCAAAAAACTTCAAAACGCCGCTTGACGATGCCCGAGCGTAGCCATAATACACCCCAACGTTCAGCAACGAACGGGCAGCGGGCGGTTGTAGCTCAGTTGGTTAGAGTACCGGCCTGTCACGCCGGGGGTCGCGGGTTCGAGCCCCGTCAACCGCGCCATCGCTGCCAGACTTGGTCCAGTTTAAAGGCCACGAAAATAGATGCGCGGTTGTAGCTCAGTTGGTTAGAGTACCGGCCTGTCACGCCGGGGGTCGCGGGTTCGAGCCCCGTCAACCGCGCCATTTTCCCTTGAAAATTGCGAAAATCACTGGTTCTTGGCGCAAGGCTGGCGTTGTTTCAGTATGATGTCAGTATGTGTCGGCAATAATCGGTGCGTTCATAGTTTGTTCTAACTTTTCTGTTGGAGACTCAGCGCCGCTCGCCTATCTCTGAGGGACGTGTTTGTTGGGGGCCAGAATGGCTGAGCTGAAGAATATCGAGGTGCGCGGCGCGCGCGAGCATAACCTCAAGAGCATTGACGTGGATATCCCGCGCGACCAGCTGGTGGTGATCACCGGGCTGTCTGGCTCGGGTAAATCCTCGTTGGCCTTTGACACGATCTATGCCGAAGGTCAGCGTCGCTATGTCGAAAGCCTCTCGGCCTATGCGCGGCAATTCCTCGATATGATGGAAAAGCCGGATGTGGATCACATCAGCGGGCTGTCTCCGGCGATTTCGATCGAACAGAAAACCACGTCAAAGAACCCGCGCTCGACCGTTGGAACGGTGACCGAGATTTATGACTACCTGCGATTGCTATTTGCCCGTGCGGGGACACCTTACAGCCCTGCGACTGGTCTGCCGATCGAAGCGCAGCAAGTACAGGATATGGTCGACCGGATCATGACGATGGAAGAGGGCACGCGCGGCTACCTTCTGGCCCCTATCGTGCGCGACCGGAAGGGCGAATATAAGAAAGAGTTTCTTGAACTGCGCAAACAGGGCTTCCAGCGCGTCAAGGTGGATGGTGAGTTCTACGAACTGGATGAACCGCCAACGCTGGACAAGAAATTCCGCCACGATATCGATGTGGTTGTGGATCGTCTCGTCGTGCGCGAGGGGATGGAGACGCGACTGGCCGACAGTTTGCGCACCGCTCTGGATCTGGCTGATGGGATCGCGATTCTGGAAACCGCGCCGCGCGAAGGGGATCCTGAGCGGATTACGTTCAGTGAGAACTTTGCCTGTCCGGTCAGCGGCTTTACGATTCCTGAAATCGAACCGCGCCTTTTTTCGTTCAACGCCCCGTTCGGGGCCTGCCCGGATTGTGACGGTCTGGGGGTTGAGCTGTTCTTTGACGAACGCCTTGTGGTGCCGGATCAGACACTGAAGCTGTATGACGGGGCCTTGGCGCCGTGGCGAAAGGGGAAATCTCCGTATTTCCTGCAAACCATCGAAGCCATCGCGCGCCACTATGAGTTCGACAAGAACACGCCGTGGAAAGACCTGCCCAAGAAGGTGCAACAGGTGTTTCTGCGCGGCTCTGGGGATGAGGAAATCCAGTTCCGCTATGATGAGGGCGGTCGTGTCTATCAGGTAACGCGCAACTTCGAAGGCGTTATTCCGAATATGGAGCGCCGCTACCGCGAGACTGACAGCGCCTGGATTCGGGAAGAGTTTGAGCGCTACCAGAACAACCGTCCGTGCGGCACCTGCGAAGGCTACCGCCTGCGCGCCGAAGCTTTGGCGGTGAAGATCGCTGGCCTCCATGTGGGGCAGGTCGTTGAGATGTCGATCCGTGAGGCTCTGGCTTGGGTCGAAGACGCGCCGAACCATCTGAGCATTCAGAAGAATGAGATCGCGCGGGCGATTCTGAAAGAGATTCGTGAACGCCTCGGGTTCCTGAATAACGTGGGTTTGGAATACCTTACACTGTCGCGTTCAAGTGGAACTCTGTCCGGTGGTGAAAGCCAGCGTATAAGGCTTGCCAGCCAGATCGGATCGGGCCTGACAGGCGTTCTTTACGTGTTGGACGAGCCGTCAATCGGCCTGCACCAACGGGACAATGATCGCCTGTTGGGCACGCTGAAAAACCTGCGAGATCAGGGCAATACGGTGATCGTCGTCGAACACGATGAAGAGGCCATACGTGAGGCCGACTACGTGTTCGACATTGGCCCCGGAGCGGGTGTCCACGGTGGGCAGGTCGTCAGCAAGGGAACGCCAGCCGAAATTACGGCCGATGCGGCCTCGGTCACCGGGCAATATCTGGCTGGTACGCGAGAGATTGCGGTGCCTGCGGAGCGGCGCAAGGGCAACAAGAAAAAGCTGACCGTGGTGAAAGCGACGGGCAACAACCTCAAGAACGCGACGGCCGAGTTCCCTCTGGGCAAATTCGTCTGTGTGACCGGCGTGTCGGGTGGGGGCAAGTCGACGCTTACGATTGAGACGCTTTTCAAAACGGCCTCGATGCGGTTGAACGGCGCGCGTCAAACGCCTGCGCCCTGCGAAACGATCAAAGGGTTGGAGCATCTGGACAAGGTCATCGACATCGATCAGCGTCCCATCGGGCGGACTCCGCGTTCGAATCCAGCGACTTACACCGGGGCGTTCACGCCGATCCGTGACTGGTTCGCAGGATTGCCCGAGGCCAAAGCGCGTGGCTACAAGCCCGGGCGTTTCAGTTTCAACGTCAAGGGCGGCCGGTGCGAAGCGTGTCAGGGCGATGGGGTCATCAAGATCGAGATGCACTTTCTGCCCGATGTTTATGTCACGTGCGAGACGTGCAAGGGCGCGCGGTATAACCGCGAGACATTGGAGATCAAGTTCAAAGGCAAGTCCATCGCCGATGTGCTGGATATGACAGTCGAAGACGCGCAGGAGTTCTTTAAGGCCGTGCCCTCGATCCGCGACAAGATGGATGCTCTGGCGCGGGTTGGTCTGGGCTATATTAAGGTCGGCCAACAGGCGACAACGCTGTCCGGAGGGGAAGCGCAGCGGGTCAAACTGTCGAAGGAGTTGTCGAAGCGCTCAACTGGGCGGACGCTGTATATTCTGGACGAGCCGACCACGGGGCTACATTTTGAAGATGTACGTAAGTTGTTGGAAGTTCTGCATGAACTGGTCGATCAAGGGAACACGGTAGTCGTGATCGAACACAATCTGGACGTTGTGAAAACCGCAGACCACATCATTGATATCGGCCCGGAAGGCGGCGACGGCGGTGGTGAGATCGTTGCGACCGGAACACCGGAAGAAGTGGCTGAGGTCGAGCGGAGCCACACCGGGCGTTACCTCAAGCCGATGCTTTCAGGAACCCGTGTCGCGGCTGAATAAGCTGCGACACGGTTTTTTGCGAGGCTCTGCCTCGCGCTCCGAGATATTTTTGGCCAGATGAATGAAGGATCCTTGTGCCTTATTCTCGGCTGCGTTTTTCAAATCTGGGCAGCATGGCTGAGAAGTCCTGGCCCAAACCACCTTCGGCTTCAACGAACTGCTGGTAGAGCGCAGTTGCGGCTTGGCCCATCGGGGTGTCGGCATCCGCGCCTTCGGCAGCTTGCTGGCTGAGGCGCAGATCTTTCAACATCAATTCGGCGGCGAAGCCCGGCTGATAGTCATTATCCGCGGGGCTGGTGGGGCCGACTCCGGGGGCCGGGCAATAGGCGTTCATGGTCCAGCTATAGCCGGAGGACGTGCTGACCACGTCGAACATCTTTTGCCGGTCCAGACCCAGTTTGTCGGCCAAGGCAAAGGCTTCACAGGTTGCGATCATGGTGACGCCGAGGATCATGTTGTTGCAGATTTTTGCGGCCTGTCCAGCGCCGGCCTCACCGCAATGCACGGCTTTTTGCCCCATGATGTCAAACAGGGGAGCGGCCTTGGCAAAGGCGTCGGATGTTCCGCCAGCCATGAAGGTCAGGGTGCCGGCCGAGGCCCCTCCGATTCCGCCGGAGACCGGCGCGTCCACGGACAGAAGATGCGCGGCGATGGCTTGCTCTGCCACGGCTCGGGCGCTGTCTACGTCGACAGTCGAACAGTCTATCAACACGGCGCCCTGTTGCATGGTCGGGATGATCTGGTTGGCGACCGCGCGCAGTATGTCGCCGTTCGGCAGCATGGTGATGACGGCATCGGCGCCCGAGACGGCCTCTGTTGCGGATTGCGCTTGCGTCACTCCATCAACGCTTACACCCGCCGTGTCAAAACCGGTCACCTGATGCCCGGCCTTCGCAAGGTTGGCCGCCATCGGCGCGCCCATATTGCCCAAGCCGATAAAACCGATTTGCATCTCTTAATCCTCCTCAAAAGTCAGTGCGTTTGCGCCAAGCGGTTGCAGCATTTTCGAGACCGCGACAGCGGGTACTTTCATATCCGGATACTGCCAACTTGGGCTACGATCCCTATCTATGATCAGCGCGCGGATACCTTCGATGAGATCTCCGTGCTCCTGCGCGCGGTAGGTGAAGCGATACTCCAGATCCAATGCGCGATGCATGGTCAGGGACGGGCCGCGGAGACGGTGGATCATCTCGACCGTGCAGGCCATGGAGAGCGGGGCATGCTGGCCCATCATTTCCAGCGCTTTCAACGGGAAATTAGTCTCTTCTGAGCGAAGTGTGATGAGGATATCCTCCAGCGTTTCGCCTGCAAAATAATGGTCGATCTCGGGTTGCATCTGTTGCAATTTCCCGTCGGGCGCGGGTTGGGCGTGATCGGTGACCAGTTCGGCATTGCCCGACGCCTCAAGCAATTCGATAAGGTCTGGCCAAGTGGCTTGAGGGATGAAGTGATCGGCGAAACCGGCGTAGATGGCATCCGCTGGCCCCATCCGGAAGGCGGTGAGGCCTAGATATTCGCCAAGCCGCCCAGGCGCCAATGCCAACATCAACGAGCCGCCGACATCCGGAACCAGCCCGATCGCGCATTCCGGCATCGAGATTTTCGAGGTCTCTCCGACTACGCGATGGGTTCCGTGGCAGCCGATGCCGACTCCGCCGCCCATTGTGAAACCCTGCAGAAAGCTGATGATGGGTTTGGGGTACGCGAAGATCAGCGCATTCAGGCGGTATTCATCGCGCCAGAAGGTTTGCCCGTGTGAGAAATCCCCTGCAAGTCCAGTTTCATATAGTTTGGCAATGTCGCCGCCTGCGCAAAAGGCTTTGTCGCCCTCGGCGTCGATGATGATCAGGTCGACCTCGTCGTCTTCGCGCCAGTTGCGCAGCGCGGTGTCGATGGCCATGCACATCTCATAGCTTAGGGCGTTCAAAGCCTTTGGGCGGGTCAGGGTGATGCGCCCGGCGCGACCGGTCGTGCGAATGTCGATGTCAGGCATGATCCCCTCAGGTTCCGGCCAGCAGGTGGCGCGCCACGATCACGCGCATGATTTCGTTTGTGCCTTCGAGTATCTGATGCACCCGCAGGTCGCGCACAAGCTTTTCGATGCCATAGTCGGCAAGATATCCGTAGCCGCCATGAAGTTGCAGGCATTGATCCACGACATTTGAGCCGGTCTCGGTCACGAATTTCTTGGCCATTGCGCAGAATTTCGACGCATCCGGCGCGCCTTGATCAAGTTTCCAGGCGGCCTGTCGCAGGAAGGTGCGCGCGGCCTGCAATTCGATCTCCATATCGGCCAGGCGGAATTGCAGAGCCTGGAACTGGTCGATGGATTGGCCGAATGCCTTCCGTTCAGACATATATTGCAGGGTCATGTTCAACCCGGCCTGCGCTGCGCCTAGGGAGCAGGAGGCGATGTTCAGACGTCCTCCATCAAGGCCCATCATGGCGTATTTGAAACCGTCCCCTTCAGTGCCGACCAGATTGCCTGCAGGAATGTTGCAATCGTCGAACTGGACCTGCGCTGTGGGTTGGCTTTTCCAACCCATCTTCTGTTCCAGTGCACCAAAGCTCAGGCCCGGTGTGCCGTCTTCGACATAGACAGTTGAGATTCCTTTTGGACCTTCCGCGCCCGTGCGGACCATGCAGACATAGGCGTCCGAATACCCGCCGCCCGATATAAAGGCCTTGGTGCCGTTCAGCGTGTAGCCCTCGTTCGTGCGCTCAGCACGCGTCTTCAAAGCGGCGGCGTCCGAGCCGGAGCCAGGTTCGGTCAGGCAATAGCTCAGCACTGTATTCAGGCTCAGCACATCGGGCATGACCTGTGATTTCAGCTCATCACTAGCGAAACTGTCCAGCATCTTGGCGCACATATTGTGGATCGACAGGAACGCCGCGACCGAGGGGCAAGCCATGGACAGCGCCTCGAACACGAGGGTTGCGTCGAGACGGCTGAGGTCTGCGCCGCCGCTGTCTTCCGAGACGTAGAGCGCGCCAAAGCCAAGCTCTCCGATGCGCGGCCAAAGCTCTTTGGGGATTGTGCCTTCGGCCTCCCACTGGCGGGCGAAGGGGGCGATGTTGTCCTGCCCAAATCCGTAGGCCATATCGAAAATGGCTGTTTGTTCCTCGGTCAGCCCGAAATCCATTGCGCACCCTCCCACAGGCAAAGAATTGAACGATTGTTTATTTCGCAATCGTTACAGAACTATTTCAGGATGAGCAATCCTGAGAGCTGTTCGCTAAAGGTCCGCGTGAAACTCTTCGATCAGATGGAGGACAACGGCCTGGCCGGGGTCTTCGCCTTTGGCGACAGCCTCGGCATGAACGCGCCGTTGGCGAGTGGCAGAGGTGCCTGCCTCGGCGATCTGACGCAGGCGGGCGAGTTCAGTCATGGTCCCCAGTGCCTCGGCATCTTCGGCCAGCATCCCCATGAGTTCGCCGATCAGCTCGGCCATGGGTTTGATCGAGCGATCCCCAAAGTCAATTAGCCCTTCGCCGACCCCATAGCGTTGAGCGCGCCAGCGGTTCTCACCGATCAGGAACCGGTCATATTGCCGCCAGCGCAGATTGCGGGCCTTGAGGCGACACAGCATACGGGTCAGCGCCTGCACGAGGGCGGCCAGAGATAGGGTGTGCTCAAGCCGCGGCTGGACGTCCATGATCCGCGTTTCCAGCGTCGGGAAACGATGGGAGGGGCGTAGATCCCACCATATTTTCGAGGTGTCTTCGATCACGCCCAGTTCGACCAGGACGCCGGTTGTGCGTTCGTATTCGCTCCAACTGTTGTAGACCGGCGGCAATCCGGTACGCGGTAGATTGTCGAACACGGTCAGGCGATAGGAGGAAAGCCCCGTATCCTCGCCATTCCAGAACGGGGAGGACGCCGAAAGCGCCAGCAGATGGGGTAGGAAGTAACTGAGTTGCGGCATCAGGTCTGCGCGTAGGGCCGGGTCCTCGACCCCCACATGCACATGCATCCCACAAATCAGCATCCGCCTCGCAACTCCGCCCAAGGCGTGTTGAAGCGCATCGTAACGCTCTTTTCTCGTGTGGTGCTGTTTTTTCCAATCGGCGAAGGGGTGGCAGGACACGGCGATCGGGCTGAGGTTATACTCCGCGGCACGTTTCGACACACAGGAGCGCAGACGTCTGAGATCTTCGCGCGCTCTTTTGACCGTCGTGTGGGGGCGGGTACCGACCTCGATCTGGCATTGCAGGAATTCGGGGCTGACCTGCCCTTCGAAATCGGCCTGGCAGGCTTCCATCAATGCGGCGGGGGCCTCGGCCAGGTGCAGGCTGTCGCGGTCGACCAGCAGGTATTCTTCTTCAATGCCGATCGTGAAATCTTGTTGCATGGGCCTTCCTGCCGTTTTCCAATGCAATCAGTGAATACGTAAATCAACGTTTTGCCAAGGGTTTGCCGCTGCGCCGCTTGCGGAGCGACCGCAAGCAGCGCTAAGGAACGGTTAGCAATGCGATAACGGAGCCGGCCTCGTGAAACCCAGAAAATTCCCGCAGATCAACGCAGCCCTTGATGAGTTAGGGGTGAAGCTGGTCGACAAGGTGACCGAACAGGACGAACGCGCCCGGCTGGAGGCGTTCGAGCGGGCAGGCGGGCTGGAGCGACCGGCTTACGCGCTTTCACCGGGGATGGAAGGCTTCGACATCGCAGAACTGGTCGCCGAATACGGCCAACACAAGGGGGCGCTGGAGGCCTTGAAGGACCCGGCCCGGAACCAGACAGGATATCGTTTGGGCAATGGCTATTATGACAGCCCGGATGCCGACGCTCTGTATTTGATGATCCGCAGGTTCAAACCGAAACGCGTGATTGAGGTCGGTTGCGGCAACTCAACTCGCGTGACGCGGCAAGCCATCCTTGACGGAGGGTTGGACACACATATCACAGCCATCGACCCTTACCCGCGGGCGGATATCGCTCATGTGGTCGATTCGTTCGAACAAAAACGGCTGGAAGAGGTCGATCCGGCGCTGTTCGAGCAGCTTGATGCCGGGGACATTCTGTTCATCGATTCCAGCCATGTTGTTAGGATGAGCAATGACGTCGCACATCTTTTCTGCCGCATCATCCCGACGCTGAAACCGGGCGTTGTCATCCACGTGCATGATGTTTTTTTACCTTATGAGTATCCTAAGCGTTTCTTCTATGATTGCCCCGGTTGGGGTGAACAGTACATGCTGCACGCTTTGCTGCAATCCGGCGCGTTTTCAATGCTTTGGCCGGGTTATTACCTGCAACAGGACCGCCCTGATGCGTGTGAGGCGCTGCCGTTTCTGAACGATGGTCGGGCGCAGAGTATCTGGGTTCAGATCAAAGAACAGTGATCCTAAAGTGATCCGGTGTGAAACATGCGCCGTACACCTTTCCATAACAAGCTGGAGAGGAGAAGACAGCCATGTTTCGTCGCACACTGATGGGCGCTGCCGCCGCCGTTGCACTTGCCATGCCAATCAAGGCTCAGGCTGCTGACATCGTTGACACCGCCGTATCTGCTGGATCGTTCACCACACTGGTCGCAGCCGTTCAGGCCGCCGGTCTGGTCGACACGCTGAAGGGCAACGGCCCATTCACCGTTTTCGCACCGACGGATGAGGCCTTTGCCGCTCTTCCCGAAGGCACGGTGGAAAGCCTGCTGCTGCCTGAAAACAAGGACAAGCTGGTTGAGATTCTGACCTACCACGTTGTGCCTGCCAAAGTGATGTCCGGCGATATCGCGGGCAAGCGCGCAAAGGTTCTGACCGTTCAGGGCGATCGTCTGAGCGTCAACGCCAAAAATGGTGTCCGCGTGAATGGTGCTGATGTGGTGCAGGCCGACATCGAAGCCAGCAATGGCGTTATCCATGTGGTCGATGAGGTTATTCTGCCTGAATAACTTTGGCTTCCCGCCAAACAAAAAGCCCCGGTCCTGTTGGCCGGGGCTTTGCTGTTTCTGAGTTTTAGCCCTCAGACCAAACGTACCTGCGTACCGATTTGGACCAGCGGGTACAGCTCTTCCACATGTTGGTTGTAAAGGCCGATGCAGCCCGACGAACTCTGCCGTCCGATCTTGCGGGTGTCGTGGGTGCCATGGACCAGATAAGCTGGCCAGCCCAGATACATCGCGCGCGTGCCCAGCGGGTTGCCGGGGTCACCACCCTCCATCCGAACGGGCAGAGACGGATCACGTTCCCGCATCGAGGCGGTTGGCGTCCATGTCGGGTATTCGGCCTTGCGGACAACCTTGGTGTAGCCTCGCCTGGTCAGCTCTTCACTCATCGGAACCGAGCTGGGATACAGTTTGTACGTCCCGTCCGGTCCCCAATAGTGAACCGCGCGGCTGGTGATGTCAGCCAACAGGCAGCCCGCACCCAGCTGATCAAAATGGTCTTGCCAGTTCTGCTGCGAGAACGACGAGACGTTTCGGCGTACCGGCAGTTGCGTGCTGATCGCATCTTCGGTTTGCGGGAAGGCGTCAGAACTCTGCGCGCGCACGAGGGCAGGTGTGGCGAGAACGGATGCGGCCCCCAAAAGGGCCGTACGGCGAGTCATATTGGATTTGGACAAGGCGACCTCCAGAGGTTCAATCTGCTCGAATATATAGTTGCGCCGAAAATATTTGCCAGGCTCGCAAATAGCCAGCCTCTACAGTTTGAATTTATCGTGAGATTCCGGGTTTTGGAGGGTCTTGGCGGAACCCTGCCAATGAAAAACCCGGCCAGAGCGGCCGGGTTTGAACAGAATTGGCTTTGGATCAGTCCATCGCTTTGAAGTTGAACTCGCCACCTTCCTTGATGCCCGACGGCCAGCGGGCCGTGACAGTCTTGGTGCGGGTGTAGAACTTGAAGCTGTCCGGGCCATGCTGGTTCAGGTCACCGAACATGGATTTCTTCCAGCCGCCAAAGGTGTGGTAGGCCAGCGGAACCGGGATCGGGACGTTGATGCCGACCATGCCGATGTTGATCCGGCTGGCGAAGTCACGTGCAGTGTCACCGTCGCGCGTGAAGATCGCGGTGCCGTTGCCGTATTCGTGGTCCATCGCCAGACCGATTGCCTCTTCGTAGGAGCCTGCGCGAACAGTCGACAGAACCGGACCGAAGATTTCCTGCTTGTAGATATCCATGTCTGGCGTCACGTGGTCGAAGAGGTGCGGGCCGACAAAAAAACCGTCCTCATAGCCCTGCAGGCTGAAATCGCGGTTGTCGACGACCAGCTTCGCGCCTTGCTCAACGCCCGAGTTGATCAGGCCGAGGATACGCTCTTTTGCAGCTCCGGTCACAACGGGGCCCATGTCCACGTCGTCTCCGGCTGTGTAGGGGCCGACTTTCAGCTTTTCGACGCGCGGGATCAGTTTCTCGATCAGACGGTCCGCGGTTTCTTCGCCCACAGGAACGGCAACCGAGATCGCCATGCAGCGTTCGCCCGCCGCACCGAAACCTGCACCGACCAGCGCGTCTGCGGCTTGGTCCAGATCCGCGTCGGGCATGACGATCATGTGGTTCTTGGCGCCGCCAAAGCACTGCGCACGTTTGCCGTTGGCCGTTGCGCGGCTGTAGATGTATTGCGCGATCGGGGTCGAGCCGACAAAGCTGACGCCTTGAATGATTTCGCTGTCGAGGATGGTGTCTACGGCCTCTTTGTCGCCATTGACGACTTGAAAGACGCCCTTGGGAAGGCCGGCTTCGATGAACAGTTCGGCCAGCATCAGCGGAACTGAGGGGTCACGCTCGGACGGTTTCAGAACCACGGCGTTGCCGCAGGCCAGTGCCGGACCAACGTGCCACAGAGGCATCATCGCCGGGAAGTTGAACGGCATGATCGAACCGACAACGCCCAGAGGCTGGCGCATCGAGTACATGTCGATACCCGGACCTGCGCTGTCGGTGAACTCACCCTTCAGCATCTGAGGCGCGCCGATGCAGTATTCGATCACCTCCAGACCACGCTGCAGGTCGCCCTTGGCGTCAGGGATGGTCTTGCCATGTTCACGGCTGAGCGCTTCGGCCAGTTTGTCCATGTCGCGGTTCATAAGGCCAACCATGGCCATCATGACGCGCGCGCGTTTCTGCGGGTTGGTTGCGCCCCATGCGGGTTGTGCGGCTGCGGCGGCTTCGATCGCGGCGGTGGTTTCGGCCGCGCTTGCCATTGGGCATTTGTACTGAACTTCACCCGTTGCCGGGTTGAAAACGTCATCAAAACGGCCCGAGGTTCCGGCCACGTTCTCGCCATTGATGAAATGAGTCAGATCTTGCATTGCAAACTCCTCCGATATGTTTGCGCGCAGAATAGGCTTGCAGAAATAACCTGAACAGAGGCAATGTCTCAAAAGACCTTTGCAAAAATGCAAGAAGGGTAGGATGACACCAAATTGGGATGATATGCGCGTTTTTCTTGCCGTAGCGCGCGAGGAAAGCCTGTCTTCGGCGGGGCGTATCCTCAAGATCGACCCAGCTACTGTTGGCCGGAGGATCGCCCGTTTGGAGAGCAGTCTGGACGCGCAGCTTTTCACCAAGTCGCAACAAGGTTACATTTTAACGACCGCTGGGGAACGCCTGTTGGATCACGGCCTTCAAGCCGAAGAGGCGATGCGCGCTGCCGCTGGCGCAGTGGTTGGGTCGACCGAGTCGCTGAGTGGTCAGATTCGGATCGGCGCTCCGGATGGTTCGGCGAACTACCTGTTGCCTCAGGTCTGCGCGAAGATCAGTGATGCCAATCCAGATTTGGATATTCAGATCCTGGCGCTGCCCAGGATCATCAACCTGTCGCGGCGTGAGGCGGATATGGCTGTCACGGTCAGCTCTCCGACCGCAGGTAAGCTGCTGGTGCAAAAGGTCAGCGACTACAAACTGCATCTGGTTGCGGCGCAGAAATATCTGGACCGACACACCCCGATCCAGACGGTCGAGGACCTAAAAGCCCACCGTTTGATTGGCTATATCCCGGATATGATCTTCGATCGCGAGTTGGACTACCTCAATGACTTGGGGATCGACCGGGTAGCGCTTGCATCGAACTCGGTACCTGTTCAATTGCGTCAGGCGGCGCTTGGGGCGGGGATCTGTGTTGCGCATGACTTCACGCTTCCGTTTCATCCGAACCTGCGCAGGTTGTTGACTGATCAGGTCAGTCTGACCCGCAGCTTTCATCTGGTTCGGCATCAAGGCGATCAGCGAAACGAACGCCTCAACCGCTTTGCGCAGGCATTGACCCGTGGGATTCGCGACGAAGTTGCACGGCTTGAGGCGGAAGCCGGAACTTGACACACATGACCATTCCGGCAACGCTTTGGAAAACAGTACGTTATTGCCGGAGGTTTTTTTATGCTCGTTCAAGCCATTCTGACATCCAAAGCCACCGATGAGGTGGTGACCGTCGCTCCATCCGCGACTGTGTCCGAGGCGGCGAAGATACTGGCGGAAAGACGCATCGGTACAGTTGTTGTCTCAGAGGACGGAGGCAGCACGGCCATCGGTATCCTGTCCGAACGCGACATCGTCCGAGAACTGGCGGCCAGCGGCAGCGGGTGCCTGAACCAATCGGTCGATAGCTATATGACCAAGGACCTGATCACTGCGACACGACAGGAATCGGTCGAAGATATTCTGGCACGCATGACCGAAGGTCGGTTCCGCCACATGCCGATTGTCGAGGATGGCAAGCTTGTCGGCATCGTCACCCTCGGGGACGTGGTCAAGGCGCAACTGACCGAGCTTGCAATGGAAAAAGACGCCCTTCAGGGCATGATCATGGGGCATTAAAGCGCTTTGCGTTTCATCGAAAACCCATCGAAATGCGCGTTCGACCGCAGGGATAGGCAGCGTATTTCGATTCATATAAAACGCAAAGCGATACGGGGGCAGGGCATAACGCCCTCTTGCACCTGCAGCATGATTGTGTTTGCTATCGCCCAGTTTTTGAACGCAGGAGAGCGTGATGCGGGTTGGCCTTTATCCCGGAACTTTTGATCCGATCACCTTGGGGCATATCGACATCATCCGTCGGGCCTCGGCGCTGGTGGACAAGCTGGTGATCGGTGTGGCCATCAACCGCGACAAAGGGCCTTTGTTTTCGCTGGAAGAACGCGTTGCCATGATCGAAGCGGAATGCGCGCATCTGTCAGAACAGACCGGGACCCAGATCGTGGCGCATCCGTTCGAGAACTTGCTGATCGACTGCGCGCGGGATGTGGGCGCGCAGGTTATCGTGCGTGGGCTGCGGGCCGTTGCTGATTTTGAGTATGAATTCCAGATGGTTGGGATGAACCGCGCGCTGGACGATTCCATCGAGACCGTTTTCCTGATGGCCGAAGCGCGGCATCAGGCCATTGCTTCGAAACTGGTGAAAGAGATCGCGCGGTTGAACGGGGACGTGTCGAAATTCGTCACGCCCCGCGTTAACGTGGCCCTTAAAGAGCGGTTAGGATAACGCGCCCATTGCGGCGGCTGTGTCCAGCATCCGGTTCGAGAAGCCCCATTCGTTGTCATACCACGCCAGCACGCGCACCAGCGTGCCATCCGTGACTTTGGTCTCCGCTAGCGACACGGTCGAGCTATGGGCATCGTGGTTGAAATCGATCGAGATCAGCGGACGGTTTTCTGCTGCCAGAACGCCAGGGATTTTGGCAGCGGCCTCAACAAACAGGGCGTTAACCTCTTCCTCGGTCGTTGGGCGCGAGACCTCGGCCACTAGATCAACCACCGAGACATTCGGCGTCGGTACGCGGATCGCCTGACCGGTCAGTTTGCCCGCCAGCTGAGGAAGAACCAGCCCCACGGCTGCAGCAGCACCAGTGGTTGTCGGAATCATCGACAGAGCTGCCGCGCGCGACAAGTAGGGGTCTTTGCCTGCGGTGTCATGCACCGGCTGGCTTGCGGTATAGGCGTGAACGGTGGTCATGTTTCCATGCACGATCCCCAACCCGGCATCCAGCGCCGCAGCAACAGGTGACAGGCAGTTGGTTGTGCATGAGGCATTCGACACGATCGTGTCCTCGGCGGTCAGTTCGGAATCGTTCACGCCAAACACGATCGTCTTGACGCCTCCGTCTCCACGGGCCGGGGCCGAGATCAGGACTTTCTTGGAGCCGTTCTTCAGGTGACGCTCAGCCGCTTCTCGGGTCCGGAATACGCCGGTGCATTCCAGCACGACATCGACATCCGACCAGTCCAACGCTTCGGGATCGCGTTCGCTGGTCAGTCGGATCGGACCCGCGCCGACGTCGAGACCGGCCTCGGACAGCGTGACGGGCGTGGAGTAGCGGCCATGAACGCTGTCAAATTCGAACAGATGGGCGTTCATTTCCGGCTTGGCCAGATCGTTGATGGCAACGATTTCCACATCGGTCCGTCCCGACTCCATAACCGCGCGCAAAACGCCGCGCCCGATACGTCCAAATCCGTTAATGGCCAGTTTAAGTGTCATGTCCTGCTCCGTCAGAGTCTCTGCTCGAAATGAGTTAGCGCTAACAAAGCGAGATCGGCGAGAAAGTCAAGTAAAACCTTGCTCAGCGCCAGAAGGCGAGCCAGTCGAGAAAGTCATAAAGTTTCTTACCGAGGAACAGAAAATGCTCGGTCCCGAACAGGGCATAGTCCAGCATGATTGCGCCAAGGATCAGCAGCGCCAGCCAGATGGCGATTTGATTTGTCATGAGGGCCCCGAACAAAAACGCCCGCCCAGATAACCTGAGCGGGCGAAGCTGTTCAAGCGATCATGGGGAAATCAGTTAAGGCGCCCCATTGCGACGGCGACATCGGCCATACGAACCGAAAAGCCCCATTCATTGTCATACCACGCCAACACGCGGACCATGCGGTTGTCCACCACGCGGGTCTGGTCCGGAGCGAAGATCGAGCTTTCCTCGGTGTGGTTGAAATCGGTCGAGACCAGCGGCGCAGGCTCATAGCCCAGTACGCGTTGCATCGGGCCTTTGGCGGCCTCTTCAACGATTGCGTTGACCTCTTCAACGGTCACGTCGCGCGAAGCGCGGAAGCTCAGGTCCACGGCCGAAACATTCGGAGTAGGGACGCGGATTGCCGAGCCGTCCAGACGACCTTTCAGGTTGGGCAGAACCTCGCCCAAAGCAGCCGCCGCACCGGTCGAGGTCGGGATCATCGACATCGCCGCCGCGCGGGCGCGGTAAAGGTCACTGTGGCGACGGTCCAGTGTCGGCTGGTCGCCAGTATAGGCGTGGATGGTGGTCATGATACCGTGTTCGATGCCAACACCTTCGTCCAGAACCTTGGCAAGCGGAGCAAGGCAGTTGGTGGTGCAGGAGCCGTTCGAGACCATGTTGTCATTTGCGGTCAGCGTGTTGTGGTTCACGCCGAACACGATGGTCTTGTCGACATTCTTTCCGGGGGCCGACAGCAGAACCTTCTGCGCGCCGCGATCCAAGTGGGTTTTTGCCTTGGTGCCGTCGTTGAACTTGCCGGTGCATTCCAGAACGACGTCGCAGCCTTCCCAGTCCAACTCGTTCATGTCGTAGGTCGAGAACATCTGCATCGGGCCGCGGCCCAGATCCATAGTGTCGCCTTCGATCGAAACTTCGCGCGGGAAACGGCCGTGAATGCTGTCATATTTCAGCAGATGCGCCGATGTTTCGAGCGGGCCGGTGGCGTTGACTTTGATCACTTCGATGTCGTTGCGGCCCGAGGCGGCAATGTGCGACAGGGTACAGCGGCCAATGCGGCCAAAACCATTGATACCGACCTTGATGGTCATGTGACGTCTCCAAATGCGCTTGCGTTTGAGGCCATATAGCCTTGAAACCGGAATCTCAAAAGGGCAAAAGCGGCATATTTTTAAGGTGTTAGCGCAAACCTGAACAGATTGCGCTAACGCTTGCGCTAGCTGTTGGATCGGGTAGGGTCCGTTTGCGGCAGGTGACAGGAAAGGACACGCGATGAGCGGACTGTTGGCCCTTTTGGATGATGTGGCGGGGATTGCCAAGGTGGCTGCGGCCTCGGTGGATGATGTCGTAGCGGCTGCTGGCAAGGCGGGGGCCAAAACGGCCGGCGTGATTATCGACGACGCGGCGGTTACGCCAAAATACGTTCAAGGGTTTGCGCCTGCGCGTGAGTTGCCTATCATTTGGCGCATTGCCCGTGGGTCGGTTTTCAACAAGCTCATCCTGCTGCTGCCGGTCGCCCTGTTGCTTGCGAATTTCGCGCCTTGGCTGATTACACCTCTGCTGATGCTGGGCGGGTCATATCTGTGTTTCGAAGGGGCCGAGAAGATATTTCACGTTCTGTTCCCACATGGCAGCCACGCCATTGAAAAGGACATGGATGTACGCGATCCGGGCCACCTTGAAGAACAGAAGGTCAAAGGTGCGATCAAGACGGATTTCATCCTGTCGGCTGAGATCATGACCATTGCGCTGGCCGCGATTGAGGCTCCGAATGTGTGGATGCAGGCGGCGACTTTGGCTGTTGTCGGGCTTGGGGTGACGGTGGCCGTTTACGGCTCAGTCGCCTTGATCGTGAAGATGGACGATGTCGGGCTGTATCTGGCCGGAAACGCTCCGACGCCGGTGGGCCGAGGTCTGGGGCGCGGATTGGTCAAGGCCATGCCCACGGTGATGAAAACCCTGTCGATCGTCGGAACGGCGGCCATGCTGTGGGTGGGCGGGTCCATCGTCATCCACGGGATGGAGGTTCTGGGCTTTGGCTGGCTGGGGCATCATATCCATGACTGGGCTTATGCGGTTGGTCATTCGGTCTCGGCGCAATGGGAGGCCGCGGCGGAGTGGATCGCCAAGGCGACGATGGACGGCATCTTTGGTCTGGCCTGGGGGATGGTCTTGATCCCCCTGGCAACCAAAGTCATTGGGCCCGTGATGGGAGCATTTTCAGGTTCATCCAAAGAACACTAGGCGATGACGTCAGGTCCTACTGGCTTCTCTCTGCGGTCAGATCATCCTCGACATGACAATAGTTAAGTGGAATTCCCATGTCCGAGCCATCCCTGTTCGATGTCCTCAGCGCCGCTGAGGCGCAAGACGATTGCCTCAGCTACCCAATACCGCAGAACTGGAAGCAAGGCCGCACAACAT
Organism: Ruegeria sp. BG3; assembly: GCF_056538485.1. Lineage (NCBI taxonomy): Bacteria > Pseudomonadati > Pseudomonadota > Alphaproteobacteria > Rhodobacterales > Roseobacteraceae > Ruegeria > Ruegeria sp. BG3. Next base: position 674,106 of record NZ_JBQFTE010000001.1, on the reverse strand, counting down.
TCGGTGGGTTTTCGTCGGCCCTAATGCTGTCAACGGTTTACAATCGGCATAACGATCTGCCGCCCCTCAGATCGGCTCTGATCAATTTCACGGCGCCGATCAGTGATCCGCCGCTAGTCAAAACGGAAATCTTGCGCGAGGGGCGAAATGTGAAGACCATCAGCGCTCGTGCCGAAATCGGTGGCAGTGTTGCGGCGCAGGCGACATTTTCCTTTGGCCGCGCGCAAGACAGCCATGTCGCGTTCGATTGCCCGGCGAAGCCCGCAGATGCGCCCGAGATGACGGAGTATTATTTCCCTCCAGATTTGCCGCGACCGCCGATACCTTTCCTTACAAACTTTGACGTCAGAAAGGTCGAGGGTGAATTGCCTTTCATGGGGGCAGATCGCGGGTATCTGCGCCTTTGGGCCCGACACAACGATCCTCGGATGTGGAACAGGACGGAGGGCTTGATTGCAATCGCTGACCTCCCCCCGCCAGCTATCTACCCCACGCTAAAGAAACCCGGACCAAATTCGTCAATGAACTGGATTTTCAACGTGTTGTCCGAGGATATTCAAACACGCGACGGTTGGTTCTTACTGGAGCACCAACTTACAGCAGGCCGCGATGGCTATAGTTCGCAGGTCATGCGCGTTTGGAGCACAGAAGGCGATTTGATCGTGGATGGAATGCAGTCTGTGATCATCTTCGTGTAAGAAAAAAGCCCCGGCGTGGACCGGGGCTTTTCATTTTGTGGCAGGCTGGATTAGCCCAGAAGTTCCTTGACCTTGGCAACGGTCGCTTCGGCGGTGATGCCGAAATGCTTATATAGCTCACTTGCCGGAGCAGAAGCACCAAAGCTCGACATGCCAATGAAACCTGCCTTGGCTTCACGTCCACGCTCACCCAGTAGCCAGCGGTCCCAGCCACCGGCGCGAACAGCGGCTTCAATACCCACGCGGACAGCACCGGCGGGCAGCACGCGCTTGCGGTAGGCTTCGTCTTGTTCAGCGAACAGCTCCATGCAGGGCATGGAGACGACGCGGGTGCCGATGCCTTCGGCTTCAAGCATCGCTTTGGCTTCCATCGCCAGCGAAACCTCAGAGCCCGTGGCGATCAGGATCGCCTTACGCTTGCTCTCGGCTTCCGTCAGAACGTAAGCGCCCTGAGCGGTCAGGTTCTTGGCTTTGTGATCCTTACGCACGGTCGGCACGCCTTGGCGGGTCAGCGACAGGACCGAGGGGCTGTCCTTGAAGGTCAGCGCCAGTTCCCAGGCTTCAGCGGTCTCGACGGTGTCGGCGGGGCGGAACACATAGGTGTTCGGCGTCGCGCGGCTGATTGCCAGATGCTCGACGGGCTGGTGGGTCGGGCCGTCTTCACCCAGACCGATCGAGTCATGGGTCATCACGAAAACCGACGGGATTTTCATCAGCGCGGCCAGACGCATGGACGGGCGGGCATAGTCGGTGAAGGCCATGAAGGTACCGCCATAGGGGCGGATGCCACCGTGTAGTGCCATACCGTTCATCGCGGCGGCCATGCCGTGCTCACGGATACCGTAGTGGATGTAGCGACCCTTGCGGTTTTCCGGCAGGAACACACCCATATCAGCCGATTTGGTGTTGTTCGAACCGGTCAGGTCAGCCGAGCCGCCAACGGTCTCGGTCATGATCGGATTCACCACGTTCAGAACCTTTTCAGACGAGGCGCGGGTGGCCAGCTTGGGCTGATCTTCCGACATCTGTTTCTTGAACGAACGGATCGCACCGGCCAGTTTCTTGGGTGCTTCAAACGCGTAGGCGCGGTTGAACTCGGCCTGTTTGCGTTCTGAAATTTGCGCGAAACGCGCTTCCCATTCTGCACGCTCGGCTGCACCACGGGCGCCGATGGCTTCCCAGGCCGATTTCACATTGGCAGGGATTTCGAACGCGTCATGCGGCCAGCCATAACCTTCTTTGGCGGATTTCAGCTGCTCCTGATCTGTCAGCGCGCCGTGACCTTTCGAGGTATCCTGTGCGGCGTGGCCCAGAGCAATGTGGCTTTTGCAGGCAATCATCGAAGGCTTTTTCGACTTTTTCGCCTGCGTGATCGCCGCGTCGATGGCTTGTGGATCATGGCCGTCGATCTCGATCACGTGCCAGCCCGAGGCTGCAAAACGACGTACCTGATCGGTGCGGTCGGCGATATCCACGGTGCCGTCGATTGTGATGTTGTTGTCGTCCCAGAAAACGATCAGCTTGCCCAGCTCATGACGGCCGGCCAGAGTGATCGCCTCTTGGCTGACGCCTTCCATCAGGCAGCCGTCGCCCGCGATCACGTAGGTGTAGTGATCAACGATCTTCTTGCCGTAATGCGCGCGCTGGATCTCCTCGGCCATGGCAAAGCCCACAGCGTTTGAGATGCCCTGACCCAATGGGCCGGTGGTTGTCTCGATCCCCTCAACCAGGAAGTTCTCCGGGTGACCCGCAGTTTTCGCGCCCAGCTGACGGAAGTTCTTGATCTCGTCCAGCGTCACATCCGCGTGGCCGGTGAGATAAAGCAGCGAATAGATCAGCATCGAGCCGTGGCCCGCCGATAGAATGAAGCGGTCGCGGTCCGGCCAGTTCGGGGCTGAGGCGTCGAATTTCAGGTGCTTTTCGAACAGGACGGTCGCAACATCGGCCATGCCCATCGGCATGCCGGAATGGCCGGAATTGGCGGCGGCGACGGCGTCCAGGGTCAGTGTGCGGATGGCCGCAGCTTTGTCCCAGTGTTCGGGGTTTGCATTGCGCAGCGCAGTCAGGTCCACGGGCGTTGTTCCTTTGGATTTGAAGCAGATTGCGCGCTCAATAGCATTCAGCCCTCAAAGTGCAAGCAGAACCGGGCGAAACAAGGTCGCACCGCTTGAAGAGAGCAGTCCAAGTCTTTGAAACCAAACAGTGGGTATTTTCCGTCACATTCCGCTAGACTGGGACCAAGCGGGACCGATTCTTGATTCGGACGGTTCAGCAACAGAATGAACCTTGGTTAAGAGGTGACAGGGGCATGAGCCAGATTGAAGAGTTACAGCAACGCATTCTTGCCGCGATGGAGCGTATTGGTACGGGCGTGACCGCCCTGCAAAACGCGCCGGTGGGCGATACAGATGATGGGTTGCAAGCGGCGCTGGATGATGAACGTGTTGCCAACGCACAGCTGCAAGAGCGCCTGACTTCGTTGAAGGAACGCCACGAGCAGGAAGTTGACGGCATGCGCGCCGATATGGAGGCGCTGCGCGCTGCTCCGGCCCCCACGGCGGATGTGGACGCCCTGCGGGCTGAGTTGGCCGAAGCCGCAACCAAGCTTTCTGCGGTTGAGGCAGCACGGGCCGAACTGGCCGAGGCCAAGGCGGCACTGGAAAACACCGAGGAACTGGACGCTCTGAAAGCCGAGAACGCGCGATTGCGGGCCGATCTGGAAGGCCAGGAAGACCCTGCCGCGCTACGGGCCGAGATCGAAGAGATGAGGGCTGCCATTTTGCAGGCCGGTGCCATCGAGGCCGAAAATAGTCGTTTGCGGGCCGAATTGGCCGATAGCGAACGGGTGGCCGAGCTGAACGCCGAGCTGGAAATGCTGAGGGCCGAACGCGCCAGCCACGGGGCTGCCATGTCACGTCTTGATGACGACCTGCAGAGAATGCGGCAGGCGAATGAACAACTCCGCAATTCGGTCGATGCCCTACGCTCCGCCGCGCAAGAGGGGGTTCAGGATGCAGAGCTATTGAATCAAGCCACTGTGGCGGAGTTGGAAGCAACGCGTGCGGCGCAGGCGACCGATGCGGCCGAGGCTCGGGCTGTTCTGGCACGGCTTGAGCCTCTGCTTTCGCAGGCGAAACTGGCAGAAGGTGAGGTTGAGTAATGCCCGAAGTGACCATTCATATCGGCGGGCGCGGGTTTGACGTGTCCTGTCAGGACGGGGAAGAGAGCTTTCTGCAGGCCGCCGCGAAAATGCTGGATGACGAAGCGCAGGTGCTCTCGGATCAGATCGGGCGTATGCCGGAATCCCGCATGTTGTTGATGGCCGGTCTGATGTTGGCGGACAAGACGGCTGCGACTGACGACAAGGTCAAAGCGCTTGAAGCGAAACTGGCCGAAACCGAGGCCGAGATTCAAACGTTACGCAGCGCGCCTGCACCCGAACCCGAACGGATCGAGGTCGCTGTCGTGCCGCCTTCGGTGACGGATACACTGGCCGAACTGGCCGCACGGGCCGAAGCCCTGGCATCAGATATCGAGGAAAAAGCAAAATGAAACGAGCATGCGGCTTGATTTGCAGGGCCGTGGCCCTTGTGTGTGCGTCCAAGGCTATGGCCGAGATCGACATACTGACGGTGACGTTCAACTGCGAGAACGGTATTCCGTTGCCAGTGACCTATTTCAACGCATCCGACGGTTCGGGCGCCGCGGCAACGATGGTCGACAATTCTCTGGTCGCGATGCGTCAGGTCGAGAGCGGTTCGGGCATTCGGTACGAATCTGTGGATACGAACGGAACCTATATCCTGCGATCAAAAGGGTGGAATGCCACGGTGAGCTTCCTGGCGACAAACGCCGCCAGTGAGCAGGTCATTTTTCAGGATTGCTCCAGCCGTTAAGGCCGGGTCAGGCGTTGGCCTCACGGATTTTGTCGGCTGCGTCCTTGTTGTAGCCGACACCGTTTTCGTCAAACAACGTGTCTAATTCACCCGACAGGGTCATTTCAGTGATGATATCGCAACCACCGACAAACTCGCCTTTGACATAGAGCTGCGGTACGGTCGGCCAGTCCGAATAGTCCTTGATGCCCTGACGGACTGCTTCGTCGGCCAAAACATTCACATCGGCATACTCGACGCCCATGTAGTTCAGCACACCTGCCACACGGGATGAGAAACCGCACTGAGGCATCTCCTTGGTGCCTTTCATATACAGCACCACGTCATTGGCTTTGACGGTTTCGTCGATCTGAGTTTTCACATCGGTCATTTCGCGTTTCCTTTGCTCTTCGGCATCATAGCTTTAGCGTAATCTTGCGTATCCTTGGAGATATGGGTCTCTGCCGAGCTGATTGCACCGTCATGTGTTTGATAGGAGGAATGTAGGTTTTTTTTCTGTCCGGGTGGCGATCCTAGCCTTGTCTTGCGTCTAGTCTTTGAGTTGTTTCGCGCCAAGAGCGCGATGAGCAAAACAAAGACGGAAACCGCAATTGAGATTACAATCGCATGTTCCATTCTACTCCGGCACTTTGGTGGTCAGCGCCAGCGCGTGCAGGTCACCGTCCGGGCCGTCCATCTTGCCTTTCAGGGCTGCATAGACAGCGCGTTGTTGTTGGACGCGGTTCTTGCCGCGAAAGCTCTCGTCCACGACCATGGCGGACATGTGAACGCCATCGCTGCCGCCAACCTGAATTTCCGCGTTGGGAAAGCTCTCGCGCAGCAGGGTTTCAATCTCGTGGGCGCTCATCGGCATGTAGGCTTACTCCTGAAGGTCTTTCCCAAGATGTAGAACTCTGTCGGGCGACGTGCAAGAACACAAGGCAAGATAGGCTTCTTCAGAAACCGTATTTTCGTCGAATCTTGGAGCTGAGCGGTTTCGCCAATGGCGTTTCTGATCCGTTCAAGGCGCGAAAAACCCAACGATATGCAAGAATTGGCAACCAGCTCATGTTCAACGTCACGAAGGCGACGTCCCGGCCGTCGCGTGTTCCAACAATGCGCCCGTTCTTGAGGCGAATGTCTTTAACGAACATGTCTTTGTTGTAGAACGCTGTCTCAAACCCCTGAGCTTGCCGTAACACATCATCGAAGACCTCATCTTCGGAGAATTGCATCAAGTGCAAGCCTTTGGCCTCGGAGTTTGACATGAATTCTTGGAACGCCCGCATTTCCGAGAAGGCAAACTCAGGGTGATGTTCGTCAAACTCGCGCTGTTGTTGTTCAAGAAATTCTGCGTCCTTGAACAAGGAAATTGTGTGGTCGTTATATTGGGCAAGGAGGTCCGTTTTCACATACCCGTTGAGGCAAGTTGCGTTGCAATGAGTCGTGTAGTCATAAGGCTGCAAAGGGGCCTCGTATTCGTCCAGATTACGCAGCACCATCGTGTCACTGTCGAAATGCCAGAACCTGTCATAAGAGTGCACTTTCGCAAAACCTTCGACGTGATACCAGCGTTCGAAAACGAACTTCAGCCAGTCTTTGCCGCCTCGTATATTGTGCTTTACCCGGAACGCCTTGCCTTGTATCGGAGAATATACCTGGTCAAATTCGTCCTGACTTTCCGACCTGAACTCTCGATAGTCAAAATGATCCCATCCCTCATCAAGTGCGGTTTTCCGATTGCTATCATCCCCCAATAGAACCAGACGCCTCTCGGGGTTGGTCCGTCGCGCGCAACGAAAGGTGAACTTCAGGTACGGAGCATTCCCATAGTGGCAGAAAATAAGAGGTGACGTCATTTTATGCTCTGCTCGAAATCTCGTGCCTGCCTCAGTGCTGACTAAGCGACAACTGCTTCCAATCCGGTTCGATAGGCATGCGCAAGATCCGCAAGCGGAGCTTCGCTTGAACCGATCTTGACCGTCTCGCCCGTAAAGCGACCGACTGAAGTCAGCGGGACGCCGGCCTGACCAGCTGCGATCATCAATGCTTCGGCCTGATCAAAGTTGCAGGCAACCAGATAGCGGGCCTGATCTTCGCCGAACAGAACTTCGGTCGATGCGTCGTCGAGGTGAACGCCAACGCCCGCTGCTTCAGCCAGTTCAAACGCGGCCACTGCCAGGCCACCGTCGCTCAGGTCGGTGCAGGCCTTGATCATTTCGCGGTTGGCGCGGATGAAATCGCCGTTGCGTTTCTCGGCCTCAAGATCCACGTGGGGCGCGTCGCCTTCTTCGCGGTTGAACACCTCGGCCAGAAGGGCGGATTGGCCCAGATGGCCTTTGGTTTCACCGATCACGAGGGCAACGTGACCTTCACGCACCTCGTTTCCGATGATCTCATCGGTGTGGTTGAGCAGGCCAACGGCGCCAATGGTCGGGGTCGGCAGGATCGCCTGACCGTCGGTCTCGTTGTAGAGCGAGACGTTGCCGGACACGATGGGCACATCGAGCGCGCCAACGGCGGCTCCGATGCCTTGGATTGCGCCGACGAACTGACCCATGATCTCGGGCTTTTCGGGGTTGCCGAAGTTCAGGTTGTCGGTTGTGGCCAGCGGTTTGGCCCCGACAGCGGTCAGGTTGCGATACGCCTCGGCCACCGCTTGTTTGCCACCTTCGACCGGGTTGGCGCGGACATAGCGTGGCGTCACGTCCGAGGTGAAGGCCAGTACCTTGTCGGTGCCGTGAACACGCACCATCCCGGCACCCAGACCCGGGGTGCGGGCGCTGTCGGCCATAACCATGGTGTCATACTGCTCATAAACCCACTGCTTGCCCGCGTAGTTGGGCGAAGAGAGCAGGGCGCGCAGACCATCGATCGGGTCGATCTGCGGGACGTCGGCCAATTCCTCAGCCTCGGGCGTTGCAATCCATGGGCGGTCATATTCCGGCGCGGTCGACGAGAGTTTCGACAGAACCAGATCAGCCTTAACTTCGCCATTGTGCATGATCAGGAAGCGGTCTTCGGCGATGGTTTCGCCGACGATGGCAAAGTCGAGGTCCCACTTCTCAAAAACGGCGCGGGCTTCGGCCTCCAGCTCGGGCTTCAGAACCATCAGCATGCGTTCCTGAGACTCGGACAGCATCATCTCGTAAGCTGTCATGTTCTCTTCGCGCTGAGGCACGTTTTCGAGATCCAGACGGACGCCCAGACCACCCTTGTCGCCCATCTCAACGGCCGAGCAGGTCAGGCCTGCCGCGCCCATATCCTGGATCGAGATCACAGCGCCGGTTTTCATCAGCTCCAGCGTCGCCTCCATGAGGCGCTTTTCGGTAAAGGGGTCGCCGACCTGAACGGTTGGGCGTTTCTCTTCGATCGTGTCGTCGAACTCGGCCGAGGCCATGGTTGCACCGCCAACGCCGTCACGTCCGGTTTTGGCACCCAGATAGACGACAGGCATGCCGACGCCAGAGGCCGCCGAGTAGAAGATTTTATCGCTGTCTGCCAAACCTGCCGCGAAGGCGTTCACAAGGCAGTTGCCGTTGTAGGCCGAGTGGAAGCGAACCTCGCCACCGACGCAGGGCACGCCGAAACAGTTGCCATAGCCGCCGATACCTTCGACCACGCCGTTGACCAGCTGGCGGGTCTTGTGGTGACCGGGCTCTCCAAAGGACAGGGCGTTCATCGAGGCGATCGGGCGCGCGCCCATGGTGAAGACGTCGCGCAGAATACCGCCAACTCCGGTTGCCGCACCCTGATAGGGTTCGATGTAAGACGGGTGGTTGTGGCTTTCCATCTTGAAAACAACAGCTTGCCCTTCACCGATATCGACAACGCCTGCGTTCTCACCCGGTCCGCAAATGACCTGAGGACCAGACGTTGGCAGGGTGCGTAACCATTTCTTGGAGGATTTATAAGAGCAATGCTCGTTCCACATGGCCGAGAAAATGCCTAGCTCGGTGAATGTCGGCTCACGCCCGATGATCTCGAGGATCATGTCGTATTCCTCGGGCTTCAACCCGTGGGCGGCAATCAGATCAGGTGTGATGGCTGGCTCTTGCATCCTGTTTCGGTCCCCGAGATGGCAATGTTTGGCGCCTTTTAGGGGAAGGGACCGCCGGGGGGAAGAGAAAAGGCGCTTTCTAAGCGCTGTCCTGTTGCAAACTGGACAAAGGTGCAAATTGCGCAGATCGGGCAGAGCCTCAATCGAGGGATCGGCACGCGACAAAGACAGCCGCGTGCCGGGTTGAATTTACTTTTGTTGGTCCTGTTGCTGCGCCTGCTGCGCGACCGCTCCAGCGGCGGCGCCAACGGCTGCTTTCTGGTCTTCACTCAGGTGTTCAGCGTCATCCAGACCGGGTATGGCAACGCGCACTTCGCGGCGGGCGAAGTCGATGCCGTTCTCCTTGAAGGCCGCCTTGACCCGGTTGAAGATCTCTTTGCGCAGCGTGAACTGTTTGCCGGGTTTGGCCATGAACTTGCCCCGGATGATCATGCCCACATCGTCAAAGTCGAACACGCCCTGAGATTTGAACGGCTGCAGGAAGCCATCCTTGTGGGTCTCGTCCTCCATCATCTCGGCACCGATCTTCTTGAAGATCTTCTTCACCTTGTTGGGATCGGTGTCGAAAGGCACGGTGAATTTTAGCTTCATGATGACCCAGTCGCGGCTGTAATTGGTCAGTTTCTGAATCTCACCATAGGGAATGGTGTGCACCGGCCCGCGATGGTGACGCAGTTGCATGGAGCGGATGGAGATCTTCTCGACCGTTCCGGTAGTGCCTCCCACATCGACATACTCACCAACGCGGAATGCATCATCGATCAGGAAGAAAATGCCGCCAACGATGTCGGATACCAGCTTTTGCGCGCCGAAACCGATGGCCAGACCCAGGATACCTGCACCAGCCAGAAGTGGCGTGATGTCGAGCCCAAGGGCGCCCAATGCCAGCAAAACGAAGATCACGGCAATCGCCACCTGAGCCGTTACTCGCAGCAGCGGCAGAACCGTTGCCAGACGCGAGCCACCAGCACCGCCGCCTTCGCCAGCTTCTTCGTCCGGGCTTTGCGCGGCGGTCATCTCTTTCGCCAGTCGGCGGTTGATCCAGAGCGAGACGACCTCATTGAGGATGTAGCCAACGGCGATGATGATGAAGAACTGCACCAGTTTGCTACCTGAATCCGCATCCCCACCAGCGATTTCCTGCAGATCGAGATCCCATGCGTTGGCGATCATCAGGATGACCAGAATACCGGCCAGAACCCGACCGATACGGATGTAGCTGCGCTTGGTTGATTTATAGGCGCGTTCGGCCACCGAACCTTCGCCCTGCATCGGAGGTTGCAGATGACGGACAAGTCCTCGGATCAAGGTGTCGAGCGCCGGGGCGATCAACAGCCAGAACATGGTGGTGAAATGCGCCCCCTGAACCAGCAGAGCCAGCGATGCCGGGTTACGCTGCGCCACCAGAAACTCGACCAGAAGCCAAGTCGCAGCCGAGACCGCAATGGCGAAGTAGGGGTAATAATGCGCCACTTCCTCGTCGAACTTGGTGTGGTCCGGGTCAGTTCCCAGCATCATCTGCGACAGACCTTCGCGCGCTTTCCACGCGATCAGGCCGATATAAATGTGAATGCCTGCGTTCAGCCAGAAGCCGATACGCGTATCATCACCCGTGATGCCGTTCAGGCTGTTGAAGTGTAGCAGGAACAGGGTGAAACCGATCAGGATCAGCAACCCGATCAGGTTGCGATGAAGGTATTTGGCCCAGTGATCGTCGATATTGACCAGACGGTAATGGGGTTTGTTCGGCGCCAGCACAAAGCGTGAGGCGGCGGCACCCAGCCGTGGCACCCAGATCAGGTAGAATACAAACGGCCCGGCATAGGTGATTTGTTCGGGCGTAAGCAGGCCGCGCCCAACCGCGCGGATGACCACGTAAAAGACTACAAGCCCTGCGATTTCTCGACAGAAACGACCGAAAAGATAGCGGGCAGCGCCCCAGAGATCGCCCTCGGCTTCAGCCTCGGTCTGGACATGCCAGCGGCGGGTCAGAATCTCGAACAGTTTTTCGGCGATGAAGCCCACAACCAGAACACTAGCAACCAGCCCCATCAGAACCAACGCACCGAATGAGGTGAATGTGGTTGCAAAATTCTTGATGGCGGTGGCTTGCGCGCTGAAGAGATTGGGGACGGTCGTTATGACATGCGTCCACGAGGCGACCATTTCGCTCCAGACTTCATTTAACTCGGTAATCGGATCTTCGCGATCCTCTGCAGCGGCTGCGTTTTTCTCGGCCACTGCGTCCAGACGCTCTAACAGGATTGAGCGGACCTGATCATCCGACATCCGTGCAACCAAGTCATCAACCTGCTCAGGCGTTAGGTCTTCGGGGATGCTAACAGGGGCAGGCGCACTGGAGGTCGACGTGCCCGCAACTTGGGCATGCAGGGGTCCGACCACTAAAAATAGTGAAAAAATCGCCGCCAGAAGGCGGAGGGGGCTTATCATGGTTCTGTCCTCGAACACGAATTTTTAAACGTTTTCTCGGATCATAGGCAGGTGTCGGAGATTTTCCCAGAAATTTCATCGCTCTGGACGGTGAGTTTGAGGAAAACTAAAAAATGAATTTGGGAGAAGCCAAAAAAAAGGCCGAGCACTAAGCTCGGCCATAGTCCAACAGGGAGGTATGAAGATGATGAGCGTTTCAGCATCACCGCCTTCGAGTGCTCATTTAGGGGTCGGTTTGTGAACGTTCAAGAAGTTTTAATCTGATCGTTCAGCATTGCTGCTATGCTGCGAGTGCATAGCTAGAGTTTACCCATCATTTTCAGCTGTTTGCGTTGCGCGATGATCTCGTCCTGAACGAAGTCGCGGAATGCTCCGACCCGTTTGGAATGGCGCAATTCTTCCGGATAAGCGAGGTATACGGGAACGTCCGCGTTTTCGATTTCCGACAAGATCGGAACGAGGTGTGGGAAGTCCTGCGTCACGTAGTCGGGCAGGACGCCAATTCCCAGGTTGTGCAACACGCCCTGAAGCACGCCGAAATAGTTGTTCACTGTCAGCAGGGACCCCGGATTGAAGGTCATCAGATGGCGCACCATCGCCGCGCTTGCACCCACCTGCGGGGCAGAAGGGGTCTGGCTGATCAGACGGTGTTCCTTGATCTCTTCGAGCGATTTCAGCATCCCGCCATGGGATTCCAGATACTCCTGCGTGGCATAGAGCTTCATCTGGACGGTCATCAGGCGTTTGCGGATCAGATCGGCCTGGCTTGGCTCCTTCATGCGTATGGCAACATCGGCCTCACGCATGGGCAGGTCCAGAACACGCTCTTCCAGCATCAGGTCGATGTTAAGATCGGGGTACTGTTCGTATAGCTTAGGCAGGCGCGGGGCGAGCCACAGGGTGCCGAAGCCGAAAGTGGTGGTCACACGCAGGACGCCGAAGACTTCCTCTTCGCTGTCGCGGATGCGCGCGGCGGCGGCGTCCAGACGTTTGGACATGGCCGAGGTCGCATCAAACAGCAATTCACCCTGTTCGGTCAGAATCAGGCCGCGGGCGTGGCGGTGGAAAAGGGTTGCGTCGAGCGATTCTTCAAGCGCGCGGATCTGACGGCTCACGGCGGATTGAGATAAATTGAGCCTGTCCCCTGCATGGGTCAGACTGCCGGCATCGGCCACCGCGTGAAATATTCTAAGCTTGTCCCAATCCATCGCCGCAACTTTCGTTATCCTCGTGAAGCCCTATATGAAATAGGCAACAAGTTCCACAATCAAACCATGAAATCCTTGGGATTCAGGGGATAATGGCTATACAGGTCAATATTTATGACCTAAAATGCGTGAATATAAAGCACACTGATCTGACGAGGGGAGACGTCTGATGAGTCAGCCACACATAACGCTGAACGACCGCTTCGATCTTGAGAAATCACCCGTTCTGTTGAACGGAACGCAGGCGCTTGTGCGTCTGATGCTGATGCAGAAGGCCCGCGATCAACAGGCCGGGTTGAACACCGCCGGGCTGGTGACGGGCTATCGCGGTTCACCTCTGGGTGCGGTGGATCAGCAGATGATGCGCGCCCAGCGCTATCTGGCTGAAAGCGATGTGACCTTTCAATACGGCTTGAACGAGGATCTGGCGGCAACCGCGCTTTGGGGCAGCCAGCAGGCGGGCCTCCGCGGCGATGGCCGGTATGACGGCGTCTTTGGTCTTTGGTACGGCAAAGGGCCGGGGGTTGACCGGTCGGGAGATGTGATGCGTCACGCCAATATGGCGGGCACCGCGCAATATGGCGGTGTGCTGATGGCGATGGGTGATGATCATACCGGCGAAAGCTCAACTGTCTTGCACCAATCGGAGTGGTCTCTGGTCGATATGTATATGCCCGTGGTCAGCCCCGCAGGCGTGCAGGAGATTCTGGACTACGGCATTTACGGATTTGCGCTCAGCCGGTTCGCTGGTGTCTGGGTTGGTCTAAAAACGATGAAGGACACGATCGAGGTGACATCGGTCGTCGATGGCAGGCCGGACCGGATGGGCGTTGTGATCCCGGAATTCGACATGCGCGAGGGTGGGTTGAACATCCGTCTTGGTGATACGCCGCATCTGCAAGAGGCCCGCGTAATCGACTACAAGCGTTTCGCGGCCGAGACGTTTTCGCATGCCAACAAGCTGGACAAACGAGTCTGGGGCAAACCGGGTGCCAAGATCGGGTTCGTCGCGGCGGGCAAAAACTGGCTGGACCTGACCCATGCGCTGTCGTTGTTGAATATAGATGAGGGTGAGGCCGAACGGCTGGGCATCACAACTTACAAGATCGGGCAGACGTTCCCGCTGGATATGGCTGGATTCCATGATTGGGCAGAAGGTCTGGACCTGATCGTAATCGTTGAAGAAAAACGCAAGCTGATCGAGGTGCAGGTCAAAGAGGCAATCTTTGACGACCGTCGGGGTCGCCGCGTTTATGGCTGGTACAAGGGCGGCGCCGGAACGCTGCATCGTGAGGAGTTGTTCCCCACACGCGGCGCATTGGACCCTATCATGATTGCCGAAAAGCTGGGTGACATCCTGATCGAAGAGGGGCGCGAAACGGATGGCATCCGCGCAGGCCTCGCCAAACTGTCTGAGGCGCGACGGGCTGACAACGCACAAGAAATCGCGACGCGTTTGCCCTATTTCTGCTCGGGCTGTCCCCATAACAGCTCAACCAAAGTGCCCGAGGGCAGCCGCGCCTATGCAGGCATCGGATGCCACTACATGGTGCAGTGGATGGACCGTGAGACGACCGGTTTCACCCAGATGGGCGGTGAGGGTGCGAACTGGATTGGTGAGGCTCCGTTCTCGACCACCAAACATGTGTTCCAGAACCTGGGTGACGGGACGTATAACCACTCGGGTGTGCAGGCGATACGCGCGGCGCTGTCGGCGGGCACCAACATCACCTTCAAAATCCTGTTCAACGATGCGGTTGCGATGACTGGCGGGCAGGGGAACGAAGGTGATTTGACGGCTGAACGGATCGTGGCCGAGGTGAAGGCCATGGGCGTGCAGCATGTGGCTCTGGTCTATGATGAAAAGGAAGACGTGAACCTTGGGGCTCTACCTTCGGGTGTAGAGAGCTTTGAACGTGCCGAGTTGATGAAAGTGCAGGATCGGTTCCGCGAGATCGAAGGCGTCTCAGTCATCGTCTATGTCCAGACCTGCGCGGCCGAGAAACGCCGTCGCCGCAAGCGTGGTGAGTTCCCAGACCCGGACAAGCGCGTCTTCATCAATACCGATATTTGTGAAGGCTGTGGTGATTGCGGGGTGCAGTCGAACTGCGTCTCGATTGTGCCCAAGGAGACCGAACTGGGCCGCAAACGCGCGATTGATCAATCCAGCTGCAACAAGGATTTCTCGTGCCTGAACGGGTTCTGTCCGTCCTTTGTCACTCTGGAAGGAGCAAAGATCCGGAAAGAGGCGACCAAACAGCTTGATCTGCCGGATCTGCCTATGCCCGATCTGCCGCAGATCAACGGTACGCATAACGTGGTTATCACCGGCATTGGTGGCACAGGTGTTGTGACCCTCGGGGCGATTCTGGCGCAAGCGGCACAAATCGACGGCAAAGGTGCGGGTATGATGGAGATGGCTGGCCTCGCCCAAAAAGGCGGTGCGGTTCACATCCATTGCCGTCTGGCGAACAGGCCGGAGGATATCAGTGCCATTCGCGTCGCAACCGGCGAAGCGCATGCGCTGATCGGCGGTGACCTTGTTGTTTCGGCCGGGGCCAAAACCCTGGGCCTGACTCGGGCCGGACAGACTGGCGCGGTGGTCAACAACCACAGCACAGTGACCGGCGATTTTACCCGCGACACCGAATTCCGCATTCCGGGCGACCAGTTGGAGCTGGCACTGCAAGCGCGGCTGAAGGACGGGGTGAGCCTGTTCGATGCGACCGATCTGGCCAAGATCGTGATGGGCGATTCGATCTATTCCAACATGATGGTCTTCGGTGCGGCATGGCAGCGCGGTACTCTGCCCGTCAGTCACGAGGCGATCATGACCGCGATTGAGCTGAACGGAACCGCCGTAGAGCGCAACAAGCGGGCCTTTGACGTGGGTCGCTGGGCTGTTCTGCACCCGGAGGAGGCGCAGGCGATGCTGGCCCCTTCCGTCTCGGAATTGCCGAAGACCCTGGATCAAATGATCGACTTCCGGGCGCAGCACCTGACCGACTACCAGTCGGCCCGATTGGCGAAACGCTACCGCAAGCTGGTAGACGGTATTGAAGACGAAACACTGCGCGAGGCCGCGGCAAAAGGCTACCACAAGCTGTTGTCCTACAAGGATGAATACGAAGTCGCGCGCCTGTTGCTGACCAGCCGTGAAAAGGCTGCTGCCGAGTTCGACGGTGATTTCAACATGACCTTCCATTTGGCCCCGCCGATTTTTGGTGGGGAGGGCAGCAATGGCAGACCGCGAAAGCGCGCCTTTGGAGAATGGATGCTTGGGCCTCTTAAGCTGTTGGCCAAGTTGAAGAGTTTGCGCGGTACGCCTTTGGATATCTTCGGCTACTCGGCCGAGCGGCGGATGGAACGCGCGCTGATCAAACAGTACGAACAGGATATGAAAGAGGTACTGCCTCTGGCAACGGAAGACACGCGGGATGCGATCGTTGCACTCGCCCGTTTGCCGCTCGACATACGTGGTTTTGGTCCCGTTTTGATGCAAAACGAAGCCAAAGCGGCCAAACGGCGCGAGGAACTGCTTGCCACGATCCGCAGCGGCGGGCCTGAGATGCGCGCTGCGGCGGAATGAGGCGTCACAAACCTGTCACCTTCGCTAGGCAAAATCTCCGCTTAACGTATAATGCAGGCAGTTAGTTCCGGAGTCCTCAGATGCCCTCGCGCCGTCATGTCGTTCGAGACATTTCTTATGCCCATTCCGCCGAAACCAAGGGCGGTCGGATGGTAATCAAGCTGATGGAAAACACGACAGGCCGCATGCGCCTGATCAAGCGTGCGGACGGGTATGAACAAGACGTCGCCAAGGGGCGCGATTTCTGGGATGTCATGGTCGAACGCTACGGCCTGACGCTGGATGTCGTGGGCGGGGCGATGTCGAATATCCCGAAGGACGGCCCACTGATCCTGATTGCCAATCACCCTTACGGTATTCTGGACGGTTTGATGATGGGGCATATCCTGTCTGAAACGCGCGGAGATTTCCGGATTCTGGCCCATCGCGTGTTCCGCAAGGCAGAAGATCTGAACCGCATCATCCTGCCGATCTCTTTTGATGAGACCAAAGAGGCGATGAAACTGAACCTTGAGACCCGCAAAACCGCCTTGAACTATCTCGGCGACGGTGGGGCGATCGGGATTTTTCCGGGTGGAACCGTCAGCACGGCCCTCACGCCGTTCGACCACCCGATGGACCCCGGCTGGCGCGGATTCACCGCT
Source organism: Ruegeria sp. BG3 (assembly GCF_056538485.1). Lineage (NCBI taxonomy): Bacteria > Pseudomonadati > Pseudomonadota > Alphaproteobacteria > Rhodobacterales > Roseobacteraceae > Ruegeria > Ruegeria sp. BG3. Next base: position 657,581 of record NZ_JBQFTE010000001.1, on the reverse strand, counting down.
CGGATGGTCGCCAAATCCCATGCCACAGTGGTGCCGGTTTTCTTTGACGGCCACACTTCTCGTTTGTTCCAGATCGCCAGCCATTTGCACAACACCCTGCGGATGGGATTGCTGATCAAGGAGTTCAAAAAACGCGTCGATACACCTGTGAGAGTGGTGATCGGCGAACCGATTGGCCGTGATGTTCTGGACCCACTCAGCAAGGATACGCGCAAGATGATGGATTTCCTGCGCAAAGCCACGTATGAGCTGTCTCCGACACCGCTGAAGTCATATGACTACGGCTATGAATTTGAGGAACGGCATCGCGCCTGAAGGGGCTAATGGCAGTAGGTATCTTTGATTCCGGTTTGGGCGGTCTGACCGTTCTGAACGCCGCGCAGCAACGGCTGCCTGACGTGGATTTCCTGTATTACGCGGACAGTGCGCATGCGCCTTACGGCGTGCGCGATGCCGAGGATATCTATCAGCTAACCCGCAAGGCGGTCTACGACTTGTGGGATCGCGGCTGCAATCTGGTGATTCTGGCCTGCAATACCGCCAGCGCGGCTGCCCTGCGCAGGATGCAGGAAGAAGGCGTGCCCGAGGGCAAACGGGTTCTTGGGGTCTTTGTCCCTCTGATCGAGGCGCTGACCGAGCGGCAATGGGGTGACAACTCGCCTCCACGGGAAGTGGCGGTCAAGCATGTGGCCTTGTTTGCAACGCCCGCCACAGTCTCCAGCCGCGCCTTCCAGCGGGAATTGGCGTTTCGCGCGATTGGTGTGGATGTCGAGGCGCAGGCCTGCGGCGGCGTGGTGGATGCCATTGAAGACGGTGATTTGATTCTGGCCGAAGCTCTGGTGCGCAGCCATGTGGATGCGTTAAAGCGCAAGATGCCCGAACCTCAGGCGGCCATTCTGGGCTGCACGCATTACCCCTTGATGGCCGAGACGTTTCAGGCTGCTCTGGGCGCGGATGTTCAGGTGTTCAGCCAGGGCGATCTGGTGGCTGAAAGCCTGGCCGACTATCTGCAACGCCACCCGACCATGATCGGTGACGGAGAAGGCGGCTATCTGACCACCGGCAAGCCAGGTTTTGTCAGTGATCGGGCGACGCAGTTCCTCCGACGACAAATCTTGTTTGAGGCGGCCTGATTTAGGTCAAGGACGCCTCCCTTCCGATTTTCTAAATCCAAGACCGTCACAGTGGCGGTCGTGATATGTGACACATGCAAAGAAGAGGTCTGACATGACCCATAAAATCGCAATCTTGGGCGCCTCGGGCTATACTGGCGCTGAACTGGTGCGGCTGATCGCCGAGCACCCGAACATGGAGATCGTGGCTCTGGCGGCGGAACGTAAGGCGGGTCTGTCGATGGCTCAGGTCTTCCCGCATCTGCGCCACATGAATCTGCCGGATCTGTGTAAAATTTCTGAGATCGACTATTCCCAGATCGACCTGTGCTTCTGCGCGCTGCCGCATAAAACCAGTCAGGAAGTGATCCGGGACTTACCGAAGAACCTTAAGATCATTGATTTGTCTGCTGATTTCCGGCTGCAGGACGCGGATGAGTACGAAAAGTGGTACGGCAACCCGCACAGCGCGTTGGAGCAGCAGGAAGAGGCGGTCTATGGCCTGACCGAGTTCTATCGTGACGACATCCGGACCGCACGGCTTGTGGCCGGTACGGGCTGCAACGCGGCAACCGGGCAATATGTGTTGCGGCCGTTGATTTCAGCCGGTGTGATTGATCTGGATGACATCATCCTCGATCTGAAATGCGCCGTGTCGGGCGCTGGCCGGTCGTTGAAAGAAAACCTGCTGCATGCCGAGCTGAGCGAAGGCGCGAATGCCTATGCCATCGGGGGCACACATCGTCATTTGGGTGAGTTCGATCAGGAGTTCTCGAAATTGGCCGGGCGCACGGTGCATATCCAATTCACACCGCACCTGATCCCGGCGAACCGGGGTATTCTGGCGACCTCCTACGTGAAGGGCGACCCGCAGAGCGTTTACGAAACGCTGGCAAAAGCCTATGCAGAAGAGCCTTTTATTGAGGTTTTGCCGATGGACGAGGCGCCGTCGACCCACCATGTGCGGGGATCGAATTTCTGCCATATCGGTGTTGTTGCGGACCGGATTGAACGGCGCGCGATTGTGATCGCCGCTTTGGATAACCTGACAAAAGGTAGCAGCGGGCAGGCCTTGCAGAATGCCAACCTGATGTTAGGTGAGGATGAAACCCGAGGGCTGATGATGGCCCCTTTGTTCCCGTGAGGACGGTATGAAAACGCTCAAGAAACGTCGTCGAGTTCAGATCCTTCTGGTGGCCGTAGCGGCCCTGGCGGTGTCGACGGCGTTGATTGGGTATGCAATGCGCGATGGCATCAACTTCTTCCGCTCGCCCAGCCAAGTGATCGCCGAGCCGCCTTCGCCGACCGAGGTGTTTCGGATCGGTGGTCTGGTCGAAGAGGGCTCGATCGTGCGGGGGCAGGGTGAAACGGTGCGCTTTGTGGTCACCGATGGCGGAGAAAGTGTTCCGGTGGCATTTACCGGGGTTCTGCCGGATCTCTTCTCGGAAAATGAGGGCATGGTAGGCACGGGTCGCTACGTCAACGGTGTGTTTGAAGCGACTGAAATCCTTGCCAAGCATGATGAGACCTATATGCCGAAAGAGGTCATGGACGCCTTGAAAGAACAGGGCGTTTACAAAGATCCTGGCGAAAGCTGAACGCAGCTGCGCTGCGTGCCTCCGGCGGAGGTATTTTTGAACAGAAGAAGCAGGGGCGTTGCGTGCGGGTGGCAGGCGGCGCTCTGTTTCGTTTGGGATTGTTAAGGAGTTTGCAGGATCGTTCCCGTCGACTGATGCGGGTGGGGGTCGTAATGCAGACGGTTCGACAGATTGCCGACGAGATTGTGCGCCGGGAAGGCGGGTTTGTTGATGATCCGGATGATCCGGGAGGAGCCACTAATTTCGGCGTGACCATTCACACGATGCGGCGTTTGGGTTTGGATTTGACGCGGGACGGGGTGGTTGATGTCGCGGATGTGCGGGCGCTCAGCCGCGCGCAGGCGGTTGATATCTTTGTGCAGCATTATTTTGAGAAACCGGGGATCGCCGCTTTGCCCGAGGCGCTTCAGGCCAGTGCGTTCGACATGTATGTGAATGCGGGCGCGCAGGCGGTGCGCATTTTGCAATCGCTGTTGGTGAAGATGGGTTTTGCTGTTGTGGTGGACGGGGTCATCGGCCCGCAGACCATAGGCGCCAGTCAGGACGCGGCGCACCCGAACCCGGTTCAGTTGCGGGACGCTTATGGGGTGGCGCGGCGGAACTATTACTTTCGGCTCGCAGATCGGCGTCCCGCGTCGCGAAAGTATGCGCGTACCCGTGCGGGCGGAAAAGGAGGTTGGATCAGACGGGCGGAAGAGTTCCTGTCGGATCGCTATCACCTGAGCGATGAGGCGTTTCATAGGAGGGTTGCGGGATGGGATTGATCTCGGGCGTATTAGGGTTCTTGTTCGGTGGCGGGCGCAACTTGGTGCGCGAAACCGTAGAGGTCTTTCGGGAAAACGCCGATGCGGGTGCCCAGCGCCGAATGGTGGCGCAAACTCAGGCCATGACGCAGTTCGGGGCTGAGTTTCAGAGGCCGCCCAAACGCATGTTCGACCGGTTCATGGACGGGTTGAACCGGCTTCCGCGTCCGGCTTTGGCGCTGGGAACGTTGGGCTTGTTTGTTGCCGCCATGATCGATCCGATCTGGTTTTCGGCGCGAATGCAGGGGATTGCGCTCGTGCCCGAACCGTTGTGGTGGTTGCTGGGCGTTATTGTCTCGTTCTATTTCGGGGCGCGGCATCAGGCGAAATCGCAGGATTTGCAGCGCGAGATCTCGGCCGTGATGGCGCGGACTCCGACAGTTTTAGCCAACCTTGATGCGCTTGGAAATATGCGCAGCGACCGACCCGGTGTGGCAGATACGGGGTCGGATGCGCGCTTGGCGCAAGAGAGCCTGCTGGCTGATGCGAACTCAGCGTTAGAGGATTGGCGACGCGAACGGGGCTGAGTTGCGACACTATGTGCCCCGAAATCAAACGAAAGTGGTTGGCGATTGCAGTGCCTCCGGCATATATCCTGCCCTATGGTTACAGAGCTAGGTCACTTCGCGCTAATCCTCGCCTTTTTCGTCGCTATCGTGCAAAGCGTGGTGCCCCTGATCGGGGCATCGAAACGCTGGGCCGGATGGATGGCGTTTGCGGAACCGGCGGCAATCTCGCAATTCCTGCTGACGGCGTTTTCGTTCGGAGCGCTGGTTTGGGCGTTCACCACGTCTGATTTCTCGCTGCGGATCGTAGTTGAGAACAGCCATTCGGCGAAACCGATGATCTACAAGATCAGTGGGACATGGGGGAACCACGAAGGCTCGATGCTGTTGTGGGTGTTGATTGTGACCCTGTTCGGCGCAATGGCCGCGTTTTTTGGCGCTGGCCTGCCGCCGACGCTGAAAGCGCGCGTGTTGGCTGTGCAGTCGGCTGTGGCCGTGGCGTTTTTTGCCTTTATCCTGTTTACCTCGAACCCTTTTGATCGTCTGGCGATTGCTCCGTTCGATGGGCGCGACCTGAACCCGCTATTGCAAGATCCGGGCTTGGCGTTCCACCCGCCGTTTCTTTATCTGGGCTATGTCGGCCTGAGCATGGCGTTCAGCTTTGCCGTGGCCGCATTGATCGAGGGCCGTATTGATGCGGCCTGGGGCCGGTGGGTACGGCCGTGGACCCTGGCCGCCTGGGTGTTTCTGACCATTGGGATCGCTCTGGGGTCGTGGTGGGCCTATTATGAGCTTGGCTGGGGCGGTTTCTGGTTCTGGGATCCGGTCGAGAATGCCTCGTTCATGCCATGGCTGCTGGCCGCGGCGCTATTGCACTCGGCTATTGTCGTTGAGAAGCGCGAGGCGTTGAAAAGCTGGACAATCCTGCTGGCGATTATCGCCTTCGGGTTCTCGCTGATCGGGACATTTATTGTACGCTCGGGGCTTCTGACCTCGGTCCATGCCTTCGCCACGGACCCAGAGCGGGGCGTGTTCATTCTGTTGATCCTTGTGTTCTTTATCGGCGGCGCGCTGACCCTGTTTGCGGCGCGGGCGCAGGCGATGGAGGCCAAGGGCGTCTTTGGCATGGTCAGCCGAGAGAGCGCGCTGGTCGTGAACAACGTGCTGCTGGCTGTTAGTTGTTTTGTTGTATTCGTCGGCACCATGTGGCCGATGGTGGCCGAGATGATGTTTGACCGGAAACTCTCGGTCGGACCACCGTTCTTTAACGCGGCCTTCACGCCATTCATGGTGCTGTTAGGGCTGGTCCTGCCGGTTGGCGCAATGTTGCCGTGGAAGCGCGGCAAGCTGGGCAAGACAGCGTGGTCGCTGCGCTATGCGTTTGTGCTGGCCGTCGCCCTTGGCGTGCTGGTCTGGGCCATGCAGACGGGGCGCAGCGCTTTGGGGCCTGTGGGTCTGTTTCTGGGCGCGTGGATCACCTTCGGCGCCGTTCTAGATTTGTGGAGCCGGACGGGACGCAACGGCAGCCTGAAACGTCTGTTCCGCCTGCCGGGCGCCGATTGGGGCAAGGCGGTTGCCCATACGGGGCTGGGTGTGACCATCTTCGCCATTGCCGGTCTGACCGCGTGGGAGGTTGAGGATATCCGCGTCGCCCAGCCGGGGCAGCCTTTTGAGGTTGGTCAATTCACCTTGACGCTTGAGGATGTCAATCGCGTGCAAGGGCCGAATTATTTCTCGACCATGGCGGATGTGAAGGTGGAGACCAACGGGCGCATGATCGGGACGCTGCATCCCGAAAAACGCGACTATCCGGTTGCGCGTATGCCCACCACCGAGGCCGCGATTGACTACCGTGTCATGCGCGATCTCTATGTAGTGATCGGGGACCAGCAGGCGGATGGGGGCTGGGTTTTGCGGACCTATATCAAACCCTTCGCCAACTGGATCTGGGCCGGATGCCTCATGATGGCGTTGGGCGGCGTCCTCAGCCTCTGCGATCGACGGTTCCGGGTGGCGGCTGGCGCACGCAAAGCGCCTTCGGCCGGAGTACCCGCAGAATGAAACGTCTGATCCTGATCCTTATGCTGTTGGCGGCGCCGGGATTTGCCGTGCAGCCCGACGAAGTTCTGGACGATCCGGCGTTGGAGCAACGGGCCCGTGACCTCAGCACCGGGTTGCGCTGTCTGGTCTGTCGAAACGAGAGCATCGACGAAAGCAACGCAGACCTCGCGCGCGATTTGCGATTGCTGGTACGCGAAAGGCTGGTGGCCGGGGATACGGATGAAGAGACGATTGCCTTTATCGTCGACCGCTATGGTGAATATGTGCTGCTGAAGCCTACGGTTACGGGCTCGAACCTGATGCTGTGGCTGGCCGGGCCAATCATGTTGCTGATTGCCGCCGGTGTCGGCTTGGTCTTTTTGCGCAATCGGGCCAAGGCGCAAGCATTGGGTGAAAGCGACGGGCTGAGCGACGCCGAAAAAGAGCGCCTGCGCCAAATTCTGAAAGACTGACGCTTGGTTCCGCTTTTCCTCGGCTTGTGAATACGGCAGTGTCCGCTCACGCATAGTCGCGAGGGAGAGCTTTAATGGACTACGAAACGATCCTGCTGGACATCACGGACGGGCTGGCGGTGCTGACGCTGAACCGCCCCGACAAGATGAACGCGCTGACCACGCAGACCCGGGCCGAAATTACCCACGCGATGAAGCATGCGGCCCGAAACGCGCGGTGCATCGTGTTGACCGGGGCCGGACCGGCCTTTTGTTCCGGGCAGGATTTAGGTGATGCATCCTCAACCGGAAAGATCGATCTGGAACGCTCGCTGCGCGATGAATATGAGCCGATGCTCGAAACCATCCATGACAGTCCGGTGCCCACCATTGCCGCTGTCAACGGACCAGCGGCCGGGGCAGGGGCCAACCTTGCGCTCTGTGCCGATGTGGTGATCGCGACCGAGAGCGCCTATTTCCTGCAGGCCTTTTCCCGCATCGGTTTGCTGCCGGACGCTGGCGGCACATGGTTCATGCCGCGTCAGATGGGGCTGGCCAAGGCCATGGGGGCCGCGTTGTTTGCTGACAAGATCACCGCGCGTCAGGCCGATGATTGGGGGCTGATCTGGGAAGCGGTCGGCGATGATGCGTTTGATGCCCATTGGCGTAGTCGGGCCGCACATTTGGCCCAAGGTCCGACGGCGGCTTATGGCGCGATCAAGCAGGCCCTGCGGGGTACGTACGAAAAGACCTTGCCACAGCAATTGGCGACCGAGGCACATTTGCAGGGTGAATGTGGACGCTCACGTGACTTCGCCGAAGGCGTGGTGGCCTTCATGGAAAAACGCCCCCCGAAATTCGAGGGGCGCTAACATAGTGTAAGGACCTTAAGCGCGGCGGCGGCGTCGGGTGCGCCGCTCGGGCGCGGCGTCGTCGCCGGTCCCATCCGAGGCGGATGAGAACGGTCCAAGCGCATCGGTGATCTGATCAAGCGTCGGGCGCGCGCCACGTTCTGTGCTGTCCAGAGCTGCACGCATTTTCTCAAGATGCGCGGGCATAGTGCCACAGCAGCCACCGATGATCTTTGCGCCTGCGTCGCGGGCCATCACGGCATAGTCGGCCATCAGTTCCGGCGTGCCGTCATAGTGGATGTGGCCGTGGACATATTTCGGAATCCCCGCATTGCCTTTCGAGATCAAAGGCCGCTCGGTCCCTTGTGCGGTGAACCCAAGTACAGTGCGCAGAATATCCGACGCTCCGGTACCGCAATTCGCGCCAAACGCAATCGGAGGGTTGGGCAGCGTTTCGACCAACAGAGCCAGATCAGCCGAGGTGACGCCCATCATGGTGCGCCCGGCAGTGTCAAAGCTCATGGTGCCACACCAGGGCATTTCGGCCAGCGCAAAGGCCTCGGCTGCGGCGCGGAATTCTTCCGGGGCACTGATCGTCTCGACCCACAGAACATCGACGCCGCCGTCTTTGAGGGCCTCGGCCTGTTCGTGGAACATCTCGACCGCCTCGGAATGCGACAGGCTTCCGACCGGCTCCATGATCTCACCAGTGGGGCCGACTGAGCCGGCAACCACGATGGTGCGTCCGGATTTGTCCGCGACCTCACGCCCCAACTCGGCGCCAATGCGGTTCAGCTCGCCCACGCGGTTCTGCGCATCATGCAGCTTGAGCCGGGCCGAGGTGCCGCCGAAGGTGTTGGTCAGGAACAGATCACTGCCCGCATCGACCGAGCCCTGATAAAGCGCGCGGATCTTGTCCGGCGCATCCACATTCCACAGTTCGGGTGCGTCGCCGGATTGCAGACCCATGTTGAACAGATTGGTTCCGGTCGCACCATCGGCCAGAATGACCTCTTTGGTCTCTAGAAGCTGGGTCAGCGCGTTTGTCATGGGCTTGGTCCGACGTGTTTGGCGCAAAGCGCCCGTATGAATATGAGACGCCCCGTGTCTCATGACCGGGGCGTCAAATCAAATTCATATTACTCATGAAGATCATGAGGGGACCGGTGGCTTAGTCCGTCTCGCTCATGACCTGTGCTTTGGCTTCGGGCAGAAGCTCAGCCATTTTGGCGCGGATTTCGTCATCCGAGGACAGACCGCCCAGATCGGCAGAGACCTTGCGCACGACGTCTTCATGGCCTGCCTCTTCCATATCAGCGATCACGACGGTTTTGGCGTAGTCGTCCGCGTCAGAGCCGGTTTTCCCAAGCTTTGCCGCCGCCCAAAGGCCCAGCAGTTTGTTGCAGCGGGCCTGGGCCTTGAACTGCATTTCTTCGTCATGGGCAAACTTGGCTTCAAAGGCGTTTTCGCGTTCGTCGAACGTGGTCATTTTATTGGGACCTCATAGCGTGGACATTCCTCATCTAGATAAGAAACGAATTTCGGAATGTATAGCGAAAATGGGCTTTGCGCGACCAAATGCGCTGTGTTGCTGCACGCAGGCTTTCTTGGCAGGTCTTAAGTGTGCTCAATACCGTATGAGGAACCGTTGAAAAGCGGATGCTTCGATGGAATACAACGAGGCAACTTGCGGGTTGGAGCGGGCTGCTCTATGAGGGCCGCAGCCGCGCGATATGCGCGTATTGCCGATATGGAAGGGGCCCCGATGGCGCGTCGCAAGAAAATCTACGAAGGCAAAGCCAAGATTCTGTATGAAGGCCCCGAGCCGGGCACTATCGTGCAGTACTTCAAGGATGACGCAACCGCGTTCAATGCCGAAAAGAAAGACGTGATCGATGGCAAAGGCGTTCTGAACAATCGCCTGTCCGAGTTTTTCATGAACGGCCTTACCCAGATCGGTGTTCCAAACCACTTCATCCGCCGCCTGAACATGCGCGAGCAGTTGGTGCGGAATTGCGAGATCGTCCCTCTGGAAGTGATCGTGCGCAACTATGCGGCCGGTACGATGTCCAAACGTCTGGGCATTGCCGAGGGCACGCAGTTGCCGCGTCCGATTGTCGAATACTGCTATAAGGACGACTCTCTGGGTGATCCGCTGGTCACCGAGGAACATATCGCGGCCTTTGGCTGGGCCAGCCAGCAGGACATGGATGATATCCTCAGCCTCGCGCTGCGCGTGAATGACTTCATGAGCGGTGTGATGCTCGCCGTGGGCATTCGATTGGTCGATTTCAAAATCGAGATCGGCCGCGTATTCGACGGTGATTACCAGCGTCTGATCGTCGCTGATGAGATTAGCCCCGACAGCTGTCGCTTGTGGGATATCGAAACCGGCCAGAAGCTGGATAAGGATGTCTTCCGCCGCGATCTGGGCAACCTGACCGACGCCTATTCCGAGGTCGCGCGCCGCTTGGGTGTTCTGCCGCAAAGCAATGTGACCAAGCCGACGCTGATCAACTGATATCGGCCCCTGCCTGACAGAATTGCAAAGCGCCGCCCTCATCCGGGCGGCGTTTTTTGTACCAGCGCAAGGTAAGTAGTTCGACCCGCATCACCCGCGCGGCCCGATTTGAGGCATGCCCTTTCGTAGCTTTTCAATCTTCGCCTCAAACAGGGTTGTCCCAAAGGCACAACCGCGCTATCCCCCGCGCAAAGAAATGGGCCGGCGATCGTGGCCCTCAGGTGGAGTTGCGAAGATGAAGGCACGGGTGCATGTGATGCTCAAGAACGGGGTGCTGGACCCTCAGGGTGAGGCGGTCCGCCACGCATTGGGCGCCATGGGCTTTGATCAGGTCGAAGCTGTGCGTCAGGGTAAGGTCATTGATCTGGAACTCGCAGAAGGCGCGACCGAGGCGGACGTGACCGAGATGTGCGAAAAGTTGTTGGCCAACACCGTCATCGAACGCTACGAGATCGAACTGGTCTGATTGGATGCGGGCGGCGCGTCTGATCACCTATCGCCAGCCGCTAGAGCTGACCACCATTCCCGACCCGGAACCGGCCGAGGATGGCGTTGTCGTACGGGTGCTGGCCTGCGGCGTCTGCCGGTCAGATTGGCATGCGTGGTCGGGTTCGGACCCGGATGTGATCCTGCCGATGACTCCCGGCCACGAATATTGCGGCGAGGTTGTCGCTGTGGGCAGCCGTGTCCGCCGCTGGAAAACCGGTGATCGGGTGATTGCGCCTTTCATTCTGGCCTGTGGTCATTGCCAGGACTGCGCCCAAGGCAACCAAACCACCTGTGCCGACCAAGTCGTGCCGGGGTTTACCTGCGATGGTGCGTTCGCCGAGTATGTTGCGGTTTCGCATGCGGATGCCAATCTGACGGAACTGCCCGAGACACTCGCGCCCGAGATCGCGGCGGCGCTTGGATGTCGGGTCACGACCGCGTGGCAGGCGCTGGTTGGACGCTCGCAGCTGCGGGGCGGCGAATGGCTGGCCGTGTTCGGTGGGGGCGGAGTAGGGATCTCGACCCTGTTGTTGGGCAAAGCGATTGGCGCACGGGTGGTGGTCGTCGATATTTCGGACGACAAGTTGGGCTACGCGAAATCTCTGGGCGCGGATGCGGTTGTGAACGCGGCGACATGTGACGCGTCTGAGGCGGTGAAAGAGATCACTGGCGGCGGTGCCCATGTGGCGATTGAGGCGCTTGGTATTGAAGTCACGACCGTGGCGTCAATGCGGTCCCTGCGCAAACTGGGCCGGATGGTTCAAATCGGCATGCCTGCGGGCGATCATGCAGCTATGACGCTGCCGATGGACGTGCTCTATTCCGGTCAGCTTTCTGTATATGGAACACGAGGGATGCCCAGTTGGCGCTATCCATCGCTTCTGTCGTTGATCATGGGTTCGGATCTTGATCTCAGCCCGCTCGTGACACGACACGTATCTCTGAACCAGGTGAGTGAAGAACTCGCCGCTTTCGACGCTCCTGCACCTCCGGGTGTGGCGGTTGTCACTGATTTTACTTGCTAGGAGGGTCCGCCATGCGCGCAGCCGTCATCGTATTCCCCGGATCAAACTGCGACCGGGACCTTGCCGTAGCCTTTGAACAGGCCGGCTTCGCCGTTGACATGGTCTGGCACAAGGACGCCGCGTTGCCCGAGGGGGTCGACATCGTCGGCGTTCCCGGTGGCTTCTCTTATGGCGACTACCTGCGCTGTGGGGCCATCGCGGCGCAATCTCCGATCTGCAAGGCTGTGGTCGATCATACCGAGCGTGGCGGTTATGCCGTTGGTATCTGTAACGGTTTCCAGATCCTGACTGAGACCGGGATTCTGCCCGGTGCGCTGCTGCGCAATGCCGGTCTGAAATACATCTGCAAAACGGTTGGCCTGAAGGTCGAAACCAGCGACAGCGCCTTTACCCAGGGCTACAATGCAGGCGACGTGATCGGCATTCCGATTGCCCACCATGACGGCAACTATTTCGCCGATGACGCAACCTTGTCCGCGCTGAAGGATCAGGACCGGATCGCGTTCACCTATACCGAGAATCCAAACGGCTCGGTCGGGGATATCGCGGGCATCCTGTCGGAAAACCGTCGCGTTCTTGGCATGATGCCGCACCCCGAACGCGCAGCGGATGAGGGACATGGCGGCACCGACGGGACGGCATTGTTCCGCGCATTGTCGGGCGTTCTGGCCCCGGCGTGACTTGAGGTCGCCGCTCAGCCCGCGTAACTTTCGGGAATGAGTTCTGGCCTTCACTCGATCAAGGACAAGATGACCCGTCCATTTCGCGGCGCCCCCTTGGGGTGGCGGCTGCGTGTGGCTGTTATTCTGGTCCTTCTGACCGCCGTTGCGACGATCTGGGTGACGAACCGGTTGCTGACCGACCGGTTCACCGAGTCGACCCGCAACCGTGCCGAGCTGCGCCTAGCGTTATATTCCGGCAACCTCCTCAGCGAATTGCGACGCAACGCGATTGTGCCGCAGCTTCTGTCGCGGGACCCGACGCTAATCTCGGCGCTGCAATCCAGTGACTACCTGTTGTCCAGCCAGCGGCTGATCTCTTTCGTTGAAGAGATTGGGGCCGCGTCTTTGATGCTGATGGACGGCGATGGCGTGACGGTGGCGGCCACTGACCGCAATCGCCTGCTCGAAGGGCATCGCAATGCGCCCTATTTTGTGGACGCGATCCGCTCTAACGCGACGATTTTCACGGTTAGCCCGCGCGAAACCGGCGATTACAGCTTTGTCTATTCCCGCAGGATCGAGGCGAATTCCGAGATCCTCGGCGTGATCGTGGTTGAGGTCGACCTACAGAAATTCGAACGCGCCTGGGCCGGGATTTCCGACGCCGTTTTGGTGCGAGACAGCACCGGCAACATCATCCTGTCGACCGAGCCGCAATGGCGGGGGCTGGACGAAAGCTCGGCCATGTTGCGGCAGACGCCGGAAAGCGCGATCCAGCGTGCGCTTCGTGCCACGGCCGACTGGTCTGCGTTGCCGCCGGATGGCTATCTGGAAGGTGAGGCCGTCATACGGCTTGAGACCCGCATACCGTTCCGGGGCTGGCAGATGGCCTCGTTCACCACCTATGACTCGATCCGCGAAAAGGTGAACAGCGTTCTGGCGCTGGAAATCATGGGCTTTGCGATTCTCCTGGCGGCGGCGTTCTATCTGCTCAGCCGCCGCGCGGCGTCGCGCGTGGTTCTGTTCCAGCGCGAGTCGGCAGAGCTTCGCGCATTGAACGCAAGGCTACAGCGGGAAATCGCTGAGCGCGAACGGGTTGAAAAGACGTTGGATTTGGCGGAACAGACGCTTGCGCAAAGCTCGAAGCTGGCGGCCTTGGGTGAGATGTCGGCGGCGGTAAGTCACGAGCTTAATCAACCTCTGGCTGCAATGAAAACCTACCTTGCCGGGGCACGTCTGCTGCTGCGCAGAAACCGACCGGAAGAGGCCCTCGCCAGCTTTGGCCGCATTGATGGTCTGATCGAGCGGATGGGCGCGATTACCCGGCAGCTAAAGTCTTACGCGCGTAAGGGGGCGGATGCGTTTTCGCCAGTAAACCTTGGCGAAGCGCTGGCCTCGTCGCTGTCGATGATGGAGCCTCAGTTGCGGCAGCGCCATGTTAAGATCACGCAGATCCTCCCCGAAGACCCTGTCATTGTGATGGGGGACCGGATGCGGATTGAACAGGTGATGGTCAACCTCTTGCGCAACGCACTGGACGCCACCAAATCTGTGGCAGAGCCGGATGTCGAGATAATCCTGGCGGCGGGCGACACTGCGGTACTGACCGTGCGCGACAACGGGTATGGTATCAAGGATATCGAAAGCCTGTTTGAGCCCTTCTACACCACCAAGCAGCCAGGTGACGGGGTCGGGCTGGGGCTTGCTATCTCGTCTGGGATCGTGAACGACCATGGCGGACGGTTAACCGCACGCAACGGCCAAAAGGGTGGCGCGGTCTTTGAGATGCAACTGCCACTGGGAAGCGACGGCCTCCAGGCCGCTGAATAACACGAGGGAATACTATGGCACAGGCCATGAAAATCGCCATTGTCGATGACGAACAGGACATGCGCCAGTCGATCAGCCAATGGCTGGCACTGTCGGGATATGACACCGAAACCTTTGCCAGCGCCGAAGACGCGCTCAAGGTTCTGGGTCCAGATTACCCGGGGATCGTGATTTCGGACATCAAGATGCCCGGTATGGATGGCATTCAATTGCTGAAAAAGCTGATGGGGGCCGATAGTACGCTGCCCGTTATCATGATCACCGGTCACGGCGATGTGCCGATGGCGGTTGAGGCGATGCGCGTTGGCGCGTTTGATTTCCTTGAAAAGCCCTTCAACCCGGACCGCATGTCGGAACTGGCCAAACGCGCCAGCAACGCGCGGCGTCTGACGCTGGACAACCGGGCCCTACGGCGCGAGCTGTCCGGTGGTACCCAGATCATGAACAAACTGATCGGCGCCAGCCCGGTGATGGAGCGTCTGCGCGAGGATATCCTCGATCTGGGGCAGGCGGACGGTCATGTGCTGATCGACGGTGAGACGGGTACCGGCAAGACGCTTGTGGCGCACGCTCTGCACGCCGTTGGCAGCCGCGCGGGCAAGAAATTCGTTCTGGTGTCCTGCGCGGCGCTGGAGGAAGAAGTGCTGTCGAAACGCCTGTTCGGCCCGATGATGCCCGAGGATGCGCAGCTTCCCGCGATTGAAGAGGCGCGCGGCGGCACGCTGGTGCTGGAAGATGTCGAGGCGTTGAGCGACACGTTGCAGGCCCGTCTGCTGAGCGTGATGAATGAGCAGGGGACACCGGCAGAAACGCGGATCGTGGCGATCTCGAACCTGCAAGAGGCCGGCAAGACCTCCGAAGACGTTCTGCGCCCGGATCTGTTCTATCGTCTGGCCGCGCTTCGTATCACCATGCCGCCGCTGCGACAGCGCGGTGAGGACATCCTGACGCTGTTCACCCGCCTCAGCGAGCAATTCGCCGAGGAATATGGATGTGATGCCCCGCAGGTCAGTGCGCAGGAAGCGGCGCAGCTGTTGCAGGCCCCGTGGCCGGGCAATGTTCGCCAGTTGATCAACATCGCCGAACGTGCGGTGCTGCAATCGCGGCGTGGCTCGGGAACGATTGCGTCCTTGCTGATGTCCGATCACGAGGAAATGCAGCCGGTCATGACCACTGAGGGCAAACCTCTGAAGGAATACGTAGAAGCGTTCGAACGAATGCTGATCGACAACACCATGCGCCGCCACAAGGGCTCGATCGCGTCGGTGATGGATGAGCTTTGCCTGCCGCGCCGGACGCTGAACGAGAAGATGGCGAAATACGGTCTGCAGCGGTCCGACTATCTTTAAGAACCACGCAGGCGCTTATTCAACGCTCCGATCACGCAAGTGGTTGGGGCGTTTTTTATGGTGAAAAGGTTCGCGCTGGGTTTTTGGACGTATCTTAAAGAGATTTTAACCCGTTATAGGGGAAATCTGTTATACTGCATTCACTTATCGTTGATGCAGATTTGAATTTAACAGAGGCGTTCCTAGGTTAAACACTCAAATAAGCGGGTGTTTGGTCCGCAAAGAAACCGTCAATGCGCCTGATTTGGAGACGTGTATGAAGCCCCTCTCAACCCTCATTGTCGCTGCGACGATGGCGATGACCAGCCCGGCCTCGGCCGAGGACTGGACAGGGGCCTATGCGGGGTTCAGCTTTGGTTACGCGGATGCGGACGGGTCCGGTGGCGCAGATGGCAACGATACTGTTTTTGGTCCTCATGTCGGGTATGACCGCGATTTCGGTGCCTTCGTTCTGGGCGGTGAACTGGAATATAACCGCCTGTCCCTCAATCTTGGTCAGGATCAGGGCAGCGTCGACAGTATCACCCGGCTGAAGATTCGCGGCGGGTATGATTTTGGCGCGGCAATGGGGTATGTCGTGGTCGGCGCTGCGCGTGTTGAAACCTCGGAAGAGAACGACACAGCGGCGGTTTATGGCATTGGCATTGCCTATCCCATCGGCGACAATTTCGTGATCAGTGGCGAAGCGTTGCGGCAGGATTTTGACGATGTCACCCGTTCGGGCGGTGGGTTGGACACGAATATCTTCAACCTGCGGACGACGTTCCGGTTCTAAGCACCCTCACTCGGCGGCTTGCTGACCTGCCATTTCGGATGCGAAGGCACAGATCGTCTTCAGAGCCGTTTCGAAACGATCGTCATCGACAGTCATGGCAACGCGGACGTGTCCTGCAGCGGCTGTACCGAAGCTCTCGCCGGGCATGACGGCAATCGCGTGTTTGTCGAGAAGGGCATTTGCAAACCCCTCACCGGTCAGACCGGTCGCACGGATATCCAACATCAGGTACATCGCACCATCCGCGGGGACGAGGCCGATGGTATTCTGTTCGGCCAGCACCTCTAGCGCGCGGGCCCGGCGACGACGGAAGGGGGCTGCAATTTCATCTTCGAGCGTTGTGCCCGCGTTCAGGGCAAAGCTTGCGGCATCCTGAATGAAGCCGGGAACGCCATAGGTGGTGTGGGTGGCGAGATTGATGAGGTGGCTGATGACCTCTTCCGGGCCAATGATCCAGCCGCAACGTGATCCGGTCATGGCGTGGGATTTCGACATGGACCCGACGACCAGAGTGCGGTCGGCCATACAGGGCAGCGCGCGTGGAGACAGATGCGCGCCATTCCATATCTGTGTGTCGTAAACCTCATCCGAGATCAGCCACAGGTCGCGCTTCTGGCACAGCTCGGCGATGGCCTTCAGTGTCTCGGGTGAATAAACAACTCCGGTCGGGTTGTTCGGCGTGTTGATCAGCAATGACACAGCGCCATCGGCCATGTCCTCGATCTGTTCGGCACGCGGTTGAAAGGCATTTTCAGCTGTGGTCTGAACCACCCGCGCTACAGCGCCGGTTCCTCTAATGGTGCCGGGATAGGTGGCGTAGTAGGGGTCAAGGAACAACCCGACGTCGCCGGGGTTGCACACGGCCATATGTGCGGCAAACAACCCCGCCTGTCCGCCCGGGGTGATCAGGACATTCTTTCGGGTGGTTGGTACTCCGGTCCGGGTCTGAACCCGCGCGGCGACCGTGTCACGCAGTAGATCGGTGCCCGGCACCATGGCATAACCGGTATGGCCGTCTCGGGCCGATCGGTTCATCGCTTCCAGGATCGAGGCATCGGTGCCGATGTCGTGTTCGCCGATTGTCAGCTGAGTCACGGCGTGGCCTTCGGCGATCATACGGCGCGCGCGATAGAACACTTCCCATCCGTCGCTGCCGCCTCCAGTGATCTGCGTGATGCGATCTGACAGTTTCATGAGCTTGCCTCGGTTTGTCTTTGTGGCGACAGGGGCAGAGCGATCCGAATTTGTCAATCAGCTTCGCGCAGGAAGGGTGGCCTGAACCTTTTTCGTGAGCGATGCACGCACCAGATCGTAAGAGGCGGAAAGGCGGTGTCGCATCTCGTCTTCATCCGCGTCAAAGGGCAGGCGAACCCAGCTGCGGTGGAAATATGGGGCTTTCACACCGACACCCGCATCAATCAGCATCTGCGCGGTTTCGATATCGGGAGTTTTGACCGAAACGCCATCATTCGCAGTCCCGATGCAGGCGAACATCTTATTGCCGACCTTCCACGCATCATGCCCACCGCCCCAAGGATCCGACCATTCGGCCCCCGGCAGGTCGCGGCAGATTGAGTTGACGAAATCCCTGCTCATGCGCGCAGAGTGCTGGAGAAGACGCGCGAACTCAAGCCTTGGCTTGGCGCGTGACGCATGTTATGCCGAGCAGATGAACCGGATGATCTGCACCATTATTTGCTGCATTACCTGCTGAATTCTCAAGCGGGCCGGTTTCTTTCGTTTTCATCCCTGAGACAAGTTGCTAAGCCCGCGCCAACGCGCAAGCTTTAGGAGCCCGAGTGATGACGACAATCAAGCTGCACAATACACGGACGCGGATGAAGGAAGACTTCGTTCCGATCGATTCCGACAACGTGCGGATGTATGTCTGCGGGCCCACTGTCTATGACCGGGCCCATCTGGGCAATGCGCGGCCCGTGGTGGTTTTCGATGTCCTGTATCGGTTGCTGCGCCATGTCTACGGTGCGGATCAGGTTACTTACGTACGCAATTTCACCGACGTGGATGACAAGATCAACGCCACCGCTCTGGCCCGCAAACAGGCTGGCGCCGAGGAGTCCTTGGAGCAGTTGGTGCAGGAACGATCTGATGAGACTATCGGCTGGTATCTGCATGACATGGGCGCGCTTGGGGCGTTGGAGCCGAACGCGATGCCGCGCGCGACCGAGTATATCGCGCAGATGATCGAAATGATCGAGGGGCTGATCGCGAAGGACCATGCCTACGCCGCGGAAGGTCATGTGCTGTTTGCCGTCGATAGCTGGAAATCGGGGTATGGCAAGCTTTCCGGTCGCTCGGTCGATGACATGATTGCCGGAGCGCGGGTTGAGGTTGCGCCTTACAAAAAGAACCCGATGGATTTTGTGCTGTGGAAGCCCTCGACCGATGAGCTTCCGGGGTGGGACTCGCCTTGGGGTCGGGGCCGTCCGGGGTGGCATATTGAATGCTCGGCCATGAGCTATGAACTGCTGGGCGCGAGTTTTGACATTCACGGCGGCGGCAATGATCTGATGTTCCCCCACCATGAGAATGAGATCGCCCAGAGCTGCTGCGCCCACCCGGAGGGTGAGTTTGCGCGCGTCTGGTTGCATAACGAGATGCTGCAGGTCGAAGGCAAGAAGATGTCCAAATCGCTGGGCAATTTCTTCACTGTGCATGACTTGCTAGAACAGGGCGTGCCGGGTGAGGTGATCCGCTTTGTTTTCCTGCAGACCCACTATCGCAAGCCGATGGACTGGACCGAGAAGAAGGCGCGTGAAGCAGAGGCGACGTTGCGCAAATGGCGGGCGCTGGCAGCGGGCATCGAGCCCGCCGCCAGCGCGGCCCCCTCGGTCATCGAGGCGCTGGCGGACGACCTGAACACGGCGGGTGCCATCGCGGAACTGCACCGTTTGGCTGCGGATGGAGATGCGGCGGCTCTGCTTGCCAGCGCACAAGTTCTCGGGCTTTTGGGCAATGATATGGGCGCTTGGGCCGAAGCGATGGATCTGAGCACTTTCGCTGCCCGGTTGGCTGAAGCACGGGCCGAAGCGATGCAAAGCAAGGACTTCTCAGAAGTGGACCGTTTGAAATCCGCTTTTGTCGCCGCAGGTCTGGAAGTGCGCATGAGCAAAGAAGGCGTTGAACTGGTTCCGGCTGCGGGATTTGATGCGTCGAAACTGGAAGATGTTTGAAGGAAATCCGCGCGCCACGTGGAAAGATCGACTACTCTGGGCCAGCGGGAGCAAGCCATGACCAAGGAACGCCTCTATCTTTATGACACGACCCTCCGTGACGGGCAGCAGACTCAGGGTGTGCAGTTCTCGACGGCAGAGAAAGTGCAGATCGCGCAGGCATTGGACGCGCTGGGGGTGGACTATATCGAAGGTGGTTGGCCTGGTGCAAACCCGACAGATAGCGCGTTTTTCGAGGTCGCTCCGAAGACCTCGGCCCGGTTGACGGCTTTTGGGATGACCAAGCGCTCTGGGCGGTCGGCCGAGAATGACGATGTGCTTGCCGCCGTTATGAATGCCGGGACGCAGGCCGTCTGTTTGGTGGGTAAATCGCATGACTACCACGTGACCCATGCGCTTGGCATTTCGCTTGAAGAGAATGTCGAGAACGTCCGCGCCTCGGTCGCGCATCTTGTTGCGCAAGGGCGTGAGGCGCTGTTCGACGCCGAGCATTTCTTTGACGGCTACAAGGACAACCCGACCTATGCGACCGAGGTCTGCCGGGCCGCGTTGGACGCGGGCGCGCGTTGGGTGGTGTTGTGTGACACGAATGGCGGTGCTTTGCCATCCGAGGTCGGGTGCATCGTGTCCGAGTTGATCGCCACAGGTTTGCCGGGGGACCGGCTGGGTATTCACACCCATAACGACACGGAAAACGCCGTGGCATGTTCACTGGCCGCTGTCGATGCGGGTGCGCGCCAGATTCAGGGAACTCTCAACGGGTTGGGAGAGCGATGTGGCAATGCCAACCTGACCGCTCTGATCCCAACTTTGCTGTTGAAGGAGCCTTATGCCTCAGGGTTCGAGATTGGTGTGAACCCGAACGCGCTGGCCGGTCTGACGCGGGTGAGCCGGATGTTGGACGATATCCTGAACCGGGTGCCGAGCAAGCAGGCGGCTTACGTTGGGGCCTCGGCCTTTGCGCACAAGGCGGGGCTGCATGCGAGTGCGATCCTCAAGGATCCATCGACCTACGAACATATCGACCCGGCGACGGTAGGGAACACGCGGATCATCCCGATGTCGAACCAGGCCGGGCAATCGAACCTGCGCAAACGGCTGACCGACGCAGGCCTGATGGTTGAAAAGGGGGATCCCGCCCTTGGCCGTATCCTCGACCGGATCAAACAGCGCGAGGCTGAGGGGTATTCTTACGACACCGCTCAGGCGAGTTTCGAACTGCTGGCGCGTGATGAGCTGGGGCAGATGCCCGAGTTCTTTGAGGTCAAGCGCTACAAGGTCACCGTTGAACGCCGCAAGAATAAGTACAACAAAATGGTCAGCCTGTCCGAGGCCGTGGTTGTGGTAAAAGTGGACGGTGAAAAGAAGCTCTCGGTCAGTGAGTCGGTGGATGATCAAGGTAGCGACCGAGGGCCGGTGAACGCGCTGTCCAAGGCGCTTGCAAAGGATCTTGGGCAGTATTCGCAGGTGCTGTCTGATATGCGGCTGGTGGACTTCAAAGTGCGGATCACCCAAGGCGGAACCGAGGCGGTGACCCGCGTCATCATCGACAGCGAAGACGGGCAGGGGCGGCATTGGTCGACCGTGGGTGTAAGTGCCAACATAGTCGACGCCTCGTTCGAAGCGCTGCTGGAGGCGATCCAGTGGAAACTCGTCCGCGATAGTGGGCATCGGAAAGCGGCGGCTGAGTGACCGCCGTTTTTGACGAAGACGTAAAGGCTTGTGCGGCCCTTGTGCAAAAGGCCGATCCGGACCGATTTCTTGCCGCCATGGCCTCGCCCGTCGAAGCGAGGACCACTCTGTTTCCGATTTATGCGCTGAATGCCGAAATCGCGCGCGCACCGTGGGTTACACAAGAGGCGGTGATTGCCGAAATGCGCCTGCAATGGTGGCGAGATGCGCTGCAGGAAATTGCTGAAGGGCAACAGGTGCGGCGGCATGAGGTGGTGACCCCCCTGTCTAGGGCATTGTCGCCACATCTGGCCGGTTTGCTGGATGAATATGTGGCTGTCAGGCGGTGGGATATCTATCGAGATCCGTTTGAAGATACAGAGCATTTCGAGAATTACATCGACCAAAGCGCTGGCACATTGCTGGTGGTCGCTGCGCAATCCCTCGGGGCTGCGGATGAGGGCGATTTGCGCGATTTTGGCTATGCGGTCGGCGTCGCAAACTGGTTTCGGGCCATTCCGGAGCTGGAGGCCCGAGGGCGGATTCCCTTGCTCGACGGCACTGAAGACGGAGTGCGTACATTGGCCGACACTGCGCTGAGGCGGTTGAAATCGGCGCGCAGAAGGCGATCTGAGGTTTCCCGCGCCGCTCGCCCGGCTCTCTATGCCGGTTGGCAGGCCGAGTGGGTTTTGCGGAAGGTTCTGGCCAATCCCGCGCGTGTCGCGCGCGGGGATCTGGCGCAGGGGGAACTCGGGCGCAGGATCTCTCTGATGTGGACGGCCAGCACGGGCCGTTGGTGATCAGACCGTGTCCGGCTCGGCCGGGCGCATGACTAGCCACAACAGTGCGCCTCCGGCCAATGTGAGCAGGGGAACCATGGCAAGGTTCACAGCCGTCCACCCTTCGATCGGGGACCCACCCGAGCAGTTCATCAAGCCACCCGATGCCAGCGAGGCAAAGGTCACGCCCCCAAAAACCAGAAGGTCGTTCATGCCCTGCATCCGGCCACGCTCGCTGACGTCATGAGAATCGGCCAGCATCGAAGTCGCGCCGATAAAGCCGAAGTTCCAACCGATCCCCAGCAGGATCAAAGCGACAAAAAAGTTGCCAAGCTCCACCCCTTGAAGGGCGACAACGCCTGCGGCACCGAGAATTGCAAGGCCGAGCGCAACGATCTTTTCGACGCCGAAACGGGCGATCAGATGGCCGGTGAAGAAGCTGGGAATATACATGGCAAGCACGTGGCCAGTCACTACATCTGCGGCATCATTGGCCGTGTATCCGCACCCGACCACAGCCAGAGGGGTCGAGGTCATCACGAGGTTCATCAGCGCGTAGGACACCATGGCGCAAATGATGGCGACGGCGATCCGAGGTGTCTTCAACATCTCGATACGCGACCGGCCTTTGGGGCTGTCTTCGCTCGCGCGTGGCGGCGTGGGGATGTCGAGAAAGAAGAACAGTGCCGAGCCGATGACATTGATGCCGATCACAGCCAGATAGGTGCCCAGGAACGGAATGACATAGGCCGTTGAGGTCAGCTTGACGATCTGCGGGCCAATAATGGCGGCTGCGAGCCCGCCCGCCATCACGTAAGAGATGGCCTTAGGCCGGAACGCGTCCGATGCCGTGTCCGCCGCCGCAAAACGGTAGAACCCGTGTGCGCTCATGTAGATTCCGGTCAACAGGCTGCCGATCAGGAAGACCGTGAAAGAGCCCAGATACAAACCATATGCTCCGATCAAACCGCCAAGCGCACCGGCGGTTGTACCGACCAGAAAACCGGCGCGGCGGCCCCAGCGTTGCATGATCGCAGAAATAGGCGTGGCCGCCAGCATCGATCCCAAAACGATCAGCGATATGGGCAGCGTCGCAAGGCAGGCGTTTGTGGCCAGCGATTGGCCGGCCAGCCCTCCGACAATGAACATCATTGGCATCTGCGCGCCCAGAACAGCTTGCGCTGCCACAAGGACTGCAACGTTGCGCTTGGCTTGATAGTCGTTCGGAGTCTCTGAAATCACAGTCATGACGCCATGCGTATCGGCGATCTGCGGCTTGCACAAGCGGGTTGCATACGCGGCAAAGCGCCCTAACGTGCAAGTGACTAAGAACACCGGAGCGCACATGTCCGTCGGACGCATCATCGAAACCAACGCCTGTGTGTCCGAAGGGGCCGAGTGGCTGGCCCAATCCTGTCCGCGTATGGCCTACGCGATGGAACAGACGGGGCCGCTGCCTCTGCGTCGCAAACCGGATGGTTTTGCGCAGTTGTTGAGCGCAATCGTTAGTCAGCAGGTCAGCGTGGCCTCGGCCAATGCGATCTGGAAACGAATGCAGGAGGCGAAACTGACCGGCCCGCGCAAGATCATGTGGGCGACCGATGAGGATTTGCGGGCCGTCGGGCTAAGCCGACAGAAGATCCGCTATGCTCGTGCTCTGGCCGAAGCACGTATTGATTACAAGGCGTTACGCGACGCGCCTGACGCAGAGGTCATCTCGACCTTGACCGAAGTGTCCGGCATCGGTGTTTGGACCGCCGAGATTTACGCCATGTTCTCGCTAGGCCGCGCGGACGTGATCGCGCCGGGCGATCTGGCCCTACAAGAGGCTGCGCGGGTTCTCTACGACTTACCCAAACGTCCGACGGACAAGGAACTCAGGCAGATGGCCGAGGCATGGTCGCCGTGGCGGTCGGTTGCGGCGCGGGTTTTGTGGGCCTATTACCGGGTGGCCAAGCAAAGAGAAGGGATCAGATGACACGGGTTTTGAACGCGCTCAGGAAAGAGCCGGTTTCCGGCGACACACGCTCGGTCGTGGTGTTCGTACACGGCTACGGGGCGAACGGGGCCGATCTGTTGGGCCTTGCCGACCCATTGGGCGAGCATTTGCCCGACACGCTGTTCGTAGCCCCCGATGCGCCGGAACAAATCCCCGGAATGCCAAACGGTTTTCAGTGGTTCCCGATCCCATGGATCGACGGCTCGTCCGAGGAAGAAGCGCGACGCGGCATGGAGATGGCGAGCGACGACTTCAACGCTTTCCTCGACGCGCTGATGGTCGACGAAGACGTGCTTCCCGAGCAGGTTGTATTGTTCGGGTTCAGCCAAGGCACGATGATGAGCCTGAACGTCGCCCCGCGCCGCGAGGACCCAGTGGCTGGGATTGTCGCCTTTTCGGGTCGTTTGCTGGAGCCAGATTTGTTGCCGGACGAAACCGTCAGCCGGATGCCGATCCTGTTGGTCCATGGGGATGCGGATGACGTGGTGCCTCCGCAATCGCTGCCTGAGGCGGCCGAGGCCCTGCAAGCGGCGGATTTCAAAGAGGTCTACGCCCATGTCATGAAAGGCACCGGCCACGGCATCGCGCCGGACGGCCTGAGCGTGGCGCTGGCCTTCATGCGCGACAAGCTGAGCCTGTAGGCATGATCGCGGTTCGCCCCATGATGCCCGAGGATGTGGCCGACGCCTGCCGCATCCTCAACGATATCATCGCCGCAGGCGGGACGACCGCGCATGAAATTCCCTTTTCAGAGGCGTTGTTTTCACAGAGCTATCTAACCGGGGCCGATAAGATTTGCTGCCACGTCGCATTGGACGACCAAGGCGCGGTGGCAGGGTTTCAGTGGTTGGGAACTCACGATGCCTTGCCCGAGGATTGTGCGGATATTGCCACCTTTACCCGGCGCGATCCTCCTTTGCGCGGCGCCGGGCGTGCGTTGTTTCAAGAAACCTCGAAAACAGCGGCGGCCGTGGGGTTCAAGGCGATCAACGCCACCATACGCGCGGACAATTCGCTAGGCCTTGGCTACTACGAAAAGATGGGATTCGTAGACTATTCTGTGGAGTATGGCCGCCCATTGCGGGATGGCACGCCGGTCAATCGAATTTCGAAACGCTTTGATCTTGGAAAGGGCAGCGCATGTTGATTGTTACCGGAACCGTCGAAGTCTCGGCCGATCATGTGGAAAAGGCGGCCGAGGCTGCAAAGGCGATGGTCGCAGAAACGGTCAAAGAGCCAGGCTGCCTGATCTATGAGTTCAGCCAGGTACTGGGCCATGCGACCCTTTTTCGGGTCTATGAAGAGTGGCAGGATCAGACCGCGCTAGAGGCGCATTTTGGCGCCCCACATATGGCGGCGTTCCAAGCCGCATTGGCTGAGGTCGGTGTGATCTCAAGCGAGATCTATCGCGTTGTGGGTGGGGAAAAGCAGCCCTTACGTTGACGATTTCAGGCCCAAAGGTGCCCTTCGGCAAATTCGACTGAGTTGCCAGAAGGATCCCGCACGTACAGGGACCGCGCGCCGTTTGGCCAATCGAACTCGGCATCCAGAGGGATGTTCCAATCCAGCAGATGCTTTCGCATTGCAGCCATCTCATCCCGCGTCAACACAAGGCACACATGCCCTGGCCCTAGCGCGCCGTGCGAAGGGACAGGCAGGTCCGGGTTCAGTGGCGGCTGCTGGGTCTTTTCAGGATTGAATATCAGCAGAACAGAGGCTCCGACCCGATAAAACACGTGGCGGTCCTCAATGCGCTGTATCTTTTCCAGCCCCAGAACCTCACCATAGAACCGTTCGGCGGCGTCCAAATCATCGACATAAAGCGCCGCTTCCAAGATGGCAGAGGGGGCCGGTATCTCGGGTGTCACCTTCATGCAGTTCAGTTTAGCCCGACGCGTGTGGTCTGTCACCGTCGGGGGCGTCGATCCCGTTTGCGCTGAGCCGTAGCCTGTATCTGCGGCATCGGCAGGCTGTCCCACTGGCCTGTTTCTAGGCCTTCAAGCGTCCAGTCTCCGATGCGACAGCGGATCAGGCGCAGGGTCGGCAGGCCAACGGCCGCTGTCATCCGGCGCACCTGCCGGTTTTTGCCCTCGCGAATCGTCAGCTCGATCCAACTGTCCGGCACGGTCTTGCGTTCGCGGATCGGAGGCGTACGGGGCCAGAGGTCTGCGGGCTCATCAATCTGGCGTACTTTGGCGGGGCGGGTCAGGCCGTCCTTCAACTCGACCCCATCGCGCAGGGCCTTGAGGGCCGCCATATCCAGCTCGCCCTCGACCTGTACCCAATAGGTTTTGGCCATCTTGTGTTTGGGGTCTGATATCTGCGCCTGCAGCTTGCCATTGTCGGTCAGCAACATCAGCCCTTCGCTGTCACGGTCCAACCGACCGGCGGGATAGACGCCGGGCAGGTCGATGAAGTCCGACAGGGTGCTACGCGGCGACTCGGCGTTTGCGCGGTCGGTGAACTGCGGCAGCACGTCAAAGGGTTTGTTGAATCGAATGAACCAGCTCATACCTCCGCCATAGCCTGCAAAACACGCTGTGTGCAACCTGTGGATAACTGTCATCTGTCTGTTACGGATTCGGCTTACCCAGTCTGCGACATATTGTGGAAACTCAGGGCTTGTCAGAGTTTTAACACGATATATAGTTATCTTAAGGCCGGAGCGGGTGCTCTCCGCTCTGGTGTCACAAACGGGCAGCTGAGAGCGAGGAGCGATTCTGTGATGGACGGAGACTTCAGGACCGATTTTGTAAGAGAACCGGGTATGCTCAAACAGCATCCGGCCTTGGTTTTGAATGCCGATTACCGCCCTTTATCCTACTATCCCTTGTCTCTGTGGCCGTGGCAGGAGGCGGTCAAGGCGGCCTGGTTGGACAGGGTCGACATCGTGGCTGAATATGACGAAGTGGTCCGCAGCCCGAGCACCGAGATCCGAATACCGTCGGTGGTTGTCCTCAAAGACTATGTAAAACCCAGAAAGCGCGTGGCCTTCACGCGCTTTAATTTATTTCTGAGGGATGAATTCCGCTGCCAGTATTGCGGAAGCCGGGACAACCTGACCTTTGACCACGTGGTGCCGCGCGCCGCCGGAGGGGTAACGAGTTGGCAGAACGTGGTTGCCGCGTGCAGCCCATGTAACCTGCGCAAAGGCTCCAAATCGCTGCGCCAGGCGGGCATGAACCTGCGCAAACCGCCGCGTCAGCCCGATGCAGAGGCATTGCGCAATATCGGACGGAAATTCCCGCCGAACCACCTGCATGACAGCTGGATCGACTTCCTCTATTGGGACGCGGAACTGGACGAGGCTTAAGCCTTAGCCCGCCACGCGGCCAGCCAGAGCAATACCAAAACCGCAGATATGGCTGCGTTCCATCCGGCCATGGACAGACCAAACATTTCCCACGGAATCTCATCGCATCGCACCAGCGGGGCTGCCATGATCTGGTTCATCAGCTCTTCTGCCGACAACCCTCCGATATCACCCGAGGTGCAGGTCGAGGGGCCTTCCCACCATCCTTGTTCGACACCCGCGTGGAAAAAGCCAATTCCGGCTGTGATCATCGCGGCCAAGGCTCCGATCAGCGGAAGCGGGTTGAGTTTTGGCAGCACCAAGGCCAGAGCGCCGATCACGACTGCAGCAACATGGGGATAGCGTTGCCAAATGCACATTTTGCAGGGGGCGAGACCGCCAATATGTTGAAACCCCCATGCACCCAACAACAGGGCCGCCGACCCTCCGGCTGCCAGGATCACGTAAGTTGATCGTTTTGTCATAGATATTTAACCGCCAGAAACCCACCAAACAGCAGGATGATGAACAGGGTGAACATAAGCCCGAGGCGCTTTTCGATGAAATCCCGGATTGGCTCTCCGAACTTCCACAGCAGGCCTGCCACAAGGAAGAACCGCAACGCGCGCGCCAGAATCGAGGTCGCAATGAAGGTACCCAGCGGCATGCTGGTCCAGCCGGACATGATGGTGATCACCTTGTAGGGGAAGGGGGTCACACCGGCGGCCAGCACGGCCCAGAAGCCGAAATCGTTGAAGCGGGTGTTGAACTCTTCCATCGCGTCGGCCTTGCCCATGGATTCGAGAATGGGTTGTCCGATGCTTTCATAGGCAAAGGCGCCAATCGCATAGCCCAGCATACCGCCCAGAACCGAGGCCACCAGGGCAACGCCTGCAATGAGCCACGCCTTCGAGGGGCGCGCCAGAATCATCGGGATCATCAGGACATCGGGTGGAATCGGAAAGAACGAGCTTTCGATAAAGGCCACGACGGCAAGCGCCCATAGGGCATGAGGGTGCTCGGCCAGCCGAATGGTCCAATCATACAGGGATCGCAGCATCACACTCTCACAGTCGCGTCTCAGGTCGTGACAGGCAAACCACGGGCGTGCGGAAGGGTCAACTGCCGTGCGGCCAACAATCGACGGGGCAATGTGTTTTTGCCTCTGGACCTTCCCGGTTAGGGGCGCTAATCCAATGTCCGTGGCCCAAGTGGCGGAATGGTAGACGCAGGGGATTCAAAATCCCCCGCCGCAAGGCGTGTGGGTTCGACTCCCACCTTGGGCACCACACTGAAAACAAACGGTTTTCTCCGCATTTCCCCCAGATCGAGCAGCAGCCAAAAAAGCCCGCTGGGTGCCATTTGGGTGCTTTTTTGAGCACTGGTCGGTTTTGGGTGCCACTCCCGAGTCGGTGTGCCAGCCACACCATCGCGCACAACTGGCTTACCAATATTGAAACGACGCACTAGAGTGTGTAAATATTTGTGGATGGAACGGGACAGCAAGAAAATACTAAAGCGGCTGCGCGATGAAGGATGGGCGCTGAAAAGTGTTAAAGGCTCGCATCACAAGTTCACCCGGCGCGGCAAGACCATTGTAGTGCCGCACCCAAAGAAAGACCTGCCAATCGGAACCGCGCGCGCGATAGCAAAGTATGTAGGATGGATCGAATGAAGTTTTATGTTGCTCTGATCGACCACGAAAGAGGGTCCGCATTCGGTATCCGCTTTCCCGACTTGCCCGGTGTGTTTGCTGCCGCTGACAGCGAGGGTGATGTGCTAAAAGCGGCCTCAGAGGCGCTGACCTTCTACGCCGAATCCGAACGTCTGCCGAAGCCGCGTGACGTCTCGGAGATCCGCGCCGAAGTTGCAGACGATCTGGCCGAAGGCGCTGTGATGCTGATGGTGCCCTATATCGTCCGCCGCAAAACCGTGAAGCGCGTGAATGTGTCCCTTGATCGGGGAACGCTGGCAGCTATTGATGCCGAAGCGGAACGCCGCAAACAAACGCGCTCCGCATTTCTTTCTGATGCCGCATTGGCCGAGTTAGCGGGCAAACACTAATCCCGGCTGACACTTGCAGTCTGTCGTTTCAGCCTCTGCTGGTGCCGTTTGGGTGCTTTTTCGGTAGTTGATCGGCTTGTGGTGCCAAGCCCGAGTCGATCAGTCAGCCGCGTCATCAATCACTTTACCCGTCACCAGAGCGTATCGGGCGCAACTCGATCCCAGCTTGCCGATACCGGGCAAACCCATCGCCGCCCGGTGCATCCCATTGGAAGGACCGAGACAAGCGATTCAGCTTCGCGTGTTCGGCCTTGGTGACATACGCCTTAACCAGCATGCGACGGGCGATCTCTTCCGCGTGTTCGATATCACGGGCAGGCCCGAGGCGTTCAGCAGACGGACCACCTGTGCGTGGATCGTGCGCGTCAGGGTCGATGATCTCAATGGCAATCCGTTTCGCGGGCATGACGTGTTCAATAACCACATCAAACGGGTCGGCAGCAGATGCGGCCTCGGTCGTGTAAGACACCGGCACGGTTGCGTCGATCAAATCTAGGAACGCCTTCCGCAAACGGCTGGGAACTGCGTTCGAACCCTTGCTGTATAACCGGCCACCATTTTTAACGATGGCCCGACCTTCCAGAATGATGTCCCAAGCCATCGCGGCACCCCTGCTGTCAATCACCGGCCTGACCGGTCTGACGCGATCCGTCAAGGACAACTGGCAGCCCTTCCCGATCAAAGCTGCCAATCAGTCGATCCGCAACATTGATCCAGAGTTCTCCAGGTTGGCCTGATTCTGGGCGATCACCTGCGTTGATGAATGTGAGCACGGTCATGCGGACGCCGGTTTGGTCGCCAGCAGCCTTGGGTTTGGCGGGGTGTTGTTTCGTGTCAGGCATTCCAGTGCTCCCTGTCGTCACTCAGACTGTAAGCCCCGTCCACGCTTGAGCCGTCAACAGGGTTCACCCTGCCAACACCCGTCACACAACCCGTGACCCGCCCCAGAACGCCTGTCTAAGCGGGGGATGGGCCGTCATAGCCATTGATTGATGACGTGGCGTCAGAGGCAGGCAAGTGTTTGGAGCGGATCAGACAACCAGCCATTTGCGCGGTCAGCATATGCCGGGGGGGATCCTAGCCGGGTGTTCTGTGTCGATCCAAACCTGAACCAGACCACGATATTCGAGCCGCCGTATCGCTGTCAGCCGGTGCAAACCGTCGCGAACAAACAAGCGACCGCATGGTGCCTTCCATGCCCGAAAAACGCCGAGCAGAGCCGGATCGAACGTGGCGGCAATCCGGTCGACCTTAGCGGGTTGCAAAGTTGCCAGATCGTATAAGCCGAGATCAAGGTCAGCGGGGTCAATCATACGCCGCACGGACATCCGGACGCCTGTGTGGTCGGTCATGGTTGGGTTCGGGGCGGTTCAAAGCGTCCAGGCCGCGCCCAGGATCGCCAGCGCCAACAGGATCGCGCTGCATAGGATCGCACCGGCAACTTTGACTTGGATCGTGTACTGCGGCTGAACAGCCATTGCGTGGTCCTTCCTTTACAGGTCCGCCAGCGCTTCGCGGTTCAGGACAGCGGCGGTGAGCGTTGCTGCGACAGAGTCGAGGTTTGCCAAATCCTCGTATGCGCCGGTGCGTTCAATCGCGTCACGCATGCGCAGGTATGTTCCCAAGGCGTCCTCTTCGGCGTGTGATAGCTCGCTCTGGGCGGCTGTGTTATAGCGTTCGTCGTAGGGCATCTGGCGGTGTCCTTTCCTGTGATTGACCGGGCGCATCTTGGCGGGTGGCCCGGTCGTTTCGTTTCATATTCGCACTTCAATGTCGCTGACGGTCGGTTGCAGCGCATCACCGGGCAAAGGCCACCATGTCTCTCCAACCGGTGTCCGCTCCATGCTGACCGCGAATGCCGACAGAACCTCATCGGGGAAATCCACATCCTTCAGCAGATCGCCCGTCCGCATGATCGAATACCGAACCAGCGCGCGGGGGATGCCAAACTGTTTGATCGTGGCGAGTTCATCCAGCACTTCGAGGTCGTGGTGACCCCAGACCGAGTTATCAATCAGGTCGTCAATGGTCGCGTATCGCTTGCCGCTATACACGGCCTCGGCAACAGCACCGGACGCGAATGAAACAATGGCTTCCTCGAATTGGCCCCGCTCCAAGAAATGCGCTGGGGTTTTGTCGCCCAGAACAGTCCAGAGGCGCGTACCATCCCGGCGCAGGCCAAACTTGCGCGCACCCTGAGTGATCGCGCAGACCATGTGGCCGTATTCGTGAACAGCCAAGGCGCGGGGAACGTCCGTCATTTCTTCGCCCTCGGCTTTCGCGCTTTCCGGGGTGCTGCCTTGCGTTTTGCAGGCTTCTTTCCGGACGCTTTGGTCTCAGGCTCCATCGCTGACACCGGATCAGCCTGAACGGGCGGCTCAGGCGCGGCTGTGGCGGCAGGAACGGCCTTCTTGGGCACAAGGGTGCCATCCACCGCAGCAGCAGCCTGTGCGGGCGTTGTCTGCCCCGACGCAACGCGCGCTCGAATGGTGTCGTTGCGGTCGGGATGATCATCCTTTTCGACAAACGCCTTGGATTTCCGGCGCATCTCACGCCGCTGCCGCTCAACGATCTGCTCAAGATCCGATGCAACCTTTTCCGCTGCCATTTGATGCAAAGCCGGATCGCTGTAGAGCGCCTGCGGGAACGATGCAGCATAGGTTTCACCCCGCTTTTCAGCTTCGCCCAGGATCACATTCACCAGTTTCTCAAGATAGAGTTCACAGGCGGCAGAGGCCTCCCATGCCTTGGTGCCGGGAATACCGAGCTCGTCCTGTAGGTGCTGGGCCAGAGTGATCCGGGTGGCGACAAGAGCCTTCTGAACACCTGCTGCTTCCGTTGCCGCCTTGTGAGCGACTGCGCCGACATGTTGGTCGATCTGGTTCTCAAACGTTGTCATGGTCAGATTCCTTTTCGCTGGGAATGTGCGTAGCCGCGCAGATGAAACACCGCCGAGGCGATTGCACCGGATGCAGCTGCCTCAGATCGGGCGGCTGACGCGGAAGCAGCACCGAGCGTCTGGTCGATCCGCGTGTTGGCTACCTCCTGCGCCTTGGGCAGTTCTTCCCTGATGATGGAAGCAACAGCACCGCTGACGGCTTTGATCGCGTTACGCTCGATCTGTTCCGAAACTGCGGCCACCTTCTTTGCGACCAGAGCGTCGACGTTGACCAGTTGCGCGGTCAGGCCGTTTACAGCCTTCCGCAGATCCGCAATCTCACTCGACCGATCCTCGGGGATATGCCGGTCGGCTGATTGTTCCAGGACCAGTAGACGCCGCTGCAGCGATGCGATGTCGTCAATTTCGTTCAGGTCAAAACCATCGTTCATCGGTTGTAAGCCTTTCTGTGATGCTGAAGCGCACCTAGGGCCTCTTCCGAGTATGCTTTCGCTAGGCGCTGGGCAGCTTTCGCCGTTTGAGCGCTTGGGGCAGTCTCAGCCCAGCGCGTCAGATAGGTGCTGCCGTTTTTCAGGGTCGCCACAGATCCGGCCGAGCGCAGACGCAGCAGCTTGGTCTCCATATCGGCGAGCTCTTTGCGGATCGCCTTCGAGGCAGCCCGCCATTCAGCGCTGATGCCGGTGTCGGCAGCCGTGTGGCCCGCGTCGATCCCTTTGCGGAGCGTTCGCAAGGCCGAGCGCGTGTGAACGTCCAGGCTGGGATGCGTGGGCATGCGTCCGCCGTTTTCGAGGTATGACGCACCCGCATCAAGCCCGTCGCAGGTTTCGCGCAGGTTTAGGATTTGGGTTTCGCACTCGTCGCAGGCCTGACCGAACGGCTGAGACGTCTTAGCGATCAGGTCGCGGGCGTCACGGGCACTCTGTGGGGCAGGGGATGATAGGCGCCGAGCGATCACCTGACCGAGCGTGTCACCAGCAAGAACGTCCGCAGAGTTATGCGGCAGGCTGGCAAACTGGTCGTCTAAATTGTCTAGGGTGGATTTCGCGCGATCATACGCTGCGTTTACGTCTGCGATAGACATCGGACCTCCTGACACGGGGCGGTGGCGGGCAACATGCCTGCCTATGCGATCAGCTTAGGCGGTCGGAATCAGCAAACAAGAAGGTAGGCGTTTTGGTGCCGTTTTGACCACCTTTCGAGATCAGGCGGCCACGTCCTGCTCAACGATTGCTTCAAGACGCTGGGCAATCTCGTCGGGATGATCAGACAACACCTCTGCGGCAAACAACGCGACGGCCTCAAAGTCAATGCGGACGTGATAGTGCTGGCACCGCCCCCGAGCAGCCGCACGATGATAAGCAGCGGCATCCCGAATAGCACTGAGCACAAGCTGCGCAATGAGTTCGGCACAATCAGCCGGGTCGCAGAGATCCGTGCGCTGGCGTGCGATCAGGACGGACAAAAGATCATCAAGCACCTCGTCGGGCAACTGCTCGATCACGACATCGCCAGCAAGGATGTCGCGCACCATCGCATCGGTCGTTTGATCTTCGGCATAGATGAACGCACGACGCTT
Organism: Ruegeria sp. BG3; assembly: GCF_056538485.1. Taxonomy (NCBI): domain Bacteria; kingdom Pseudomonadati; phylum Pseudomonadota; class Alphaproteobacteria; order Rhodobacterales; family Roseobacteraceae; genus Ruegeria; species Ruegeria sp. BG3. The sequence goes on along the minus strand of NZ_JBQFTE010000001.1, from coordinate 624,094 downwards.
ACTCACGGGCAGCCTCCGCTTTGCGTCTCGCTTGTTCCAGTTGCAGACGGCGTAACACCTCAGCCTCGCGTTCGGCTTTGCCCAGGCGCGCGTAATCCGGTTGTGCAGGTTCAGGGGCGTTCGTGGGGGCGTTGGGCTGGGTCAATCGCAGTTATCCGAGGTTGGAACAGGACGGTCGAGTTCATGCCTTGTCGCAACAATAGCGCCGACGCGGGGATAAGGCGAGAGATAAGTCTGCACCAGCGCACATAAGCCGTTACAGGCGGGCGTAGCGTTCGCAGCGGCACGCTCTAAAAACCCTAAAAACGGGAAAGGCAATTGAACGAAAGACCCCAGTGCGGCGACGGACCCCAAAGCTTGAATTTGAACGACGCCCCCCCGCCCGGTAAACGCCCCCGCGCGGCCCCCATCTATTCATTGTGCGGGCATTAGTCTGCTGATTATACTTGGGGAATGATGACACAATCAAGATGGCCAGGCACCCCGGGCCGGTGCAGTGGAGGACATCGCTGGATTTCAGGACGGGAAGTCCGCACAAAACATGGTGCCCACCTGCTTGCACCACGCGGGAAACAGCAGAACGTGCGCGTGGATACAGCAACCTGCGCCCATTGCGGGAAGCTGTTCGACTATGATGGTGGGCGTGGGGATGTGCGGAAATACTGCTCGACCCGCTGCAACGCAGTCAGGAACGTCCGCGCAGCCAATCAGGCGTCCACAGTCGTCCGTACAGCGAGAGCGGCTGAGAGACGCGCTGAGCGACAGCAGGCACGGGAAGCAGCACAGGCGTTGCGACAGGCATGGGCAACGGCTCCTGTCACGCCTGTGAAGCCGTGCGTGCGGTGTGGCTACTTCATGCGCAACACATCACGGCGTCAGATATGCCGGGACTGCCGCAAGAAGCAATTCCCAGCGCCAGGATCAAAGCACTTCTTCTGGACCGTCATGAAACCCCGAACGCGAGACAAGGTGATGGTCAGGTGCATCTGCGGCTTCGACAGGTGGATCGAGCCCCGAGAGTTCGGCCGATCAAAGTCCTGCGGGTGCGGCGGACGGTCGAAGCAATATGCAAACAGACCGCGCGCGTTTCGGGATTTGCACAAGATGATGGTTGCCCGGTGCCACGATCCTGCGAGCAAAGACTTCGAGCGATACGGCGCAAAGGGCATCACGGTCTGCAAGCGGTGGCGGGACAACTGGCGGCACTTCATGGCGGATATGGGCGAGCGACCATCAGCAGCGCACACGATTGATCGCATCGAAACGGACAAAGGTTACACGCCGCAGAATTGCTGGTGGGCCCGTCCGCACGAACAATCGCGAGCACCACGCTACTGATCGCAGGTAGCATTTGATTATTAATCAATGGCTACCCATGCGACGGGGTAGGTGCCCCATCAGAGACAGGGCACGTCACTGCGAATTAATAGAGGCCTGCGCCTTATATATAACCCGCGCTACTTACGATCAGCCCTGACACCTGATCACTGGCGATTGCGCAGGAGCAGAGCGGCTGAGGCGTCATCCGGCCTCCCGTGTTTCGTCTGCCAACTGTTCCAGCATGAAGCCCTTGGCGGCTTCTATGTCCTCAAATTCGCAACTGGCCTGGACATAGACAGCACCATTTGGAGCCTCAATCATGTCGAGGTAATCGGAACAACCATCCACACATAGCGGTTTTGGGAACGTGTCGAGCATGTGCCAAGCGATGATGCTGTGCCGGTGGATGACAAGAGAGTCCGGATCGGCTGCATCGGTCAGATAATACTCAATCACGCTGAAGCCGGGGTGAGCGGGGATGATCGGCCGAAAGCTGTCAAGGTCGGTGTTCTCGAAGCGGGTGTGGGTGCCGTCGGCGTGCGTGGCTATGACCACATCCATCGCAAAGCCGTTTTGAGTTGTCGGCACATAATCGAACTTGTCGCCGGGTTGCGGGATGTAGACCGTTCCGGTGCCGGTGATTAGTGGGTTCATGTTCATATCCTCCTGTTGGTTGGGTTGGTGGGTTCATCGTTTGCGCTTCCTCATGTGACCGGGTTGGATCACCGCGTCCGGTTCGAGCGCTTGCAGCAATGTCAGGCCCTCTGGTGTGAGCCAGACCTTTACGTTGGTCGCGCGTTTGGCTCCGGAGTGCTTGAGTTGCACGGTGTGGGGTTCGAACGCAGACAGCGGAAACGGCGCGCCCAGGATGTCCACATGAGGGGCGTTGGCCTTCATTGCAGTCGTGACGCGATGGATCAGATCAGCACGGGCTTGGTTCAGTGTGTCGTCGTTCCCGCTATGGTTGCGGAGTTGTTCTCTGTACCAAGCTTTGCGTGTTTTTGGGGTGCTTAAAGGTGGGGAATCCCTATTATTATACTTTAATAGGGATTCCCCACCTTTAAGCACTTTGGCCTGAACGGCGTTTGGACGCCCAAAAAGGCCAAATATCTGGCTTGCACCCCTCGAATCCGGCCAAATCCCCATCAGCAAAGCCACACCAATCCACTCTGTTGCGGCCACGTAGTCGTCGCGCGAATAGTGCTCATCAATTGGCATCGGATCACCAGCCAACGACGTCCAGCCCAACCATGTGATCGTCACCGGATTGTCGTCTGTCCTGTTGATCCCTCGCGCACGGCCCAGCGCTTGAATTCGCTCAGCCTCGCTGATTTGCCAGCGGACACTCTCAACAACTGGATCGGGGTGGTGTTCGACCTGACCATGTTGCCGGGTGCCATCCCGGTAAACGGTAGGCATCGGAGTGTATTCCGGCATCACGCGCCGCGCACCGTCCGCCGGAACCTGCTTCACATACCGACCCGCAAGAACGGACGCCACACGCTCAGCATCACGAACATTGAGAGCGAGCCGACCGACAGCAATGTGGTGGCGCGTGTTCTCCATCGCGTTGAGACCGCGCATCGATCCGTATGTGCCGACGATCACGTCCTCAGGCGGCTTCACCTTCGCGCCGACCTTCTTGGGCATCACAACGGACGTAGGCCCGTCCGCAGCCCTCAGACGCAGGAACACCCCCAGACGCGCCCGATACCGCTCTGCGCGCCGTTTCTCCGCCGCTTTGCCCCCTGATGATGGCACATAGGCTGAAACCGAGATCGGGGCGTCGATCTGCACCACCTTAGCGGCTGGCAGGGGTGGTAGGGCTGCATCCTCATCAAAGATCATGCGCATGCCGGGAAACCACGGCTCCATCAGCGAAAGATCGAGCGTAGCATCCAGCGCCAGGACGTCCGAGTTGCGCCAGCACTCATGAAGGGTTGCGCGATACATCACGCTCGCCATGATTTTCTGTCCGTCGTCGTCGCGCCCCAGGCTGATCTCGCAATGGGGCAGCGGGCGATTTATCCGGTCGTCCTGCTCTAAATCCTCAAGGCCTTGCTGCAGCGCGCGGGCAATATGGATGATTTTGATCAGGGGCATGTTCCAGAGCATTTTTTCTTTCAGTCTGGCTTTCAGCGCATCGCCGGTCAGTTGAGGAACGTTGTCCTCGCGGTCGGGGCGCATTTTCAGATCCCAACAAACGCTGATGATGTTCGACAGCCGCGACCGCCAACGCCGGTCCAGCAAATCCCCGACGGACACAAATCCCGCATCCTCCTGCGCGTTCTCCAACACGTCATGCAGCGCACGGAGGTCATCGGCTGCCTTTTCCACGTCCCTCGGCTTGGCATAGATCGCATTATCGGGATTCACGCGGTCGCTGAGCAGAACGCGGATTGCGATACGCGGGTCCATCGCGCCGGTGTCGACGTCCATTCCACGCTCGAGCATGTTAAGCGGGGTTGTTTCGTCCAGCACCAGCAGCCCGACCCGTTCATTGTCTCGTAGCATCCGGTCATGGGGTGCTTGGGTCAGGATCGGATCGCCAAGCACCACCAGAATGTCCATATGCCGGGTGTCTTGCTGTTTGTAGCCGCAGGCTCGGATGCAATCAGGATGGTCTGGATGGTTAAAGCATAGGAATTTGCGCCGAACATCCGGGTCGCCCCGGTCATACCCTTTCGGAATACTGCCGCACATGGCCGCCAAATCCCCGCCAGCCCCGCCAACATAATCCAGATCGGCCGCTCTGGGGCACATCAGGCATCCGGGGTTGTTTGGGTCTGGTTGGGTTATTCCCAGCCACAAACCCACCACAAGATCATCGGCCCCGCGCAGTTCCGCCAAAAACCGTTGTGCCTGCTGGTCGCCCAGATCGCGGAACCCAACCCGCACAACAATCTGCTTTCGGAGCACACGGGCCAACCGCACAATGAAATCCGCGTTGGTCTTTCCGACACCCGGTGTGGTTCGGATCGCGTAGCGGCCGGGGGTTTGCGCCTTTTTGCCTTTGCGGCCCTTCCGGCGCCTGATGCTTTTAGGCACTGGCAGCGGATTGAAGAACACCCGCTCAAGGGCTGCTCTCATATCGGCCCGCACTTCATCCGCAGATTTGGTGGGCATTGGCTTGAGCGGGGCACCCATCGACTCGGCATCCCGCCGAAGCGTCCAATCAAGCTGCTCTGACAGCTTGTTCAACCGATCCTCGAGCTCCTGTTTAGGTCGGCTTGATCCGCGTTCCGAGACAATAGAGGCAACGGTGTTCAGCAGCCGCTCTCTGTCGACGTCTTGGCCGTGATAGTGAACCGCTACGGCGAAAGCGCTTTGCGCGCCATTGTGCAGCCCCAGCCCCCCGTCGTGATCCCCTATGCGCGCCAAAGCCTGCCGCACTTTTGGGCTGAGCCAATCCGTATCGTGGGCGTTCCCAAGTGCCAACTCCGCCCCGGCTAAGCGATGACGGGCACGCCGATCAGCCCGAATGTTCTTCTTTTCTGTCGGCGTGATTTTGGGCAAGGTAGCGACATCGAACGCGCCGCCGTTGCCATCCTCGGTCGGGTCGATCAGTTCCAGCTTTTGCGGCAAAACACGCAAGTTGCCCCGCACGGTCGGTTTTCCGTCAAAGCAGGGGCGCTCCGGGCTAATCACGGCAAAGTCCATGATGCCATCATACCGATGCCCCTCCCTAACGGTGCCTTGTGTTTTCACCCGCTCACCCAAGCCAGCCAGCGTGGTCAAATCCTCGCACTGCGTTCGAAACACCCCGACGGCATCCTGATCGTGCGGCCCGTTCGCCAGCTTGACCCAGGCGTGAAGCCCCAACACATCCGAGAACAGCGCCTCGCCGTTCGGTCGGGTCACGCGTCCAGTTGTTGACGGCGCGATCAGAGCGAGTGCTGATCGGGCGGGCGGCAGGGCTTCGCCTACAGCTCTCCACCATTCTCTCGGGTCTGTCAGCGTTTCGCGCAGATGCTCCGGCAACCGGTCCCGGTCGAAATAAATCCAATTGCCCAGCGCCATGTTGTCAGCGGTTCGGCGCAGGATCGGCATCGAACTATCAGGCATGTAAACCCGCCCAGGCTGGTACGTGTTCGCATGCTCGTTAGACAGCGCCCCCACATAGAGCATCGGGCGGAGGTGCGGGATGTGCTTTGCGATTCCAACTTGAAGCGTCAGCCACTCATGCTCGCTAACACCCTGAAGCACCCGGCGCATGACTTCATGATTTGCCACGGGAACTATGATTGCGATGTAAACGGACAGAAACCCAACCGGGTGTTTGTATGGAGCACCGTTTTCGACACCCACCACTTTGTTCACCGGATGCTGGCCCCCAACATCAGCCATGATTGTGACTGCGTCATACCGATCCGATACCGGCTCAAGGTCCATAGCCTCGATCACATCCACCAGACGCTTTATCGCGGGCGAGTAGTGATGAAACTCCATCTCGCGCAGGGCAGCGAGCGCCGCGTCGATCTGGGTTGCATCTGGTGGGGGTTTATCGTGCCTCGGACCCGTGGCGGCCATTTGCGATCTCCCTGAGCACAATCATGCGCTGTTGCGTTAGGAGAAATCCGCCGATATTGTGACACCGTGGTTGGTGAAATACCGTATCTTGCTTGTCAGCCAGTCAAGGTGGCGGATTTCTCAAAGGATTGGCCTCGGAGTGAAAAGCTTCGGGGCCTTTTCTTTTCGGGGGGATCGGCGAATGCGTGCGCGTTGTGTTGCGCGTGATGGCCGTTCGGAGATTGCCGCTCGGAGATGTCGAAAAGGATGCAATCGGCGGTTCGTTCAGTTTGGCTCAGGCAAAGGCGTATTGCCAGAGTCGTTTGGTTATGATCTGTCAGCGGCCTCCTGCTCTTGCGTCAGGGCTTCAGCTTTGTGTCGCAGCACCGCAGACGCCCGTCGATCATCCGTAGTGTATTTGCGCTGGCATCGCGCAGGCACGTGATCGCCCGGTTGCCACTCGCCCGAGAACAGGGCTTTCGCAAAAGCGACCTCATCCTCGGCCAGCCATTCAATCGGAAACGCGGAGCGGGCGAGAAATTCAGCGGGGCCGTCCTTATCGGCCACGTTCGCAATCCTCTCTATCGCCAGGGCACCGGCCATCTCGCCATCGTCGAACGTGGGCCAGAATATCTGGTGCGGCCATTGATCAGGCTGCTGACGGAACGTGTAGGCAATCCAGAGTGCTGTGTTTCCGAGCACCCGCAACACGACATCAACAGGCAAGCTGGCGTCTGTGAGCAACCGCTGGAACACGCGGACCAGCGCATGCTCGGTGAGATTGACGACAGCGAGCACCTGCGTTTGATGCGTATCCGCACAGACGCAATAGCACTGCAGCACGCGCACCTTCTGCAACTCACCATCGTTGGTTCTGGTCGCCTCCTGGACGTTCACAAAAGCGGCCAGCGTGGCGTGTCGACCGGCGTTCGCTTCCACGACGTCTGGGATTTGCAGCAAAGCCCCGGTGAGCCGCGCTTTCGACTTGCGTGTGGGTCGAGAAGCACGATGCAGCATATCGACCCGCGTCAGAGGATTCCGCGACAAGGGCAGTGCATCTACATGCGACATCAATGTGCGCGCACGGCCTCTCGCGATCCGTTCAACCGTTGCGGCACCGATATGATCCGGCGCCGTCATTGCTCTTGTTCCGGCCCAGGCGGCGCGTCAGTCAGATCCGGAGGCGAGCTCGGGGTTGGATCGGCGGTGAGCGCCAGCACGATGTCCGTCAACTGGTCCCGATGTTCACACACGGCCTGAACAATCTCGCCAGCCTTTAGCGAGCCGTTCGCAACATCCTGAGCCAGCAACGACAGATCGTCCGCAACGGAGTCCAGTTCCAGAGCCAGATCCGCGATTGTGTCTGGCGCGGTCGGTGATTTTGCAGAGGTCATGCTGCACCCTCCGCATCGGCAGCCACTTCCGCTGCAACCTCGGCAAAACGGGTCAGGAAGGCGCGTGTCGCATCAAAGTCCTGACCAATCAGCGTGTCGGGGAAGGCCGCGCACAGATCCGAGCGGCAGGCATGGTAGTCGGCAGGCGTCTTGATCCGGCGCGACAGGCCCGCGAGCTCGGCGACATACCCCCAAGATGCAGTCTCGATCATTTCATTGGCCTGCTGGACGGCATCGCGTTTCACACACGCCACTCGGGTCGCCTCTTTGATACGGGCATGTTCGATAGCCTCACGTTCGGCTTGATCGGCCTCGGCTTTCTCGGAGCGCAGGCGGTTTAATGTTTCAGTATTCATTGTTCAATCTCGCTGTTTGAACGCACCTCACCAGCCGCCCAGAGGCGTTGCAGGTTCCGGTGCTGTCGTTGGGTGGGTTGGGTGCCGCCGCTAAGCTGGCAGCCGATCAACTGGTCTTGAGACGGGCCAGATGCGCATCAACCTCTTCGGTCGACCGAAACTCAGGGGTGCGCCGCTCGGCGATAAAATCATCCAACGCCTGAGCGGTGTATTCGATCATGCGCCCGTTCCGAATAAAGCGGGGGCCGGTTCCACGGTTGCGCAGAACAGACAGCGTTCCGACAGTGGTCGTGAACCCGTGCCGGTCGCGCAGATAATCAACCGCTTGCTGGGCGCGGAAATAAACCGGCGGGGTTGGGTGGTTCGCTGGTGACATGAGGTTTCTCCTTACGTTCATGCATTAACTGAGCGTAACGATATAAACCGCTGGCAATAAACATAAAATTAGGGACTGCGCTAGTGAGTGCTGTGGTGCATTAGTGTGCTTCTACCGTGCTTCACCGTGCCAACTCAAACGCGCAGTTGACGTAAAGTCACCCCGGCATCTGAACAACATTGTCCACGGGTTCACGCCCGATCAGCGGACGCAGAACGCGATCCCAAGCATCAGCGCATCCCCGCATCGCCTTGATTCGCCGCGCCCGCTGATAGGTCGCCGCAACGCCGCTCGGAGTATGTGCAAGCCACAGATCGCCCGCAGCCGCGTCAAACTCGGCAAATCGATCCGCAGGCAGCGTGACAGCCGTCCGACGCAGATCATGCACCTGCCAACTGGACACACCGCTCAACTCATCCATGACCGTCTTGGGGGTAGAGCCCATCGAGGTCATGCCACCGTTGCGGCCGATGAATACCAGAGCATCCGGATCGCGCCATGTGTGCTCATCGGTTTCGGTCAGAACCTCGATTGCCGTGGCCGTCAGGGGCAGGATCATCTCAGACCGGGCTTTGTTGCCTGCCATATCGCTTGGGATCGTCAGCAGACCCGCATCAAGATCGACATGCTGCCATCGCAGGGACCGGGCAATCCCTGTTCGCACCGGCTGAGCGATGCAGAACCTCAGGATGCGCGCATACTGCCGCATGTTCCGCGACACCTTCAACGTGGCATCCCAGAGCCGCGCAACCTCATCCTCGGTCAGATAGCGTTCCCGGCTGGTGCTGCCCGCTGGGCTGGGCTGGTTGCGAAACACGTTCTCATCCGCAAACCCTCGGCTGACCGCAAAATCCATCACGCGCGACACGGCACCGAATGCCTTCTTGCGGACGCTTGGCGATATGCCGGTCTCATCCTCCAAGGTCGCAATGAACCGACGCGCCGCCAGCTTGTCGATCTCGGCAGCCCGAACGCCATCGAAGAACGCCAAGGCGCGGCGCATATCCTTATGGTGCGATTTGATCGACGCCGGGGCAGGGATGCGCGATTGACGGGCCAGAGCACCCTGTTCCCAAAGATCCGCATACTTGGCCGCAACCGCCTCAAACGTATCGTCAGCCGTCTCAACCCGCTCAAGAGGGTCAACACCATCCCGCATCGCCTGACGCAACTGCAAGGCCTGCTGGCGGGCGTCTGCGGCAGTGACGTCCAAGCTAGACCCGATTGTTACCTTGCGCCGCTTCCCGCCAACCCGGCCCGCATAATAATAGGTGGCACCGGCAGGACGGATGCGGACGGAGAACCCCGGCAGTTCAATGTCGCGGATTGTGAGCTCGCTCTGTCCAGGCGCCAACTTGGTTTTCCAAGTCGCCGGTGTGATTTTCCCGCGCTTCGAGGTCGCTGTATCGGCCATGTGCCTGCTCCGTTTTGGGTGTCATTGGGTGCCATTTGGGTGCCAAGGTGCTGATAATCTCGATTAACGCCGATAGCAAGTTTGTTAAACACGGTTAACGATAAGCAAAGTAAAACCAATGGTTTGCGTTCAACACTTGGGGCAGGGCCTAACGACAAGTAACCTCAAGCAAGCCTGCGATCAAAGGATTCAAAATCCCCCGGTAGTGATACCGTGCCGGTTCGAGTCCGGCCTTGGGTACCAAAGTAAAAACAGAGGGTTAGGGGAACCTACTCTCTGTTTTTACTTTTCTGGTGATGTCTTGCTACGCATGTGCACCCTTGTTGGGCATCAAACCCGCGATCCTATGAACAAAATGCGTTTTGCCGCGATGCGGGGCCAAGGGCTCAGAAACCGCCGCGCGATGGGGAAAGATTTGAAAACAACCTCATATCTGATGCGAGAGGCGTTCTGTCGAAGGGCTGGCCTTGACTTTCAGCGTATCTGAATGAAACCTCGGACCTGTTGGGAGATATCGGAAAATCTATACGGCTGGCCCTGTTGCAATGCGGATTGATCTGACCTATCGGCACAATCCCCAATGCGGGTCCCGAAAGGGAGGCGTCAGCCTTTTCCCGCCCAAGTCATAATAATGGGAGTTCTTAAATGAAAAACAGCAGCAAGCTTAGCCTCGGCGCGTTTGTGACCGCTGCAATGATGGCACCTGCCGCCTATGCGGAAGAGTTCATCACCATCGGTACAGGTGGCGTAACCGGCGTGTACTATCCTACCGGTGGTGCGATCTGCCGTCTGGTCAACAAAGGCCGCAAGGAACATGGCGTACGTTGCTCGGTCGAATCGACCGGCGGCTCGGTCTACAACATCAACACCATCCGCGAGGGTGAGCTGGAGTTTGGTGTGGCCCAGTCCGACTGGCAGTACCACGCATTTAACGGCACATCGAAATTCGAAGAGGCTGGCCCCTTCGAAAATCTGCGCGCCGTATTCTCGGTACACCCCGAGCCCTTCACCGTTGTGGCCCGTGCCGATTCCGGCATCGCCAGCTTTGAAGACCTCAAAGGCAAGCGCGTAAACATCGGTAACCCCGGTTCCGGTCAGCGCGGCACCATGGACGTTGTTCTGGAAGCCATGGGTTGGACTCTGGACGACTTCGAACTGGCATCCGAGCTGAAAGCGGCCGAGCAGTCGGCAGCTCTGTGCGACAACCAGATCGACGCGATGATCTACACTGTTGGTCACCCGTCGGGTTCGATCCAGGAAGCGACCACCGCATGTGATTCCGTTCTGGTGAACGTCACTGGCGACGCGATTGACGGCCTGATCGACGGCAACTCGTACTACCGTACCGCGACCATTCCGGGTGGCATGTACCGTGGCTCGGACGGTGACACCACCACCTTTGGTGTTGGCGCAACCTTCGTTACCTCGGCAGATGTGTCGGAAGATGCTGTATATGCAGTTGTCAGCTCGGTCTTCGAGAACTTTGACGATTTCAAAAAGCTACACCCTGCATTTGCAAACCTGAAGCCAGAAGAGATGATCGCGGACGGCCTGTCGGCTCCGCTGCATCCGGGTGCTGAAAAGTACTACAAAGAAAAAGGCTGGGTTCAGTAAACCAGACCTGAAGCAGGGTGCCCACGGGCGCCCTGCAACCCAAGCCCGGATCGAACGGGCAAAAATAAGGCCAAAAAGGCCACATGACGGGGAGACATTTATATGAGTTCCGACACGCAATCCAACCGACCGCTATCCGAAGAAGAGCTACAGGAGCTTGTAGCCTCCTCGGACGCGGGCGGTCGTAACCCGGTCGGTAGTGTCGGGATATTTCTGGCGATTGTCGCCGCGCTTTGGTCGGTGTTTCAGGTCGTTTTGGCCTCGCCCGTATCAAACGTCGTTTTGCCTGGTAGCGTGGTCAACAACTCGCGCCAGATCCACTTGGCCTTTGCGATGTTCTTGGCTTTTGCGGCCTATCCGGCGCTGAAATCCAGCCCTCGGAACTATATCCCCGTGCAGGACTGGATTATGGGGCTGCTGGGCGCCTTTGTGGCGCTCTACGGCTACTTTTTCTACGACAAGATCGTGAATGCAGGCGGTCTGGCGGACGACACCGATAAATGGGTCGCGCTGGGTGGGTTGCTGTTGCTGTTCGAGGCCGCGCGTCGTGCGCTTGGCCCGGCAATGGCAATCATCGCGACGATCTTTCTTGCCTATGTGTTCTTCGGCTCGTCCGAATGGGTGCCGGAGGTGATCCGCTGGAAGGGCGCGAGCCTGAAGAAAGCGATGAGCCATATGTGGATCACGTCCGAGGGCGTGTTCGGCATCGCGCTTGGTGTCTCGACGAAATTCGTCTTCCTGTTCGTGCTATTCGGAGCTTTGCTCGATAAAGCCGGGGCAGGGAATTACTTTATCAAGATGGCCTTCGGCGCTCTCGGCCACCTGCGCGGTGGCCCGGCCAAGGCGGCTGTTGTGGGGTCTGCGGCGACCGGTCTGATCTCTGGCTCGTCGATTGCAAACGTTGTGACCACCGGTACTTTCACCATTCCGCTGATGAAACGCGTCGGCTTCTCCAGTGAACAGGCGGGCTCGGTCGAGGTTGCCTCATCGGTGAACGGCCAGATCATGCCGCCCGTCATGGGGGCCGCGGCCTTCCTGATGGTGGAATATGTGGGTATTTCCTACGTTGAGGTCATCACCCATGCCTTCCTTCCGGCGGCGATCTCTTACATCGCGCTGGTCTATATCGTGCATCTGGAAGCCGTGAAGCGGAACATGCCGACGCTAGGCAACCGTGAGGTTCACCTCGCGCGGACTGTGGTCGGGATGCTGTCCTTCTTCATCGTCTTTGCTGGTCTGTGCTACGGCTCCCAATACCCGGTCGAAGCGGTCACCAGCATGGTGCCAACCGCCGCTGGCATGGTGCTGAGCCTGATCGTCTGTGCGGTCTATGTAGCGCTGCTGTATCTGGCTGCGCAGGTCCCCGACCTTGAGCCGGATGATCCCAACGCCAAAGAGGTTGAGCTGCCGGTCATCGCCAACATATACAAAGCCGGTCTGCACTATTTGCTGCCGATAATCGTGCTTGTCTACTTCCTGATGATCGAGCAGAAATCGCCGGGGCTGTCGGCCTTCTGGGCAACGGCACTGCTGTTCGTGATCCTGCTGACGCAAAAGCCGCTCAAGGCGATCTTCCGGGGCGAGAGCGAGGTCTACAACCGTTTCATCGACGGTGTTGCCGACCTCTGGCAGGGCCTGATCGACGGCGCGCGCAACATGATCGGGATCGCACTGGCCACGGCCACTGCGGGCGTGATCGTGGGCACCGTGACGCTGACCGGTGTGGGCCAGGTAATGGCCGATCTGGTCGAGTTCCTGTCGGGCGGCAACCTGATCCTGATGCTAGTGATGGTTGGTATCCTCAGCCTGATCCTGGGTATGGGCCTGCCAACCACGGCGAACTACATCGTCGTCAGCTCTCTGATGGCCGGTGTGGTTGTTGAACTGGGCGCACAGAGCGGGCTGATCGTGCCGCTGATCGCGGTACACCTGTTCGTGTTCTACTTCGGAATCATGGCGGACGTGACGCCTCCGGTCGGGTTGGCGAGCTTTGCGGCTGCGGCCGTGTCCGGCGGTGATGCGATCCGTACTGGTTTTACGGCCTTTTTCTACAGCCTTCGCACCGTCGCGCTGCCTTTTGTGTTCATCTTCAACACAGACCTGCTGCTGATCGACGTGACATGGGTCGAAGGGATCACCGTTGCCATATTTGCTACGATTGCGATTTTGGTCTTCACGGCGGGCACAATGGGTTATTTCCTGACCCATAACCGCATTTACGAAAGCGTTGCACTGATCGCGGTAGCCTTTGCGCTGTTCCGGCCAGACTTCTTCATGGACCGCATCTCACCACCCTTTAGCTCAGTCGAGCCAGCCGCCTTCGTTGAGACCATCGGAGAAACGCCTCCGGGCACCGAGGTCCGCGTTGTTGTAAGCGGTCCTGACTTCGACACGCTCGAGATGACGGACACTACCGTTGTCGTGACTGTCGGTGACGAAGAGGGCGGAGCCGCGCGCGTTGACGCCATGGGTCTGCTGCTGTTGGAAGAGGACGGGCTGGTCAAACTCGAAGAGCCGCTTTTCGGTTCGCCCGTCGCGGATGAGTTGGGCATTTTCGACTATTACGGCGATGACGCGGTGCGTCTGAGCTCTGTCAGCCTGCCGTCCGGCCAGCCTCCGAAACAGCTGATCTATATCCCGGCGATGCTCTTGTTGGGCTTGATCGCCTTCCTGCAACGCGGCCGGGCCGCCAGACAAGAAGAGGTGGCGGCATGACACAATCGGTTCTCTGCGCCGTAGATATCAGCAATGGTGATCTTGACAGCCCTGTATTGCAGAAAGCGGCCGCACTGGCGAATATGGACGGCGCACAACTAGATGTGGTGACGGTCCTGCCGGACTATGGTGAAAGCTGGGTCTCGGGGTTCTTCGAGGCCGACCACCACGAGAAGGCGTTGGAACAGGCACAGGCTGAGTTGACCGAGCTATGCGTGGCGACCTTGGGAGCTGAGCGCAATGCCTCTGTCCGGCATGTCGTGGCCACTGGGACCGCCTATCAGGAGATCCTGAAAACGGCGGAAAGCGCGGGGTCGGACTTGATCGTAATCGGGGCGCACAAGCCGGACCTGAAAGACTATCTTCTGGGGCCGAATGCCGCCCGTGTGGTGCGGCACGCAAACGTCTCAGTTTACGTCGTGAGGTAGATCAGTATCCGGTCATCTCCAGATAGCCGCGCCCGGCGTGGCTGCCTGAGACGGTGACCGGGCCTTCCCAGTACTCAAATCGTGTTCCCATCCACGCATCGGGGATCAAGGCTGCGACCTCAACATCCAAGTCATAATCCGGCAGTGCGACGTTCCAGCGTATCGGTACGTCGCGCCCGGCGACCGGCGCGGTTTCAAGCGGCGTGAAGGAGGCGGACCCGTCGGGCAACGCCCGCGTGCTGCCATCCGCATTGATCCAAGTGGCCGCCGTATAGTCCTGTCGATCGCCGCGCAAGCGAAATGCCATTAGATTCTCGCCGGTGTCAAAGCTGAGCGAGAACCAATCCCATCCGCTTTGATCCTCGGCCAGCGGCTGCGAGGACCACTCGCGATCCAACCATGCCTGGCCGGTGACCGTGACGTCCCGGTCCGGCAGGTGCAACGTGCCTTCCACAGCGTAGAACGGTTGTGAATAGTAGTAGCTTGCCTGACCGTCCGCGGATTTTACCGAATAGCCATCGTCCCCATGAAAAACCAAAGGCCCTTGCGCGCTCAGCGATAGGTCATAGCCAAAATCCGCGCCATGGGCCGTCAAGGACAGAGTATTGAAGTCCGGACCACTCATCCGCCATTCGTCGATCCAGGCCGCAAACGGTTGCGCCGTGACACCGGCCTGTCCAACACCACCGCGCGACAGGCGTTCCGCAAAGAAGTGGCGTTCGGGTGTGGTGACTGCGGCATGGCCCATCCAAATCTGAGGGCTCTGCCAGCCTTCGGTTTCAAAGGGTTTCAGGGCTGATCGGAACAAGGTCCATTGAATGCCATAGTCTTTCCCGTCATCGCCCTTCAGGTTGGCCGTCAAGTACCACCACTCGATCCGATACGCGGGATGAGGGCCATGATCTGCTGGGAACTCGAACGTGTAACCGCGCTGAGGGACTTCGAACCCTTCTGCGGAACCCCCAAGCCCGGCATAGCCTTGGGCCATCGCGCCAAAGGGGAGTAGAAGCAGCAGGGCTATCAAGAGGGCCTTAGCGTTCATTGGCAAATACTCTCAGCAAGTCGGCGGGTGGCAGCCGTAGCAGACGCAGGGCGGGCAGGGCGGCCGCGGCCAGCGCGGCAACGAGGGTCAGCAGGAAGAGAACAAGCCAGTCCCATGGGAAGACATACATGGGCAGCCGCCAACCGAAGGCCTCGACATTGATTACGGCCAGCAGCACCCAGGCGAGGATCAGACCGAGTGGCAGCGCAAGGCAAGCCGTCATCGCGGCCAGAATGGCACTGCGCGACAGCTCCAGCCGTGCCAGTTGCGCGCGGTCTAGCCCAAGCGCCCAAACAGGAGCAATCTGGGGCAGTCGCTGCGTCCAGAGCGTCAGGAGGCTGGTGAGGATGGCAAACCCGGCAACCCCAAGCGTTAGGACATTTAGTGCCGAAGTTACCACAAAGGTCTTCTCGAAAATCGCGCGGGATTGGGCCTTCATCGCGGCTTGTTGAACAACGGCCTGAGGCGCAAGACCGAACCGCTCGCGCAGGGTCTGCGCCAACTCGGTTGCGCGGTTTGGGTCGAGACGAATGCCGAACCGGCGCGCCTCTTGCCCCGGTGCGATCAGGTCCAGTTGCGCCATCGAAACGATCGCCTGTCCGGTCGGGTTGCCATAGTCCGAGTAAACCCCTGCGACTGGCATTTGGTGGTTTGGGCCAAGGCGCAGCACGTCACCGGGCCAAAGGTCGGCGCGTCGCGCAAGCTGTTCGTTTATCAAAACCGCAGCACCCGACATGACCCGATCCCAACTATCATCTGCGCGCGCGATCAGTGGCCAAAACTGGCGGTAGGTCGGGTCATCGACCACGCCATACAGGAACAACGGCCCGGTTTCATGCGCCAGTTCCACGTTGCGGATGGGGAGGATGGCTGTGACTTGCGGCTCTAGCCACTGGGTGATCTCGCGCCCTTGTTGGTCGCTTTCGGCGGTCAGGTAAAGCTCGGAGGTCAATCGCTGATCCAGCCAACCTACAAAGGTGAGGCGGAAGCTGGAGACCATAGTTCCTACGCCGATATTCGCCGCCAAGGCCAGCAACAGCGCCATCAGGGCGAGCGACAGACCGGGCAGTTGCGCGCGCATGTCGGCCCAGACCCATTGCGCAACCGGGCCGTTGGCGCGACGGGCGCAGAGGTTTAGCGCTACAGACAGGCTAATCGGCAACAGCAAGGCCGCCCCCGTCAACAGGCCCGCCAATAGTGCGAAACCGCCGAGGAGGCCTCCGACCGTGGTGTAAGCGAGGCCCCCGAAGACAAGCAGCGCCAAGCCGCAGTAGGCCGCTAGCCGTTGGCCTTGCCCGCTTCCGCGCCAGGCCTGCACGCCCGGGCCAGCCAATAACGGCATTCGTGACAGGCGCCAAAGGGCTTGTGCGCTCGCGATCAGAGTGCCTCCGAGCGCCATTCCTAATCCGGCCAACGCCCATGCGGGTTGGAGGGTCAATTGCCCGGTCACAGGTGCGCCGTAGAGGCCGCGCAATGTGGCGGCCACATCTGGTAAAAGCGCTCCGGCGAGGAAGAAGCCTAGGATCAAGCCGATGATGCCTCCGATCAGGGCCAGCAGGGTCAGCTCAGCCAGGATCAACCAGACCAGCCGCCGCATCGAGACACCAAGCGCCCGCAACGTTCGGATCATGCCGCGACGCTGTGCAAAGGCCAGACCAACCGTGCCGTTCACGATGAACAGCCCCACGGCAAAGGACAGCATTCCAAACGCGGTCAGGTTCAGGTGGAAACTGTCGGTCAGCTGCGCGGTATCGACTTGTGACGCGGGGCTGACCCGCTCCAACTCTGGCGCGATTTCGGACAGTGGAGGGACCGAGCGAGGTTGGTTCGGCAGAACCACAAGGCGAGAGATTTGGCCGGGCGCGCCGAGCAAGGTTTCGGCAACTCCAATGTCGGTCAGGATGACATCGGGTGGAAGCTCGGTCGTGATCAGGACCGGCGGCAGATCGTCTTGTGCCTGCAATAGGGTGGCCAACTCAGCCGAGGCCAGCAAGCGGCCCGGGGCCGTCAGGATATCAGCGGGATCCGTTTCGGCCTCAGCCTCGGTGATCGCAGGCAGGGCTGGATAGGCGACCATGTCGACGCCTAACACGCGCAGCGTTCGGCCGTGGATGCGATAGGGCCCCTCAAGCACCGCTGCGACCTGCCAACCGGCGCGGCGCAGGTCGGCATAGCGGTCCAGCGGGATCACCCCGGAAGGGTCGCGCAGCTCATCAAACTGGCCGAAGGCAAGCTGCGCATTGGCGCGGGCGTAGCTGGCGCGGGCCTCGGCGTTGATCGCCTGAACCGCAGACCAAAGCCCGGTTGCCAAGGCGATCCCAATCAGCAGCGTTGCAAGCTGCAACCAATGGCTTCGCCAATGAGACAACAGTGCCTGTATTATGGCAGCCGTCATTGAATACGCCCGCCTGCCAGATGAACTCTGCGATCCAGTTGGCCTGCGATGTCTTGCGAATGGGTTACCAACAGCAGCGCGGCACCCGACTCAGTCACCAGTGACAGCATCAGATCGAGAACAGCGGCACTGGCGGTTTCATCGAGATTTCCAGTTGGCTCGTCCGCAAGCAGTAGCCTGGGTCTCACAGCCATCGCGCGCCCGATGGCGACGCGTTGCTGCTGACCGCCAGACAAACGCTCGGGGAAGCGGGAAAGAAGATCGCTCAGGCCGAGGCGATCGGCCAGATGCGCCTCCCAATCTGGTTCGTGGCACCCGGCCAGCCGCGCATGGAAGGAGAGGTTCTGGGCAACCGACAACGACGGGATCAGGTTGAATTGTTGAAACACCAGCGAGACGTGTTTCCGTCGTAGCCCGGCGCGCCCGGCATCATCCAGATGTGACAGAGCAATACCGTCCAGCGTGATCTCTCCGGCGTCAAAATGATCCAGCGCAGCCGAAAGGTTCAGCAAGGTGGATTTGCCGCTGCCGCTTTCACCGGTCAGCGCCAGGGTCTGGCCGTGGTCCAGCGACAGCGAGACATCCTGCAGCACAGGCCGTCCGCCGGGATAGGTCTTGTGAACATGTTCAATCGACAACAGCATGATCCGCCTCGCTTTTTGTTCTAGATGTGCAACTGTTTGATCCGCTGTCCAGTGCCGACTGGGTCTTGATACGTGACATCGGCCTGTGCCCTTGTGCTTGCGGGCCGCAAAGGTCATGCTGAGACGACCTTACCGCAGCTTGATTCAGGACGTAAAAACATGACCTTGCTACATCAGATTGTCTGGGGAAGCACGTTTCTGGGCCTTTGTTTTCTGGTCGAAATCCTGCTTTTGACATGGTGTACCGTGGTGATCATGAAGATGGAGACCAATCTGGAAAAGAGAGGCGTATTTATGGGCACGGCGATGCCAATTGCGGTGGCTCTCGTTTTCATTGTCGCGATCCACACCATTCAGGTTTGGATTTGGGCGATCGTCTGGGTGTTGCTCGATGTTCTGCCGGATTGGAACACCGCGATTTACTTTTCCTTGGTGACCTTCACGACCCTGGGCTACGGCGACATTGTTCTGGGTGAGGCACTTCGGATTTTCGGGTCTTTCGCTTCTGTGGCGGGGTTGTTGGCCTTTGGCCTGTCGACCGCTTACATGGTTGCGATGATGACGCGCGTGTTTCAGGACCGAATTTTCTCTTAAAGAATAGGGGCAAAGAGCCGCGCCAGAGGGGCACCAAAACGGATATGGGCTGGTTGCTGGGGCATGGATCGCGTTAGCTCATAGCAGTTCTCGAAATCGGCTGACAGCATCTCACTGACGGCTTCCGCCGCGCGTGGGTCGAAGAACAGCGCCATCGCCTCAAAGTTCAGCCGGAATGAGCGGTTGTCCAGATTTGTCGTTCCAACCGCAGCCAGAGCATCGTCCACCACGAACGCTTTTTGATGCATGAACCCGTCAGTGTAGCGGAACACGCGCACGCCACAGTCTCGAATCTCATCGAAATAGGCGAAGGCAGCCAGCCAGGGCAGGCGGTGGTCGATCACGTCTGGCAACAAAATACGGACATCGACGCCGCGCATGGCCGCGTGCTGCAAGGCGGTCATGATGTCGATATCCGGCACGAAATAGGGCGAGGCGATCCATAGCCTTTCCTTGGCCTCTGCGATCGCAGCAAAGAACAGCATGGCACCGGTTTCGGTGTCATCTCCCGGCCCGGTTGCCACCAATAGGGCGTTCATGTCCTGCTCGGCCTCGCTTCCTGCCCAATCAAGGTGGTCAATCAGATCCTCGTCGCGCGCCCAGTGCCAGTCTTCGCAGAAAATCAGCTGTAGCTGCCGCACGATATGGCCGGTCATCTTCAGGTGTGTGTCACGCCAATGGCCAAATTTGTCGCTTTGGCCCAGATATTCGACCCCTACATTGTGGCCGCCGATGAATCCGGTTTCGCCATCAATGATCACCGTTTTGCGGTGATTGCGATAGTTCAACTGAAACCGGAAGTTCGGGCCGCGTTGTTCTTTGGGGTCGGCTACATCTATCCCAGCCTCGCGCATCGTTTCGAGATATGTGGGAGGAAGACCGTAACTGCCGACGGCATCTGTCATGAACCGAACGTGTACGCCACGTTTGGCTGCGGCGATAAGCTTTTTCTGTAGCTCTTGTCCAAGCGTATCATCCCGAACGATGTAGAACTGGATCAGGATGTAGTTTTTAGCGGCATCAATGGCCTTGAAAATCGCATCAAAAGTGGCCTGTCCATCAACCAGCAACTCAGCCCCGTTCCCACGTGACACGGGCAGGTGAGCCAGAACCTCGAACGGACGCGGGTTGAGCGTCATGGTTGAGGGGTCGGGCTTCGAATAGTCGGCAAAGGTCTTGATGCCTTCGACAACGCGCTCGCTTTCCTGCCGCGCGATGCGGTAGCCGCGAAAGCGATGGTGGCCCAAAAACAGATACATCGGCACCGCAAAGAAGGGGGCCGAAATCAGGAAGACCACCCAGCCCACGGCCCCCTGAGGGGTACGCGCGGTTTGTGCCGCGCGCAGCGAGAACACGCCTGCCGTCACGTAGAGACAAAAAACGAGGGCAGAAACAAGCAATGTCCACATAGGGTTGAGGGCCTCCGGCGCAGGTCAGTTAGCGCCAGTGTAGATGCGAGACCAGTCCTGCGCCATATCCACAATAACCCAGCCCATGTCGGGGCCTTTATCCAACCCGTCAACCAAGCGGCCAATTGGGCTTTCGCGGTCATAGGCCCATTCCCGTTCCGCATCCGTGTGGTGGACAAGGACCCCAAGACGCGGACCATCACCCGCCGTGGTCCACTCCATCATTGCGAAATCGCCGTCCGAGTTACCCCCGGCCAGAATAGGGCGTTTGCCGAGCGTGCGTTCGATGTTGATCGGCTTGCCTTCTTTGTCGTCAATAAAGGCGATGCCCGGTTCCTTGACGATAGTCGGAACCCCGTCGACCTGCGCATAGCTGGTGGTGCCATAAGTGCCGAGGATCTGTTCAGGCGGGATGCCATAGGCCTGTTCGGCAAAGACGCGCATGAAATGAAGACCGCCGCCTGAGACAATGTACGTCGTGAACCCCTCATCACGCAGATAACGCAGCAGCTCGACCATTGGTTGGTAGGTCATCTGATCAAAGGGTAAACCAGTATCGGGGTGTTGTGTCGTGGCAAGCCAGTCGGCTACCGCCGCCTGAAACGCCTCGACGCTGACGCCGGAATGTGAGGCATTGACGACCTCGATCAACGCGTCGTGACCGCCTTCCAGGATGGTCGCAAGATCACCTTCAGCGGCGGCTTTCAAGGTCGGAGTGGTCAGGATGCCTGGGTCCTGCTCAGCCAACTCGGCCAGCCGATCCATCGCAAAGATGAACTGGAAATAGACGGGCTGTTCCGCCCAAAGCGTGCCATCATTGTCAAAGACCGCGACACGGTCTGCAGGAGTGACATAATCCGGGCCGTCAGGGTCGGTCACGGCCTCAACAAACTCTACAATCGCGGCTTTTGAGTCACTTTGCGTCCAGCTGGGCAGAGGGTCCGCCAGCAACGCAAAAGGGGCGACGGACAAAAGGGCGCTTAGAACAGCGTGTTTCATGAAATTCTCGGTGGTTTTTGAATGGAAAAGGGCCGCCCATGACGGGCGGCCCGGTATATTTGAACGCCGGTATTAGTTGTTGGTCGGCGTTGTCAGCTTCTCCATAACCTGATCCAGGTTGAAGCTTGCCGCTTTCTGACGCGGTGGGAATTCCTCAAACGTACTCAGGAACGTACCGACATATTGCTGGGCAGGAACCAGGAAATAGGCCCGATCTAACAGCCAGTCATAGTAGGTGTTTGAGGTGCGATAGGCGCGCTCATACGGGTCGCGGCGCAGGTTGATAATCAGCGGGATGCGCAGCTCGGTCCAGGGTTCGATCCAGGCGCGCAGGGTTGCCCATGCTTTTTGCTCCAGGAAGATCAGCTTCCAGTCTTCAAAACGAAGCGCCGTCAGGTCGCCATCATCCGAGAAGTAGAAGATCTCTTTCCGGGGGCTTTCGGTGGACTCACCGGTCAGCAAGGGCAGGATGTTGTAGCCATCCAGATGCACCTTGTAGTCACGGCCCATACCGGACGAACTATAGCCCGCTTTCAGCTTTTCCTTGATATCCGGATCGCCGGCAACCGCAAGGTAGGTGGGCAGCCAGTCCATATGGTGAACGATCTCGTTGGTGACAGAACCGGCCTCAATCTGGCCCGGCCAGCGCACCATCGAGGGCACACGCCATCCGCCTTCCCAGTTGGTATTCTTCTCACCCCAGAAAGGTGTCGCGGCGGCATCCGGCCACGTGTTCATGTGCGGACCGTTGTCGGTGGAGTAATGAACGATCGTGTTGTCAGCGATGCCAAGCTCGTCCAGCAAATCCAGCAGTTGCCCGACATGCATGTCATGTTCGATCATGCCTGCCGTGTATTCATCGGCTACACGACCCGAGATTTCGTTGGCCTTGGTGCGCATTTCGTCTTTGACGTGGGTCCGGAAGTGCATACGCGTACCGTTCCACCAGACGTAGAAGGGCTGACCCTGCTCATGTGCGCGGGTGATGAAGTCGATGGCGGCGGCCACGGTCTCATCGTCTACGGTTTCCATGCGCTTGCGGGTCAGAGGGCCGGTGTCCTCGATCGTGCCATCTGATTTGGATTTGATCACGCCACGCGGGCCGTACGCTTCGCGGAAGGTGCGGCCATCGGCCAACACGCGATCACCGGGATAGTCTTCGTTTTCCGGCTCTTCCTCGGCATTCAGGTGATAAAGATTCCCGAAAAACTCATCAAATCCATGGTTTGTCGGCAGGTGCTCATCCTTGTCACCCAGGTGGTTCTTGCCGAACTGACCGGTCACATAGCCGTGGTCTTTCAGTAGGCCGGGAATGGTCGGATCCTCGACCTGCATTCCCAGATCAGCACCGGGAAGGCCGACCTTGGACAGACCGGTCCGGAACACAGACTGACCCATGATGTAGGAGGACCGGCCCGCGGTACAGGACTGCTCACCGTAATAGTCGGTGAAGATCATGCCTTCTTTGGCAACGCGGTCGATATTGGGTGTCTGATATCCCATCAGGCCCATCGTGTAGGCCGAGATATTCGACTGACCAATGTCATCGCCCCATATCACAAGAATATTGGGCTTTTGATCCTGCGCCCAAGCCGGCAGGGCAAGGGCAACGGCTACCGTCGCAACAGCGACCCTGCGCACTGCACTGCGCCAATTGTTAGCAATCATTCGTGGAGGTGACATGTAGTACTCCTCAGTAAACGGGAATTAATGGCCCGGTAATTTTATCGTTAATGGCAGCGGCCGACTTAAGGAAAAGACCGCGAGCAAGGTGTTGATTGTCGGACAAAAAACTATCTATTGGTCCGAGAATCGAACAGAACTAGATTAGGCTATGAAACGTATCGAAAACTTATCATATGATCGCTTTGAAAGATACTAATGTTTGATGTTGATGAGGATATCCGAACGCTGACCCAGTCGGATTGGTTTGGCGCGCGCGGTCACAAATTTCAGAGCGATCTTATGACCTGCGCCGTGCGAAAAACCTTTGATGCGGGGGAAACGCTTTATCTCTACGGCGATGAGGCAAATGGAATTCACGCGGTTCTCAGCGGCGCTGTTCAGATCACCGCCCCGGCCGATGACGGGCAGGAATTTGTCGTTCATCGCGATGGGCGCGGGTTTTGGGTTGGAGACCTCGCGTTATTTGCCGAAGCGCGACGCCTAATCAGTGTTATGGCGACCCAAAAAACCAGGGCCTTGTTCTTTCCCACCTCACGGGTTGAGAGGCTGGTCCAAGACAACCCGGAATACATCCGCGATTTCTACGCCTTGACGCGCGAGAACATGAAAACATCCCTGCGCATCATGGCCAATCTGGCCGTCACAGGCACCGAGAAACGCCTAGTTCTGCGTCTGTTGCATCTGGACGAGGGCGCCGCGAAAGCCGACGGATGGATCATCGTATCGCAAGAGGAGCTGGCCGCGATGGTTGCGGTTTCTCAACCCACCTTGCATCGCAACCTGCATCGTCTGGTGGATCTGGGTCTGGTCGAGCTTGGCTATGGGCGCTTGCGCCTGATCGACCGCAGCAAACTGATTGCAAATTGCCAGAGTTAACTCATGGATTGAGCGGCGGCAATGCATCCTTGTCGCGTGCTGCCGCGTCTTTCAACAACGCAAGGCTTTGCAAGGCGGAACTCCAATCTTCCGATTGATCTCGTTCCGAATACCGGGCAGCGCCGATACGGGTCAGGCATTCCTCTAGCTCGGCTGTATTCTTAGAGTCGCCGCCACGCGATCTCCAAAGCTCCAATGCGGTATAAGTGGCATTTAAATCATGCGCTTGAACGGCGGTCTTCAAGGCGTCCACCGCATATCTCGGCGACGCCAGATAGCGATCACGGCGTGCCTCTCTCAGATCGCGGATGCGTGGGGAAAGAAAACGCCACAAAGCCCCAATCACAAAAAGGGCGATCGCAGCGAAGGCAGCGATCTTCAGAACTTCGTCCAGACTGGGCGGCTGCCATTTCGGCGGCGCAAGCTTCAGGTCCGTCGCGGGAATTGTGGCGGTTTCGACCTTATTGGTCTCCAGGTTGAACCAATCGATGGAAACCTCGGGCAACTGCGCGTCACCTTCTTGCTGCGCAATATACACGACCTCTTCCTGACGTTGGCCGGACAACACGCCACGTTCCTCGGTTTCTGAAATCCGGGGTTCTTTGGGATAGGCGCGCAACAGCGGGCTTTGCTGTTGAGATGTCAGAACCGGGATCAGCAGCGGCGTTGTGCCAGAGATACGCGCTGTCAATTCGCGCGTGATGGCGTCACCGGCTTGCATGTCGGTCGGGCCTTCGAGTTTCTGCTCAAGGGTAAACCCAGTTGCGATGATCAACGGATCAAGACCTTCCGCGCCAGCCGGTATCTCGGCTGTGATCTTGACCGGAGGCAGGTCGACCGTAGCTTGAACCGGGGCACTTGTGTTGGGATCGGCATAGGTCACCGCAACCGTCTGCGCATCGAAGGTGATGTCGCCGGCGATCAACGGATACACCCTATAGCTACGCTGAACACCCGACCATGTCTCTCCGTCAACGGTCTCACTGACCGGCCCCGAGGAGCGTTCGGGCAGACGCACCAAGAGGTTTTGTTGTTCCAAAGAGGGAAACTCGGGTGGTTGTGGCATGAAGGTCGGCACCAGAACCTTGATCCGAACAATCGTTGGCTGGCCGACGATGACGGACTCCTCCGGAGCCTCCACCGTTATTTGAGGTGCCGTTGTATCGCTGCCTTGCGCGAAGACGGAAACGGGGAAGAGGAGAATAAAGAGGAGCGCGTATCTCATTCCGTTCGCTCCTGATTTTCCAACAGGAAGCGGTTGCGCAGGAAGTCCTGCATGTCGGTATCAATGGTGCTGATCCATTGCTCCGCATTCAGCGTTTGCGGTCCGTCCTTGGGGGCTTGGACCGTAGTTTCGCTACCGCGCGCGTCGTCATTGTCGAACACTGTATCGTCCGCGCCGATGCCAGCTTCTTCGCTCGTATCGGACTGCTCCCGTGTCGTTTCGACAAAGTCCAAGATGGCCTTGGAGACCTCAAGGTTATGTTGCGCCTCTGGCCAATCCGGGCGCCGTTCCAGAGCGGTTTCGAACGCTACAATTGCCGGTCGGTATTCGCGGTTTCGGATTCGGGCCATCCCTTCGGCAAAGGCAGCCTCAGCCGTGTTCAAACCGGCGAAAATCTCAGAGGCCTTTTCATATTGTCCGTCTTTGAGATACGCATAGCCCTTGTGATATGGGTCATCAAACAGCTCGGCTGCGTCTCCAAACCGCTTCTGGTTCATCGCAATTTGCCCCTGCTGATCCGGTGTCAGGAACCAATCCCGCCAACCTTCGGCGTGTGCGCCCGAGGGCGGAAGGACGAACAACGCCAAAAGAGCCCAACGGATCACCCAACCCTTTCGGAACCACAAAAGCGACAGCAGCGCAGCGGGCCAGGCCAGCATCCAACCCTTGTCTTGCCAGTCCAGCCGATCGTCATCGTCCAGCGCTGCGGTATAGGCCGACTGAATTTGGCGTTGCAGCCGAGAGATATCCCGGTCGTCATCCGTGAACGCAACAGTCGAAGCGCCTTGGACATTTCCCAACTGCGCAATCCGGTCGCCGTCGGGCAGCATGGTCAGGAAGAAAAGATCATGGGTTGAGTTGCTTAGAGCAGGAACCTGAGACGGATCAAGATCGTCCAGAACAAACAAAACTGCGCCCGGGCTCTCGCTTTCGCCCAAAATGGATTGCGCCAGCGTCAGCGCATCAGCGGCGGCGTCACCTTGTTTGGGCATTACGGCTGGCGTCAGCCCTTCAAGCAGCGGGCGAAGGATGTTTGCATCCTCGGTCAGAGGCGCAACGCGGTGCGGGGTACCTGCATAGGCGATCAGGGCGGTGCGTGCTCCGGCGCGTTCGGTGATCAGGTCGGCGATTTTGAACTTGGCCCGGTCAAGGCGCGAAGGCGCAAGATCGGTGGTCTCCATGCTTTCTGTGACTTTGAGAGCGATCACCAACGGCGCGGTATCCGCGATCAGCGGATTGGGCGAGCGCGACCACGTTGGCCCCGCCGCCGCGAGAGTGACAAGCGTGGCGATGATCATGGCGACGTCAATGGGGTGAATTCGACGGGTCTCCTCCGCGCCCAATTGCAGGGCGGCAGCAAGATGTCGTGCGATCCCTGCAGTCTGAATGGATTGACGGGTAGGCTTGGGTCTGATCCGCCACCACAGGAACGCCATAGGGATGAGGAGCAACAGGTAATACATTCGAATAAAATGGAAATCCGTGAGGTCCATTTTCAGCTCACTCCCTTTTTCCGGTGGGAGAAATGGAACCCGGCTGTGCTGACTAGAATGGCCATCAGCGCCAGCAGCAGAGGAATATGGGACAAGCTATGACGGGGCCGATAGCTTTGGGTTTGAACGGTTCGTGGGTTCAACTCATCAATGCGCGCGTAGGTTTGCGCCAAGGCCGCTGTGTCGTCGGCAAAGAAATACTCTCCGCCCGTGCGGTCGGCTATGTCCTGCAAGGCCTGCAGGTCGACGCGATCTTCACCCGAGGCGTTCGGATCTCCGACCCCGATCGTGTAGATGATGACGTTCTTCTCCGCAGCAATCGCCGAGGCGTTTACTGGTGTCATGCGGCTTGAAGTATCCGCTCCATCGCTGAGAACGATCATCAGGCGCTGATCCACTTCGCTGGAGTCGAATGTGCGAATTCCTAGACCAATCGCATCGCCAAGCGCGGTGTTTGGACCGGCCATGCCGACTTGAGTTTGATCCAGGAACCCATTCAAACTATTGAGGTCTTCGGTGAAGGGTGCCTGAATAAATGCGCGTGTACCGAAGATGATCAACGCCATCCGGTCGCCGTCGCGTTCGGCGATGAACTGTTTCAAAACGCCTTTGACTGCATCCAGCCTCTGCATCGGCTCGCCAGAGTCAGTCTGAAAGTCGCGCTGATCCATCGAGCCTGAGATATCCAAGGCAAGAACAACATCCCGCGCGGATTTCTCGATCACAATTGGCTCGCCCAAACGCTCCGGTCTGGCGAGGGCCAAAACCAGAAGCACCCAGATAGTGATGATACTGGCTGTTTGCAGTCTGGCGCGCTTTCGGATCACGGAGCCGGATTTTGGTTCAACACCAGCGGCTTGCGCGACACGGCGAAAAAAGGGAATGCGGACCGAGGCCGTTTTCTCACGTTGAGGTGGTGCGAGGAAATACACGGCTGCGGGTAACGGCAGCAAGAGAAAGACCCAGGGCGCGGCGAAGGAAAACATCATGCGCTCCGATACGGTTTGTGAGACTTGACCCAATGCCGGGCCATTTGCCTGAGGTCTTCATTCGAAGGTGTTGTCTTGTATGGCGCTTCGGTCAGTGCATGGCTTAGTTCTTGGTTTAATGTATTTAAATCTGACGATTGGTTCAGAAACTTAACCCACTCGTCACCATATAGACCTGCGACCTGGTCCCTCGGGTATGCGGCCAAAGCCGTTCGTCGCAGCACCTCGGCAATCTTCGCTGACGGGATGTCTGGCACGGACAGCTCTTCCAGAGCAGCGCGGCGATAGGCGTTGGCGCGTCTGTGCTTGCGAACGACCGAGACGGCGGCGAATAAGACAATCAGCAACAACATCGCCAAAGCAGCCCAACCCCATGTCTGGGGCGACATTGCAATGGGCAAAGGCTCGGGCGCCGGTTCGAGAATGTTCAGCAAGTCGACCAGAGATTTACCGGTGGTGTCGATGCTCATCGCCGTTCTCCGCCATGTCCGAACAAGCGCATCAACTGATCCAGTGCCGGTTCAGAGGTTGTCAGAGGAACCACAGGGAACCCGTATCGGCGCGACCATTTGTGGAGCTGCGAAAGGCGGTCCTCCATGGAGGCGCGGATTTTCGCAGAAAGCTCGGGATCGGAGCTGTCAATTTCAATCTGCGCGTCCCCGTCCGAGACGGTCAGTTTGAGGTCGGGCGCCAAGCTGCGTGCTGTCGGATCGGCGACGTTGAACACGATCAGGTCGTTCGATGCTGCAAGACGGCGGAGCAGGGCCTCCGACCGGTCATCCAGCCCGTCGCAGTCGGAGAAAAGGCAGATCAAACCGCTGGTTTGGCAGACACGCGCGGCCTCGGTCAGCATATCGTTTAAGGATACGGTTGGTTCTGGCGTCAGACCCGCATGTAGGGCGGAGTTGGCCGCCGCTATGGAAGACAAAAGCCGGGTCAGGGCGGTCGCGCGGCGCTGAGGGCGATGCTCGGCAACGCTGGTATCGCTGAAGACGAGGCCGCCTACATGGTCTCCCTGTCCCAATACGCGATGCGCTGCAATCGCTGCGGCCTCGGCGGCGATGACGGATTTCATGTAGGCGACGGTCCCAAAGAACATCGAAACACGCTGATCGACCAGCAACAGGGCCGGGCGGTCGCGCTCTTCGGTGTAGACCCTAACATGGGGGTCTCCGGTGCGGGCGGTAACCTTCCAGTCGATGGTCCGGATGTCGTCACCGGGCAGATAGCCGCGCAGTTCTTCAAAGTTCAGGCCACGTCCGCGCAGTCGCGAGGCATGGCGGCCATTCAGGATCGACCGCGCAGGTTGACGGGGCAACAGGCTGAGCGCTCGGGCGCGGGGGCCAAGACGCACAAGCTGGTCGGCATCCACATGGATGCGCGGGTCTTTGGAATATGGCGCAGTCTGACTCATGCGGCCGGTATCCTTAAGGGTCAGGGCAATGCAACCAAACGCAACAGCTCGGCGATCACGTCATCTGCGGATTTGCCGGATCCTTGCGCCTCAAAGCTGAGGGTTACGCGATGGCGCAGCACATCATGGGCGATGGCGCGGATATCTGCGGGGTCGACATAGTCGCGTTCGTTCATCCACGCATGCGTGCGCCCGCATTTGTCCAAGGCAAGCGAGGCACGGGGACTGGCGCCGATCTCGATCCAACTGGCCAATTCGGGGCTGAGTGCCTCTGGCGTGCGGGTGGCCTGCACGATATCAGCCATATAGCGATCCATCGCATCCGAGACATGGATCTGTCCAATCTCGGATCGCGCGTCAAAGATGGCGTCTTGCGGGATCGCTGGAGGATGCTCTTTGGGGGCATCTTTGCCTGCGGCGATGTCTTCACCACGCACGAGGCGGATGACCTCGACCTCATCCTCGACCGGAGGGTAAGTGATCTGCACATGCATGAGGAACCGGTCCATCTGCGCTTCGGGCAGAGGGTAGGTGCCCTCTTGCTCAATCGGGTTTTGGGTGGCCATGACGATGAACAGCGGCTCCATCTTGTGGGTGGTCCCAGAAACGGTGACCTGGCGTTCCTCCATCGCCTCAAGCAGAGCGGCCTGAACTTTTGCGGGCGCGCGGTTGATCTCGTCGGCGAGGACGATGTTGGCGAAGATCGGGCCGGGTTCGAATTTGAATGCGCTGCCTTTGTCCGTTTGCTGATAAATCTCGGTCCCTGTCACGTCCGAGGGCAGCAGGTCCGGCGTGAACTGAATGCGGCTGAACTGAGCGTCCATGTTCTTGGCCATGGCCTTGACCGCGCGCGTTTTTGCCAGGCCCGGAAGCCCTTCGATCAGTAGATTGCCGTTGGCCAGAAGACCGATCAACAGGCGATCAATAACTTCAGTCTGTCCAATGATCGATTGCGCCATGCGGGATCTGAGATCCATGATCTGATTGAGTGCGCTCATAAAAATTTCCCGTTACGGCCCGAAAGGTAGACCATGCAGCCTAGTGCCTGCAAAGGCCCGGATTCGGGATTTTCAAGTAATGAGAACATGTTATCAGCGCGACACCGCGCAGACCAACAGGAATTCCGACTTCCTTATATTTGATTGTTTTCGCGTCGCCGGAATCAGCTGGAAACCGCGTCGTTACTGTCATCCCCAAGCCTGCCATCCAGAGACATCAGGATCGCGACAGGCCTCAGCGCAGGGATATGGCTGAAGACGATCAGGATACAGACCGTCAGGGGGACGCTCAGGAAGGCTCCGATCAGGCCCCATACGGTGGTCCAGAACATCAGGGCGAGGATGACCAGAAAAGTCGACATGTTCAGCGACCGACCCAGCAACGCCGGATCGAGGAAATTGCCGATCAGGAACTGGATGGTGCCGCAGCCCAGGACCACCACCAGAAACGGCGCGATGCTTTCGAACTGCACCAGGGCGATCATCGCAGGGAAGATGACAGCAATAATCGAACCGATCGAGGGGATGAAGTTCAGCGCAAAGGTCAGCACGGCCCATGTCTCGGCATATTCTAGCCCCAGCAAGCGAAAAATGCTGTAGCTGATGCCAGCCGTGATTAGGCTGATCAGGGTTTTGACACCAACGTAGCGTTGCAGACTGATCGATATCGCATCCAGCATGGCCGCGAATTCTCGACCAGTTTGCGGGTTGCCGGCCGCCATCTGGATTTTCTTTCGAAACGCTAAACGCTCCGCCATCAGAAAGGCCACATAGAGGCTAATGAGAAAGAACTGGTTCAGCAGCGAGGTCGCGCTGCCCAGAAGGATGCGGGCGACATAGGACATGTCGATGCTGACCAGATTGTCCCGGATAAAACGCGTCACGTCGCTGCCGACTAATCCGGCGACGCGATTCACGGCATTGTCGAATTGCTCCTCATAGGTGCCGACGGTGCGGGCGAACTGGGTGGCCTGACTACCGAGGATATACATAATCATGAAAAGGCCAGCCAGAACCACGGTGACACCAGCTATGTTGGCGAGCCAGACGGGAACTCGTGTCAGGGCGGCAATCCGGTCGCTCAGAGCGATGATCAGCACGTTGACCAGAAGCGCCATGGTCAGCGGGATCAGAAAAGCGGCCCCGGCGTATAGCCCCAAAACCAAAAGGGTTGCGACAATACAGGTGTCACGCACCACAGGCAGTGTGGCGCGGGGTACGTCCGTGGTTGTGTTCGGGTCCAGAGGCATGTGCAAACCAGTTTGGCAAAAGGTGCTTGGTACGATCCTGCACAGGGCAAAGAGTTTATGCAATGCGCTCAATTATTTATATGATTGATTTTCCGCTTGGGTGGCTTCTACCTGTAAAGTGCGCAGGGTAGAGTTCGGTATGTCCAGTGCTGCGAATCCCATATCAAGCCGATTGATAAAGGCGTTTTTCCTGGCCGTTCGGCGCTTTGGCGAGAAGAACGGCTTTGTCATGAGCAGCCACGTCGCCATGTCGATGATGATGGCGCTTTTTCCCTTTGTTCTGTTTACCGTGGCGCTGGCGGGCGCCTTGTCTCAGGGCTATGTGAATGATGAATTGATCGAGTTGATTTTCGGCGCGTGGCCACAGGATGTGGCTGAACCGATCGTCTCCGAGCTGCGCGCGGTGTTGCAGAGCTCCAGCTCGGGCGTGATCACCATCGGCGGTCTGCTGGCGGTCTATTTCGCCTCAAACGGGGTGGCTGCGGTGCGGGCGGCGATGAATCAGGCCTATCATGATCAGGACAGCTGGCCGTTCTGGAAAACGCGGCTGCTGTGCATTGGTCTGGTCATTCTGGGCGGTGCAGCGATCCTGATCATCGCCGCGGTCGAGGTTGTCTTGCCCGTCTACACGCAGCTCGTGTCCGAGCATACGGATGTGGATGTCTCGAACTGGTTGTCGGTGGACCGGCTGCGATGGACCTTCACGATTGCGGTTCCGGCGGGCACGATCCTGCTCGCGCATCTGATCCTGCCGACCGGTCGCCATCGGGTGACGCAGATCTTGCCCGGTGTTGTTCTGACACTCGTACTGCTGGGGGCAGGAGGGTGGGGGTTTTCCATCTATATCGGCCAGTTCGCCAGCTACAGCGCAACCTATGCCGGGTTGGCGGGGGCGATGGCGGCGTTGATTTTCCTGTATCTGTGCGCGGCGATACTGATCCTCGGTGCAGAGTATAACGGCGCTCTGATGGATATACAGCGCGACGAAGAAAGCGCTCCAGCATGAGGTGGGTTTTGCTCTTTGTCGCATTGGCCGGGGCCGCCAACGCGCAGTCCTATGTCGGTTCGGATCAATGCACTGACTGTCACGTGGAGGAGGCCCAGGCCTGGGCCAACTCTCACCACGCACTCGCTTGGACCGAGGTCGGGGCAGGGAAGATAGTTGCCGATTTTGATGGCACCCGCTTTGAGCATGACGGCATGTCGGTCCTGTTCGACAATAGCGGCGAGGTCCCATCTGCTCAGGTCACTGAAAAAGACGGTGTGATGACCGAATATGACGTCCACTCCGTCGTCGGCATTGAGCCCTTGCAGCAATACCTGTTCGAAACCGATCCCGGACGGTTGCAGAGCTTTGATGTCGTCTGGGACACCGAAAACGAACGCTGGTATCACCTCTACCCGGAGCAGGATTTGCCCCCGGATGACGGGTTGCACTGGACCGGGCCTTACAAAAACTGGAACGCCCGGTGCGCCGAATGCCACGCAACCGGCTTTGAAAAGAACTACGACGCGCAAACCCGCAGCTACCAGTCTCGCCAAGCTGAGATCGGCGTCGGGTGTGAGGCCTGCCACGGCCCCGGCTCGGCACATATCGATTGGGTCAATGGCCGTGTACTGCCCGAAGGGGTAGGTGAGGCCGGTTTCGCAATGTCATGGGGCAAAGGCCAGACCGAGGCCGAAATTCAGCAATGCGCTGGCTGCCATTCCCGGCGTGAGGCGCATGAGCAGGGCAACCCTCTGCCCGGAACGCCCTATCACGACGCCTATAATCTGGCGCTGCTGCGACCGGGGGCCTATCACCCCGACGGTCAGATTCTGGATGAGGTCTATGTTTACGGGTCCTTCCTGCAGTCCAAAATGTACGCACAGGGTGTGGGCTGCATGAACTGCCACGAACCCCATAGCGCAACGCTGAGGGCGGAGGGCAACGGGGTCTGCACGCAATGCCATTCTCCGGCGGGCAATCCGGATTTCCGGACTCTGGCCCGCAAGGACTATGACACCGCTGATCATCATCACCACCCCGAAGACAGCGCAGGTGCGCAATGCAAGACCTGCCACATGATTGAGCGTGTCTATATGGGCGTTGATGGTCGGCGGGATCACAGTTTCCGTGTGCCGCGCCCTGATCTGGGCCTAGGTCAGGACGCCTGTACTGATTGCCACACAGACAAAGACCAACCATGGGCCGCAACGCAAATCGAGGGCTGGTTTCCGGACTCACCCCATCGCGGCCCGCATTTCGGTTCGATCTTCGCTCCGGCGATGGCGGGGGAGGCGGACAGCCCAGACGGTTTACTGGCGATTGCCACCGATCCGTCTCAGGCCGGGATCGTGCGCGCAACAGCGGCGTATCTGCTGCAACCCTTCGGCTCCCGTCAGGTGGCCGACGCGACAGCAGAGTTGCTGAAGGATGACGACCCGCTGGTTCGGGCCAACGCTGTGACGTTGCAACGTCAGGCCTCTCCCCGCGATCAGGTTCAGCGGTTGGAACCATTGCTTTCGGACCCGCTGCGCAACGTTCGAATTTCGGCGGCGAAAGAGGTCCTGACAATCCCGCCCGAGGCGTTGACGCAGGAACAGCGGGTCTTGGCAGGGCAGGCTACCGCCGAATGGCAAGGGGCAATTGCAAACCGTCTGGATTTCCCTGAAACCCATATGGTGCTGGGCGGAATGGCATTGACCTTCCGCAACGCTCCAGCAGCCGAACGTGCCTTTCGAGAGGTCGTGACCCTCGACCCTCAGCGTTCGGAAGCATGGCCGATGCTGGTGCAGTTGGCACAGATCAATCGCGGGCCGCAGGCCGCTCGTGAGGTCGTACAGGAGGGCTTGCAGCGCATTCCCAATGATCCAAACCTGCAAGAGCTGTCACGACAACTCGGGCCATAAGAACGGCCCTTGCGCGCCCGTTTCGCGCCATCATCCCGGCAGATTTGACCGCTAGACCTGTGTCTGAGGGTGTCAGGCCAACGGGTCGTAAAAGGTGTCACATGTCGGAACATGTTTTGAAACAGCCTGCGTTAAGTGGCAGGCAGGTCTCAATGGATCAGCGGATCTCGGAACTTCGGGACCGTAAGCCGATTGACCTCAATCATGGTGAAGGGCTGATGATTCAAGGCATCGCCGCCGCGTCGCTACGCGAACAGCGGCTGGCAGGTGAAATTGCGCTTGAGGACTAAGCGCCGCCCCGGAACCCGGTCGCAACCACGAATTTCTCGGAACTGTCCGAACGCGATGCAGGCGGTTTGACGTTTGCGACTTTCTTGAACTTCTGTTTGAGCAGCTTTTGCAAATCGCCCTCGGCACCACCGGCCAGAACCTTGGCCACAAAGGTGCCGCCATCCTCCAGCACATCAAAGGCAAAGTAAGCTGCGGTTTCGCACAGGGCCATGATCCGCAAGTGGTCGGTCTGCTTGTGACCCGAAGACGCGGCAGCCATGTCCGACATCACAACGTCGGCCTTACCGCCCAGCCACTCTTTGACCTTGAGGTCCGCGTCATCTTCCATGAAATCCAGCACATGGGCCGTCGCGCCTGCAACCGGTTCGACCTCTTGCAGGTCAACACCCAGAACGGTGCCGATACGCTTGCCGCTTTTCTCGCCCAGTGCATTTACCCGCTTGACGGCGACCTGCAACCAGCCACCGGGCGCACAACCCAAGTCAACCACGCGCGCGCCGGGGACCAGAAAGCGGAACTTGTCATCCAGTTCGAGGATCTTGAACGCCGCTCGCCCGCGATACCCTTCGGCATTCGCGCGCTTGACATAGGGGTCGTTCAACTGCCGCTCAAGCCACCGGGTCGAGCTGAGCTTGCGCCCACGCGCTGTCTTCACCTTGACCTTCAGGTCGCGCTGTCCGCGGCCTGAGGTGTTTTTCCCACTCGGTGTCTTCGCCATCAGAACGGTCCGTCTTCCAATACGCCGTCCGCACTCATCTGCGCATAGAGCAGACCTTCACGCAGCCCCCGGTCCGCCACGGAAAGGCGGTCGGTGGGCCAGCAACGCAAAAGGGCCTGCAGAATGGCCGAGCCGGACATGATC
The DNA here is from genome assembly GCF_056538485.1 of Ruegeria sp. BG3. Lineage (NCBI taxonomy): Bacteria > Pseudomonadati > Pseudomonadota > Alphaproteobacteria > Rhodobacterales > Roseobacteraceae > Ruegeria > Ruegeria sp. BG3. The sequence continues at coordinate 588,909 of NZ_JBQFTE010000001.1, read as the reverse complement.
AGGGCCTGCCGGTCATCCCCAATCCGAGGGTCCCGGCGCCGCCCGTGAGGGCCGAGTTCTAAATACCCACGTATGACTTTGTCAATCTGATCGCTGGTCATGCGCAAACCGTCCACTTTGGTCCGGTCATACCGCTTCAGGCCCAGATGCGAGGCGGCTACAGTTGTCACAGTACCGCTGGTGCCGACGATCTGAAAACCCGCTCGGGTCTGTTCGTCCTTGTAGGGGGCGAAATCGGCGAGGTTTTCCTCGAAAAACCAACTCATCAAAGCAAACCGAGCCGAGTCATCCTCTACGTCATGAAACTGGTCGCGCAGGGTTGCAACGCCCAATGGGACGCTGATCCAGTCCACGACCTTGGCGGCTGGAAAGGGGCTGTCGGCGGTGTGAAACCCGTTATGCAGACGCATGATTGCAGCTGGCCGATCGCGGCGCGGCACAGACGAGATGTCGATCCACACCAGCTCGGTCGAGCCGCCACCGATATCGACGACCAGCAACTGCTCGGTCTTGGTCGACACCAGTGGCGCGCAGGAGATGACGGCCAGACGGGCCTCTTCCTCGGGCTGGATGATCTCAAGGTTCAGGCCGGTTTCACGCCGCACTTGGCGGATGAAATCGCGTGAGTTCTTGGCGCGCCGACAAGCCTCGGTTGCGACCAGGCGCATCCGTTTGACCTTGTTGCGCTTCAGCTTTTGCTGACAGATTCGCAGCGCCTGAACGGTGCGCGACATGGACGCCCGGGACAGCCGTCCTGTGCGTTCCAACCCCGCGCCCAACTGCACGGATTTGGAGAAACTATCGACCACATGGAACCCGCTCCCTTTGGGTTGGGCTATCAACATGCGGCAGCTATTTGTCCCCAGATCCAACGCCGCATAGAGTGCATCTGGATCGGGTCTTGCCGGCGCGGGGCTTTCGACCGCCTTCGGGAACGCGCCCGCACCTTTGGGACGCTTGGGCGCCATTCGTAACGCCCTCCGATTTTCGAGTTAAGTTGACCCTAGGCGGGGTCTCGCCGACGCGCAAGTGATTTCAATTTTGAATTTAACGTGAGTGTCACACAGCGTTCATACTGAAATGCAATTCCCGTGCCGATCCCCATTTCGGGATTCTCTACAAGCTTACAGCCATATACGGAGACTGCCATGAAAGATGAGCGCACCCTGTCCTTCGATGAATTTGATGAAGTCGTAAATCCGCGCCCCGAGGAATGTGAATTCGACCGCGTGGTCGAGCGCGCCTTGTCGCGACGTGGCTTTCTGGGGGGCGTTCTGGCGATGGGCAGCTTTACCGCAGTAGGCGGCTCGCTTCTGCCCACAGGCGCGCGCGCGTCAGCTGATCGGTTCTCGTTCGAGGCGATTCCGGTCTCAACTGCCGATGAGGTGGTCGTGCCCGCAGGCTACAAGGCCGAAGTCATGGTACGCTGGGGCGATCCGTTGTGGTCCGACGCACCTGAATTCGATCCTGCGACTCGTGGCACCGCCGCCAGCCAGGAACGCGCCTTTGGCGACAACACCGACGGTCAGGACGTTTTCTTCCATGACGGTCACGTTCTGCTGGTCGTGAACAACGAATACACCAACCGTGACATTCTGTGGGGCAACAATCCGGACGCCAAGGCGGCCTCGGATGACGATGTCGCCAAGGGCATGATGGCCCATGGTGTGACGGTGGTCGAGATTGCCAATACCGACGGCAAATGGGGCATCGTCAAGGACAGCCCGTATAACCGCCGTATCACGCCGCAGACCGACATGACCATCACCGGACCGGCTGCGGGCCATGACCTGATGAAAACCGCCGCTGATCCAACCGGCACGACCTCCAAGGGGACGTGGAACAACTGCGGCAACGGCATGACGCCTTGGGGCACCTATCTGGCCTGTGAAGAGAACTTTAACGGCTACTTCTCGGCAGAAGACGAAGCGCACGAAGTCAGCGCCGAGCTGAAGCGCTATGGCGTCTCGTCCAAGGATTGGGGCTATGGCTGGGCCAAGATCGACGACCGCTTTGACGTCTCGAAGAACCCCAATGAACCGAACCGCGCCGGTTACGTGGTTGAGATTGACCCGACCGACCCAACCTCGACCCCGCGCAAGCTGACCGCTCTGGGACGTTTCAAGCATGAAAACGCCGAGTCTGTGGTCAATAATGACGGTCGCGTTGTCGTCTATATGGGCGATGATGAACGCGGCGAGTTCCTGTACCGTTTCGTCTCGGACGGCGTTTATGCGGCGGGGGTCGATACCAACGCGCTGCTGGAAAACGGCACGCTGTCGGTTGCCAAGTTCAACGATGACGGTACCGGTGAATGGCTGGACCTGACGCCCGAGACAACCGGTTTGGCCTCGCAGGCTGAGGTCAGCATCCACACCCGCCAGGGCGCGTCTGCTGTGGGCGCGACCACCATGGACCGCCCCGAGTGGGTGGCTGCCAACCCGAACGTGGCCGAGGTCTATTGCTGTCTGACCAACAACAAGAACCGGGGCGTCAAGCCGAATGCCGGTGGGGATGACACCTCGGTCAACGGTCCGAACCCTCGCGAGGCCAACAACTATGGCCAGATCGTACGCTGGCGCCCCGAAGGTGGCGATCATACCGCGTCCGGTTTTGCCTGGGATCTGTATGTGCTGGCGGGCAACCCGAATGTCCATCAGGACACCTATGGCGGGTCGGACAACGTAAATGCCGAGAACATGTTCAACTCACCCGATGGTCTGAAGTTTGACAGCAACGGCCTGCTGTGGATCCAGACCGACGGCAACTATGGCAACGAAGGTGATTTCGAAGGTCAGGGCAACAACCAGATGCTGGCAGGTGACCCGGTCACCGGCGAAATCCGTCGCTTCCTGGTCGGCCCGAATGAATGCGAGATCACCGGCCTCAGCTGGTCGCCGGATCGCCGCACCATGTTCGTGGGCGTCCAGCACCCCGGTGAGGACGGCAACAGCCACTGGCCCGAAGGCGGCGATGCGGTGCCACGCTCGGCCATCATCGCGGTCACACGCGACGATGGTGGCTTGGTCGGCTAAGGCCAAAAACGCCCTTAAAAACAAGCCCCGGACGGTGTTACCGCCCGGGGTTTTTGCTTGTGTTGAGCCATCCTCATACAAGCGTTGAAAGTTTTGATATCTGGTTTTCTGTGAATCCCGGCTAAAACCACTGTACACCGTCATAGGCAAAAAGGTCGCTTGGAAGGCGCTGGGTGTCGAAAACCGACCTCCTTAGCCCAATATAGACGTTTAGAACCGCCCCATTGGTTAGGAGGAATCACAGCTATGCCTGACGTCACCATCGTGTACTGGCGCGACATTCCCGCTCAGGTCATCGTCGGCAAAGGCCGTCGTGGCGCAAAGCGGCAGTTGGAAGAACGGTTTGAACAGGCCATCGACCGCGCCGCAATGAAGGTGAATGCCAAGGACAGCGATGCCTACCTGGCCGAATGGCGCAAGGCCGAGCCTTTCGCGGTTGAGGGCGACCCGTCCGAGATTGCCGAAGCGCAGGCTGTGCGTCTGGAAACGGAATACGATCAGGACCGCATCAAGGCACTGATCGCGAATGACGGTTGGGCATGAGCCCGAAATCTATATGGGAGGCCGCAATGGCTTTGCTGAACTTCAAGAAACGTGATGCCGCCGAAAACGGCCCTGTAAATCCGACCGTCGAAGCCTTTCTGCAGGGCTACTCGATCGAGGTAATGCCCCGGACCGCTGAAAAGGTCGAAGATTTCCGCGCGCTGCTGCCCGAAGGCACCCGTGTCTACATCGCCCATATCGAGGGCACGCCGATCGAAGACATGGTGAAAACCGCCAAGCGCATCGCCGCAGAAGGCTACCCGGTCATGCCGCACTTCCCGGCGCGCATCATCAAGGATGCCGCGACGCTGGAGAACTGGATCTCGATGTACCAAGGCGAAGCGGGCGTTGATCAGGCGCTTCTGCTGGCCGGTGGTGTCGCCAAGCCCCATGGTGATTTCGACAGCTCGATGCAGCTGATGGAATCCGGCCTGTTCGATAAAGCAGGTTTCAAGCGCCTGCACGTTGCTGGTCACCCCGAAGGCAACAAGGATATCGACCCAGACGGCTCGACCAAGAATGTCGACGACGCGCTGCGCTGGAAGCAGAAATTCAGCGAAACCACCGACGCCGAGATGGCGCTGGCCACTCAGTTCGCATTCGACGCAAAGCCGATCATCGAATGGGCGAACGGCCTGAAAGAAGCGGGGATCGATATCCCGGTTCATATCGGTATCGCAGGCCCAGCCAAGCTGCAGACCCTGATCAAGTTCGCCATCGCCTGTGGCGTGGGCCCGTCGCTGAAAGTTTTGCAAAAGCGCGCCATGGATGTCTCCAAGCTGCTGCTGCCTTATGAGCCGAATGATGTGATCACCGAGCTGGCCGAATACAAAGCGGCGAACCCGGATTTCAACATCACCAACGTACACTTCTTCCCCCTTGGCGGTATCAAGACCAACGCCAACTGGGCCATCAACAACGGCGGCGCTTCGGCGAAGCCGGCCAACGCTTAAGGAACGGACATGACCCGTACAGTCGTAGAATCAAAAACAAAAACCGCCGTTCTGGGCTTTGACGAACCGTTCTGCGTGATTGGTGAGCGGATCAACCCCACGGGCCGCAAGAAACTGGCTGCTGAGCTTGAGGCTGGCGACTTCTCGACCGTTGAGAAAGACGCGCTGGCCCAGGTCGCTGCAGGCGCGACCGTTCTGGATATCAACGCAGGCGTTGTCTACAATTCGAACCCCAACCCGAACGAGACCGAGCCGCCGTTGATGCGCCAGATCGTAGAGCTGGTTCAGGGTCTGGTTGACGTCCCACTCTGCATCGACTCGTCGGTTCCTGGCGCGCTGGAGGCCGGTCTTGAGGCGGCTGAAGGCCGTCCGCTGCTGAACTCGGTCACCGGCGAAGAAGAGCGTCTGGAGCTGGTTCTGCCGCTGGTCAAGAAATACAACGTTCCGGTTGTTGCGATCTCGAACGACGACACCGGCATCTCGGAAGACCCCGATGTACGGTTCGACGTGGCCAAGAAGATCGTTGAGCGCGCCGCTGATTTCGGCATCCCGGCGCATGACATCGTGGTTGACCCGCTGGTTATGCCGATCGGTGCAATGGCAACTGCTGGCCAGCAGGTCTTCGCTCTGGTCCGTCGTCTGCGCGAAGAGCTGGGCGTGAACACCACTTGTGGTGCATCCAACATCTCGTTCGGTCTGCCGAACCGCCACGGCATCAACAACGCGTTCCTGCCGATGGCAATGGGTGCGGGCATGACGTCCGCGATCATGAACCCGGTTGCTCTTCCGACGACGCAGAAGAAAATCGCCGAGAAGAAAGAAGCCGTTGCCGCAGCTGGTATCATCCTGCCCGAAGGCATGGACGATGAGGCCTTTGTTCAGATGTTCGGTCTGGGCTCGACCCAGCCGCGTGCCGGCAAGGAAATGGAGGCCATCCGTGCCGCCAACCTGCTGACCAACAACGACCCGCACGGCGGCGCATGGATCAAGTTCAACAAATCGCCTGAAGAAGCGGCTGCGGCGGGTGGAGCAGGCGGTCGTCGCGGCGGTGGCCGTCGTCGTCGCGCTTGATTTTTTGAGCTATCAGATCAAAGGCCGGGCCCTGCGCCCGGCCTTTTTCGTTTGACCCTGATCAATGCAACAAACGTGATATCGTTGAGACTGGGGCGGTCCTTTCCGCAACGATCAGGTGCTTTCATGTCCAAACATCACCCTCCAAAACTGGCCGACGCAGACCTGAGTGAGAAGTTGGGCAAGAAGGACTATTTCGACAAGCTGATCGATCTGCAGGCGAAACTGGCGCGTATTCAGCAAGCTTTTCTCTTCCATGGAACCAAGGGCGTAATCGTCTTTGAAGGTTGGGATGCCGCTGGCAAAGGTGGCACGATCCGCCGTATCAGCCAGGCGCTTGATCCGCGCAGTTTCAAAGTCTGGCCGATCGGCGCGCCGCGCAACTACTATCTCAACCGCCACTATCTGCTGCGATTTTGGGAACGCTTGCCGCCAGAAGGTGCAATCTCGGCTTTTGACCGCAGTTGGTACGGGCGTGTTCTGGTGGAGCGGATCGAGAAATTCACACCGGAGAAACGGTGGCGGGCGGGATATCGAGAGATCAACGATTTCGAGCGTATGCTTGTTGATGACGGCACCCGGATCGTAAAGCTGTTCTTTCATATCTCACAAGACGAACAGATGGCGCGTTTCACAGAACGCCTGCGCAACCCATTGAAGCGCTGGAAGCTGACCTATGAAGATTTCCGCAATCGCGAGCGTTGGGACGAAGCAGGGATCGCGGTCGATGAGATGCTGGCGCGTACATCAACGGAGATTGCGCCGTGGCACGTTATTCCGGCCAACAACAAAAAATCTGCGAGAATCAAAGCAATGCAAGTCATCGTTGATGCGTTCTCAAAGGACATAGATCTAAACCCACAGCATTTGGACAAACGAACTTTGGACGCGGCGTGCGAGGCATTGGATGTTGACCAATCATTGATCGACTCTCTGCGGGCAAGGACAGAGTAATCCATAAACCTCACCGAAAGGCGCTTGCAGTTCCTCAGGTGGCGATGATATCTCAAATCTCGCGGCGGGTATGATGTAATGGTAGCCTGTCAGCTTCCCAAGCTGAACGCGCGGGTTCGATTCCCGCTACCCGCTCCAACTTCAATGTCTATTGTGGACGGCGTGCTTGCAGCAGATTGATAGCGGCCGGGACACGCGTTCCTCCCGAAGTGAGGTACTCCTCGAACTGTAGCACAACAGTATCGACGATCGCGCGCACATCCTCTTCGGTGCCGTTGAAATGCGCGATCACACGCGCAGCAGGACCCACACGGGTGCAGAGCAGGGCTGCGTCTTCGACCGATAGTGGCCCGTTTAGCACCAGCGAAACCGTCGAGACCTGAACATCCACAAGCCCCGCGTCGGTCATCAGACCAGCGACTCTGTCCTTGTCATGGAAGGCGAGCGGCCCAGGGGCATTCCGGTCAACTTTAGGCGGCTGACCCAACCGCGCTGTGGCAGCGATATGCGGGGTTTTGAACCAAGGGTTGTCAGACAGACCGCCCCAAGCGGCAAAGGTCATCTGCGCACCTGGCTTCAGGGCGCGAGCCATGTTGGCGAAGGCGACGGTCGGGTCGGCAAAGAACATGACGCCGAACCTTGAGATCATCGCGTCAATATCGCCCCGCGAAAGCTCTGTGGTCTGAGCGTCGGCGTATTGAAACGAAAGATTGCCCAGACCAGCATTGCTGGCCCGCTGGCGCGCGCGCTCTAGAAACTGTTCCGATATGTCGATGCCGCGTACCGCACCCTCAGCCCCAACAAGCTGCGCAGCGGCCAGCGCAGATGCGCCAGTGCCACAGCCGATATCAAGAATCCGCATGCCCCGTGATAGACCAGATCGTTTCAGGACCAGTTCCAGTACGGGCTTAAACAAGGTGTCCAGCTGATCTTCAAAGGTCAGCCAGCGGGCACCCATTTCAGACTTACCCCAGAACTCTTCCTGATCACCATTGATGTTCAGCATCGCAGCCCCCTTTTTAGGGGAACTATGACCTCCGGCGGCGACGGCGGCCAGTCTTTTCCTCATCGCCGCCACCGGTGTTAAAGGACGGTGCGGGCAGGGTGACGACCTGTGCGAGCTCCGGGAAGGGGTCCGTTTTGTGCGGGATCGCGTTGGCGGCAACGAAGTGGTCCTGGAACTTCGGCTCGATGGCGGTTTCGATCTTGGTGATCTCGCGCACCACACGCTCGATCTCGGCGCGCGATCCGATGTTGCACAATGCAATCCGCGCGCCGGTACCCGCTGCGTTGCCGGCACTTGAGACCTTTTCGAGCGGCGCATCCGGGATCATGCCCAGCACCATCGCGTGTTTGGTGGAGATATGAGCCCCGAAGGCCCCGGCCAGAACCACACGATCCACGCGGTCGACCTCCATCTCATCCATCAACAGGCGCGCACCGGCATAAAGCGCCGATTTCGCCAGTTGGATGGCCCGGATATCGCCTTGGGTCACGGTGATCCGAGGTCCACCTTCTGCGCTGGAATCATGGATCAGGTAGGCGTGTGTGCGCCCTTCGGGAACGCAGCGGGGCGTTCCTGTTTGTTCGGCTGAACCGATCAGACCGCTTTCGTCCAACAGGCCAGCGATGCGCATTTCGGCCACGGCCTCGATGATGCCCGAACCGCAGATGCCGGTGATGCCGGTGGTGGCGATGTCCTGATCGAACCCGTCCTCATCGGACCATTTCTCGGACCCGATCACGCGGAAGCGGGGTTCCTTGGTGACGGGATCAATCTCGATCCGCTCAATCGCACCGGGCGCGGCGCGTTGGCCCGAACTGATCTGCGCGCCTTCAAAGGCAGGCCCTGTGGGCGACGAGCAAGCCAGAACACGACTGGTATTGCCGAGCAGGATTTCGGCATTGGTACCCACGTCTACGATCAGCACCAGATCTTCGGACTTGCCGGGTTCTTCCGACAAGGCAACGGCAGCACAGTCGGCACCCACGTGACCAGCGATACAGGGCAGGATGTAGATCTGCGCGCGCGGGTTCATCGAGGTCAGGTCCATCTCACGCGCGGGCAGGGACATGCTTTCCGAAGTCGCCAGCGCAAACGGAGCTTGCCCCAACTCGACCGGGTCCAGACCCAGCAGCAAGTGGTGCATGACCGGGTTACAGACAAATACCGTCTCAACGATCAGGCTGGCGTCAATGCCCGCTTCTTCCGCGATCGAGGTGGTCAGGTCATTGATCGCCTCACGCACGGCATTGGTCATCTCCTGGTCACCGCCGGGGTTCATCATGGCGTAGGAGACGCGGCTCATGAGGTCCTCACCGAAGCGGATCTGAGGGTTCATCAGACCGGATGAAGCCTTGACCTCACCTGTCTCCAGATCGGTCAGATGCGCCGCAACCGTGGTCGAGCCGAGGTCGATCGCCAGACCATAAAGGCCCCCTTCGTGCAGGCCGGGCCAGATTTCGACGATGCGAGCCACAGGGTCCTTGTGGCCATTGTGAACGGCGACTGTGACTTCCCATTTGCCTTTGCGCAGAACCGGTTGCAGCTTGGACATCAGGGACAGATCGGCGGTGACGGCCTCGATCTTCCACTGCTCGCGCAGGGCGCGTTCTAAACGCTCCAGATCGCCGGTGGGCGAGTGCATGTCGGGCTCCTCGACGACCACGAAATACAACCGCGTGGCCGGGTCCATGGTGATGGCGCGCGCCGCTGCGGCCTTGCGGACAACCTGACGGTGAACCTGGCTTTCGGGCGGCACGTCGATCACAACATCACCCTGAACCGAGGCCTGACAGCCCAAACGACGACCGGGTTTCAGGCCACGTTTGTCGTCATAGCGCTGCTCGACCGCGTTCCATTCGCTCAGCGCGTCTTCCGAGACCGTCACGCCGTGCTTGGGGAACTCGCCGTAGCTAGGCGTGATCTGACATTTTGAGCAGATGCCGCGCCCCCCGCAAACCGAATCCAGATCGACGCCCAACTGTCGGGCGGCTGTCAGAATCGGGGTGCCAACGGGAAAGTGCCCGCGTTTGCCCGAGGGGGTAAAGACGACAAGGGGGTCGGTGGTCATGGTCGGCCTGCCTAAATTGTGTTCGCGCGTATGCCGGGGAAGATATGAGTTTATTCACAAAGGGAAAGCCCTGTCAGCGGCACGTTTTGTACAACGAGCGTCGTTTTGTGACGTGCTATTCCCCCCCAAGGGTAAACAACTTGGGTTCTGGGGCTTTTCCTTCGGGTCAATCCATGCAATAGGGTCACCGCCAAACGGGCTTTTGCATGGGGTTTGATGATGCAGATTCGTGAGGCACTTACCTTTGACGACGTACTTCTTGTTCCGGGCGCATCTTCAGTGCTGCCGGCAACGGCGGATACGACGACGCGCGTGACGCGGCAGATTTCCATGAACATCCCGCTGCTCAGCTCGGCCATGGACACTGTGACCGAGGCGCGTATGGCCATCGCCATGGCGCAGGCCGGTGGGATCGGTGTGATCCACAAGAACCTCTCGGTCGAGGAACAGGCCCGCGAGGTACGCCGGGTGAAGCGGTTCGAATCGGGCATCGTCTACAACCCAGTGACGCTACGCGCCGATCAGACGCTTGCAGACGCGCAGGCGTTGGTTCAGCGCTACAACTTCACCGGTTTTCCCGTTGTGGACGAGCAGGGCCGTGTTGTCGGCATCGTGACCAACCGGGACATGCGCTTTGCCACGTCGGATGACACGCCGATCAAGGCCATGATGACCTCGGACAATCTGGCGATGCTGCAAGAGCCCGCCGATCTGGAAGAGGCCAAATCCCTGATGCGCGCTCGCCGGATCGAAAAGCTTCTTGTGGTTGATGGCGAGGGCAAGCTGACCGGTCTTTTGACCCTGAAAGACACGGAACAAGCCGTTCTGAACCCAACGGCCTGCAAAGACCATCTGGGCCGTCTGCGCGTTGCCGCCGCGACCTCGGTCGGAGATGCAGGGTTTGAGCGTTCGGAACTGCTGGTCGACTCGGGGGTCGATATCATCGTCGTCGATACCGCGCACGGCCATTCCGAAGGAGTTCTGGAGGCGGTCAAACGCGCCAAAACGCTGTCGAACGAAGTTCAGATCATTGCGGGCAACGTCGCCACCGCGGACGCCACCAAAGCGCTGATCGATGCGGGTGCGGATGCAATCAAGGTCGGCATCGGGCCGGGCTCGATCTGTACCACTCGGATGGTGGCCGGTGTCGGGGTGCCTCAGCTGACGGCGATCATGGACTGCGCTTCAGCCGCCGGAGATGTGCCGGTGATTGCAGATGGTGGTATCAAGTTTTCGGGCGATTTTGCCAAGGCCATCGCGGCGGGTGCGTCCTGCGCCATGGTCGGTTCGATGATCGCGGGTACTGATGAAAGCCCGGGTGAGGTGATCCTGTATCAGGGTCGTTCGTTCAAATCCTATCGCGGAATGGGCAGCCTTGGCGCGATGGCGCGCGGCTCGGCGGATCGCTATTTCCAGAAAGACGCCGCCAATGACAAGCTTGTGCCGGAAGGGATCGAAGGACAGGTGCCCTACAAAGGCTCCGCCGGAGCGGTTGTTCACCAGCTGGTCGGTGGTTTGCGCGCAGCCATGGGCTATACAGGCTGTGCCACGGTCGAAGAGATGCGCAAGAACTGCAATTTCGTGAAAATCACCGGGGCAGGTCTGAAAGAAAGCCATGTGCATGACGTGCAGATCACGCGCGAAAGCCCGAATTACCGGGTTATGTGATCTGGTGATCTGTTGCAGGCGGCGCCCCGACGCGGGCGCCGTTTTGCGTTCCTGGAAAACCCGACGGAGGGAAAGATGACCCCGGCAGCCCGTGTTCAGGCCTCAATCGAGATCCTTGACCAAATTCTGGACGGCGCGCCCGTTGAAAAGGCTCTGACTGGGTGGGCACGGCGCAGCCGGTTCGCAGGTTCCAAGGATCGCGCAGCGGTGCGGGATCACGTTTTTACGGCCTTGCGCTGCAAGCGCTCATTCGCGGCACTTGGAGGGGCTGAGTCGGGCCGGGGTTTGATGATCGGAGCGCTGCGTGCTGCGGGGCAAGCGCCTGACACTCTGTTCACTGGCGAACGCCACGCGCCTGAGCCGATTGAAGCGTCTGAGCAGGGTCGAGGTTTCGTGTCACTGGCCGAGCAGTTTGATATTCCAGACTGGCTCTGGCTTCGGTTTTCGGCGTCTTTGGGGGATGCGGCGACTGAGGCCGCAGCGGCACTGCAAAACCGCGCTCCATTGCATCTTCGGGTCAATTTGCGCAAAACAGACGTGGCGGGTGCGGCCCGTGCTTTGGCGGCTGACGGAGTGCAAACTGACCTCCATCCCGCCTGTGAGACGGCTCTTGCTGTGATTGAGGGCGCACGCAAGGTTGCGCAAAGCCGGGCTTATCTGGAGGGTCTGGTCGAGCTACAGGATGCGGCCAGTCAGGCGGTTGTGGCAGCTTTGCCCCTCAAGCCTGGTTTGCGTGTACTTGACTATTGCGCCGGTGGTGGTGGGAAATCGCTGGCCCTTGCGGCTCATCAAGGAGTCGAGGTGTTTGCGCATGACATCAACCCGAAGCGCATGCAGGACCTGCCGAACCGCGCTGACCGCGCGGGCGTAAGAGTAACCTGCGTTGAGACCGCGGAACTAGCCGGTTTCGCGCCCTTTGACATCGTACTGGTCGATGCACCTTGCTCGGGCAGTGGCTCTTGGAGGCGCGCTCCGGCCGGAAAATGGGCCCTGACCGAAGAGCGTTTGATCGAATTGACCAAGCTGCAACGTGCGGTTCTGGGTGAGGTCGCGCCACTGGTTCATCCCGAGGGCCTTCTCGCGTATGCAACCTGTTCGATGCTTCAGGACGAAAACGCGCGGGTTGTCGAAAGCTTTGTGTCGGAGAACCCCGAATGGACGGCGACGCTGCAACGGAATTGGCGTGTCACGGATGGCGTTGACGGGTTTTTCACTGCGCATCTGACAAAGTAGCCACGCAAAACAACTTAAGGTAGTTTTCGTAGCCCCTTAACTCTGTTAAGCGGGCATTAACTATTTTAGATCGTTATTGCTCTCAAAAAAGCTACCCGGGTCGTCCATGTCCGATTCTACATATCCGTTCTTCGGTTCCCGCTCGCGTAGAACGCCGTCAGCTGCGCGTGTTTTGGCGTTGGTTGGACTGGCCGGTCTTTTATACGTGGCGCCACATACGGGCCGAGTGCCTGCGGACTGGACGCAGGGCATGATCGTCGTAGGAGTCTCGGTCCTGTTTGCGACTCTCTGGATTCTGATCGGGGGCCTCTTTGCCGACAAAGCTGCTCATCAAACCCTTGACGTGCTGGCTGCTTATGTAGATCACGACGATTGCGCAAGCGTTATTGCCGATGAAGAGGGCACTGTTCTGGTCGCCAATCCAATTGCGCGCCAACAGTTAAAAGCCGGCCCGGAGGCAACGCTGCCCGAGGTTCTGCGCTCGGTCTTCGCCAACCCGTCTAGCCTTCTACTGAGGTTGCAGACACTGGCCCAAGCAAATGGCTCAGCGGATGAGGACATCATCACCGTTGGCGAGAATGTCCCGGTTTCGGTTGTTCGATTGGGAGACAATCTGTTCTGCTGGCGGTTCAAACTTGGTCGCCAAGGGCAGTGGGACAAGATCGCCCTTCCCGTACTGACCATCGGTCGGGGTGGGCGCCTATTACACCTCAATACCGCCGCAAGGGCCTTTTTCGGCATGGTACCGGGTTCGATTGACAATATCTTTCCGAACGGATTGCCACATAATGGTCAAATCTGCTCGGTCCCTGCTTATGAGGGGGAAACACGCGTCGCAGTCACTGGCGTTTCGGCGTCGGGGGCTGAACGGCACCTCGTTTTGATGCCGGTTTCTCAACCTGTCCATCCGGAGCATGAATCCTCACTTGCCGAACTGCCCGTGCCGATTATTTGCATGACGCCCGAGGGGACCATACTGCAGGCAAACCAGATGGCGTTGGCTCTCTTGGGTGATCTCTGCCTAAACGAGACCAATATCGACCAGATCATGCAGGGGCTGAACCATCCAATTCTGAAGTGGCTGGCACAAACGGCATCCGGCGAGGATGCTGCTCGATCCGAATTCCAGCGACTGACCCGCGATGACAAAGAGCTGTTTGTCCAAGTCACTCTGGACCGCGTTCAGATCGACGGCAAAACCCACCTAATCGCGGTTCTGAATGACGCGACCGAGCTGAAAACGCTCGAGGCGCAGTTTGTACAGGGCCAAAAAATGCAAGCTGTCGGCCAGTTGGCTGGAGGAGTTGCGCATGATTTCAACAACCTATTGACCGCGATATCCGGTCATTGCGACCTGCTGTTGCTGCGCCATGATCAAAACGATCCCAACTATGGTGACCTCGTTCAAATCAATCAGAATGCCAATCGCGCGGCGGCTTTGGTCAGCCAGCTTCTGGCCTTTTCGCGCAAGCAAACCTTGCGGCCCGAGGTGCTGGACGTGCGCGACACTATCTCGGACCTCATCCATCTGTTGAATCGGTTGGTCGGTGAGAAAGTTCAACTGACCCTCAGCCATGATCCTGTACTCAAGCCTGTGCGCGCGGACAAGCGGCAGTTGGAGCAGGTGTTGATGAACCTTGTCGTTAATGCGCGCGATGCAATGCCTGAGGGCGGTGAGATTCGCATCGAAACGGAGGTGCTGAGCCTGACCGAGACCTTGCACCGCGACCGGGCCACCGTTCCGCCCGGCGACTACATGACCGTCAAGGTGATCGACAGTGGCGTTGGTATTCCTGCGGACAAGCTGCAAAAAGTGTTCGAACCGTTCTACACGACCAAGCGAACGGGCGAGGGCACAGGTCTTGGCCTTTCCACCGTTTACGGGATCGTCAAACAGACGGGCGGATTCATCTTTGTCGACAGCGCTGTCTTTCGCGGTACCGAGTTTTCCTTGCTCCTGCCGGTTTGCGTCGAAGCGAAACCCGTCGAAGAGCAGGCCGAAGATGTGCAGGACTCCAAAACGGCGCGCCAGGGCGAGGGCGTTGTTCTTTTGGTCGAGGACGAAGCACCGGTGCGCGCCTTCGCGACCCGCGCGTTGCGCCTGAAAGGCTATACGGTGCTCGAGGCTGAATCTGCCGAGGACGCCCTAGCCTTGCTGGAAGATGTCGACCTGAACGTAGACGTGTTCGTAACGGATGTGGTCATGCCCGGAATGGACGGCCCGACCTGGGTTGCCAAGGCCATGGAGACGCGGCCCGATGTCCGGGTCGTGTTCGTCTCGGGCTATACCGAGGGCGCGTTCGGCGACTCGGGTCCTCAGGTTCCGAATTCGACCTTTTTGCCAAAGCCCTTCTCTTTGACCCAACTGACCGAGGCAGTGTTTCAGCAGATGAATTGACGGCTATTGCGCCGCCTCATAGACCGCAAAATCGGCCTTTGAGTGCTTTCGGAGCGCGGCCTCGGTTTCAGAAGACAGAGTTGTCTCTGCGGGTGGCGAGACGTTCTCGCGCTGCAGTTTGAAGTCGAAATTCAACCGGTTTTGCAGGAATTCGACGATTCTGTCCTGATGGTCGTACTTGAAAACATGGCTGGCCCCGACACCGTTGTTGCGGGTGCGGAAGAACTGGCTCTGACTGCCGACATCGGCAAACTCGGGCTGTGGGTTCTGCATATAGGCCCGCACAAACGCGTCAAAGCTGACATCTCGCGTCGAATGAGGATGCCCGAAGCGATCTTCGCGCCGACGAAACCTGTACCAGCTGCCCAGCCAGTCGATGGGTTCGCGGACAACGGCCATGATCTCCATCTCGGTGTCGTACATTTTGCGGAACATGTTCTGAATAAAACGGTCATATCGGCGCACCGGTGCGTGTTTCAGCTCGGGCGGGTGGGTGATCACAAGATCCGCTCGGGCGCGCAAAGCGGAGTGATATGCGGTGCTGCCGGTTTTGGGAACAGATAAAAACGCAAGGCGTTCCTTATAGAAAACAAGCATTTAGTGTTCCCATTTCGATGTTAGTTCGGATGACAGATTGGCGTAAACGGATCTTTAACACAATTGGCCAAGAGTAGGTTCTGTAAGTTTTAGTTGAAATGTTCTCTTTTTGGTCCCATAAGGAACAAGAGGCGAACAAAGCAGCGATTGCCGCCCGGCAAAGGGTGTGACAAAAGGGAAGG
Organism: Ruegeria sp. BG3; assembly: GCF_056538485.1. NCBI lineage: Bacteria > Pseudomonadati > Pseudomonadota > Alphaproteobacteria > Rhodobacterales > Roseobacteraceae > Ruegeria > Ruegeria sp. BG3. Next base: position 573,201 of record NZ_JBQFTE010000001.1, on the reverse strand, counting down.
CGACAGGACAATGGCGGATCTTCTGACGATGAGCGACAAGAAAAACGCGGACAAGCAAAAGGCGCTCGATAGCGCGCTGGCCCAGATCGAACGGCAATTCGGTAAAGGCTCGATCATGAAGCTGGGCGAAGATGCCAAGCAGGATATCGAGGCGAGCTCGACCGGGTCTCTGGGTTTGGATATCGCGCTAGGAATCGGCGGTCTGCCGATGGGCCGGATTGTTGAGATTTACGGGCCTGAAAGCTCAGGCAAAACAACGCTGACCCTGCATTGTATCGCCGAACAGCAAAAGCGCGGCGGTGTCTGTGCGTTTGTCGACGCAGAACATGCGTTGGACCCGCAATATGCCCGCAAGCTGGGCGTTGATCTGGATGAGCTGCTGATCTCGCAGCCTGACACCGGCGAACAGGCGCTGGAAATCACCGACACGCTTGTCCGGTCTGGCGCGGTTAATATGGTGGTGGTCGACTCGGTGGCGGCGCTGACGCCGAAATCCGAATTGGAAGGCGACATGGGCGACAGCAACGTCGGTGTTCAGGCTCGCCTGATGAGCCAAGCGATGCGCAAACTGACCGGCTCGATCAGCCGTTCGAATTGCATGGTGATCTTTATCAACCAGATTCGGATGAAGATCGGTGTGATGTTTGGAAGCCCGGAAACCACGACTGGTGGTAACGCACTGAAGTTCTACAGCTCGGTTCGTCTGGACATTCGCCGTATCGGCGCGATCAAGGATCGGGATGAGGTGGTCGGCAACCAGACCCGCGTCAAAGTCGTTAAGAACAAGGTGGCCCCTCCGTTCAAACAGGTGGAATTCGACATCATGTATGGCGAAGGCATCTCGAAAATGGGTGAGCTGCTGGATCTGGGCGTCAAAGCCGGTGTGGTCGAGAAATCGGGGTCGTGGTTCAGCTACGGAGACGAACGGATCGGGCAGGGGCGTGAGAATGCCAAGCAATATCTGCGGGATCACTCTCGGATCGCTTTGGATATCGAGGACAAGATCCGCGCGGCCCATGGCCTGGACTTCGACATGCCGCCCGGCGCGGCTGAGGATGACGATATCCTCGAGGCCTAGAGAACGCTGACGGGAACAACCTAAATCCCCCGGCACCCCAATGGTGCTGAGAATACCTGGAACGGGGCGGTCTATCGGGGCCGCCTTGTTTCGTTTGGAAGGTCAATGCTGTGGACACTCTGCGGGCACGGCGATAAACCTGCGCAGACCATTCTGATTGCGCGCTGAGAGAGCCCCATGCCAACGTTGAACGACATCCGATCGACCTTTCTGAACTACTTTGCCAAGCAGGGGCACGAAGTGGTGGCGTCCAGCCCTCTGGTGCCGCGCAATGATCCGACTTTGATGTTCGTGAATTCGGGCATGGTGCAGTTCAAGAACCTGTTCACCGGTGTTGAAACGCGCGACTACCAGCGCGCAACCACAGCACAGAAATGTGTGCGCGCTGGCGGCAAGCACAATGACCTCGACAATGTGGGTTATACGGCGCGCCACCATACTTTCTTTGAGATGCTGGGGAACTTCTCCTTCGGTGACTATTTCAAGCACGACGCGATTCCCTTCGCGTGGGAGCTGATCACCAAGGAATTCGGCATTGACAAAAACCGTCTGCTGACCACCGTCTATCACACTGACGACGAAGCCTTTGAAATCTGGAAGAAAGTCGGCGTTCCCGAAGATCGCATCATCCGCATCGCGACCAGCGACAATTTCTGGCAGATGGGTCCGACGGGCCCCTGCGGACCGTGCACCGAGATTTTCTTTGACCATGGCGATCACATCTGGGGCGGCCCTCCGGGATCGGCCGAGGAAGATGGCGACCGGTTCATCGAAATCTGGAACATCGTTTTCATGCAGAACGAGCAGTTCGAGGACGGCTCGATGGTGGAGCTCGACATGCAGTCGATCGACACCGGCATGGGGCTGGAGCGGATCGGCGCGCTGTTGCAGGGAAGCCATGACAACTACGACACCGACCTGTTCAAGACGCTGATCGAGGCCTCCGCTGACGCAACCGGCGTTGATCCTTACGGAGATCAGAACGTCCACCACCGCGTGATTGCGGACCACCTACGGTCTACTTCATTCCTGATTGCCGATGGCGTGATGCCCAGCAATGACGGGCGCGGCTATGTACTGCGCCGGATCATGCGCCGGGCCATGCGTCACGCTCATTTGCTGGGGGCCAAGGACCCGGTCATGCACCGTCTGGTGCCCTCGCTCGTACAACTGATGGGCGCTCAATATTCGGAACTAGGGCAGGCGCAGGCGTTGATCGAAGAGACCCTGCTGCTGGAAGAAACGCGGTTCAAACAAACGCTGGATCGCGGCCTGAAACTGTTGGATGACGAGGTAGCCAGCCTGCCCGAAGGCGCGGCCCTGTCCGGTGATGCGGCGTTCAAGCTCTATGACACCTATGGGTTCCCACTCGATTTGACCCAGGATGCCCTGCGGGAAAAAGGCCGGACCGTCGATACTGACGGGTTCGATGCGGCCATGGCAGAACAGAAAGCGAAGGCCCGCGCAGCATGGGCCGGGTCGGGCGAAGCTGCGGATCAGGCGGTCTGGTTTGACGTGGCCGACAGCGCTGGCGCGACCGATTTCCTGGGCTACGACACTGAAAAGGCTGAGGCTCAGATTGCAGCGCTGATCGTCGATGGCGCTCTGGTCGACAAGATCGAACAGGGTGGCAGTGGCTGGGTCGTCGTGAACCAAACACCGTTCTATGGCGAGGCTGGTGGTCAGGTCGGCGACAGTGGTGAGCTACGCCGCCTCGATGCGCGCGAAGAAATTGCGCGCGTTGAAGACACCAAGAAATTCGCCGATGGCAAAGTCTATGCACACAAGGTGACCGTGGATCATGGCACCCTATCCAAAGGTGACGCGGTTGAGCTAGAAGTGGATCATGCGCGCCGTTCGGCCATTCGTTCCAATCATTCTGCCACGCACCTTTTGCACGAAGCTCTACGAGAGACTTTGGGCAATCACGTAGCTCAGCGGGGTTCTTTGAATGCCTCGGATCGTTTGCGGTTCGATTTCAGCCATTCCAAGGCTCTGACTCTGGAGGAAATCCAAAAGGTCGAGCGTGAGGTGAACGATTTCATCCGCCAGAACTCGAGCGTAGAAACCCGGATCATGACGCCGGACGACGCACGTGAACTGGGTGCTCAGGCTTTGTTTGGTGAGAAATACGGCGACGAAGTTCGCGTTGTTTCGATGGGTAAGGCGCCGACCGGCAAGGGCCAGGATGGCGAGACTTGGTCGATTGAACTTTGCGGTGGCACGCATGTCCGCCAAACCGGCGATATCGGCACGTTCGTTGTACTGGGCGACAGTGCAAGCAGTGCAGGTGTCCGGCGGATTGAGGCGCTCACGGGCGATGAAGCCTTCCGCTATCTGTCCGCGCAAGATCACCGCTTGGCACAGGTCGCGTTAGAGTTGAAAGCGCAGCCGGATGACGTGGTCACACGCGTGAAATCTCTGCTGGATGAGCGGAAAGCCCTGCAAAACGAAGTTGCTCAGCTGCGCCGCGATCTCGCTATGGCAGGCGGGGCCGGGCAGGGCGGCGGCGCGGAAGCGACCGAAGTCAACGGCGTTAAGTTTCTGGCCCAGACACTCAGCGGTGTGTCCGGCAAAGATCTTCCTGCATTGATCGACGAACACAAAAGCCGACTGGGATCTGGCGCGGTTCTGTTGATCGCGGACACAGGCGGCAAAGCGGCTGTCGCGGCTGGGGTCACCGCGGATCTGACCGATACGGTTTCGGCCGTTGATCTGGTCAAAGCCGCAGTGGTTGAGCTGGGCGGCAAGGGCGGCGGTGGTCGCCCGGATATGGCCCAAGGTGGCGGCAAGGACGCGACCAACGCAGATGCGGCGATCAAAGCCGCCGAACAGGTATTGGAGGGATAAGATGGCTGCTCTTTGGATTGCACATGTCACGGTAACTGACGCCGAAGCTTATGGAAGATACGCAGAGCTGGCAGGACCCGCGATCGCTCAGCACGGTGGCGAGTTCATCGCGCGTGCGGCGCGTTACGTTCAGCTCGAAGGGAAGGAGCGTCCGCGCAATGTGGTCGCACGTTTCCCCTCAGTTGAGGCCGCGGTCCAGTGCTATAACTCCGCCGCATACCAAGAAGCGCTCGATCACGCCCGCGGGGCAAGCGAGCGCGAATTGGTCGTTGTTGAGATCACCGACTGAGAATCAGCTGTTTCAGCCGGATCGGTTTGACAGTCTCGGCGAAAATCAGCACATGAAGAATTGCGCGGCTTCCATCTCTTGTTTGGAAACCGCTATCTTCCAAAAGTCTCATAAAAACAGCACGTTGCAGAACTATCGCATTCTGGCTTGGTCATAAATTTGGCAGATCACCCTCAATTCTTGCCTTAAATTGCCTCGGAATGTGACGAATTTCCGCCTTTTTTACCCCTGATCCTCAACATTGATTGCGTCAACAGAGCCAGTTGCGGTTAAAGTCGAAAAACTTCGACACCCTGATTGGCCGGATGTGCGCGGGCAAACATGGATTGAGGAACGGGCATGAAATATTCGGCAGTAGGTTTTTCGGCAGGTCTTCGATCGGTCGCTCGATTTTCAGGGCGCTCCGTTGGGATTTGCGCTCTGGTCCTGACATCGTTGTTTACCACCTCTGTGGCGCAGGCGTCAGAGGGCGCGTTCATCACCGCGATTTCAGCCTCTCCACCTCCGTCCGGAGCGCAGCAGCTTTGCCGTCAGTACAGTTGGGCCTGTTCAGGCCAAAGAGCGGCCTCGTTGACGAGCAAGCAAGAAATGCAGATCGTCAAGAAAGTGAACTTGCAAGTCAACGCGTCCACCCGTGCAATTACAGACCAATCGCAATACCGACAGCCTGAGTTTTGGGCCTTGCCGACGACACGCGGCGGTGATTGCGAAGACTTTGCGTTGTTGAAAAAGCGGAACCTGATCAAAGCAGGAATTGATCCGAGCAAGCTTTTGATTGCGACTGTTCTGGATACGCGTCGGAACGCGCATGCTGTGTTGGTCTATCGATCAGCTCAGGGAGATCTGGTTCTTGACAACCTGACAAACAGCATCAAACCGTGGAAAGCGACCCGGTATCTGTTTCTGAGAATGCAAGACCCAAAGCAGCCGCGCCGTTGGGTTGGGGTTTATGGGAACAGCTAAGAAAAAGAAAGCTCACCCAACAGGGTGAGCTTCAGCCTAGGCTTGAGTTTTCACTTCACAGATTCACCCTAGACTGACTTTCGATTCACAATACTACTTATCACTGGTTTTTGTCGGGCCACCTTTTGTCGGGCCACCTTTTGTCGGGCCACCTTTTGTCGGGTCACCTTTTGTCGGGTCACCTTTTGTTGGTCCGTCTTTTGTTGGGCCGTCATTTGTCGGGCCGGGTCCTTCCCCACCACCGGTAGGTCCGCCGCTTGGGTTTCCATTTGGGTCGGGTTTGCCATCTCCCGATCTTTGATCAGCGAACCCTGTGGATGCGGTCGGCAAATCCGAAAGCAACGCGGCCAGTTGCGGGCATTCCGCACCCGTACGGGCTAGGAAGTTACCGAAATCGGCGCGACGCTGAATGTAGCGGATCATGCCCGATGTGACGGCGTCACATTCGCAGAGGATCTCGGGCGAGCTTGCAGCCTGACGTGCCGTTGAGACGGTACATGCGGCTTGTGCGGCTGTAACGCCTACCATTTGAACGGCAACAGCTGCGACGATTACTTTTAGTTTGCTGGTATGGATGCCCATGATGGAACTCCTCGGTACTCGTTAATCTCTGCGTCGAACTTATGCACCAAAACCAAATGGGCTTGTATGAACGACGTCACACTTTGGACAAGATTACACCTTTTTAAGGTCGAACTTGCAAGTTGCCGCCCACTTGGCGAGATTGCCAAAAAACCGGAATAATCTCAAAAATCATGTAAAACCAATAAGAAAGGCCAGCCGAGGGCTGGCCTTTCCTAGAGTGCCATTTTTTAGGATTGAGGAAATAATGTCACAAAAATGGCATTGTTTCCCAATCGAGAACGTCGATCTATCCGGCTTTTGCCATCCGTTTCCGCTCATGCGGGTCAAGGAATCGCTTGCGAAGACGGATTGCGTTGGGCGTCACCTCGACCAGTTCGTCGTCATCGATATAGGCAATGGCTTCTTCCAGCGAGAACTGGATGTGGGGCGTCAGGCGCACCGCGTCGTCCGAGCCGCTGGCCCGCACGTTGGTCAGCTTCTTGCCTTTTAGCGGGTTCACTTCTAGATCGTTGTCGCGGGAATGCTCACCAATCACCATGCCCCGATAGACATCGGTCTGAGGGCCAACGAACATGCGGCCACGCTCTTCGAGGTTCCACAGGGCGTACGCGACGGCCTGGCCGTTTTCCATCGAGATCAGAACGCCCGCCCGGCGTCCCGGGATCTGACCTTTGTGTGCGGCCCAGCCATGGAACACGCGGTTCAGAACACCGGTGCCGCGGGTGTCGGTCAGGAACTCTCCGTGATAGCCGATCAGACCGCGCGAGGGCACATGCGCGATAATCCGGGTCTTGCCGGCGCCGGCGGGGCGCATCTCTACCAACTCGCCCTTACGCGCACCGGTGATCTTTTCGATGACCGCACCAGAATATTCGTCATCCACGTCGATTGTGACTTCTTCGACAGGCTCCAGCCGTTGGCCGTCTTCCTGGCGGAACAGAACCTGCGGACGAGAGATGCTGAGCTCGAACCCTTCGCGGCGCATATTCTCGATCAGTACGCCCATCTGCAATTCGCCACGACCGGCCACTTCGAACGCCTCTCCGCCCGGAGTATCGGTGATGCGGATCGCGACGTTCGATTCCGCTTCTTTCATCAGGCGGTCGCGGATCACACGGGACTGAACCTTCTTGCCGTCACGACCAGCCAGAGGCGAGTCGTTGATGCCGAAAGTCACGGTGATGGTTGGCGGGTCGATGGGCTGAGCGGGAAGGGCCTCTTCAACCTGCGGTGCGACCAGCGAGTCCGCGACGGTGGCTTTGCTCATACCTGCAATGGTCACGATGTCACCGGCCTCGGCCACATCGATCGGTTGTTGCGCCAAACCACGGAAGGCAAGGATTTTCGATGCCCGGAAATTTTCGATCAACGAGCCATCGCGGCTGAGCGCCTTGAGGCTGTCGCCCGCTTTCAGAGTACCGCTTTCCACACGGCCCGTCAGGATGCGGCCGATGAACGGGTCGCTGCCCAAGGTGGTGGCCAGCATGCGGAACGGCTCGTCCTTCTTTTCGGCCTGTTTGGGGGCCGGGACGTGATCGACGACCAGATCGAACAGCGCGGTCAGGTCCTTGCGCGGCCCGTCTAGCTCCATATCCGCCCAGCCTGAACGGCCCGAGGCATACATGGCCGGGAAATCCAGCTGATCGTCATCTGCGCCGAGGTTGGCGAAGAGGTCGAAACACTCATCCAAAGCACGGTCGGGTTCGGCATCGGGTTTGTCGACCTTGTTCAGGACCACGATGGGGCGCAGGCCCAATGCCAGCGCTTTGGAAGTCACGAATTTGGTCTGAGGCATCGGGCCTTCAGCCGCGTCAACCAACAGGACAACGCCGTCCACCATACTGAGGATACGCTCGACCTCACCGCCGAAATCGGCGTGGCCTGGGGTGTCGACGATGTTGATGCGCGTGCCTTTCCATTCGACCGAGGTCGCCTTGGCCAGAATGGTAATGCCGCGCTCGCGTTCCAGATCGTTGCTGTCCATGGCGCGTTCCGCCACGGCCTGATTTTCCCGGAACGCGCCGGATTGTTTGAGCAGCTCATCCACCAGGGTCGTCTTGCCGTGGTCCACGTGAGCGATGATTGCGATATTGCGCAGGTCCATGAGAGGTCAGCCTTTGAACGGGAAGTTGCCCGGCGCATAGCGCGGCTTGACCCAATATACCAGCCCAAACCGGCGTTCAGTGACCTGCGGTCTTTGAAAACAGATGAATGATTAGGATTCCGGCCAATATCAGGGCCAGCCCCAGAACTGCCCACAGGTCGAGCTTTTGCCCGAACACCACAAAGCCGATGATGGCGATGAAGAAAATCCCAAGCCCGGACCAGATCGCATAGACGATGCCCACCGGCATGTATTTCAGTGTCAGACCCAACAGGTAAAACGCCACCCCGTAACCGACTACGACCAGAACCGAAGGCCAGAAGCGCGAGAATTGCTGGCTGGCCTGCAAGGCTGTTGTACCTATGGTTTCGGCAAAGACGGCCATCAGCAGGATCAAGTAGGCTTTGGGCATGATCTCAACCTTTTGCATGCAAATCACGCGCGAATTCTCAACATGAAACAGGCCGCCCCGGCAAGCACATTCGGTTGCTTGGGTGCGTGACGCCACAAGATAAAGGTCGGGTATACCTGACTACGATCTGATCAAAATTTGTGTAAATACAGAACAGTATTTGTTGATGTGTTTTCGAGTTTTTTATGACTGTGTTTATTAAATACGTCGTTTTTGCTTCGACTCTTATTGCGGCGCTAGGGTGGCTTGCAGACGGGGGGTCCGTCAGTTCTGATGCAGCCCAAATGTTAGTTGGTTTCTTTGTCTTGTAGTTTTGGCGTTAATGAAGATCCAAGCAGGGAAAAGGGCCGTTTTGGCCCTTTTCTTTTGCCTAGCCTCTCGCTGAAACCGCGAAATAATCCGCCAGATGCGGTTGCAACCAATCCCAAAGACTAGGCGCGCCGCGTTCGATGGCAGGCTTTACCCGCGCTTCGATCTGAGGGTAGGTCACGGCATAGTCCACCCACGAGCCGCCGCCCGTTTCAAGATTTGCAATTGGGGTCTGAAACCGATCAACAGCCTTAGCGAACCGCGCATCTGCCGAATTTGCGCTCTCAAACTCATGCCAGAGATCCGAAAATGCCTGCGTTTGATCCTCTGACAATAATCCGAAAAGACGCCGTGCTGCGGCCTCTTCCTTTTCAGCTTGGGCGGCGTGATCGACTTGGCCGTGGATTGGGTGATCTCCGGCGTCGATCTCGACGATATCGTGAAGCAGTAGCATTTGCAGGACGCGGTCCAACTGGACCTCAGCATCGGAATGTTCCGCCAGAACCCATGCGTACAGCATGATGTGCCACGAGTGCTCAGCCGAGTTTTCGAACCGATCAACCGCCATCAGGCGCGACGCGCGCACGACGGATTTCAACTGATCCGCCTCAACCAAAAACGCCAACCGTTGGGTAAAACTGTTTTCCTCGGTCGGCGCATCCGCCAATAACGCAACCGCGTGTTCATAGGCCTGAGGCAGCGCCTCACTCAGATAAGCCGCGCGCCCAGTCGCGAGGTTCTCGCGCGCGATCTCGATATGGTCTGGCCGTTTGGGCGAGGCATGCAGCACCTGAAAAAGGGGCTGACACCGGTCCAGCATCTTGGCGAACTTGGCGTCAGGCGTCTGGTCGGCTTCGAATTCCGTCCATAGGTCCAGAAAACCCTGGGTCTGGTCTGGCGGCAATAAACCGAACAAATCCATAGCAGCGGCGTGTTCGGCCTTGGCGACGCTCTGCCAGTCGGTCTCAAGATGGATTGGATGGTCGCCCACGATGATCTCGACCAGATCATGCAGCAACAACATGCGGATGACCCGATCAATTGACACGTCCGACCCGGCCAGAGGCCCCATGACCAGCGCCCAAAGCGCAAGATGCCAGCTGTGTTCTGCGGAATTCTCAGGCCGGGATTGATCCAGCAGGGTGTTTGCCCGATCCACCGTCTTCAACTTGTCCGCTTGTTTCAGAAACGCGATTTGCGCGGACAGTCGATCATTCATTGTTTTTCAATCGCTTTCAGCTTTGAGCGGTGATCTGTCAGGCGTTTGATCACGAATTGGCGGGCCTGGCGCTCGGACAAGCGCACGCGGATTTCGGTCAGAAAGGCCTCTTCCAGAGATTGGGAGGAGGCCGCCAGCAAATTGCCGACCTCCATGTAAAACCGGTCATCGCCGGTTTCGTCCATGACCTTCAATGTATCCTCGGCCAGTTTGGCAGCGAGGGTATTGATGGTGTCTGTCATCAGCGCGTGTTCTCGGTCAGGCGGCGTTTCACATAGTCACTGACATCAGTGATGAGCGTGTCCATGTGCTGATCCTGGAAGAAGTGATCGGCGCCTTCGACTTCATTATGCGTGATGGTGATGCCCTTCTGCTCATGCAGCTTGTTGACCAGCGCAGTTGTATCCGCCGGAGGCGCCACGCGGTCGGACGAGCCATTGATGATCAGGCCCGAAGACGGGCAGGGCGCAAGGAATGAGAAGTCGTACATATTCGCCGGGGGCGACACGCTGATAAAACCGGTGATTTCCGGGCGACGCATCAACAACTGCATTCCGATCCAGGCGCCGAACGAGAAGCCAGCAACCCAGCAATGCTTGGAGTTGTTGTTCATAGACTGCAGATAATCGAGCGCCGAGGCTGCATCGCTCAACTCGCCCACACCCTGGTCATATTCGCCCTGGCTGCGGCCTACGCCACGGAAGTTGAAGCGCAACACGGTGAAGCCCATGTTGTAGAACGCGTAGTGCAGATTATAGACCACCTTGTTGTTCATGGTCCCGCCGAACTGAGGATGCGGGTGAAGCACGATGGCGATCGGTGCGTCTTTTTCCTTTTGCGGGTGGTAGCGGCCTTCCAGGCGGCCTTCGGGTCCGGGAAAAATCACCTCGGGCATGTGTGCTTTGGTCCTGTCTTTATCTTGGGCGCCGGGAAATACTTGACTGTATTCGTTGGGCACCTTAGAACGGTTCTAAATGTGATATCTTGCGCAACGCGCTGTCAGTCGGAGATACGCACTGGCGGCGGCGGCGTCAATGATTTCGCGTCCAACTTGCCGAAGGGAAATGCCAATGAAGCTGTCGACGAAAGGCCGGTATGCCATGGTGGCGCTGGCGGACATTGCGCTGCAGCCCTCGGACAAGATCGTGACACTGGGCGAAATCTCGGAACGGCAGGATATCTCGCTGCCGTATCTTGAGCAGTTGTTCGTGAAATTGCGCCGGGCCGAGCTTGTGACCTCGACCCGTGGTCCGGGTGGGGGATACCGCCTTGCACGGCAGCCATCTGAGATCCGCGTGGTCGAGATTCTGTCCGCCGTCGATGAAACGGTGGATGCAATGGCCAAGGGCGCCGGAGCTTCGGGCGCGTCCTCGGGAAGCCGGGCACAATCCTTGACGAACCGTCTTTGGGAAAGCCTCAGCGCACATGTCTATGTGTTCCTGCATCAGACCCGCTTGTCTGACGTGATCAAGAACGACCTCGCGCCCTGTCCGGCGGTTCCTAACCTGTTTGCTGTTGTGGACGAGTAATCCGTAGCCTCTGAGTACAAGTTTCAGAAATATCTGGGAAAAGATGACTCCATGAATCGTGTTTATCTCGATCACAACGCCACCACGCCTTTGCGGCCCGAAGCGCGGGACGCGATGATCGCGGCAATGGATGTCTGCGGGAACCCATCGTCGGTCCATGCCGAGGGGCGCGCGGCGAAGGCTTTGATCGAACGCGCACGGGCACAGGTGGCATCGGCTTTTGGGGCTGATGGTGCGGATATCGTATTTACCTCTGGCTCGACCGAAGGCGCCGCTTTGGCTTTGGCGGGTCGAAATCTGCACGGTGCATCAATTGAGCATGACGCGGTAAGAGCGTGGATTACTGAGGATATCCCGGTTTCTTCGGGCGGGACGGCAGCATTGACTGATCCGGCAAATGCGACGCTGCAAGTTGCGAACTCGGAAACGGGTATCGTGCAGACGCTACCGAAGGGGCTGGCGGTGACCGATGCGACCCAGGCATTTGGCAAACTGCCGATTGCGTTCAATTGGATGGACGTTCAGATGGCGCTAGTGTCTGCGCATAAACTGGGTGGACCGAAAGGGATCGGAGCTGTTGTGATGAAACGCGGCACGGACCTGCCTGCTCAGATCAAGGGCGGCGGGCAAGAGATGGGCCGGCGCTCTGGAACCGAAAACGTCGTTGGGATCGTGGGGTTCGGGGCCGCTGCTGAAGCAGCAGCCCAGGATCTTGCCATTGGTGTTTGGGAGCAGGTCGAAGAATTTAGAAATATTCTAGAAAACGCCCTTGAGGCTGGTGAAAGATCACCTATTTTTGTCGGGAAAGACCAGACTCGCCTGCCAAACACGTTATGTTTCGCGTCGCCCGGCTGGAAGGGTGAAACGCAGGTCATGCAGATGGACCTGTCTGGTTTTGCGGTCAGTGCGGGCTCGGCCTGTTCAAGCGGAAAGGTCCGCGCCAGCGCTGTACTGACTGCGATGGGATTTGATGAGGGGACAGCAGCCAGCGCAATCCGCGTGTCGCTGGGACCTCGGACTACCAAGGAAGATGTGCTGCGTTTCGCCGAAACGTGGCTTGAGAAAGAGAAAAAGCATCGCGCGCGGGCCGCGTGATCTTACGGAGGGTAAACAATGGCCGCTTTGGACCAGACCCAGGTAAAAGAGGGTGTCGATCAGGAAACCGTGGATGCGGTACGCGAGGTCAGCACTTATAAATACGGCTGGGAAACCGAGATCGAGATGGAGTACGCGCCCAAGGGCGTGAACCCAGATATCGTTCGGTTGATCTCGGAAAAGAACGAAGAGCCCGAATGGATGACCGAATGGCGTCTGTCGGCCTTCGAGCGCTGGACTAAGATGGAAGAGCCAAAATGGGCCATGGTCAACTACCCTGAGATCGACTTTCAGGACCAGTATTACTATGCCCGCCCGAAATCGATGGAAGAAAAACCCAAATCTCTGGATGAGGTCGACCCCAAGCTTCTGGCCACTTACGAAAAGCTGGGTATCCCTCTGAAAGAACAGATGATTCTGGCAGGCGTGGAAGGCGCCGAGGATATGCCCGTCGAGGGTCGCAAAGTGGCCGTCGACGCCGTGTTTGACTCGGTTTCAGTCGGCACGACCTTCCAGGCTGAGCTGAAGAAGGCCGGCGTTATCTTCTGCTCGATCTCGGAAGCAATCAAAGAGCATCCTGAGCTGGTGAAGAAATACTTGGGCACCGTGGTTCCGGTGTCAGACAATTTCTATGCCACTCTGAACTCGGCCGTGTTCTCGGATGGCTCGTTCGTCTACATCCCGCCGGGCGTCCGCTGCCCGATGGAGCTGAGCACCTATTTCCGCATCAACGCGGAAAACACCGGCCAGTTTGAACGCACCCTGATCATCGCCGATAAAGGCAGCTATGTCAGCTACTTGGAGGGTTGCACCGCACCTCAGCGCGACACCGCGCAGCTGCACGCGGCCGTGGTCGAGATCATCGTTGAAGAAGATGCCGAGGTGAAATACTCCACTGTTCAGAACTGGTTCCCAGGGGACGAGAACGGTAAGGGCGGTATCTATAACTTCGTGACCAAGCGTGCGGATTGCCGTGGAGATCGCTCCAAGGTGATGTGGACGCAGGTCGAGACCGGCTCGGCCGTGACGTGGAAATACCCGTCCTGCATCCTGCGTGGTGAGGAAAGCCAAGGTGAGTTCTACTCGATCGCGATTGCCAACAACTATCAGCAGGCCGATACCGGCACCAAGATGGTTCACCTGGGCAAGAACACCAAGTCGCGCATCGTCTCTAAAGGTATCAGCGCGGGCAAGGCACAGAACACCTATCGTGGGCTGGTCTCGATGCACCCGAAGGCCAAAGACAGCCGCAACTACACCCAGTGTGACAGCTTGCTGATCGGCGACAAATGCGGGGCGCATACCGTTCCCTATATCGAGGTCAAGAACAACTCGAGCCGCGTCGAGCATGAGGCGACGACCTCGAAGGTGGACGACGATCAGCTGTTCTACTGCCGTCAACGTGGCATGGACGAGGAAGAGGCCGTGGCGCTGGTTGTCAACGGGTTCTGTAAGGACGTGCTGCAGGCGCTGCCGATGGAATTTGCGATGGAGGCCCAGCAGTTAGTGGCCATCTCGCTCGAAGGGTCTGTGGGTTAAACCCAAGCTTCTCTGAAATCAGAATTTACGCGGGGGCCGCGCGCCCTCTTGCGATACGCAAAAGGACAAAACATGCTGGAAATCAAGAACCTGCACGTACAGCTTGAAGAAGAAGACAAGCAAATTCTCAAGGGTGTCGACCTGACGGTCGAGGCTGGCAAGGTGCATGCGATCATGGGGCCGAACGGCTCGGGCAAGTCCACGCTCAGCTATGTGCTGTCGGGGCGCGATGGCTATGAGGTCACCGAAGGCTCGGCCACTCTGGACGGCGAAGACCTGCTAGAGATGGAGCCGGAAGAGCGTGCCGCAGCTGGTGTGTTCCTCGCGTTCCAATACCCGGTTGAGATCCCGGGCGTCGGCAACATGACCTTCCTGCGCACCGCAGTGAACGCGCAGCGCAAAGCGCGCGGGGAAGAGGAGCTGTCGGCCGCCGACTTCCTGAAACTCGTGCGAGAAAAGGCGAAATCGCTGAAGATCGACGCGGACATGCTGAAGCGTCCGGTCAATGTCGGCTTCTCGGGTGGAGAGAAAAAGCGCAATGAAATCCTGCAGATGGCGATGCTGGAACCCAAAATGTGCATTCTAGACGAGACCGACTCGGGCCTCGACGTGGATGCCATGAAGCTGGTCTCCGAAGGCGTGAACGCGCTGCGGGATGAGGGGCGTGGTTTCCTGGTCATCACCCATTACCAGCGCCTGCTGGACCACATCAAACCGGATGTCGTTCACATCATGGCCGATGGCCGCATCGTGAAATCCGGTGGTCCTGAGCTGGCGCTGGAAGTTGAAAACAACGGTTACTCCGACATTCTTGCCGAGGTGAACTAATGGCCTTACCGCAAGCAAAACAGACCGCAACCGAAGAGCGTCTGGCCTCGCTGACGATGCCTGATCCCGGATGCACCAAGGCCGCGCGCCAAGGGGCTTTGGGCCGGGTGCGAGAAATGGGGCTACCAAGCCGTCGCGATGAATACTGGAAATACACGCGTCCGGATACGCTGGTCTCGGCCGATGCGCCCAAGGCTGCCATTTTCGACTCGGGCGAGCCGATGGTGTTCAACGATGTCGATCGGCTGCAAATTGTATTCGTCGACGGTGTGTTCGATGCCGAAGCCTCGGATGATCTGAGCCTTGAAGGCGTCAAGATCGACCGGCTGGAGGATATCTGCTGCAAGGATATCCACTGGGCCAAGGATCTTTACGGCAAGCTCGAGGAGCGGGGCCAAACCCCGGTTCAGCGTCCTCTGGCTGCTTTGAACACCGCATTCGCGACAGACGGCGTTGCCATCCATGTAACCGGCAAACCGTCGAAGCCGATCAATCTGGTGTACCGTCACGAGTCCGAAGACTCGGACGCGATTCTGCACCACGTGATCCGTGTTGAAAGCGATGCCGAGGCGACGATCCTCGAGGCCGGTCCGGCCGCGTCGCGCTTCAACAAATGCATGGAGATCGACATCGCCGACAACGGGACCTTGCACCATGTCCGGGCGCAGGGCCGCGATCATGAACGCCGGGCCGTAACCCATATGTTCACGCGTCTTGGTCAGGAATCGACCTATAAGTCGTTTACTCTTACAGCCAATGGCGTGCTGACTCGTAATGAGCAGGTGGTAGAACTGACCGGTGACGATGCCGTGGCCCATGTGGCCGGAGCCTGCGTCGGGGACGGTGATTTTCACCATGACGACACCGTTTTTGTCACCCATGACGCGGTGAATTGCGAAAGCCGTCAGGTGTTCAAGAAGGTCCTGCGCAACGGCGCGACGGGCGTGTTCCAAGGCAAGATCCTTGTGAAGGAAGGCGCGCAGAAGACCGATGGCTACCAGATCAGCCAGTCGCTTTTACTGGACGATGACAGCCAGTTCCTCGCCAAGCCCGAGCTTGAAATCTACGCCGATGACGTTGCCTGTTCGCACGGGTCGACCTCGGGCGCGATTGATGAGACCGCGTTGTTCTATCTGCGCTCGCGCGGGGTTCCGACGAAGGACGCCACCAACATGCTGACGCTGGCTTTCCTTGCCGAGGCGGTGGATGAGATCGAGGACGAAACACTGGCCGAAGAGATCGTGACCCGTCTGGAAGGCTGGCTTTCGCGTCACAGCTGATATGCCGGTCTCATCAGATATCGTCGCCACATACCGGGGGCCGGGTCGCGTTGTGCGTCGGCTTCTGGATATGGGGCCGCGCGAAGACCGAGCGCTTATCTTCGTCATGGCCTTTTGCGTGGTGGCCTTCATTGCGCAAATGCCCAGCCTTGCACGCCGCGCGCATCTGGAGCAGGTCGAATTGAACATGCTTCTGGGCGGAGCGCTTTTGGGCTCGGTCTTCATCCTGCCGCTGTTCTTCTACACGCTGGCCTTGGTGTCACATTGGGCCGCGCGTCTGGTGGGCGGGCAGGGCAGTGCCTATGGTGCCAGATTGGCATTATTCTGGGCGCTCTTGTCCTCAGCACCTTTGGTTTTGCTAAACGGACTGGTCGCCGGGTTCATAGGCCCTGGGCCGACTCAAACTTTGGTCGGATTGATTTGGGTTGCCGTTTTTGTCTGGTTCTGGTTATCCGGATTGCGACAAGCACAAAGGTCGGCTGAATGACTATACCCCCCCTGGGCCCGCTGGCGAGCCTGACGCTCAGAAAACCTGCCGAAGCGGCGCGACAGATTTTGGCCCTCAACCCGGGGCGAGAGGTTTTGTGGCTGGCGTTCTTTCTGGCCGTTGTCCTCAATTGCATCGCGCAGATGGGCATAGATCTATCCATCGCCGCATCGGGTGGCCCAACCGTATCCCAATCGATCCCGGTTGTCCTGATCCGATCCGCAGGAACGATGCTGTTCAGCATTCTGGCCTTTCTCTATGTCGGGCGTTTTCTGGGCGGAACGGGGCGTTTTGAAGATCTGATGGTCCTGACGATCTGGCTGCAGTTTCTGCAAATTGCAGCACTGGTCGCGACCCTCGCGCTGAGCTTGATCGCGGTAGCTTTTATGGCCCCTCTGATCCTGGCAACGGCCATCTACAGCCTCTACATAACACTTCATTTTCTGAATGAGGCGCACAAGCTTGGATCTCTGGGCAAGTCTTTTGGTGTCATTTTGTTGACGGCGTTGCTGGCGGTACCTTTTGTCCTATTTCTCAACCCGTTGGGTCCTGTCTAGAAAGATCTCTCATGTATGATGTGCAGAAAATCCGGTCTGATTTCCCGATCCTGTCGCGGCAGGTGAACGGCAAACCCCTGACATATCTGGACAATGGCGCGTCGGCGCAGAAACCTCAGGTCGTGATTGATGCCGTTACGCGCGCCTATGCCGAGGAATACTCTAACGTGCATCGCGGGCTTCACTACCTCTCGAACCTCGCGACCGAGAAATATGAATCCGTGCGTAGCACGGTCGCGCGCTTTCTGGGTGTTGCGGATGAGGATGAGATTGTTCTGAACTCCGGCACGACCGAGGGGATCAATCTGGTCGCCTATGGCTGGGCCATGCCGCGGCTTGAAGCGGCGGATGAGATCGTCCTCAGCGTGATGGAGCATCACGCCAACATCGTGCCCTGGCATTTCCTGCGTGAGCGTCAGGGCGTCGTCCTGAAATGGGTCGATGTTGATGCGGATGGCGGGCTTGATCCGCAGGCCGTGATTGACGCAATCGGCCCCAAGACCAAACTGGTCGCGGTCACGCAATGTTCGAACGTGTTGGGCACTGTGGTCGACGTGAAGGCCATCACTGCGGGCGCGCATGCCAAGGGCGTGCCGGTCTTGGTTGATGGTAGTCAGGGTGCGGTTCACATGCCGGTTAACGTGCAGGATATCGGCTGCGATTTCTATGCCATTACCGGGCACAAGCTCTATGGCCCATCCGGTTCCGGAGCGATCTATATCAAATCCGAACGTATGGCCGAAATGCGCCCCTTCATCGGCGGCGGCGACATGATTAAAGAGGTCAGCAAGGATCAGGTTATCTACAATGATCCACCGATGAAGTTTGAGGCTGGCACGCCGGGCATCGTCCAAACTATCGGTCTCGGTGTGGCTCTGGACTATATGATGGATCTGGGGATGGCGAATATCGCCAGTCACGAAGCGGGCCTGCGTGATTATGCCATGCAGCGTCTGACCGGTCTAAACTGGCTACAGGTTCAGGGCACACGGCCGGACAAGGCCGCGATCTTTAGCTTTACGCTGGATGGGGCAGGACATGCGCATGATGTCTCGACGATTCTGGACAAGAAAGGCGTCGCGGTGCGCGCCGGTCACCACTGCGCCGGTCCTCTGATGGATCACCTTGGGGTGACGGCCACCTGCCGCGCCAGCTTTGGCCTCTATAACACCACGGATGAGGTCGACACCCTGATTGACGCGCTTGAACTGGCGCATGATCTCTTTGCCTAAATCTGGGTCGTGCCGGTCAGTTTTCCAGTTGCACCCAGCTCGGAACAAGGTTAGCTAACGGCCAAGGCACCTGTAGCTCAGCTGGATAGAGCGCTGCCCTCCGAAGGCAGAGGCCAGAGGTTCGAATCCTCTCAGGTGCGCCACTTCTCACAGTCTTGATGATTTGTTCAGTCCGACCGTAGTGGTCGTTGCATCCGCTAGATGTTTGATTTCGAAAATATCTTTAGCCTGAACAAGCTAGAGAAACGTTGGGTGATTGGCTCTGCAACGAACAAAGGCCGCCAATTGCAGCAGCCCGTTCCTGCAAAATTCGAGTTTTGCAACACACTCAGGCAGACCTAATGGCCTGCCAGATCCATCTCAGTAAACGACAATGCGCTTAGCCGCGCCAACTGCGAACAACACCGCAATCCATGTGGACGAAGTTCGAACGGTAGTATTGTCCAACACCGCCTGCACGGCATGACATGGCCGCTTTGGCCATTTGCGAAACCGAACGGGATGCGAGTCGCAGGTCAGCCGCCTGTCCCTGCATATGGAGCGAGTTCCGCGCCACCCGGCGCGATTTGGACCGCAACATGGCGTTGGTTTGTGGCGAGCGGTACCCCGAAAGGAGCATATAGGGCTCATCAGCGTCCAAAAGGTTGTGCGACGCCGCCATGATGTCGATTGTGCGCAGGTCCATCGCTTTCGACTGATCGGTGCGCCAGTCGCGCATGAAGTGGTTCACCTCTTTCACGGCGTCTTTGATATATTTGCCGTCGACCCAGTAAACCATATCAATCCGCTCACCCGTGCGACCGGAATACATGCGGATGCGGCGAATATCGCCACCACCACGAAGGAAACCTGCTGCGTTGGAAAAAGTCGGTGCTGCCGCCACGGCCGTTGCCGCGAATGCGCCCAGAAGGGCACGACGGGTAATACCCGAAGTACTGCTCTTGGTCATTTTCGTTTCGTCCCGTACTGTTCCTGCCTGCGCACGATGTTACGCGCGCTGTCTTAATATTTTCCCATCCCAGATGGCGAATGTATGGCACAGTTGGAATCAACGGCCAAGAAGTCTTTGAAATGCACCTTTGTCAGGGGGAATTTTCGGCAGTTTTTTGCGCAGGTGATGCAAATGAGTCATTTTATTCAGCAACTGAGGGTTTTCGGCATCGGGTAGATGCAAACGCGCATCAGGGCGCAAAAGAAGGAGATAAGTAAGGTATTTGTGAATAGACATGCCCGATGGCTGAAAACCATATATAAATAAAGCTCCGGCAAACATCGCATAAGTTATTGAAGAACCAAGGCCATCCCATGCTCTCAGTGTTACGGACCAGTACCAGTTTTGTTTTCACCGCCTGTTTTCTGGCGACGGCATCCATCGCGAACGCGTCGTCAGACGAGGGGTCGAACACCGCATTTCGGATGGCGGTTGCCGAAAATACCTCTGCCTCTGTTCAGATTGCCGAATTTTATCGCAGCAATGGCTTTGTCCCTCTGTGGGTCGGCGATACGCCCGAACACGCCAAACGCCGTGCGGCATTGATCAAAGCAATCTCTGAGACCGAGCGACACGGATTGCCCGCCGCGTATGACGTGCAGGCCCTTGTCGATCAGATGGCTGAGGCTCGTTCGGTTCGCGATTTGGGCACGGTCGAGGCTCAGTTGACGCGTAGCTTCTTGTCCTATGCAGATGACATCTATTCCGGTGCCCTGCGGCCCGCCAGTATTGACGATGGCCTTGTCCGCAAGGTCGAACGCCGCGATGCAAACCAGCATCTTGAGGCGCTGAACACCCAAGGTGCGGCGTATTTTGAAACTCTGATCCCGCAAACCGCCCAATATCGCGCTTTGATGAAGCAAAAGATCGCGTTGGAGAACCTGATCCGCCAGGGCGGGTGGGGGCCGACTGTTCCGGTCGCGAAACTGGAATACGGCGATACCGGTCCGAACGTGATCAAACTGCGCAACCGGCTTGTTGCTATGGGTTACCTCAAACCCACGGCCAGCCCGGAGTTTGATGACGCCCTGCTTGGGGCCGTTCAGGCATTCCAAACAGCGCACGGATTGGCCTCGGACGGGGTAGCCGGACAAGGGACTATCACCGAGCTGAACCGACCGGCTTCGGACCGTTTAAAGGCCGTCTATGTCGCCTTGGAGCGGGAGCGTTGGCTGCCGCGTGAGCGGGGCGAGCGGCATATTCTGGTCAATCAGGCCGACTTCTCGGCAAAGATCGTGGATGACGGGCTGGTCACGTTCGAGACCCGCGCCGTGATCGGCAAAAACGTACATGATCGTCGCAGCCCCGAATTCTCGGATGAGATGGAGCATATGGTGATCAATCCCAGCTGGTATGTGCCACGCTCGATCATTACCAAGGAATACCTGCCCAAGCTGCAATCGAACCCGAACGCGGTCGGCCATATCCAGATCACGGATCGCAGTGGTCGTCAGGTCAATCGAGGGGCCGTCGACTTCACCCAATTCACCGCACGCAACTTCCCGTTCGCGATGCGTCAGCCTCCCAGCAAAAGCAATGCACTGGGGCTGGTGAAGTTCATGTTCCCCAATAAGTACAACATCTATCTGCATGATACGCCTCAGAAATCTCTGTTTGCGCGTGAGGTTCGGGCGTTCTCGCACGGGTGTATCCGACTGGCGCAACCGTTCGAGTTCGCCTATGCGCTGCTGGCCAAACAGGAGGAGGACCCCAAGGCATTCTTCCACCGTGTGTTGAACACCGGCAAAGAAACGACGGTGAAGTTGGACAAGAAAGTGCCTGTCCACCTGATCTACCGCACCGCCTATATCGGCCCAAAAGGTGAGGTTCAGTATCGCCGCGACGTATATAACCGCGATGCCAAGATTTGGGACGCGCTGCAAAAGGCAGGGGTGGCCCTGCCGGACGTTCAGGGGTAAGCACTCAGGGTAAATCCTGCCCAAGAGGACGCCCGCTATGCAGTTCACCATCCAACAGATCGCCGACAGCCTTGGGGCCGAATGTCAGGGTGAAACAGACCTGACAATTCTGCGCGCCGCTGAGCCGGGTGATGCCGGGCCAACCGATCTGGCGATGGCAATGTCCCCCAAATATGCCGAAACGCTTTCGGGCGGTGAGGCGCGCGCAGCCGTGCTGTGGGAAGGCGCGGATTGGCAAGCAATGGGCCTGCGTGCTGCGATCTTTGTCACGCGTCCCCGGATGGCGATGGCGGGTATCACGACACTGCTGGACCGGGGGCAGGGTGTTGAACCGGGCGTTCACCCCTCGGCTGTGATCGACCCGACAGCCGAGATCGGAGAGGGTGTTTCGATCGGTCCGCTGGCCGTTATCGGCGCGCGGGCGAAGATTGGCGCGGGATCGGTGATCGGTCCGCACTGTACAATCGGAATGGACGTGGTGCTGGGCGCGCAAGCTCTTCTGCGTGAAATGGTCAGCATCGGTGCGCGGGCGCAAATCGGAGACCGCTTCATCGCCCAACCCGGCGCGCGTATCGGCGGCGACGGGTTCAGCTTTGTCACGCCCGAGGTGTCCGGTGCCGAAAACGCTCGTAAAACCATGGGCGATCAGGGGGAAGCCAAGGCGCAAAGCTGGCTGCGCATTCATTCGCTTGGCGCTGTTGAAATCGGGGACGATGTCGAGGTCGGCTCGAACTGTACCGTCGACAACGGCACAATTCGGAACACACGTATTGGCGACGGATCCAAGCTCGATAACCTTGTGCATGTGGGTCACAACACGCGTGTCGGGCGCGATTGCCTTTTATGCGGTCAGACCGGCGTGTCCGGCTCGGTCGAGATCGGCAATAACGTGGTGCTTGGCGGTCAAACCGGAGTAGCTGACAATATTTTCATCGGCGATGGCGTGATCGCGGGGGGCGCAACCAAGATCCTGTCTAACGTGCCAGCTGGCCGTGTGATCATGGGCTATCCGAGCGTCAAGATGGAAACCCATACCGAGATCTACAAGGCACAGCGCCGCTTGCCGCGCATGGCTCGCGACGTCGAGGCATTGAAAAAGGCTGTTTTCAAACAGTCTCCGAGCGATTAAATCATCCTCAGATTGATAGCCAGGGGATCAACATGAGCATCAGCGACCGCGTCATCGCAATCATTGCAGAGCAGGCCGTTCTGGAGCCATCGGATGTGACGCCCGAAAGCTCGCTGGCGGATCTGGGAATCGATAGCCTGGGTCTGGTCGAAAGCATCTTTGCCATCGAGGAAGAGTTCGACATCTCGGTTCCCTTCAACGCCAACGAGCCCGAGGCGAATGATTTCGACATCTCGAACGTGGCCGCGATCATTGCGGGCATCGAAAAGCTTGTGTCGGAAAAGGTCTGACCCAGCGCAATGAAAAGGGTTGTCATTACCGGGGCAGGCACGATCAATTCTCTGGGCCATTCCGTCCCCGACACGCTGGAGGCGATGCGCGAGGGCCGCTGCGGTATCTCTGAGCTGGAGTTCCGCGACGTTGACCGTCTGGCCATCAAGATCGGCGGACAGGTGCGTGGGTTCGAGGCCGAAGGGCGGTTTAATCGCCAGCAAATGTCTCTGTATGACCGGTTCACGCAATTCACCCTGACCGCCGCCAAAGAGGCCATCGAGCAATCGGGTATCGAGTTTCATGGCGACCTTGCAGCCCGGTCCGGCGTGGTCCTGGGCACGGCGGGTGGCGGCGTGTCGACATGGGATGACAACTACCGCTCCGTCTATGAGGACGGTAAGAACCGCGTTCACCCCTTTGTGGTGCCCAAGCTGATGAACAACGCAGCCGCCAGCCATGTGTCGATGGAGCACAACTTGAAGGGCCCCAGCTTCACGGTATCGACCGCCTGCGCGTCCTCGAACCACGCGATGGCGCAAGCGTTCCAGATGGTGCGCAGCGGGGCCGCGCCTGCGATGATCACCGGCGGGTCGGAATCGATGTTGTGTTTTGGCGGCGTGAAAGCCTGGGAAGGGCTGCGCGTGATGTCCAAAGACGCCTGCCGCCCCTTCAGCGCCAACCGCAACGGGATGGTGCAGGGCGAGGGTGCTGGTGTCTTTGTGTTCGAGGAATACGAACATGCCCGCGCGCGGGGCGCAGATATCCTGTGCGAGGTTGTTGGCTTCGCCATGTCTTCGGACGCCTCGGATATCGTGATGCCCAGCAAGCAGGGGGCCGCACGAGCGATGGCGGGCGCGTTGGCGGATGCCAAGCTGAACGCCAGCGATGTGTGCTATATCAATGCACATGGCACAGGTACTGCGGCAAATGACAAAACGGAATGTGCCGCCGTAGCGGATGTGTTTGGACCGCATGCAGATGATTTGATGATCTCATCAACCAAATCCATGCACGGCCACCTGATCGGAGGCACCGGAGCGGTAGAGCTTCTGGCCTGTATAATGGCGCTGCGGGACGGAGTCATCGCGCCCACCATCGGTTATGAAGAACCCGACCCGGAATGCGCGCTGGACGTGGTGCCAAATGTCGCGCGTGAAGCCAAGGTCGACGTGGCGCTCAGCAATGCGTTTGCGTTCGGCGGGTTAAACGCGGTCTTGGCGCTCAAAAGCGTCTGAGCTGCAAAGAAAACCGCCGCCACAAAGCTGTGGCGGCGAAATCTATTCGCAGCCGACTTAGTTGACGTTAATGGCCAGCCCGTCAAAGCCCGAAGTGAAACCCGACAGGGACATATCCATTGTTATAACCTGATCGGGGAAGCGCGCGGGAACCAGCGAGAAGGTCGCTTTGCTGCCCGCTTTCATCGCGTCAATGTCACCCTGGCTTAGGCCCAGCTGCGCGACACAGCCAACAGGCAGACAATGGTGGTAGTTGTAAAGCTTGCGCGGCGCGCCGTCGATCGACAGGGCCAGTTGCGCTTGTAGCAGGGTCTCCAACGGTACGATCACATTGGCCCATGCAACAGCCGCTCCACCTTCCGGCAGCTTGCCGATGGACACTTCTGCAATCGGATCACCCTGAGGGCCGTTCAGAACCTGAACGATCGCACAAGGATCTTCGCCTTCCGGTGCCTTGATGCAGGAGACATCCCAATCGCCGGATTCTTCTTTGACAAATTGCTCACCTACACGCGGGCCGGATTGGCCCAAATCGAGGCCCGCGCCTGCATCGGCCCCTGTTCCTTCATTGGTCGTGCCTTCGGAAGTCGTTTCCTGCGCGCTAACCGCTCCGCACATCAGAACGGCTGCCAGAGTATTAAACGAGAGGAGTCTCTTGAACATGAATGCCTCGGTTTGCTGTTTGTTTTGCCTCATCTAGCATCCTTCGCTGCGGCTGTCAGTCGTTAACCGAATGGCTGAGATCAATGTGAGCGTTTTCTTGGGCCAAACCCCGCTCAAGAACCAATACAGGCAAAAGAAAAGAGGGCTGGTGGAGCAGCCCTCTTTCCAAAATTTTTCTCCCCGTCGGACTGGCCGACTTAGTTATGCGCAGACGTTACGAAAGGGGGAAGCAGGGGTCAACCGCTAACAGAAAAATTTAATGCACTAATCAGCATAGTTTTATTCGCCCACTTCCAAAAAAAGCCGTGCCCGAAGGCACGGCCAGTCGACAGGGAGGAAGTGTCCCCTTCGCAACCCGGGGCCACAAAGGGAACGAATAGACTATGGCAGCCAAAGGTTAAGTTTGTATGCTGGTTGCGGATCAGTGAAAAAAGGCTGCAATTACATGGGTAAAGAGATTTTTCTGGGCGGTGCGGGTGAGGGATACGGAACGCCTCAGGGTTTGACGCTGAAATACGCGAACCGCCATGGGCTGATCGCAGGGGCCACGGGGACGGGCAAGACGGTCACTCTGCAAATCCTGGCAGAAGGATTTTCGCAAGCGGGCGTGCCTGTTTTCCTGTCGGACGTCAAAGGCGACTTGTCTGGCCTAGCCTTGGCAGGCAGCGAAACCCATAAGTTGCATCAAGCGTTTACCGAGCGCGCCGAACGGATTGGCTTTTCTGATTTCTCCTACGCCGCATGTCCGGTCACGTTCTGGGATCTGTTTGGCGAACAGGGCCACCCGGTCCGTACCACTGTGACTGAAATGGGTCCTCTGCTGCTGTCTCGCCTCATGGAGCTCAGCGAGGCGCAGGAGGGGATTCTCAACATCGCGTTCCGGGTAGCTGATGAAGAAGGCATGCCGCTGCTAGACCTCAAGGATCTTCAGGCGCTTCTCGTGTGGATTGGTGAGAACAGGGCGCAGCTGTCTCTGCGCTATGGCAATGTCTCAACGGCCTCTATCGGAGCCATTCAACGCCGTCTTTTGGTGTTGGAAAACCAAGGCGGCACTAAATTGTTTGGAGAACCCGCTCTGGATCTGGCCGATCTGATGCGGACAGATGAAAACGGGCAGGGGATGGTGAATATACTGGCCTCAGACAAGCTGATGGGGGCGCCTCGGCTTTATGCCACGTTCCTGTTGTGGCTTCTGAGCGAACTGTTCGAAGAACTGCCCGAAGTTGGTGATCCGGAGAAGCCGAAGCTGGTGTTCTTTTTCGACGAAGCGCATCTTCTGTTTGATGATGCACCCAAGGTACTGGTCGACAAGGTCGAGCAGGTCGCGCGCCTCATCCGCTCCAAGGGTGTTGGGGTGTATTTCATCACGCAGAATCCCGCTGACATTCCTGAGGATATTCTGGGGCAGTTGGGCAACCGGGTACAACACGCGCTACGCGCCTTTACCGCGCGGGACCGAAAGAACCTTCGTATGGCAGCGGAAACCTACCGCGAGAATCCCGCCTTCGATACCGAGGCCGCGATCCGAGAGGTGGGCGTTGGTGAGGCCGTGACCTCGATGCTGCAGAAGAAAGGCGTGCCGGGGATTGTCGAGCGGACTTTGATTCGCCCACCGGGATCGCAGCTTGGGCCAATTTCGGAACCTGAGCGTCAGGGTATCCTGCAAGCTTCTCCGATGGCGGCGAAATATGACACGCCCGTCGATCGCAAATCGGCCTTTGAAATCCTGCAAGCCCGTGCGGAGGCTGCCGCCAAAGAGGCCGAGGCCGCGGAGGCGGAAGAGATCATCGAACAACAAACCCCGATAGAGCGCGAATACAGCTCGGCGCGCCGGTATTCAGGTAGCCGGGTTGGGCGTTCAACGTCTCGGATGGTGCGTAAGAAAGACACATTAGCAACGGCGATGAGTGAGGCCGTCATCAAAGAGCTGAAGGGAACAACCGGCCGTCGCATCGTGCGGGGTATTCTGGGCGGGTTGTTCCGAAATCGCTGATCGGAGGCGCCCAGCACAGGGCGCCAACCGGCTTACTTCAGACGGCGCTGGCCTTCCTGACGGCAATAGGCATCAGCTTGTTTGACCGACATCTTTGTGGCCGGGAAATCAATCGCACGGTCCCAGGTCACACGATCATGACGGTAAAGCTGACAGGTCACGACGCCCTGCGGAGTGTTGACCTGAACAGGTGTGGTCTCAAGGTCTTCGGGCGACGGAATACAGGCCGTCAGCGTGGCCAGAACCGGCAGCATGACAACGGCTTTGGTGATCAGTGTTTTCTTGGTCAAGTCGGATACTCTCATCGATTGAGTGCGAATGATCGTAGAGATCGGTCGGGTTTCTTCTGAGCATAGGCCGGACCCCATAAGTCCGAACAACGAGCGGTAGTCTCGTGTACGCGGAAACCTCTTTAGAAATCAAGAAGCCGCGCCGGATGAGAGGCACCGCTTCTGTATTGTGATCGTGATGCGTCTATTTCTCGGGGATCAGCCCTCGGGGGCTGAATCTGAGGACAATCAGCAAGACCAGTCCCATCGTAAACAACCGCATATGCGCAGCACTTTCGATCAGATGCGCCTTCAGCGCGCTGCCATCCGGCATGCCCGAGGTAATCAGGTTCATCAGCCACAGGCCCATCGGTTCGACCTGGACCCACAAGAACCAGATCAGGAACGCGCCCAGCACGGCGCCGAAATTGTTGCCCGACCCACCGACGATCACCATCACCCAGACAAGGAATGTAAATCGCAGGGGGTTGTAGGTACCCGGCGTCAGCTGACCGTCCAGCGTGGTCATCATCGCGCCCGCGATACCGCAAATGGCAGAGCCAAGCACAAAGATTTGTAGGTGGCGGCGGGTGACATCTTTACCCATCGCCTCAGCTGCGACCTCATTGTCGCGAATGGCGCGCATCATCCGACCCCATGGGCTTTTGAGCGCCATCTGCGCCATCCACAGCAGCACCAGCAGAACGATCAGGAACAGCAGCGAATAGCCCAGCTTGACCGAAAGGGTTGAGGCGATCACCGGATCAAGCCCCAGCCAATCGGCCCGCGCAAGGAAGGAGGGGTCTTGCTGCAGCTCAACCTCATAGCCGACCACGGGTGAAGGGCGCGGGATGCCGTAGACATTCTTGACGCCGCGGGCCAGCCAGTCCTCGTTCTTCATGACGGCAATGATGATCTCGGCAATACCAAGGGTCGCAATCGCCAGATAGTCCGAGCGCAAACCCAGAGCCGTCTTGCCGATCAGCCATGCGGCTCCTGCTGCCAGTAACCCTCCGGCAGGCCAGGCGAGCAAGACCGGCAGGTTCAGACCACCAATATTGCCGGCAACAGCCGGATCAATCGCCTCAATCGCGGCGACGTTCGGGTCAAAGATCGCACGGTAGACAAAGAAACCGACGATGAGGATTCCGACGATGGCCAGCGTTCGCGCGCGCCCTTTCGGCATCTTCTGCGCGACCATGACGGTCGCAACGACGGTCGCGGCCCCCAGAAGCAGCGCCAGAATGACGCCATAGCCGCCCTCGGACCATGCCCCGGGCGTTGGCGGGGTCGAGACCAGCACAACCGCCAGCCCACCCAAAGCCACAAAGCCCATGACGCCAACGTTGAAGAGGCCAGCAAATCCCCATTGCAGGTTCACCCCGATCGACATGATGGCCGAGATCAATCCCATGTTCAGGATCAGGATCGCCGCGTTCCAGCTTTGCGTGAATCCGGTCAAAAGGATCAGCGCGCCAACTGTGACGAAAAGCAGGGTGTTCTTGGTAACCTCGCTCATACCGATTTTCCTTTGAACAGGCCCGTGGGCTTAAACAGAAGCACGATCAGCAGGATGGCAAAGCTGACAGCGAATTTGTAATCGGTAGAGAGGAACTGAACCAATCCCGACGGTTCCAGATTTTCAGGGGCAAGATAGGTCAGCACTTTCTTCCAGGCGTATGTGATGGTCACCTCGGAAAACGCAATGATGAACCCACCCGCGATGGCACCAAGGGGGTTGCCCAAACCGCCGACAATGGCCGAGGCAAAGATCGGCAGAAGAAGCTGGAAATAGACGAAGGGCTTAAAGCTCTTGTCGAGGCCATAAAGCACGCCTGCCGTGGTCGCCAGTGCGGCGACGATGATCCAGGTGATCATCACCACGCGCTCAGGGTTGATGCCGGACAGCAGCGCCAGATCTTCATTGTCCGAATAGGCACGCATCGACTTACCGGTGCGGGTTTTGTTCAAAAACCAGAACAGAGCGGCCACGGCGATCACCGCCACAACGACCGTAATGGCCTGAGAGGTTTTGATCGCGAGCCCTTCGTTCAGCCCGGTCCATTCCTTGAAATCCCGAGCCTTGATCAGAAACCGCGCGCCGTCCGAGAACCTCTGATCGTCCGGCCCGATGATGAAGCGGACGATACCGTTCATGATGAACATCACGCCCATGGACACGATCACCAGAATAACCGGTTTGGCCTTTTGTTCACGGTAGAAGCGATAGACCAGCCGGTCGGTGATCAGCACCAGAATGATACAGCCCAGAATGGCGAAGGGCAGGGCGAGCAGAGCCGTCGGCAACGGCCCGAAACTGACCCCTGCGGCTTGCAAGCCCCACGTGACCAAAACCGCGATCATAGCGCCAAAGGCCATGGTGTCGCCATGAGCAAAGTTCGAGAACCGTAGGATGCCATAGATCAGCGTCACCCCTAAAGCCCCCAGCGCCAACTGGCTGCCATAGGCGATTGCGGGAACAAGGACGAAGTTGGAAAGCGCCACAAGGGCGTTGACGAAGTCCATTAAAACTCCTGCTCGCATTTACCAGAGAACGCGCGTCGTCCGTTGTTAGCTTTCGTATAGTCGGCATAACGCAGCGGTTGGGTTAATAAGGTCACGGTTAGATCGGTGGTCGAAGTCTTGGTCACATACATATACTCATGTTTTTCGTCTTCGATCCGGGACGCCGTCAGCAAGTCGCTTCGTGAAACGGCCGTCCACTCTTGCCCATCAGACAAGCCAATTTTGGAGGTGATATCACCGGCCTTGGCGATCTGATCGACTGAAAAGTCACCATAGTTACTTTCTATAAGCTCGGGCGGGGTGCCTAACAGCTCAAGCATGAGTTCCCCACCTTCACAGTTTTGCACGCCTGCGCAGGCCTCTTGTAGAATGCATGGCGCCGCCCAAGCCGTACTGCACATTGAGGCAAATGCGATCGTCATTGCGGACCTCACCTCACCCCCCCAAGAAACTCTTACGCACTTCGGGATCGGCCAGAAGTTCCTTGCCCGTACCGGTATAGGCGTTCCGCCCCTGAACCAGCACATATCCCTTGTCCGCGATCTCCAAGGCCTGGCGGGCGTTCTGTTCGACCATCAGGATCGGCAAACCGGTGCGCGAGACCTCGATGATCCGGTCAAACAACTCATCCATCACGATGGGCGAGACACCGGCGGTCGGCTCGTCCAGCATAAGTACTTTCGGCTGAGTCATCAGCGCGCGGCCCACGGCGACCTGCTGGCGCTGACCGCCCGACAGTTCGCCGGCCGCTTGATGGCGTTTATCGCGGAGGATGGGGAACAACTCATAGACCTGCTCCATCGTGTCCGAGAAATCATCCCGGCGGATAAAGGCACCCATCTCAAGGTTCTCTTCCACCGTCATAGAGGTGAAGATGTTCGAAGTCTGCGGCACAAAACCCATCCCACGCATCACCCGGTCCTGAGGCGTGAGAGAGGTGATATCCTCGCCGTCCAACCGAACTGCGCCCGAGCGCACATCCAGCATGCCGAACACGGCCTTCATCGCAGTAGACTTGCCAGCGCCGTTGGGCCCGACGATGACTGCAATCTCGCCCCGGTCGACGGCGATGGTGCAATCGTGCAGAATGTCGGGCCCTTTGCCGTAGCCACCTGTCATCGTGTCGCCGATCAGAAACGGCCCACCATCGACCTTGTGTGTTGCGCCGCTTTTGCGATGGGCCGGGGTCATGGTGCCGACGCCTTGCGTGTTCGTGATCGACGCGTCCTTGTTGCCTTTGTCGTCGTGATAAGGATTATCGCTCACGCTCCGGCCTCCAGCTTGTCTTTGTTTTTCAGGCCGGTGCCCAGATAGGCCTCGATCACGTGTTCATTGGCTTTGATCTCGTCCAGCGTTCCCTCGGCCAGCACCTTGCCCTCGGCCATACAAATGACCGGGTCGCAGATCTTGCCGATGAAATCCATGTCATGCTCGATGACGACGAAAGTATAGCCACGTTCCTTATTCAGACGCAGGATCGTGTCGCCAATGGTCATCAGCAGGGTCCGGTTCACACCCGCGCCGACCTCGTCCAGAAACACGATCTTGGCGTCGACCATCATGGTGCGACCAAGCTCCAGCAGCTTCTTCTGTCCGCCCGAGACCTGACCCGCCTTGTGGTCAGCCAAATGTTCGATGGTCAGGAACTCCAGCACCTCATCAGCTTTGGCCCGAAGCGCGCGCTCCTCATCAGCAATCCGTTTGCGACCGAACCATGTGTTCCAAAGCGATTCCCCGGATTGCGCGCCGGGCACCATCATCAGGTTCTCGCGGCAAGTCATCGACGAGAACTCATGCGCGATCTGGAAGGTACGCAGCAGGCCCTTGTGAAACAGCTCATGCGGGGGCAGGCCGGTGATATCCTCACCATCCATCACCACCTTGCCACTGGTCGGCGGCAAAACACCCGCGATCACATTGAACAAAGTGGTTTTTCCGGCCCCGTTCGGTCCGATCAGACCGGTGATCGAGCCCTTTTGGATTTCCAGCGATGCCCCGTCCACCGCATGAAACCCGCCGAAATGCTTATGCACGTCTTCGACGACGATCATCTTTTCCCCTAGCCGCCGTTTTCCGGCGTTGTTGCCGCATCCCTGTACGAATGGTGCGGGCTTTTGTCATTGAAACAGCCCGGACACAAGGCCCGGGCTGCTTGTTTTTATGACTGTTAACCTTGGATCAACGGAAGTTGACGGTTTTGTTCTCGCCGTCGGTGACTTCAATCTCACGGTAGGATCCCGCGCTTTCACCGGGGCCGATCAACTCAACACCGGAGGCACCGACATAGTCGATCTCCTGACCGGCAGCGAGCAGTTCCAGACCCTTGGCCAGTTCACCCGGGTAGATCTTCTCACCAGGTTCGTTGGCGACGTCCATGATCTTGGAACCATAGTCCGCTGGGTTGGTCGAACCTGCGGCCTGCATGGCCAGCATGAACAGGGCAGCGGCGTCATAGGATTCAGGCGAGTAGGGCGACGAGCCGTCGAAACCTGCAGCTTCGGCCATGGCAAAGTACTTTTCAGCGCCTTCACCACCCGAACCAGCGATCTGACCGAACGAACCGTTCAGGTCCGGACCGACATTTGCAGGCAGCGAGTCACCGATCATGCCGCCGGGCAGACCGAATGTGTCAAACGCGCCGCTGTCCAGAGCCGACTGGATGATGCCCAGACCTCCTTGGTCCAGGTAGCCCGCAACGACCAGAATATCGCCACCGGCCGACGCCAGCGCGCCAACTTCAGCCGAGTAGTCGGCTTTGCCGTCTTCGTGCGCTGCGACGATGGTGACTTCGCCACCCGACGCCTCGAACGAGGACTGGATCGCGTCCGCAAGACCCTTGCCGTAGTCGTTGTTGGTGTAGGTCAGAGCGATCGAGCTAATGCCACGATCGTTCAGGATGTCAGCCATCACCTGACCTTCACGCGCATCCGACGGCGCGGTGCGGAAGAACAGGCCGTTGTCTTCCATGGTCGACAGACCGGGCGACGTGGCCGATGGCGAGATCATCACCATGCCATTCGGAATCGCGACGTTCTGCAGGATCGCGCCAGTCACGCCCGAGCAGTCACCGCCGATGATGCCAGCTACGCCGTCAGCGATCATGCGCTCGCCGTTCGACGTGGACAGGCCGTTGTCGATACAGCCGGTGTCTGCACGAGTTGCGGTCACGGTTGCGCCGTCCAGCAGCTTGCCGGATTCGGTGACTTCGGCCATCGCCATCTCGGCGCCCGAACCCATGGCAGGTGCCAGCGATTCAATCGGGCCGGTGAAGCCGAACAGAACGCCCAGCTTGACGTCTTCGGCCATTGCGGTACCCGCCAGCAGAGCGGAGGCTGCAGTTGCAGTCAGCAGCTTTTTCATATGGTTACTCCCTATTGTGAACGTATTCGTTCTGCGCATGACCCTAGGCAAGCAATCCGGAAAAGAAAAGTCCTAACGCAATCGTGTTTTTACGCTCCATAATCCTATTTGTTCTCATGGTGATAACGCTGTCAGTCCGAAAGGAAGACCCATGACGCCCAGACCCTTTGCGATTCTTGCCTTGATGATCGGCACAGGTCTCGCCTCCGCTGAGGAGCTTGAGACATCCCAAGGTCCGGTTCAGATCGAGCCGATGATCGAGGGACTGGATGCGCCTTGGGCCGTCGGCATCCTGCCCGATGGATCGTTTCTGGTGACCGAACGGGATGGCGATGTGCTTTATGTGTCGGACGGGAAATCTCAAAAAGTGAAGGGGGTTCCGAAAGTGGCCGCCAGAGGGCAGGGCGGCTTGCTGGACGTGACCATCGCGAGGGACTTCCCACAGACGCGCGAGGTTTTTCTGACCTTCTCGAAACCTCAGAGCACTGGAGCTGGCACCGCGCTGGCCGTCGCGCGACTGTCGGAGAACGGCAAACGCCTGACCAACACGCGTATCCTGTTCGAGGCCACGCCGGGAGGCTCGGGCGGGCGTCACTTTGGCTCCCGGGTGGTTGAGGCGGAAGACGGCAGTTTGTTTGTCACCATCGGGGATCGGGGGGATCGACCGCAGGCTCAGGACCGCTCAAACACTATCGGGTCGATTATCCGCATTAATCGGGATGGCTCGGTTCCTGCAGACAACCCGTTTGTCGGGCAGGCGAATATTCGGCCCGAGATCTGGTCCTACGGTCACCGCAACCCTCAGGGTGCCGATCTGGACGCGCAGGGGCGTCTTTGGACATCCGAGCATGGCGCGCGCGGAGGGGACGAGGTTAACCTCGTGCAACCGGGGCTGAACTACGGCTGGCCCGTCATTTCCTATGGCAAGCACTACTCGGGCAAGACGATAGGCGAAGGCACTGCCAAAGAAGGGATGGAACAGCCGCGCCACTATTGGGACCCTTCCATCGCGCCCTCGGGCTTGATGGTCTATTCAGGTGCGCTCTGGCCGGAATGGAGAGGCGACGTCTTCGTGGGATCGCTCAAGTTTGATTACATCGCCCGGCTCGACGGCAACCCACTGCGCGAGGTCGAACAGATCAGAGGCCCCGAAACAGAGCGGGTCCGGGATATCGTTGAGGCCCCGGATGGGTCGATCTGGTTCATTTCCGTAGGCAATGGGGCAGTTTTCCGGCTTTCCCCGGATAGATAGATCAGTGCTCGCCCTCCTTGACTGTTGCCGAGTAACCGAGCTTGATCCTGTATCAAGAAACCATCTGAGGGTACGGTCCATTGCGCGACTTTTCGATTGAAATGTGTGACAAGCTGCCAGATCAGGATGAGTTGAACGGCATCCTGTCCCAATATTATGCGTTGATCGTTGAGCGCATGACGGCCATGGGGTTTGAAATCGATCCGGCTGCGCCGCAAAGCGCGCTGGCCGAGTTTTGGGCACACTCAGAGGACTATCTGCCGCCAAACGGGTGCCTGGTTCTGACGCGAGACAGCACGGGTAAGATCATCGGCTGTGGCATGATGAAACGGCTGGATCAGGACACCGGCGAATTGAAACGCGTGTTCGTGACCGAAGCCGCGCGCGGCACAGGTGCGGGGCGTGCCATGATACAAGCCCGAGAGGAGGCGGCCCGCACGCTGGGGTTAAAACGCCTTGTGGCTGACACACTTACTCCGAATGTCGAAATGAGGGACCTGTATCCGAAACTGGGATTTGTCGAACTGTCCGAACCCATTGAGACGACGACCTATCTGGATCAGCCCATGCTTAGGCCCCATCTGCACTATTTTGAGAAGACCCTGTAAAGCGGCTTTACACGGACAGCCGTCCCGACTGTGCCCCACGCTCACGGTATGGCGTGGTGTTGTAGTGCGCCCGGTAGCATTTCGAGAAATGGCTCGGCGAGGCGAAACCGCAGGCCAGAGCCACGTTGATCACGCTCATATCCGTCTGCATCAGCAGGTTGCGGGCTTTGTGCAGTCGCAACTCCATGTAATACCGCTTGGGTGAGCGGCTCAGGTAGCGGCGGAACAGACGCTCAAGCTGGCGGGTCGACATGCCGACATCCTTGGCCAGAATCGAAGGCGAGATCGGCTCTTCGATGTTCTTTTCCATCATCAGGATGACCTGGCTCAGCTTCGGATGTCGAACCCCAATCCGAGTGGGCGTCGACAAGCGCTGCGTGTCCTGATCCGTGCGGATTGAAGAATAGATCATCTGATCTGCCACTGCGCTGGCCAGACCCTCGCCATAGTCATTCGCGATCAGTTTCAGCATCAGATCAATGGATGAGGTGCCCCCCGCGGTCGTCATCCGGTTGCCGTCGACCTGAAACACGGATTTGGTCAATTCCACATTGTCGAACTCTTCAATGAAGCTGTCCGAGTTTTCCCAGTGGATGGTCGCTCGCTTACCCTCCAGCAGCCCCGCTTTGGCAAGCGAATACGCTGCTGTACACAAGCCACCGATCCGAAGCCCTTTGCGGGCCTCGCGCCGCATCCAGTTCAGGATCTTCTTGGTGGTTGCGGTTTTTACCTCGACCCCGCCGCAGATCAGTACGATGTCATCACGCTGCAGCTCGATCAGGTCCTGATCCAGCTTGAACGTCGTGCCCGCGGAACACGATATCATGTCACCACCTTCACCGATCAGGGACCATGTATAGACGGGCCTATCAGCCATACGATTGGCAATGCGCAGGCTGTCCAGAGCCGACGCAAAAGACAAAAGCGAAAATCCATCTAGTAAGACGAATACAAAATTAATCGGCTTGTCGACGTTACCGTCGACTTTGACAACTTGGCGTTGTTCTTGCATGGGTTTTTGTCCTTGATTCGGTGGCCGATGCGCCTTGGGCGCGCATGATTTGACAGATACCATGATCAAAGCTTGTTTACGACGTCAAGAGCCGCAAATCGGATATGGTCTCTCTTCCCGGCTTTTTGTATAGAGACCACCTGAATACTATCAGCGGAGATCAAGGCTATGACCGAATGGCAAAAATCGAACTGGCGCAACAAGCCCCGGGTTCAGATGCCAGACTATACCGACGCGGCAGCACTTGCCAAAGTCGAGGCGCAGCTTTCGCAGTATCCCCCGCTGGTCTTTGCCGGTGAGGCGCGGCGTCTCAAGCAACATTTGGGTGCCGCCGGTCGCGGCGAGGCTTTCCTGTTGCAGGGCGGGGATTGTGCTGAAAGCTTTGAACAATTCAGCGCGGATGCGATCCGTGACACGTTCAAAGTGATGCTGCAAATGGCGATGGTTCTGACCTATGGCGCCAAGGTGCCGGTGGTCAAAGTGGGCCGTATGGCTGGGCAGTTTGCCAAACCGCGTAGCGCACCGACCGAGGTTGTGGATGGCGTTGAGCTGCCCAGCTACCGTGGCGACATCATCAACGAGCTGGATTTCACGCCCGAGGCGCGGATTCCGAATCCGTCCAAGATGCTGCAGGCCTACACACAGGCCGCCGCCACGCTGAACCTGCTGCGCGCGTTCTCGACCGGTGGTTTCGCCGACATGAGCCGCGTGCATTCCTGGACGCTGGGCTTCACGGATGAACAGGACGTTCAGAAATACTCCGAGATTGCCGACCGCATTCAGGACACGATCGACTTCATGGGTGCTGCGGGCATCACCGCCGAGACGACGCATGAGTTCTCGACCGTTGAGTTCTACACCAGCCACGAAGGTCTGTTGCTGGAATATGAAGAGGCGTTGACCCGTCTGGATTCGACTTCGGGCAACTGGCTGGCAGGTTCCGGTCACATGATCTGGATCGGCGACCGCACCCGTCAGCCCGACGGCGCGCATGTGGAATTCTGCCGTGGCGTTCAGAACCCGATCGGTCTGAAATGTGGCCCGACCACAACGGCCGAGGACCTCAAGGTGCTGATGTCCAAGCTGAACCCCGAAAACGAAGAGGGTCGTCTGACCCTGATCGCCCGCTTCGGTGCAGGCAAGGCGGGCGAGCATTTGCCGCGTCTGGTCAAAGCGGTCAAGGAAGAGGGTGCCAAGGTCACTTGGGTCTGCGACCCGATGCACGGCAACACGATCAAATCGGCCACTGGGTACAAAACCCGCCCGTTCGATTCGGTCTTGCGCGAAGTGCGCGACTTCTTTGGCGTGCATCAGGCCGAAGGTACTATCCCCGGCGGTGTACATTTCGAGATGACTGGTCTGGACGTCACTGAATGCACCGGCGGCGTGCGTGCCGTGACCGAAGAGGACCTCTCGGACCGGTATCACACCGCATGCGACCCGCGTTTGAACGCGTCGCAATCGCTGGAACTGGCCTTCTTGGTCGCCGAAGAACTGACCAACCTGCGCCGCGACCGCACCAAGCGCGAAGCAAGCTAAGGTCCGAACAATTAAAGAAAACGGCGGGTCATTGGCCCGCCGTTTTTCTTTGGATCAATCGTCGCGCGATGCAACCAGCCTGAGGTGCCCCTTGGGGCGTTTGAACTCTGCCTTGCCCTCGGCAAAGCCCTCAGCAAAACCCTCTGTGACCTCCAGCTTTGGCTTGGCCGGGGCCTGAACCTCGCTCACGGGTTTGATCCGGGTGTCTTGGATCGAGAAGCGGCGCGGTGTCGCTCCGATCGCGCCGTCACTGACCATGACGCCCATGACGCGGCTGACATCCCCCAGATCGCTTTTTAGCGGCAAAAGCAGCATCCGCGCCTGCATCCGGGCGCGTCCGAATGCACCGCTCGACACCATATCCCATTCGGCAATGGCGGGGTTGGCAAAGACCTGCTCCAGAGCATTCGTGGCTGTCTTGCGCGCCTCGGGATCGAAAAACGCGGTCAGAGGCATGCCGCGCACCTCCATCCCGGCCAGCTTGTTCAGGTGGCTACCCGCAAGGCGAAACCGGGCCAGACCGGGGGCAATCCGCTCGAGAATGAAGGTGTATTCCAGAATATTCTCAAGCCCGCGCGGATCAATCTGCGACCGCATAGGCACCCCATTGCCGTCAAGCAAGGCGGTCCAGTAGGCCTCGGCCTGACGGATCGGTGAGAGGCTGCGCCCGCTGTCAAAGCGATCCATTGCGACAATCTTTCCAAGTTTGGACTTCGAGCCAGTCCTAAAAAAGGTTTTCATTTTCATCACCCTAGCGCCTAATCACCGTCATTTTCATAAAATGCAACATATCGGAGGCATTTTCGGCCAAACGACCGAGCTAGAGACATGATTGACACGGGTTGAGTAAATTTTGGAGTAATTCTTTAACGAATGGTTAACTTCTGTCGGACAGAGGCGGTCTCAGCAAACTCTTGCCCTGCACCGGGCAATGGCATTAGGTGCGGCAGACACGAAGACTGACAGCGATGGAAAGGGCAGTGATGATCAAATCCATGACCGGGTTCGCCTCGGGCAAGGGAGAGTTCGGCCCCCATAGCTGGACATGGGAACTGCGCAGCGTGAACGGCAAGGGGCTGGACATGCGCATTCGCGTCCCCGACTGGCTGACGGGCCTTGAGGCCGCGTTGCGGGCCGTTCTGTCCAAATCGCTGAGCCGAGGCAATGTGACCCTGTCGTTGCGGATCAGCCGGGACGAATCCCAGCCGGATCTGGCCTTGAATATGGTTGCCATGACGGCGGCCTTGGATGCCTTGCAACAGACACAGGCCATGGCCGAGGCAAGGGGGATTGCACTGGCCCCCTCCAAAGCAAGTGATCTGCTGACCCTTAAAGGCATGCTGGATGCGGGGGCCGAGGCCGATGATCCGGCGCCGCTGGTAGCGCAGATGACCACCGAATTCACTCAACTTTTGGCGGCGTTTCTCGACATGCGTCAGACAGAAGGCGAGGCTCTGGCCGCGATCCTGGCGTCTCAACTGGATCAGGTCGCGGCATTGACGTCGAAGGCCGCCGAACTGGCCGAACAGCGCAAGGACAAGATGGCCGAGGCGCTGCGCGAAAACCTCGCCCGCGTGCTGGACAACGCCCAAGGGGTCGAACCTGAGAGAGTGGCGCAAGAACTCGCCCTGATCGCCGTCAAGGCCGACATCACCGAAGAGATCGACCGTCTCAGCGCCCATGTCACCGCCGCGCGGGACCTTCTGGCGCAGGATGGCGCGGTTGGCCGCAAGCTGGATTTCCTGATGCAGGAGTTCAACCGCGAGGCAAACACC
Organism: Ruegeria sp. BG3; assembly: GCF_056538485.1. Lineage (NCBI taxonomy): Bacteria > Pseudomonadati > Pseudomonadota > Alphaproteobacteria > Rhodobacterales > Roseobacteraceae > Ruegeria > Ruegeria sp. BG3. Next base: position 534,301 of record NZ_JBQFTE010000001.1, on the reverse strand, counting down.
CTTTGCTCCAAGGCGCAAAGCGCCGATCTGACATCGGTCGGGTTGGAGTTGAAGGCGGTGATCGACCAGATGCGCGAGCAGGTACAAAACGTTGAATAACAGTAGGAAGAACTGACATGGCAGATCGCCGAGGCCTCCTTATCATCCTGTCATCCCCCTCGGGCGCGGGTAAGTCCACCTTGGCCCGCAGGCTGATGGCCTGGGATACCGACCTCGAATTCTCGATCTCGGCCACAACCCGCGAACCACGCCCGGGTGAGGAACATGGCCGCGAATACTACTTCTTGTCGGAAGACGAGTTCAAACAGCAGGTGGCCGATGGGCAAATGCTGGAACACGCGCACGTCTTCGGCAACTTCTATGGCTCTCCCGCCGGACCGGTGCGCGAGTCCATCGAATCCGGCAAGGATGTCCTGTTCGACGTGGACTGGCAGGGCGAGGTGCAGATCCGAAACTCAGATCTGGGCAAACACGCGCTGTCGATCTTCATTCTGCCGCCCTCGATCCCCGAACTGCGCCGCCGGTTGGAGAGCCGGGCTCAGGACAGCGCAGATGTGATCGGCAAGCGCATGCTGAAAAGCTGGGATGAGATCAGCCACTGGGGCTATTATGACTATGTGCTGGTGAATGACGATCTGGATTCGACAGAGGAAAAGCTGAAAACCATCGTCAGCGCCGAACGGATGCGTCGCATTCAGCAACCGAAACTGCAAAACCACGTCCGCACCCTGCAGATGGAATTCGAGGAGCAGTCATGACGATCTACGCGCTGGGAGATCACACGCCCCAAATCCACGAAGACACCTGGGTCGCGCCGGACGCCAATCTGATCGGCAAGGTGGTGTTGGAAGAGGGCGCCTCGGTCTGGTTTGGCTGCACGATCCGGGCGGATCACGAAGAAATCCGCGTCGGCGAGGGCAGCAATGTGCAAGAGAACTGCGTCATGCATATCGACGCGGGTTTTCCGCTGACCATCGGGGCGAATTGCACCATCGGCCACAAGGTCATGCTGCATGGCTGCACGATCGGTGAGAACTCTCTGATCGGGATGGGGGCGATCATTCTGAACGGGGCCAAGATCGGCAAGAACTGCCTGATCGGGGCAGGGGCGCTGATCACGGAAAACAAAGAGATCCCCGACAACTCGCTTGTCATGGGGTCTCCGGGTAAGGTGGTTCGCCAGCTTGATGAGGCCGCGGCCCAGCGGATCACGCTCAGCGCGCTGCACTATCAGCAGAACATGCGCAAATTCAGGGACACCCTGAAACCGTTGGCTTAAGCGGCAGGAAATCAATCGGACATGGCTGAAAACCTTCTGGAAGAATATGTGTCGGCCATTCCGATGCCAGCGCTTCTGGTCGACCAGACCGAACGGATCATCGCCGCCAATACCGACGCCAAAACCCTGCTGAGCCAGAACATCACGGGCCGTCATTTTGCGACGATCCTCAGGCAGCCTCAGGTCATTGAGGCGATTGAGCAAAGCCTGCGCAGCAAGGGTCCGGCCAAAACGCGGCACCTTTCAAATGATGGCGCGCAAGATACGACCTTCGAGGTGATCTGCCGCTATATGAACGGCATCGGCGCAGTGTCGGGCGGGGCGGTGCTGACGATCTTTCAGGATATCACGCATCTGGAACAAGCCAGCCAGATGCGTCGCGATTTCGTCGCCAATGTCAGTCATGAGCTGCGCACCCCTCTGACCGCCTTGATGGGTTTCATCGAAACCCTGCGCGGCCCGGCGCGAGATGACGACGCCGCGCGTGAGCGCTTTCTGCAGATCATGACGGATGAGGCAAACCGCATGAACCGCCTTGTTGGCGATCTGCTGTCGCTCAACCGGGTCGAAAGCGAGGAACGCGTGCGCCCGAAAGAGGAAGTGGAACTAACGGGCCTGCTGCAATCCACCCTGAACTCTTTGCGCCCTCTGGCCGATGACGCCGAGGTGGTGCTGACGCTTGATGCGCCTGAGGATCCGGTGACCATGACCGGCGACAGCGATCAGTTGCGTCAGGTGTTTACCAACCTAGTCGAGAACGGCATCAAATATGGCGGCAGCGGCGGCAGCGTTGAGTTGCGCGTTACCACCTCAGAGAGGGATACGGCCATGCGAGGTCCGGCGGTTCGGGTGCAGATCATCGATCGGGGGCCTGGCATTGATTCCGTTCACCTGCCGCGACTCACCGAGCGGTTCTATCGCGCCGACAGTCACAGATCGCGCCAATTGGGTGGAACCGGGCTTGGACTCGCGATTGTGAAGCATATCGTCAACCGTCACCGCGGGCGCCTTCGGGTGGAAAGCGATTTAGGAAAAGGCACTGTTTTTACGGTGATTTTACCGCGCTAGAGAGCGGGTTTCCGCAAAGCCAACATGGCCGTGCCAAAAGTTTTATGACAGCAGGACTCAAGAAAAACCCAGCTTGTCATAAAACTGTTACGTACCTGTCACAAAAGCCTTACGCACGGGGCCTAGTGGTTCGCGCAAGATCATCATGGGGGTGATCGAAAACCCAATCCTCAGGGAGACTGAAATGTCCTTTGTAAAACTGTCGGCATCTGCGCTGGCAATTGCTGCCGTCTCGGCAACCACTGCTGCAGCTCGTGACAATGTACAGGTTGCTGGTTCGTCGACCGTTCTGCCTTATGCCTCGATCGTTGCGGAACTGTTTGGTGAAAACACCGACTTCCCGACACCTGTTGTTGAATCCGGCGGTTCGTCGGCTGGCCTGAAGCGTTTCTGTGAAGGTGTTGGCGAAAACACCATCGACGTTGCAAACGCGTCGCGCGCTATCCGTGAGAAAGAAATCAAGGCCTGTGCCGAAAACGGCGTGACCGACATCATGGAAGTCCGTATTGGCTACGACGGCATCGTCTTTGCAAGCCAACAGTCTGGCCCTGCCTTCAACGCGTTTGAGCCTTCGGACATCTTCAACGCTCTGGGCGCAAAGGTTCTGAAAGACGGCGAGATCGTCGACAACCCATACAACACTTGGGCCGAGTTCAACGGCGACCTGCCTGACGTTGAAATCGCAGGCTTCATCCCCGGCACCAAGCACGGCACCCGTGAAGTTTTCGAAGAAAAAGTTCTGCTGATCGGCTGCGAAGCAACTGGCGCCATGGAAGCGATGATCGCTGGCGGCATGAGCGAAGATGACGCAGAAGATGCATGCTTGGCTGTTCGTACCGATGGCAGATCGGTCGACATCGACGGTGACTACACCGAGACCCTGGCCCGTATCGACACCAACCCGAACGGCATCGGCGTCTTCGGTCTGGCGTTCTACGAGAACAACACCGACAAGCTGAAAGTTGCGACCATGTCGGGTATCGCGCCGTCGACCGAGACCATCTCGACCGGTGAATACCCTGTATCGCGTCCGCTGTTCTTCTACGTGAAGAAAGCCCACATCGGCGTGATCCCTGGTCTGAAAGAATACGCTCAGTTCTTCGTCGCTGACGAAATCGCTGGCCCCTCGAGCCCGTTGGCCAACTATGGTCTGGTTGCCGACCCTGAGCTGGCAAAAACTCAGGAAGCGATCAACAACGAAGTGACCATGGGTTCGGGCAGCTAAGCCGATCTATGGATGAATGTTTGGGGCGGCGGAATTCGCCGTCCCTTTCTGCGACTTTTGCCCAGTCAAGAATAGTGGGGATATGATGCCGATATTTTGGCTTGTTCTGATCGTTTTGGCGATCGCTGTGCTCGGCTATGTTCTGGGACGGGCCCGCGCAATTCAAAGCGCAGGAGGCGAACCGCGAGACTTGCATTCGCTGCCAGCCTACTACGGCGCAAATGTTCTTTTGAAGACGATTGTCCCGGCTTTTGGCCTTCTGATTATCTGGCTGCTGGTTCAGCCATTGTATGTGAATTCCAAGGTCTCGGGCATGATCCCCGATACAAGTGTCAAAGAGGGTTCTTCCCTTAGCTTGGTCATGGCCGAGGTGCGTCGCACGGCAAGCGGCCTGCAAGCCGCTGTTTCGCAGGGCAATATGACCGAAGCAGCTGCTAGTGACCCCCAAGCCGATCTGACCGAAGTGACTCAGAATTTGAAAGATGCGGGTCAGGTGGTTACATCCGATATCACCCAACCGGTGCTGAACGCAGCGCAGAGCCATCGCGCGTTAAATGCAACTGGATATGGAATCATGACCGTCGCGGTTCTGGTGGTGGCACTGATTGGCGCCGGGGCAGGCTGGATGCAAACCAAGGCGGACTATCGCGCCCGCAACGTTGTTGAGCAGGGTGTACGCTTTCTACTCCTAGCAGCGGCCTCGATTGCTATTCTGACCACCGTTGGCATTGTTTTGTCGCTGGTTTTCAATACGTGGGAGTTTTTTAAGCTCTACCCCGCGCCAGAGTTCTTTTTTGGCCTGACCTGGTCGCCCAGCTTTTCGGGCCGGGGCGGGTTGTCGGAACTTGGGATCATCCCACTGCTTTGGGGCACGCTCTATATCTCTATCGTTGCTCTACTGGTGGCTGTGCCGATTGGGCTGTTTGCCGCGATTTACCTCAGCGAATATGCATCGCCCGCCGTGCGGTCTGTTGCCAAGCCGTTGCTGGAGGTTCTGGCGGGCATTCCAACCATCGTATACGGCTTGTTCGCCCTGCTGACCGTCGGTCCTCTTTTGTTGGACGTGTTTGGTGATAACGGATTGGGCTGGATGAAGGCAGGTACGGCCGTGATGACAGCTGGTCTGGTGATGGGCATCATGCTAATCCCCTTTGTGTCTTCGCTATCCGACGACATCATCAACGCCGTGCCACAAGCGATGCGTGACGGGTCCTATGGCCTGGGCGCTACGCAGTCCGAGACCATTCGACAGGTGGTTCTGCCTGCCGCGCTGCCGGGCATCGTAGGTGCGATCCTGCTGGCGGCCTCACGTGCTATTGGTGAGACCATGATCGTGGTTCTGGGGGCAGGGGCAGCCGCTCGGCTTAGCCTGAACCCGTTTGAGGCGATGACAACCGTCACCGCAAAAATTGTAAGCCAACTGACCGGCGACGCAGACTTTGCCTCGCCAGAAGCGCTGGTTGCCTTTGCGCTTGGCATGACACTGTTCGTTGTCACGCTGGGCCTGAACGTCTTTGCCCTTTACATCGTGCGTAAGTACCGGGAGCAGTACGAATGACCGACGCAAGCATGCAAAACCCAGAAACGGGTCGCCAAGCTGTTTCCCTGACTGCATATGATGCGCGGACCCGAAAACGCGCAAAGGCAGAAAAACGCTTCCGTGCCTATGGTATCGTTGCCATCGCGACCGGTCTGTTCTTCCTGATCGTCCTTTTCGCCTCGATCCTGTCCGAGGGTATTCCGGCCTTCACCCGGACCGTTGTCAGCGTAGAGTTCACTCTGACCCAACAAGAACAGGAAGAGGCCGAAAGCACGCTGTTCAAGACCAAAGCCTATTCGGACCTTTTCATTGCAGCCCTTAACAAAGAGCTCGACGAAAGTGGTCTCCAAGTCGACTTCGACGAAGCGGCAATTGAGCGTCTGCTGGGTAAAGTTGGCGGAACCATTCGAACATTCTACGCAGAAAACCCGGACAAACTGGGCGAACCTATCGAGTTTGATCTGGCGGCCTCAAGCCGCGTTGATGGATACTTTAAAGGCCGGGTGTCGCGTGACACCATACAGGATAGTCGTTTCCTCCAGAAAAGCGATCTGGATCTGGTCGATGCACTTAAGGAAGCGGGTATCATCAAACAGGTCTTCAACTGGCCGTTCATCACCGGGGCAGACTCGGGCGTGGACAACCCTGGCGGCGCCGGCATTGGTGCTTCGGTTGTCGGATCGTTCTTCATGATGCTGGTGGTTCTGGCGCTTTCGCTGCCAATTGGCGTAGCCGCGTCGATCTATCTGGAAGAATTCGCGCCGCAAAACAGGTTTACCGATCTGATTGAGGTGAATATCTCGAACCTGGCTGCGGTTCCTTCGATCGTGTTTGGTATCCTTGGTCTGGCTGTCTTCATTCAGTTCATGCACCTGCCGCAATCGGCCCCGCTGGTCGGTGGTCTGGTGCTGACCTTGATGACCTTGCCGACGATCATCATCTCGACCCGGGCGTCGCTGAAAGCAGTTCCGCCGTCGATCCGTGATGCCGCACTTGGGGTAGGGGCTTCCAAAATGCAGGCGGTGTTCCATCACGTTCTGCCGCTGGCCGCGCCCGGTATCCTGACCGGCACAATCATTGGTCTGGCGCAGGCGCTGGGGGAAACCGCACCGCTGTTGCTGATCGGGATGGTGGGCTTTGTTGCCCGTGGCTACCCAGACGGATTCCTTGCCGGGTTCACAGAACCAAACTCAGCCATGCCTGCCCAGATTTACACTTGGGCTGCGCGCGCAGACGTTGGGTTCTACGAAAAAGCTTGGGGCGGGATCATCATCCTTTTGATTTTCCTGCTGACAATGAACATCATCGCAATCATTCTGCGCCGCCGCTTTGAACGCCGCTGGTAAGAAGGGCAGACCCATGAACGACATGTCACGAGTGGAGAGACAAGTGGATACCAATGAAATCAAGCTGGAGTGCCGGGACTGCCAAGTCTTTTACGGTGACACTCACGCGATCAAAGATGTGAATGTCGATATCGAAGACAAGACTGTCACAGCCTTCATCGGTCCTTCGGGCTGCGGTAAATCCACGTTCCTGCGCTGTCTGAACCGGATGAACGACACAATTGATGTCGCACGTGTTGAGGGCAGCTTCAAACTGGACGGCGAGGACATCTACGACAAACGCGTTGATCCTGTTCAGCTGCGCGCTAAGGTCGGGATGGTGTTCCAGAAACCCAACCCTTTCCCGAAATCGATCTATGACAATGTGGCCTATGGCCCGCGCATCCACGGTCTTGCCAAGAACAAAGCAGAACTGGATGAGATCGTCGAGAAATCCCTGCGTCGCGGTGCGATCTGGGAAGAAGTCAAGGATCGTCTGGACGCTCCGGGCACTGGCCTGTCCGGCGGTCAGCAGCAGCGCTTGTGCATTGCCCGCGCCGTGGCGACAGAACCTGAAGTTCTGCTTATGGACGAGCCTTGCTCGGCGCTGGACCCGATTGCGACTGCTCAGGTCGAAGAGTTGATTGACGAACTTCGCGCTCAGTATTCGGTGGTCATCGTGACCCACTCGATGCAGCAGGCCGCGCGTGTCAGCCAGAAAACGGCCTTTTTCCACTTAGGGAACCTCGTCGAGTTCGGCGAAACAGGACAGATTTTCACCAACCCGGTGGACCCGCGCACCGAAAGCTACATCACCGGCCGGATCGGCTGAGCACAGGTATTCCGACATGAACGATTCAGAACAACATATTGCCTCTGTCTTCGACCGCGATCTCGAAGCGATCCAGGCACATATCATGAAGATGGGCGGTCTGGTCGAAGCCGCGATCATGGGTGCCGCCCGCTCGCTAGAGACGCGGGACGAGGAACTGGCACAGCAGGTGCGTCAGGGCGACAAAGCCATCGACGCGCTCGAGGATATCATCAACGAGGAAACCGCCCGCCTGATCGCCCTCCGCGCACCGACGGCAAGCGACCTGCGGCTGGTGCTATCGGTACTGAAGGTATCGGCCAACCTGGAACGGATTGGCGACTATTCCAAGAATATCGCCAAGCGGACCACGGTGCTTGTGAACTCGGGCGAGATCAACGGTAGTGCCTCGGCGCTGCGCCGGATGGCGCGCGAGGTTGAGGTCATGCTGCGCGACGCTTTGGACGCCTATATTCAACGGGATGCCGAACTGGCCGCCGATGTCATCGACCGAGATGAAGAGGTGGACCAGATGTATAATGGTCTGTTCCGCGAATTCCTGACCTTCATGGCCGAGGATCCGCGCAGCATTTCGTCCTGCATGCACCTGCATTTCATCGCCAAGAACATCGAGCGCATGGGCGACCACGTGACCGCGATTGCCGAGCAGGTGGTGTACCTTGTCACCGGCGAGCGCCCGACCGAGTCGCGCCCCAAGGCCGACACAACGTCGCAAACCGTCTAGGAGACGCCTCTTATGTCTGCAGATCAACCAACAGTTCTGGTGGTCGAAGATGAGCTCGCCCAGCGTGAAGTGCTGGCCTACAACCTTGAGGCCGAAGGCTTTCGCGTCTCAAAGGCGGCCAGCGGAGACGAGGCGCTGTTGCTGGTGGACGAAGACAGCCCCGACATCATCGTTCTTGACTGGATGATGCCCAATCTCAGCGGAATCGAGGTCTGCCGACGCCTGAAAACACGGCCCGACACCCGTTCTATTCCGATCATCATGCTCTCGGCGCGGTCTGAAGAGGTCGACAAAGTGCGTGGGCTTGAGACCGGCGCAGATGACTATGTGGTCAAGCCATACTCAGTCGTGGAACTCATGGCTCGGGTGCGGACCCAATTGCGCCGTGTACGCCCAGCGACGGTGGGTATTCGCCTGGAATTCGACGATATCATACTGGATTCCGAGACCCACAAGGTCAGCCGTGGCAGCCATTCGCTGAAACTGGGACCGACCGAATTCCGCCTTCTCAGCACCTTCATGGAAAAACCCGGCCGAGTCTGGAGCCGCGAGCAATTGCTGGACCGGGTCTGGGGGCGCGACATCTATGTCGACACCCGTACGGTCGATGTGCATATCGGCCGTTTGCGCAAAGCGCTGACCCAGCATGGCGGCAATGATCCTGTGCGGACTGTGCGCGGGGCAGGGTACGCCTTGGGATAAAAAGGGAAGGGGGTGCTTGCCCCCTTACCTATGACATTTACTCATAATCGGGTGTCAAACTCTTGCTGTTTTTCCGTGAAGTGCCACGTTACTGTGCGAGCGACTTCAGACAAACCGGAGACACCCGATGAACGCCCCTGCCACCAAACCGACTTTGCGCGCAAAAGATGCGCCGGATCTGGGTAAGTTTGCCTGGGACGATCCGTTCCGTCTGTCCGACCAGTTGTCAGAAGACGAGCGCATGATCGCCGACAGCGCGCGCGCATACGCGCAGGAAAAGCTGCAGCCGCGCGTCACCGCCGCATTCCAGAACGAAGAAACCGACCCCGAGATTTTTCGCGAAATGGGCGAGATGGGCCTTCTGGGCACCACGATCCCCGAGGAATATGGCGGCCTTGGCAGCGGCTACGTGTCCTACGGCTTAGTCGCGCGCGAGGTTGAGCGCGTAGACTCGGGCTATCGCTCGATGATGTCGGTGCAAAGCTCGCTGGTGATGTACCCGATCTATGCCTACGGGTCCGAGGAGCAGCGCCGCAAATACCTGCCGAAACTGGCTTCGGGCGAATGGATCGGCTGCTTCGGCCTGACCGAAGCGGACGCAGGGTCTGACCCCGCAGGCATGAAAACACGGGCCGAGAAGATCGACGGCGGATACCGCCTGACCGGCACCAAGATGTGGATCTCGAACGCGCCAATTGCGGATGTCTTCGTGGTCTGGGCCAAGTCAGACGCGCATGACGGTAAGATCCGCGGGTTTGTTCTGGACAAGGGTCAGGCTGGTCTGTCTGCGCCGAAAATCGAAAACAAGCTCAGCCTGCGGGCCTCGATCACCGGTGAAATCGTATTGGATGGTGTCGAGGTGGACGAGGGCGCTTTGCTGCCTCATGTGCAAGGTCTAAAAGGCCCGTTCGGCTGTCTGAACCGCGCGCGGTATGGGATTAGCTGGGGCGTGATGGGCGCAGCCGAACATTGCTGGCACGCGGCTCTGCAATATGGCCTGGACCGTAAGCAGTTCAACAAACCGCTGGCGCAAACGCAGCTGTACCAACGCAAACTGGCCGACATGCAGACCGAAATCGCTTTGGCTTTGCAAGCAAGCCTGCGCGTCGGTCGCCTGATGGATCAGGCCGAAGCGGCGCCCGAGATGGTCTCAATCGTCAAACGCAACAACTGCGGCAAAGCGCTGGACATCGCGCGCATGGCCCGTGACATGCACGGTGGCAACGGTATCTCGCTGGAATTCCAGGTTATCCGCCACATGGTCAATTTGGAGACTGTGAACACCTATGAGGGCACGCATGACGTTCACGCTCTTATCCTTGGACGTGCGCAAACTGGGCTGCAGGCTTTTTTCTAGGCCTTAAAGGCGGTTAGGTGTAGGGTTTGATCAAAGACGGCACTAATCTGTAATACGTGTAATTGGTATTATGGTTAATATACTGACCACTAGTCAAACCCAACCACCAAGGATGACGATTTGGAACTCAGCGGAAAGACAGTTGTCATAACCGGCTCCGCTGGCGGTATTGGCAAAGGTCTCGCCGAGAGGTTCTCTGCAGATGGCGCAAACGTTGTCTGTTCAGACATCGAAGGAGCAACTTCGCAAGCCTTGGCGGAGGAAATCGGCGGGCACGCGTTTCCGTGCGACGTCTCCAGCGAAGCGCAGATCAAAGCGCTTATCGAGCATGTCGAGGACGAGATTGCTCCGATCGATCTGTTTTGTGCTAATGCCGGAATCCTGACACTCGGCGGTTTGGACGTGCCAGATGAAGACTGGAATCGCATTTGGGACATCAACGTGATGTCTCATGTCTGGATGGCGCGTCACCTTGTTCCACGGTTCGTCGAGCGCGGCCGTGGCTACATCATGATCACGGCGTCGGCTGCCGGGCTTTTGAACCAACCCGGCGCGGTGCCGTATGGCGTCACCAAACACGCGGCCATCGGTTTTGCAGAATGGTTGGCGTTGACCTACAGCCACAAGGGTTTGAAGGTTTCGGCCCTATGCCCGCAAGCTGTCAGATCCGAGATGACACGCGGTCATGAAACCTCGGTCGCGGCTATTGACGGAATGCTCGAACCGGAGGATGTCGCACAGGCTTGTGTGGACGGTATTCGAGCCGAGCAATTCCTGATCCTGCCGCATCCCGAAGTCCTTCAATACATGCGTCACAAAACGGCCGACTATGACCGATGGCTGCTCGGCATGAATAAATTAAATCAACAGTTTATAGGCGACCCTTAAGAGCGGCCATTTGCTCGTCGCATCAATCCCTCTTGCGCAACTGACGCCACCAGAACGCCATCCTCGGAATAGATGGAGCCGCGATTGAAAGACCGCCCCTGCCCCGTCCACGGTGATTCCATCACGTAGAGATGCCAGTTTTCAAAACGCACCGGCGCATGAAACCACAGCGCGTGATCCAAGCTCGCTGCGTTTACCTGACCCGTGAACCAACTCAGCCCATGGGGCCGCATGCCGGAGCTCATCAGGCTCATATCTGAGGCATAGGCCAGTATCAGATGCTGTATACGGGCATCAGTTGACGCCGCTCCGGGCATTCGGAACCAGATCTTATTCTGATCGTCGGAAATTTCAGGTCGAAATGGGTCGAGATGATCCACTTCGCGCACTTCGATTGGCCGCTCACGCAACAGCTCTTTCTTCATCTTTTCAGGAACTTGGTCCACATACTTGTGGCGTAGTTCGCTGCGCGATGGATGGGTTTCTGGGCTCTCAGAAGACGGCATCGGATGCTGATGAGACCACCCCTCGTCCTCAACATGAAAGGATGCAGACATATTCAGGATTTGCTTACCATGCTGAATCGCAACAACCCGCCGCGTGGTGAAAGAACCGCCGTCTCTGGCACGATCCACTTGATAAACAACGGGAATACTGGGGTCACCCGGACGGATGAAATAAGCATGCAAGGAATGGCAGAGCCTGTCATCAACCGTTCTGTAAGCCGCTGCTAGTGCCTGCGCGATGACCTGACCGCCAAAGATACGTGTCGGTGTCTCACCGCCGGACCCAGTGCCCCGGAACAGGTCAACCTCAAGCCGTTCGATGTTCAGAAGGTCCAGAAGAATACGCTCAGCTTCGGTCATGGGTTGCTCGATCTTGTTCATTTGGGGGACGAGGTACCAACACCCGCGCCATCAATCAATCACCGCACCCAAGACCAGAGCCTTGAGCTCGGCGCGGGATGGATAAGAGCTGGAAGGCGCCAATTGAGTGAAGAACACAGCCGTCAAATCCAAGGACCGGTCAATCCAGAAATAGGTCGAGGCCATACCTCCCCAGCTGAAGTCCCCGACAGACCCAGGCACTCCGGTACGACCCGGATTCAGCAGGACCGAGCCGCCCAATCCGAACCCCATACCTTCCATCGGTTGTTCCGCAAAACTACTGGGCCCCATTGAGGCAATATCGCCGGGTAAGTGATTGATCATCATGAAATCTACCGTTTTAGGACCCAATAGCCGTTCGCCACCGGCCTGACCTCGGTTCCGCAGCATTTCAGCAAACCGGCTATAGTCATCGATCGTTCCGACCAAGCCGCCACCGCCCGATAACGTGGTGGTGGATTCGAATGGCGAAGTTCCTAGTTGATCCACCAGCCTGAGCGTATCCTCAGACTGTTCGGCCGAGTTGAGATCCATCGCATCGCCGGCCAGAGGCGTATAGAGCGACGCAAATCTATCGCCCGCATCTTTCGGGACCACGAAACCGGTCTCTTGCATACCAAGCGGCTCAAATATCTCTTGCTGGAAGAACTGCTCCAACGTCTTTCCCGAGACGACTTCGACTACGCGTCCAAGGACGTCGGTACTGACCGAATACTCCCACCGGCTGCCCGGTTGAAACGCCAAAGGCAGCGTTGAAAGATCATCTACCCTATCCTTCAGAAGCCCTTGATTAGGTTTGAAGATCATATCCCGCTCGTCCATCGCCGATGGCAGAACACCGGGATTGAATGGGTAACTGAACCCGCTCGTGTGGGTCAGAAGCTGATGAAGAGTCGGCGGCGGCGCAGCTTCGGTCTGATCCAACCGTTCGGCATTTGGAACCAACGCCTGAGGCGCGGCAAATTCGGGTAGATACTCGGACAATGGCGCGCCAAGGTGGATCAATCCGCGCTCGACCAGCATCATAACGGCAACTGAGGTGATCGGTTTGGTCATCGAGTAGATACGGACCAGCGTGTCACGCTCGAAAGGGAGTCCTGCTTCGATATTGCGCAGGCCGCAGGCGTGGAAGAAGACCTCCTGCCCTTTGTGTTTTAGAAGAACTGAGCTGCCGGGATATTTTCGTTTATCTACATAGTGTTGCATCCATGGGCGAATGCGATCCAACCTGTCTTGATCCCACGTAACCGGCATTCCAAAGTTCCCTCTGCCCTAGGCGTCCAATGCCGACAAACCATGCTGTGCAAAGAGCGGCACGTAGTCACCGAAAAGTTTCGCCCGCCCCGGGTCCGAGGCGTTGCCGTCCAGCGCGCGTTTGTAGACGCCCTGCAGAATGGCGGCCATTCGGAAGAAGTTAAAGGCCAGATAGAAGCCAAAATCCTTGATTTCCGGTAACCCGCGCCGCTCGCAATACTGCTCGATATAGTCTCTATCACTGGGCAATCCGAGGGTTTTGCGGTCAATTCCCGCCAGCCCCCGCCCTTCTGGGCCCGGAGGCAGCTGCCACTGCATGATCACGGCGGCAAGGTCGGCGTAAGGGTGGCCGATGGTCGACAACTCCCAATCCAGCACGCCGATGCACCGCGTGCCGCTGCGTTCAAACATCAAGTTGTCGATCCGATAATCGCCATGCACAAGACTGCGCTGACCATCGTCTTCGGGCAAAGCCCCCTCCAACCCCGCGATCAGCGCATCCATCTGAGCGATCTTGTTTGTCTCAGAGGCGCGGTACTGCTTTGTCCAGCGCGCGATCTGACGTTCGAAATAATTCCCGCTGGGGCCATAGTCGGCGAGGCCCGCTGCGTCGATATCGACGGAATGCAGCGCGGCCAGCACCCGGTTCATTTCATCCATGACGGCGGTGCGTGTCTCGTTGCTTTCACCGGTCAGAGTTGGTTCCAGGAAAACACGGCCCTCAAGGTGTTCCATCACGTAAAAAGCGGACCCTATGACTGAGGTATCTTCGCATAGAAGAAACATCTCAGGCACAGGGACATCGCTGCCTGCAAGCGCCTGTTGCACACGAAATTCGCGCTCCACTGCATGCGCGGATTTCAGTAGCTTTCCCATGGGCTTACGGCGCAAAACGTAGTTTCGATCTGGTGTCTCCAACGCGAAAGTCGGGTTGGATTGCCCGATGTCGAACTTGTGGGCCTTCAGAGGGCCGCGATATCCTGAGAGGTTTGCGGCAAGGTAGCTATCAACGGCGTCCAGATCCAATGGGCTTTTCGTATTCATCGTCAAAACGCTTCGGCAAAGATGTTGCCCGCTGTAACTACGTTGATGCCTCCGGACACAGGGATGACGGCTCCGGTCACATAGCTGCCCCCTCGCCCGCAGAGAAACAGCATGCAGCCAGCGATGTCATCATCACGCCCCACACGGCCCAGAGGAACCGATTTACCCACCTTCTCGCGCGTTGTCTCATCCGCAGTTGCAAAGGCTGTCATGCGCGAGACGAACGGGCCGGGTGCCAGAGCGTTGACGGTGACGTGGTAAGGCGACAGTTCCTTGGCCAGGATTTTGGTTAGATGCAGGACGGCCGCCTTGGAGGCCGAATAGCTGTATGCCCCGTCGCCCATGGGAACCTCGCCCATGACCGAGCCGACATTGACCACCCGCGCCGGGTCTTCGGCGGTGCCGGATTTCATAAGCAAGGGCAACAGTTTCTGCGTCAGCTCAAACACACCCGCGACGTTGACGGACATCACTTTGTCCCACGCGTCATGAGGGAATTGACCTAAAGGCGCACCCCAGGATACACCCGAATTATTCATCAAGATATCAAGGCGTTCCGTCCGTTTGTTGATCTCGGCGACGACTTCGTCGATTCCGTCTTTGCTGCCCAGATCCCCGGCAAACCCCTCGGCACTGCCGGTGGCATCCAACGCGTTCAGCGCCGCCGCGACGGCTTCGCAGGCGTCACCTTTGCGGGAGGCGATCAGTACATGCGCTCCGGCCCGAACAAGCGCTTCGGCGGCCATGCGGCCAATTCCGGTGGCACCGCCCGTGACCAGCGCCACCTTTCCATCCAAAGAAAACAGGGTTTCCGGGGTCATGCCGCACTCCTCGCTTGTCGTAGGGGAAAGGGGGTGCGCCGTTGACAGCACGCGATCCCGCCCCAAAATTCTATCTGCAAGAATAACAGGAACAATGAGGGCAACATGCAAGCATTACTCAGCGTCGCAGCGGGTGGACCGGAGACTCTGGAACTGACCACCCTGCCCGATCCGACCCCGAGCCGCGAAGAGATACTGGTTGGAATAAAAGCCGCCGGGGTGAACTTTCCCGATACGCTGATGATCCGAGACCTCTATCAGATGAAGCCACCGCGGCCCTTCGCCCCTGGTGGTGAAATCGCAGGTGAGGTACTTGCGCTTGGCGACGGTGTCAAAGGGTTCGAGATCGGAGATCGCGTTCTGGCGCTGACCGGTCATGGCGGCTTTGCCACGCATCTTGCAACAAAAGCCAAGGATGCAATCAAGTTTCCTGACACCATGCCCTTTGATGAGGCGGCGTGTTTTATCTTCACTTACGGCACGTCCTACCATGCCCTAAAGGACCGAGCGGCCCTCCAACCGGGTGAGACGCTGTTGGTTCTGGGGGCAGCAGGTGGTGTCGGATCGGCGGCGATCGAGTTGGGCAAAGCCATGGGCGCGCGAGTCATCGCTGCGGTTTCCACGCCAGACAAAGCTGAATTCTGTCGCTCAATCGGAGCGGATGAGACAATCCTGTACCCCAAAGACCCGGACAAAGACGCGCAAAAGGCGTTCTCGAAAGATATCAAGGCACTGGCGGGCGCCGAGGGTGTCGATGTCATCTATGATGCAGTGGGCGGAGCCTATGCGGAACCCGCGTTGCGAAGCATTGCATGGAAGGGGCGATATCTGGTTGTCGGGTTTCCGGCTGGCATCCCCAGCGTACCGCTCAATCTCGCGCTGCTGAAAGGGTGCCAGATCGTTGGCGTCTTCTGGGGGGCCTCCGTCTTTCGGGAGCCTGACGCTCACGCCGAAAACCTAAGCGAATTGTTTGACTTATACGCCGCAGGTAAAGTCACACCCCGTATCACGGCGCGCTTCCCCCTTTCCGAGGGCGCGGCGGCAATCGAGCTGCTTTCTCAGCGCTCCGTTCTTGGAAAGGTTGTGGTCACAATGGACGAAACCTAACTGGAACGGGTTGCATCAAAGGCATCTTTGTCAGCCCACTCGCCTCATTGGAGCATTGTCCGGTAGACATCCCCACCAAATGCCGTTTAAGAAACGAATATGGGGACGGAGATTTATGAATAAAATTCTTGTGTTGAATGGCCCGAACCTCAATCTTTTGGGCACCCGACAGCCTGAGGTTTACGGCAGCACCACCTTGAAAATGGTGGAGGAGCAATGCGTTGCTCATGGCACGTCTATCGGGCTTGAGGTTTCGACATTTCAGTCCAACCACGAAGGCGCGCTGATTGACGCCATCCATCAGGCCCGCGGCACGCAGAACGGTTTGGTTCTGAACGCAGGCGCTTATACCCATACGTCGATTGCCCTGATGGATGCGATTGCCTCGGTGGAGCTGCCTCTGGTCGAGGTTCACCTGTCCAACATCCACGCGCGGGAAAGCTTCCGCCACAAGTCCTACATCTCGTCGGTTGCCCTTGGGCAGATCTGCGGTTTTGGTGCGCAGAGCTATGTTTTGGCGCTGGATGCCTTGGCGGCTCATCTGAAATTAGGGGACGTTGCATGAAGCTGAAGGAATATCTTCGCTTTGTCAGCTATTCCAGAACCTTGGAAGAGCTTTGGGATGCCCATTGCCGACAGATGGCCATATACGGGTTTGACCGTCTAATTTATGGCTACACTCAATATCTTACTGCCACATCCTTGGGCGACCCTGAGGATTTTGTCATCCTCAGTAATCATCGGCGGGAATATGTTGATGGTTTTCTTGGTGACAGCAGGTATTCCAACGCTCCGATGCTGCAATGGGCTTTGAACAACGATGGCGCGGCAAGCTGGGGGTTGATTCAGGATTTGGCCTTGAACGGGGAACTCACGCCCGAGCAGCAAAAGGTTGTGGATTTCAACAAGTCGCACAACGTGCTTGCTGGATATACTGTCAGCTTCAACTCGGTCTCGGTGCGGTCCAAGGGAGCGATCTCGCTATCGGCCGAAGAAAACCGCAACCAGGACGAGATTGACGACATGTGGGAAGAGCATGGCGAGGATATCCTTCTGATGAACAACATCGCTCATCTCAAGATCCTGACCCTGCCCTACACACCGCCGAATCGGTCGCTCACCAAACGTCAGCGAGAGGCGCTGCAATGGGTCGGTGATGGCAAAACGACTCAGGATATAGCCCTGCTGATGGGGCTGACGGCGGCGACAGTAGAAAAACACCTGAGGCTGGCACGCGAATCGCTTTCGGTCGAGACGACGGCCCAGGCCGTTCTGAAAGCCGCCCTACACAACCAGATGTATGTTATGGAAGCCTGACCACAAGAGATTGACGCCAAACCGCGTCAATTTACCTTAGGTAAGGAAATCATGACTTCCCATCTTCACGGGAAAATTGCAGATTGATACCGTTCCGTGAGTGGTGGCTTTAGCCAAGGAACATTCGATTGGATCTTTGCAATACCAGAGCTCTCCAATCACTCTGACTTTTGGAGCGCCTATTCGTCCGCGTACCGACGTCGGAATTTTGGAGGGTCCCGACCATCCCCATCATGCGGGGCCCTCCATTCACCTTCTGCTTGAACAGACAAATCCATCTCTGGCACAAAAAAACCGGCCACGTTCGACATGACCGGTTCTGAATGTCGTCAGGCCCCGCAACCGGGGCCTGGAGCAAAGGCTTAGCCTTGTGCCGCTTTGGCAACTTCTGCAGCGAAGTCTTCTTTTTCGACCACGATGCCTTCGCCAACTTCCAGACGGATGAAGCCGGTGATGGTTGCGCCTGCTTCTTTTGCCGCTGCTTCAACGGTCAGGTCAGGGTTCACAACGAAGGACTGGTTCAGCAGAGTTGATTCAGCCACGAATTTCTTCATACGGCCTTCGATCATCTTCTCGATCACCTGCTCCGGCTTGCCGGATTCGCGGGCGATGTCCATCTGAACTTGCTTTTCTTTCTCGACAACAGCCGGATCCATGTCGGCCTCGGACAGAGCTGCCGGGTTCACAGCGGCGATGTGCATCGCAACCTGCTTGCCGATCGCTTCGTCGCCACCGGTCAGAGCAACCAGAACGCCGATTTTGCCCATGCCGTTGGTGGCTGCGTTGTGAACGTAGGACACAACGGTGTCGCCCGACAGTTTCGACATGCGGCGCACAGACATGTTTTCGCCAATGGTGGCGATCTTGTCAGTGATAGTGTCCGCAACGGATTTGCCGCCCAGATCAGCAGCCAGCAGAGCTTCGACATTGTCGACGCCTTCAGCAGCGTAGGTGATCTTGCCGACCATTTCCTGGAACTCAGCGTTCTTCGCAACGAAGTCGGTTTCCGAGTTCACTTCGACAGCAACACCGTTGCCACCGTTGACGTGAACAGCAACCAGACCTTCTGCTGCGGTACGGCCCGATTTCTTGGCCGCTTTGGCCAGGCCCTTGGTGCGCAGCCAGTCAACGGCTTCGTCCATGTTGCCGCCGGTTTCGGTCAGGGCTTTTTTCGCGTCCATCATGCCTGCGCCGGTTGCGTCGCGCAGTTCTTTAACCATTGCTGCTGTGATTGCCATCTTTTGGCTCTCCTCAATTCAAACGGAATTGGGGCAGGTCATACCCTGCCCCATGTGTCATTTACGTGACGGGCAGCTTACGCTTCGGCCGGAGCTTCAGCGGCTTCTTCCGCAACGACTTCTTCAACCGGTGCTTCTTCGAAGGCACCCAGGTCAACGCCTGCAGCACCCATCTGAGCGGTCATACCGTCCAGAGCGGCACGTGCGGCCAGGTCACAGTACAGCGAGATCGCGCGGGCTGCGTCGTCGTTGCCAGGGATGATGTAGTCAACGCCGTCGGGCGAGCAGTTGGTGTCGACAACAGCCACAACCGGGATACCCAGCTTGTTGGCTTCTGCGATGGCCAGCGCTTCTTTTTTGACGTCGATGACGAACAGCAGATCAGGAACGCCGCCCATCTCGCGGATACCGCCCAGCGAAGCCTGCAGCTTCTGCTGGTCACGCTCCATGCCCAGACGCTCTTTCTTGGTCAGGCCTTCTGCGCCCGCTTCCATGGCTTCGTCGATCTGGTTCAGACGGTTGATCGACTGGGAAACGGTTTTCCAGTTGGTCAGAGTGCCGCCCAGCCAGCGGTGGTTCATGTAGTACTGAGCCGACTTTTCAGCCGCTTCAGCAATCGGGCCAGCGGCCTGACGCTTGGTACCAACGAACAGAACGCGGCCACCTTTTGCGACGGTGTCACGAACAGCCTGCAGAGCCTGATCCAGCATCGGAACAGTCTGGGTTAGGTCCATGATGTGGATGCCATTGCGCGAGCCGTAGATGAACGGGCCCATGCGGGGATTCCAACGCTGTGTCTGGTGACCAAAGTGAACGCCAGCTTCCAGCAGCTGACGCATGGAGAACTCGGGAAGAGCCATGCTATTTTCCTTTTCCGGTTTACGCCTTGGCGGGGGTGAAAGAAGCGGATGCTCCAACCGGCGGTCTTGATGAGGATGTCTCCCTCAAAAAGCCCAAACCCCGCCTGCGGGTTTGAATGGCGCGCGTATAAATTAAGTCGCGCAGCAGTACAAGTAGAGATTCTAAGAAATTGAATCGTCTTCCGCACCTTTGGAGATTCATCGTTACTGTGATAAGCTCCCGTAATCCGCTAAGGTTTAATGATAAATTTGATTTCCAAGTCCGTGCCGGTAAGGCGGATCTCATTGAGAAGAGTTTCTTTGAGGGAGTATAAATTATGAAGAAGCCTATGCGGCGACCCAAACAAGCGGACGAGGGAGCGCCTGAAAAGACAGGTTTGCGAGCCCGAATGGGTCAGTTAGCCGACTTTATCAAAGACGCCGGGGTTATTTTTGCTGTCGTCGCGACACCCGTTGCCTTCATTCTGGCCCTGACGTGGACCGGCTACGTGCGTCCTTGGCTGGCGTCCGAGCTGTTTGTCGAACTCAAGGATCAAAATGAAGAAAAGGCCTATGACGAACTGACGACCGAACTGGTGCTGCGTACGCTCACGAATTTTGATGACGAACTCGTCGCCGAATGGACCGAGTTTCAGGACCCGATCATCACCCGGCTCGATCGCGCTCCGACGCAAGAGGATATCGAAGCGTTGTTTGAACTACAGGAATTCAGACAACTGTTCTTACGTGAAGTTTTGATGGCGTTGCTGAACGATAAGGAAGAGAAAGTGGATCAGGTTCTGGAGGATCACAAAAACCAGGATCTGGTAGAAAACTGGCTGCAAAGCCAAGTGTCAGCGCTATCTGAGACAGTTGTCCAACAGGTCGACGATGTGCACGTTCGCCGGATGTACTTCAAATATGGCAAAGAAGAAGATGAAAGCCCGGACGCCAATATCGTGGATCGTTTTTATGCAAGCCGTAATCAAATCTATACATTGGAAGTGGACGTCAACTCCTTTGACCACTTTGATCCTGATGTTCAGAATAAAAATCGGGCACTCTCTATTCAGCTTGGCAGTGAAGATAAAATCATCATTCGAAACGGCGGATTGTCGTCCACAGACATCACGTGTGAGATCAGCAAAATTCTCACTTCGCCATCGGGATTTATCCGACTTGAGGCCGGTGTTGTAGAAAAAGATGGTGTAACCAGCGCACCGATACCCAAAAGTGGGTTTGATCTTACTGTCATTGTGGCTGCGAAGAAGGGTGGGCGGAAGCTATGCAATTGAGACTCATCTACCTTTTGTTGCTTTGGCTGGTTCCTGTGATTGCGTTGGCCGAACAAGGAAAATGGACTGAAACCTTTGGCGACGCGGGTTTTTGGACCAAGGAAAACGCGCGTTTCATTGCTAAAGATAACGCGGAAAGGCAATTTGGCTATTCTGCGCTCAGGTTCGACCGAGAAGAGTACACCTATGAGCTTGTCGATTTGGAGCAATTGTTGGATGAAGCTTTTCCCGAAAAAACGGATGATGGTCTGATATTCGACAAGAAGACGGGGCAGTACAAGTCCATACAGGTGAGTGTCGGGCAAGCATGGGATGCGCTCAAAGACGATCCTGCGATCGTCGCGCTCATACCGATGGGCTTCGCCAGAACGGCGGGAGAGCCGCGCATCGTCGGATACCGGAAGATAAACGGCAGGCTGTTTCGTGGACTGTTCAGCGCCGCGAATCTGGATACAATCCTGTGCCTGGATGATGAAGGCGACCCGCGTAAGGCGGAATTTCCGCATCAGGTTCCACTGCTGCTGCCTTTGAATTTTTCGAACCAAAAGTTCACTTACAACTACCTTGAGGACGTAAATGCGATAGATTTCACCGGTCGGGAAACAAGGACTAGCCCACTGGAGCTCGACTATTATCGCGACAGGCTGGACCTTTGCCCGGACGCCCTGCAGGTCGGCCCGCGTGTTTTGCAACCGCGGGACGTAAAGCCGGCGCAAGGCGCGCCTGGTCGTATGGCTCATAACGTCAACAGCGTTGCCAGCGACAAGAACACAGGCCGGGTCGTCATGATGTACGACTGGAATGGCTGGGTGAATTTTGTACGCACAGACGGAGAATCGACACTGTTCGATTTGGGTACTTTGCTAAGTTCCGATGCCTATTTTGACAAGGAACCCGATGATCCGAAACGGTGTAAATGGGGGCCACTGCCTCCATCACTCAGTTGCGAATTGTGGGCCGTGACCGTTGCGGCATTCGACGAGGCTGCGATTGCATTGCGGAAAGGGGACGATGTCGAGTTTTGGGGCGATCCGAACCGCTTTGCTCCGGGCGTTCTTGTGTTGCGCCGAAATACAGTGCCCCCGTCACTCAACGAGGTTCCTGAAGAGCCGGTCGAGCAAGACTAATCCGCACAGGTCCGGTTCAGCTAGATGACCGCGCAAGCGCATGGGCGTGGCGGACCGCGTCTTCGCAATGCGCGGCCAATGCTTTGCGATTGGCAAAATCGCTGACTTTGGCGGGGGCGTGATAAATCAACTCAACGCCCCCTTGCCGGTGTGCCCCCAACGTCTTCAACAGGTGTGGTGCGAAATCCATGTCACCCCACCAGCCATAAAATCTGTCGGGTTGTCCTGTCGGGGCATGAAAGACCACGGAAACAGGTTGTACGTACATGAAGTCCCGCAGCTCATCTGAAAAGAACGCGGCGAAAAGCGTTGTCTTGAAGGGCAATACACGCCTGCCGTCCGTTGAAGTTCCCTCAGGAAAAAAAAGCAGCTTATGGCCGGCTTTCAGACGTTCCTCGAATATCTTCGTTTGTTCGCGTGCCTTTTTGGGATTTCGTTCGATGAAGATGGTTCCGGTCGCACGCGCAAGCCATCCGATTCCCGGCCACTTGGCAACTTCGGCTTTGGAAACAAAATAAATGCGTTTGCGGGCGTTCAACGCAAATACATCCAGCCACGAAGTGTGGTTCGCAACAACGGCGCCACGTTCCTGCATCAGCTCTCCCGAAGTTCGAAAACCTATCCCAAGGATCCTGAATGCGTTGCGGCAGACGAATTGAGTGATGAACGGTGTGATCGGGCGGCGAACTCCAAACAAAGGCAGTTCGACAAGGCGTACGATCAGCAGGATGATCAGCCCGCCAAAAACGAGCAATGCCAAAGGTAGACCGCGCAGGACCACAAATAGCCAACCAACAAGGCCCAGTTCAATCGTATCTGGCGCGTCGTCACTGTTCCAAAGCGGATCACTCACGGGTTTAAGCTCCGCCATAGATGCGCTTTTGCCGCTCGTTCATGCGCGCGGTATCTAGGATCAAGCAGACATCAGTGGTGTTGAAGCTGTGGTCGATAAAGGCCCCTTCACCAACAAACCCGCCCAAACGGAGATAAGCTTTGATTAGCGCGGGCACCTGCACCATGGCCGCCCTGCGGTCGAGGTCTTCAGGTGCCGCGAGGTTCATAGATTGAAACACATCCGGCTGCGCGCGGACCCGCAGATCTTCGGGCGCCAGATGGTTGTGATGCAGCATCGACAAGGGTTGGGCAAGCGCGGTGACATCGGTGCCGTGAAAGCTGGCGACGCCGAACAGAACCTCGATCTCACGCTCGGTGACATAAGCCGCCAGACCGTTCCACAGGTGATACATGGCCGTGCCGCCGCGATAGTCCGGATGCAGGCAAGACCGGCCAAGCTCTAGCAGCTTGCGACCGCTTTGCTTCAGAACTGTCAGATCATACTCGTCTTCGGAGTAAAACTGGCCCAACTCTGCCGCACGTTCGCCCGGTAACAGCCTGTAAACGCCGACAGTTTCCCCGGTTTCATCGTCGATCGCCAGCATGTGATCGAAATACGGATCGAACTTGTCTTGCTCTAGACCGGCATAGTGATCGACCATCTCTCCGCCACCACCTAATTCGCGTACAAACACGTCGTAGCGCAAGCGCTGCGCGGCGCGCAGGTCCTGTTCGGTTTCAGCGAGTCGGATGGTGAAAGAAGGGCCTGAATCCGGCATGTCGTTCCTTGAAGTTGCCTCCGGCTGATAGCGCAGCTGTTCCCCCAAAGGCAATACGGGTCCCATCCGATGACTGGCGTTAACCTTTCCTAAACCAGTTTCACGGATCAAAGACCGGCATCAAGGCAATGCGCGTTCCGTCGATTACCACTTTTCCTTCCTCACGGAAGTTCACGGTAATCTTGCCCCCGATATTGGACTGCACCTGTCCAACGCCCCAATCGGGAAAATCGGGGTGGCGGACAAACATGCCCGGTGCAAGAATGGCATTGAGGTCTGTCATGGGGGCTCCGGTCCGGTGGCAGATACAGCAGGAGGTACGCATGGGCGCCACAGACGTCAACCTGGCCGAGCTGATTGGCTCGCGCATCTGTCACGATCTGATCAGCCCGATCGGGGCCATCACCAACGGGCTGGAGCTGTTGGATATGGTTGGCGCGGTACAGGGCCCCGAGATGGAGCTGATCTCGGGCAGTGTCGGCAGTGCCGGCGCGCGCATTCGGTTTTTTCGCGTGGCCTTTGGCTCGGCCAGTGACCAGCCATTGGGGCGTAGCGAGGTGGCCGAGTTGCTGAAAGACGTGGAGCGCGCGGGTCGTGTGCGGGTCAATTGGAACCTGACCGAGGCTGTGCCACGCAATCAGGTCAAACTGGCTTTTCTGGCCCTGATGTGCTGCGAGAGTGCAATGCCGTTTGGTGGGCAAGTCGATATCTCGGCCTCTGACACCGGCTGGCAGGTAGCCGGCACAGCCGATAAGCTGAACATTGGCAATGACTTATGGAAGAGTGTTGGCACGGGCAATCTCGCCAACAAACTCACCCCGGCGCAGGTTCAGTTTGCTTTGCTGCCGGAAACGGCCGCGGCCATGGGGCGGCGGGTTGCGGTCGAGACCGGTACAACCCGCGTCACCCTGAGGTTCTAGGCGCGGGTCGTACCGTTCCCGCGCACCATATATTGAAAGCTGGTCAACTGCGCCGCGCCGACAGGACCGCGTGCATGCATTTTGCCCGTGGCAATGCCGATCTCAGCGCCCATTCCGAACTCACCGCCATCCGCAAATTGCGTTGAGGCGTTGTGCATCAGGATGGCGCTGTCCAGCCGTTCGAAAAAGCGGGCAGCAGCCGCGTCATCTTCGGTCATGATGCAATCGGTGTGGTTCGAGCCATAGTGCTGGATATGCGCAATGGCGGCATCGATATCGGCGACAGGTTTGGCGGCAATGATGCTATCCAGAAACTCTTTGCCCCAATCCTCTGACGTGGCTTGGGTAGTTCCATCGACGGCCAGAACACCTTCGGCATGAACCTCAACCCCGGCGACCATGAGCGCAGCAACCACGTCGCGCCCAAGGGTTTCGGCCACGTCGTTATGGATCAGCAAACACTCTGCCGCGCCGCAAATACCAGTACGACGGGTCTTGGCGTTCAACACAACCTCCAACGTTTTCTGCGGGTCGGCAGCTTTGTCGATGTAAACATGCACAATGCCTTCAAGATGGGCGAAGACCGGCACACGCGCCTCACGCTGAACGAGCCCAACCAGTCCTTTACCGCCACGAGGAACGATGACGTCGACGTAGTCAGTCATGGTTAGCAATTCCTGCACCGCCGCGCGGTCACGGGTCGGCACGAGTTGAATTGAGTCCTCAGGCAAGTTCGCGGCCTTCAGACCTTCGACCAGACAGGCGTGGATGGCCGTTGAGGAGTGAAAACTCTCGGAGCCACCGCGCAAGATGACGGCGTTGCCGGACTTCAGGCACAAAGCGCCAGCATCGGCGGTCACGTTGGGGCGGCTTTCGTAAATCACCCCAATGACACCCAACGGCGTGCGCACACGCTGAATGTTGAGGCCCGAGGGCATGTCCCACTCGGTCATCACCTCACCCACCGGATCGGTCTGATCAGCCACCGTGCGCAGGCCATCGACCATGCCCTGAATGCGGTCCTCATCCAGCATCAGACGGTCCATCATGGCGGGGCTCAGGCCCTTTTCACGTCCGAACTCCAGATCCTTCTTGTTGGCTTCGATGATCTGAGCGCGATTGGCCCAGACAGCCTCAGCCGCGGCGATCAGGGCTGCGTGTTTACGCTCCGCCGTGGCAAAGGCCAGCTCGCGCGCGGCAGCTTTGGCGCGTTTACCCAGATCGGCCATCAGAGCGGGAATATTGTCGAGATCCTTCATAACCTTAGCCTTTCTGCGCCTTTATAGCGCCAAATCGTCCCTGTGAATCAGCGCTGCGCGACCAGGGTAGCCCAGCGTTGCCTCAATCTCTGAGGATTTTCGTCCTTTGATTGCGTCAGCCTCTTGCGCGGTATAGCGGCTGATGCCCTGCGCCAGTCGACGCTCTTGCAGATCAAGAATGGCAACCGGATCTCCGCGTCCGAAATCACCGGTCACTTCGACAATACCCGCAGGCAACAGGCTTTTGCCATTTGAAAGCGCCTTTGCGGCCCCATCGTCAATCGTTATCTCTCCGCGCGGTTTCATTGCCGAGATCCAGCGCTTGCGCGCTGCATGCGGATCAAGCGTCGCCGTAAACCACGTGCTGTTCGCGCCATTCTCAAGCGATTGCAAAGGGTTGAGTGTCGATCCTTCCGTGATCGCCATATCGCAGCCCGCAGCCGTCGCCATCTTGGCCGCCATCAGCTTGGTCTTCATGCCGCCCTTAGAGAGGCCTGAGCCAGCGTCGCCAGCCATCGCCTCAATCTCGGGCGTGATCTGGTCGATCGTGTCGTAGCGCGTGGCCGAAGCATCCTCGTTCGGATTGCCGGTATAGAACCCGTCCACATCCGACAGAAGGATCAACTGGTCCGCACCAACAGTCACCGCGATCTGAGCAGCCAGTCGGTCATTGTCGCCATAGCGGATTTCATCCGTAGCAACTGTATCGTTTTCGTTGACAATGGGAACAACGCCAAGGCCCAAAAGCGTCTCAAGTGTCGCGCGTGAGTTCAAATAACGGCGACGATCTTCGCTATCCTCAAGCGTCACCAGCACTTGGGCCGTGGTGATCTGATGCGGGGTCAGCGCCTCCTCATAGGCGCGCGCGAGACGGATTTGCCCCACAGCCGCTGCGGCCTGTGATTGCTCCAGAGCCAACGCCGCTGCAGGCAGGCCCAAGACACCGCGCCCCAAAGCGATGGAGCCAGAAGACACCAGAATCACATCCGTGCCCTGCCCTTTCAGCCAGGCCACGTCCTGAGCCAGCGATTTCAGCCAATCTGAGCGTAGCTGTCCCGTGTTCCGATCCACCAGCAAGGCGGACCCGATCTTGACCACCAGCCGACGGGCTGCGGTCAGGGTTGCCACGGCGCGGCCTCCTCAGCGGGTTTCTGGCGCAGGCGGTTTTCGTCGATTTGAGCACGCAGGGCGCGCAGGACCTCGGTCACGCCCAAATGCGCGACGCCCGACATCGTCATGACGGGGCCGCCAACGGCCTCTTCCAGCTCAGCCTTGGCCAAGTCACGTTCTTCGTAATCCAACGCGTCGACCTTGTTCAGCACCGTGATCCGAGGTTTCTCGGCCAGTTCTCCGCCATATGCCTCAAGCTCATGGATGATGGTGCGATAGTCTTCGGCCACGGTTTCCGAGGTGCCATCGACCAGATGCAGCAACACGGCGCAGCGCTCAACGTGACCGAGGAACCGGTCACCGATCCCGCGCCCTTCATGAGCGCCTTCGATCAGGCCGGGAATGTCGGCCACCACAAATTCCACATTGTCTACGCCAACCACGCCCAGATTGGGGTGCAGCGTGGTAAAAGGATAGTCGGCGATTTTAGGCCGCGCGTTCGAAGTTGCGGCCAGAAAGGTCGATTTGCCTGCATTGGGCATACCCAACAGGCCGACATCCGCGATCAGTTTCAGCCGCAGCCAGATGGTGCGATCAATGCCCGCCTGCCCCGGATTGGCCCGACGCGGTGCCTGGTTGGTGGCCGATTTGAAGTGGAGGTTGCCAAAACCGCCATTGCCACCTTTGGCCAGCAGAACCCGCTGCCCAACCTCGGTCAGGTCGCAAATCACGGTCTCTTCGTCCTCATCGAGGATCTCAGTCCCGACCGGCACCCTCAAAATGATGTCGTCACCATCCTTACCGGTACGTTGCTGACCGCGACCCGGCTGGCCGTTCTTGGCAAAGAAGTGCTGTTGGTAGCGGAAGTCGATCAGGGTGTTCAGCCCGTCCACGACCTCGGCCCAGACAGAGCCGCCCTTGCCGCCGTCCCCGCCATCAGGGCCGCCGTATTCAATGTACTTTTCGCGTCGGAAGCTGACGCAGCCGCTACCTCCGGCCCCGGACCGGATGTAGACCTTTGCTAGATCGAGAAATTTCATAGTCTGTCCCCTACTGCAAAGGCCCCATCGGCCACAAGTCAGAGTTTCTTTGTATAGGTCCAAGTGGGCACATTCGCGTCGCGCGCCACCGAATAGCTTTCTGCATCGCCCAGATACTGGAACCCGCAATGGGTCAGCACCCGCGCCGAGGCTGGGTTGTCCTGAAACACGCTGGCGAACATATTGGCGTTCTCAAGCGGATTGGCACCGACCAAGGCCTCAACAGCCATCGAGGCAATGCCCGTGTTCCAATAGACAGGGGCGACCCAATAGCCAACCTCGGACTGGTTGCGATCGAGCCGCTGTAATGAGATCAGGCCGATCAGCTCGGGCCCGCCGTCCTTGGTGGCATCCATCGCCCAGACGTCCTCATCCCGGTCTTCCGCCATCGAGCGGGTCACGAAGGCTTCAATCGAGCCCGGCGGCAACGGGTGCGGGATCGACGTGGTCATCCGCGCCACACGCTCATCACCTGCGTAATGTTCGATAAGCCCCATGTCCGACCGGCGCAGAGGGCGCAGGTCGAACCGCTCGGTTTCGATGACCGGCTGATTTATGATTGCTTCAAGTTTCATGAGTGCGTTCCTCCTCCGAACAACACAAAAAGTACGGACGCAACAGTCAGACTGGCGAGCGTCCACATCAGATATTTTTCCGCAGGCCGACCTTCAACCACATGGGCGATCCGGTCCCCTGCAAATGTCCAGATCGGGTGCAAAACGATCTGGCAGAACAACAAACAAAGAGCGATCGTGAGCGTCGCCTCAAAACTGGACGTCCCCGCCGCAACAAACCCCGTGAACCCTGCAATGATCATCGCCCAGGCCTTGGGGTTAAGCGGATGCACGATGAGCCCGGACACAAAGCCCGGTGCTTTCCCGTCCGCCGTTGCCCGAGACAGCCTTAGATTGGCGATCTTCCATGCCAGCCAGCAAATATAGGCAGCAGAAGCGTATTTCAGCACCTCAAACGCCAGCGGAGCCTGATCGGCAACCTGCATCAGACCAAAGCCCACAGGCCAGATGATCAACTGCTTGCCCAAAACGACCCCGGCCACAAAGGGCAATGCGGCGCGAAAACCATAGCGCGCACCTGTTCCCATCAGGACCATGTTGGCCGGTCCCGGCGTGCCAACCTGTGAGGCGGCAAAGATGAGAAAGCTAGTGGTTGCGACGGGCATTGTTGTTCTAGATCACGACTGCGTTAAAACGAAAAAGGGACCGGCATTTTCTGCCGGTCCCCCATGAATTTTTTATTAAACCTTCTGGGTTTCGGCTTACTCTGCGGCCTCCGCCACTGGCAGGACCGAAATGAAGGTGCGGTTTTTGAGTCCCTTGTGGAACTTCACGGCGCCATCGGTGGTTGCAAAGATTGTGTGGTCTTTGCCCATGCCTACGCCCTCGCCCGGCCAGAACTTGGTGCCGCGCTGACGTACGATGATGTTGCCTGCGATGGCCGCTTGGCCACCATACAGTTTCACGCCAAGGCGGCGACCAGCTGAGTCGCGACCGTTACGGGAGGAACCGCCAGCTTTTTTATGTGCCATTCTCTCTCTCCTTAGCCTTGAGCCAGCTCTTTGGCTTGCTCAACCCATTCGGGCTTCACTTTGATGGTGTCGATAGCAGCAATCTGCTCGTCCGACAAGGCGGCCAGAGCGGCAAAGCTTTCGATACCGGCTTCGACCAGCTTCTTGGCAGCGGCAGGGCCAACACCGTTCAGCTTGGTCAGATCGTCAGCGGCAGCAGCGGCGGGTGCCTCTGCTTTGGCTTCTGCTTTCTTGGCAGGCTTTGCAGCAGGTGCCGCTTCGCCGGCCGGAGCAGACCCGGTTGCAGCCTTGATGCCCGACTTGTCAGCGCCCGACGACAGGATGTCGGTGATCTTGACCAGAGTCAGCTTCTGACGGTGGCCAACGGTACGCTTCGAGCTGTGCTTACGACGGCGCTTGACGAATTTGATGACCTTGTCACCTTTGATCTGTTCGATCACTTCGGCCTGTACGCCTGCGCCTTCAACGAAAGGTGCACCAACAACCGGAGCGTCGCCGCCCAGCATCAGAACATCGTTGAATTGAACTTTTTCACCTGCGTCGGCAGCCAGTTTTTCAACGCGGAGCACGTCGCCCGCCTGAACCTTGTACTGCTTGCCGCCAGTCTTGAGGACCGCAAACATGCGTCTTTCCTTTTCTAACCCGCGTTCTGTGGTCCCCTAACGGGCGTTTTTGGCTTGAAAGCCACCTCGAACAGCGCGCCCTGTTTGGGCTGTGTGGAAGACCCCGTGAGGTATCATAGGGTCATATAATAACGACACCCGGCGCGGAGAACCGGCCGGGATGCGCGCTTATCCACATAATGAAAGGCAAAGTCAACACCCAAGACCGGTCAGAGATCAGAGGATTGCCAAACCTGCGCCACCGCCGCCCCCAGACGGTAGGAAATCCCATCAAACATCTCGTCAAACCCTTTGAAAAGGGCCGCGTTCAAGGCCTGCCCGGTCTCGGTTCGAGAAAACGCAATATTCTCGCGCATCTCGACCTCATCCAGCGGTTGATAGGCCAGAAGCAGAAAGGAATACAACCACGTCGTCGTCTCTTCCATCACAGTGTCTTTCTGCGCCAGCAACCCATCCAGAACCTCTTCGTATTCGGCCAGACTGTCCCCGTAGAGCCCCAGGAAAAAATTGTAATCCGCACTCAGCGAGCCTTGGACGTTCTGGTCAATCAGGTCGTTCGCGCGGATGTATTCCTCGACCAGTTCGAACCGGGGCGAGTCAGGTTCGGTGCCCTCATAGGCCTCATTCGCCATCTCTTCGATTGCCTCATCGGCAAAGGCTTTGCGGGCCGAGTTCTCCAGCGTCACGATCGTCTGCCCCAGATCGCTTTCGAAGAAAACGATTGCCTGGTCCATCTGCTCTTTCGTCATGCCTTCGGCGAAAGCTTCGGTCAGACGGGATTTCATCCAGGAGTGGTTATAGATCTCTTGAACCTGATCGTGAAACAGAGGGCCTCCGTCACCGTCCAACAGGCTCTCTTCGAGTTCCTGCTGATGGACCATGCCCTCGTCGATCAGAATGCCTACAACCTGATCCAGCTTCATGGCATGCGCCAGCCGATTGGCCCGTTCATTCGCGACAGCTGGCAGTGCGCAGAGAATCGTCACTACTAAGGCAAGTGCCAGACGCATCAGATATCCTGAGCCGGATGAAGGTCTGCCATGCGGACAGCCAGAACCTCAAACCGCATGGCCATGATCTCATACTGGATCGCATTCAGAAGCTCATAAACCTCTTGCATCAGAGGCTGTTCAAGCGCCTCGGCATAGGCCTCGACCTCTTCGTCCGAGAAATCCTGATAGGTATAAGCTGCCCCTGCCAGCGCAGAAAGCTGCAGCGCTTGACGCATCCCGGCCTCGTTTTGCCGCAGCATCAACCGCAGCTCATCCGCTTCCAATTGCAGATCAATCACGCCAGACGCGCTGGCCGCCAAAAGAAACCGCAATTGGATCTCCTGCAAAGCACGCAACGAAGTCCCGCTGGCATCAATCGCATTGTTCATCCGCTTGAGCTGCTCCACACGGGGCGAACCATCCTGCACGAGAACAGCCACGATTTCCTGCCCCTCCTGCTGCTTGGCCTCTTCATCCTCATTCAGATGCGCGGCGTTTTCGACCTCGACCAGCCTTTGCCCCAGATCCGAGGCATAAAACTCGACCGCATGGGCCAGCGCCTCATCGCTCAGCGTCTCTTCGAGAATCGAAACAGCGGTTTCATGCATGAGCTCGGTATCGAACACCTCTTCGGTCAGACGGGTCCAGTCGGATCCGAAGCCATCGGGATCAATGCCCAGCATTTCAGGGGCGGAGCCAGACGCTAGCGCGATACTCTCCAGCGCCACATCAAACCCGGTGGTATTGAGGAAGGCTTCGATCCGGTCGCGATTGGCCGCAGCCGAAGAAACAGGGACCAAAACAAGCGCGACAAGCAGCGCGAGCAATGGGACAACAGAACACTCAACTCGATTTTTCATGACTATCAGCCTAGGTGTTTTGTTGCGGCAGGCAATGGAAAATCCAAGGAATGTGATTTCTGGGAATTTTCTGCTTGCACCCCTGAGCGTTCCTCACTAAATCCCCCCCTCACAGACCCCCGCGGAGAGGTGCCGGAGTGGTCGAACGGGGCGGTCTCGAAAACCGTTGTGGGTGCAAGCCCACCCAGGGTTCGAATCCCTGTCTCTCCGCCATAATTTCCAATTGGCTTCTTTGCTCTCTCAGACCGACAGGTAGTTCAGGATACGCAAAGAGAGGGGCTGGCCAAGACCCCCTCATCCAGCCCCCCTCACACCGCCCCTCACATTCAACCACAAAGTGAGAGATCAGTGCCCATTTTGGCCCAATAGGCCTATTCAAACAAAAGACGTTACTCGTTAATTTGGGATCCGAACCCGATCGCGATCCACAAAATGTCTTACATACCCTGTCTGACTGCAGTATCAGTCATTTTGGGGTCAAAGGCAGTGAAGTCCTTCACATAAGACCAAAAATTCGACCGAGCAGTAAAGTGCGAGCATCGTCGTAGGTTTCGCTCAGCACAGCTATCTTGTGCATGGCCTACCGGGCTTGGCGCTTAATGTGTTATCGTCGAAGTTCAATGCAAAGCGCAAAGCGGTGGGCGCTTTGTCGCCGGATCAAGCCGCCCAATCAGCATAGCTTGGCCCAAACCCGTATTCTGCTGAGAAATCACAAGAATTCCCCTTTGAGTCGTCCTAGATTTGGATCATCCCAGCGGCACAAATTTCCAAAGGAGACACATAATGTCGCGTACTCTTCTTATTATCATCGTCCTCGTCGGCCTTGGCGCGGGCGGGTATTTTTATCTCAACCAACCCGAACCGACGCCGGCCGAAAGACTTGAAGCCGCAGCCGAGGATGCAGGCGATGCGGTCAGCGAAGCGGCCTCGGCCGTGCAAGAGGCCGCAAGCGAAGCACTGGAATCGGCCACGGAACAAGCCAGCGAAGCGGCGTCATCTCTGACTGATCAGGCCTCTGAGGCCGCGTCATCTGTTGCGGATCAGGCCACTGACGCCGCCAATTCAATCGCGGATCAGGCCTCCGAGGCGGCAGATCAAGCCGGTGATCAAGTTGCCTCGCTGGCGGATCAGGGTCAGGAACTGTTCAACTCATGGGTTCAAGAAGGCATGCTGACCGCTCAGAACTTCGACTATGACGCCATGGTCGCCTCGGTCCAGAACAGCGAGATGGCACAGGGTGTCAAAGATCAGGTGATCAAGATCCTCGATGAGATCAAGGCCTCGCCCGAGGCGGTTCTTACCAAGCTTCAGGACCTGCAAAAAGCGATGAGCCAATAAGGGTCAGGCCGTCCACGGACGGCCTTTTCCACATGCCGTGACGTTAGATCGCGGCAGAATTGACGCGGCGCGGGGCTTTTGTTTGGCTTGACCCAACAAGAACCCCGCGCCGCTTTTCTTTGCCATAAGGCTGAAGCCTGATCCGGCGACCCCGGCGCAACTCAAGGACTGACCAATGACCGATTTACCCTCCACCATGCGCGCCGTTGTCCTGAAACATGACGGCTATTCCGGCACCATGACAGGCCCCACGATCACAGACGCGTCTGAGTGGCTGGCCGACGCCGAATTGCCCGTCCCGACCCCCGGCCCCGGACAGGTTCTGATCCGTCTGCGCACCGCCTCGGTCAATCCGTCAGACATTCACTTCATCAAAGGCGAATACGGCCAACCCCGTGTCAAAGGTGCCGCTGCGGGCTTTGAAGGGTGCGGAGATGTTGTGGCAACGGGAAAAGGAGCGGAAGGCTTACAAGGCCTACGCGTCGCCTTTGTTGCTGCCGGATCAGGGGCTTGGGCCGAATATGTCGTGACCCAGATGCAAATGTGCATCCCTCTGCGCCCCGACATCTCGGACGATGACGGGGCTGCGCAGATCGTCAATCCGCTCACCGCGATGGCCATGGTCGATATGGCCAAGGAAGTCGGAGATGCGTTTATTGTTTCAGCCGCCACCAGCCAGTTGGGTAAGCTGATGTGCAGCCTTGGGCGGGATTTGGGTTTGAAGCCCATCGCCATGGTGCGGCGCGCCGAGACTGTTCCGATGCTGAAAGAGTTTGGGGCTGCGGAAGTTCTTGTCACAACGGACCCTGACGTTGCGCACCAATTTGCCGAGCTGAGCGCCAAGCTGAAGCCCCGCGTCTTTCTCGACGCCGTCATGGACCCTCTGTCCGAGCATATATTCTGCGCCATGCCCAATCGCGCGCGCTGGATTTGCTATGGCAAACTCGGCAGCGACGCCCCGACCCTGACCCAAACCGGGCAACTGATCTTTATGGGCAAACGGATCGAGGGGTTCTGGCTGACAAACTGGATGATGACCACCCCTCCGGCCGACCAGATGCGCGTTGTGACCGAGGTTCAGGCGCGTTTCGCCGACGGGCGCTGGAAAACGGACGTATCCGAGCATCTGAAGCTAGGCTCTCTGATCTCCAACCTAGCGGACGCTTTGAAAACGAGCGACGGGAAGGTAATGATCACGCCCTAAACGTATGAAAAAAAGGGCCCGCGATTGCGAGCCCTTTTGAACTTCGTTGTTCGCAGCGATTAACGCTTCGAGAACTGGAACGAACGACGCGCTTTGCGCTTACCGTATTTCTTACGTTCCACAACGCGGCTGTCGCGGGTCAGGAAGCCAGCAGCTTTCAGAGCGCCACGCAGCGACGGATCGTACAGCTGCAGCGCTTTCGAGATGCCGTGCTTGACCGCACCGGCTTGACCGGTCAGGCCACCGCCTTTGACGGTTGCAACAACGTCGAACTCACCTTCAACACCAGCAACCTGGAAAGGCTGGCGCAGGATCAGCTGCAGAACGGGACGTGCAAAGTACTTGTCCTGGTCTTTGCCGTTCACAGTGACCTTGCCGGAACCCGGCTTGATCCAAACGCGGGCAACAGCGTCTTTACGCTTGCCGGTGGCGTAGGAGCGGCCCAGCTCGTCGCGTACGGGTTCACGTACGATGACTTCTTCGGCCACGGTTTCAACGCCTGCGACGGCGCTCAGCTCTTCGAGAGTATTGATCTGATCAGCCATCGGTCATTAGCTCCGGGTGTTTTTCTTGTTCATGGACTTAACGTCCAGAACTTCGGGGGCCTGGGCTTCATGCGGGTGCTCGGCACCGGCATATACGCGCAGGTTGGTCATTTGCTGACGCGCCAGACGGTTGCCCGGCAGCATGCGCTTGACGGCCTGAACGACAACGCGCTCAGGATGTGCACCTTCCAGGATCTGCTGTTTGGTGCGCGACTTGATGCCGCCCGGGTGGCCAGTGTGCCAGTAGAAGTTCTCTTCGCGCTTCTTGCCGGTCATCTGGATTTTGTCAGCGTTGATCACGATGACGTTGTCGCCCATGTCCATGTTCGGGGTGAACGACGCTTTGTGCTTGCCACGCAGGCGCATGGCGACGATCGAGGCAAGACGGCCCAGAACAACGCCCTCGGCGTCGATCAGGATCCATTTCTTGTCGATGTCTGCAGGTGTTGCAGAAAAGGTTTTCATGGCAGGATAGTCCTGTTTGATGTGAAAGACCGCCCCAAGACAGAGCGGTCCGAATTCGATGGAGGGGGTTTAGACCTGCTTAGAATGCACGTCAACACACGCAATCAAGTTTTTATATAGCTTTTTCAAATACTTATAAAATAGGTATTATTTTACCCCACCTAAACGCTGATTTGTTCAGGCGGATTGTCCAGCAAAGCCCGCAGGCGGAGCATCGCATCCTCGAACCTCTGCAGGGATACATGTCCGTTCATCGCAATGCGCACCGCATTCGGGGCGCGCCCGTCCCGTAGCGCAAACTCATCCGCAGATCGCAGTTGTATTCCTTCTCGTTCGGCCGCGCGACTGAACGCAGCTGCCCGCCAACCCGACGGCAAATGCAGCCAAACAAACGGCACATCTGGCGCCCAGTTCAGTTCGAACCCGCCTAAGGCATTCACGGTCACTCGCACATACTCTCCCATCCGCGAGCGTACATCCCGCGCTATTTGGTGCGTGCGAGGGTCAGAGAGCAGCAGCCGAGTCAGTTCGGCCAGCGGCTGCGCCAGGCCAAAATACCCGTATTCGGCTGAGCGGCGCAGATCTACGCTCCGGTCTCTGGGCGCAATAGCGAAGCCGACGCGCAAGGACGGTGTCAGCACTTTCGAGATCGAAGATACGTGCCACCCTCGCTCAGGGGCCAACGCGCGGAAACTTGGTTCCTTCGCGTCTCCCATCCGGTAGCAGTCGTCCTCGACAATTTGCACATCGTATTTCCGTGCAATTTCCACGATTTCCTTGCGCCGCTCCAAAGGGGTGTGCAGCCCGGTCGGGTTCTGAACCTCGGGCGAGACACAGACCGCCTGCGCTGGCGTCTGGCGCAAGACATGCTCCATCGCTGCCGGGTCAATGCCCCATTTGTCCATTCGGATGCCAACCACATCGGCCCGCATCAACTCTGCCGCGCGACGGAACCCGGCATAGGAGAGGTCTTCGACCATAACGATCGGTTTGGGGCCCTGCAGAATGGTCTGGAATACAAGGCAAAGGCCGTTCTGACCTCCATGTGTCAGTACAATGTCGTCGTCGCTCAACTTGCCAAGCGGCAAGTCCGACAACCATTCAACAACCGCCTGACGCATAGGTCTATACGCATCGCGTGTCGGATAATTCATGAACAAAGCCGGATCCGACTGCGCGACTTTCTGTAGACACTCGCGGATCAGAGACACCTGCCCCATATCCGCGAGCCTCGGGCTGAACAGGCTGACGTGATTGGCATTCTGAGCCTCAGCCAGATGAAGCTGCCGAGACCAGACATCGTCCAAAATCGGAGATTTCGGAGGGGCGACAAATGTACCACGTCCGACCTCAGCTTGTAGCAAGCCCTCTTCGGTCAGAATCGTATAGGCCCGCGCGACGGTTCCCGGAGTGATCTGGAGTCGATACGCGAGTTCGCGCACAGGGGGCAGTTTGGCCCCGATATCTAACGTCTTAGTTTCAATCGCTTTTCGTATTGTATCAGCCACCAGGGTGTATTTGGGCCCTTTGGATTTTGGCAGCGTCTCCGGCCAAATTGTATCCATTACAATTCTTCCTTTGCATTTGACACAACTGCGAATGTATCAAGCTTATGTACCGAACATTACTACTTTGTGTCAATACAATTTGAAAGGAATACTGAGATGACACGCACAATGCACACTCCCGCCCTTACACTGCTGAACGCCAGCCCCCGGCTGCCGCTGATCGCTGTGCTGGCCGTGCAGTTTGCGGCGGCGGTCACTCAATGGGAACGCCGTCGTCGCAGTCGCGTCAATCTGGGAAAGCTGGATGACAGGTTGCTCAAGGACGTAGGCCTGACCCGTCTGCAAGCCGGTCGCGAAATCAAGCGCTATTTCTGGCAGCTTTAACCCATCCCCAGTCCCAAATTCATTTGGGACCTCTTCCCTGGCCGGGGTTCGCCCCGGCCCTTTTTATCCGAATTTTGCAGCCAAAGACCCGGCCGGCGGGATGGAATAGGTCATACTGGCCCGCGCCACGGGCTGATCTGCCCCGACCGAGTAAATCAATACATCGCCAACGGCCAGAGTGCGCCCCAGTTTCAGAAGGCGACATTCCGCGATCAGATCTTTGCCACCTTCGGGTTTGCGCAAAAAGTCCAGAGAGCTGTTGGTCGTCACCGCCAAGGACTGACGCCCCTTGCGCGCCAACACCATGGCATAGACGCAAACATCTGCCAGACCGAACATCGACGGGCCTGAGACCGTACCGCCGGGGCGTAAATGACGGTCCTCGACCACGAGGCGCATGGTGATCGTCTCCTCGGTCAGGTCCTCAACCACGAAATCGCGATGAACCTGCGGGAATACCTCTTTAAGGTACTGCGACAGCTCGTCTTTGCTTAACGCCAATCCCATGCTTCCCCTCCTTCACTTCTCACCCTAGAGTTGGCCCAACAGCCAGCGGGAGAGCAAGATGGCAATTTTGGAACGTAACGACACAGGTGCCATCGCGCGGCTGCACATGAACACGCCCGAAAGGCTGAACGCGCTGAGCGACGAGATGCTGGCCGCCTTGCAGTCCGAGTTCGACACGCTGCGCGATGACCGCTCGATCCGTGCAGTTATACTGTCGGGCGAAGGCAAGGCCTTCTGCGCCGGGCATGATCTGAAACAGATGACAGCCGGACGTCAGTCTGAGGATGGCGGCAAGGCCTATTTCCAGGACCTCTTTAACCGTTGTGCGCAGATGATGATGTCGATTCAGTCCCTGCCCCAACCCGTTATTGCGCAGGTCCACGGCATTGCCACGGCCGCCGGTTGTCAATTGGTCGCGACCTGCGATCTGGCCGTCGCAGCCGAGGGCACGCGCTTTGGCGTGAACGGAGTGAATATCGGCCTGTTCTGCTCAACTCCCATGGTCGCGCTCAGCCGCAACATCCCCAAAAAGCAGGCATTTGAGATGCTGACCACCGGAGGATTCCTCTCAGCCGAACGCGCGCAAGAGCTGGGGTTGATCAATCGGGTTGTTCCTGAAACTCAACTCAACGACCAAGCCCTCGCCTTGGCCGAACAAATCGCAGACAAGCTGGGCGTCGCCGTCAAAATCGGAAAAGAGGCCTTCTATCAACAGCTTCAAATGCCGCTGGATCAAGCCTATGCCTATACCGGAGAGGTAATGGTGCAGAATATGCTGCATCGCGATACTGAAGAAGGCATTTCTGCGTTTATCGAAAAACGCCCGCCGAATTGGTCTCAATAAGGCTATTATTCCGAACATTTTTCACCACTGTTATCATTTTTGCACTTTTCAAAAGGGCAACACTGTGGCAATGCTGGGTCGAGGCTAAGGCTTCAGCTACACTTTTGGGTCGCCGTGGGCGGAAGGTCCCTCCAAGCTGGTTTCTCTCACTGGCGTTGACATTCCCGCAGCGGCGACCCCAAGACCCCCCCTAAAATCTGAAGCATTTGACGGTTGCTCAGTTGCGCCTGCTTGGGCTCTGCCCTATGTGGCAGCGCATGACACAAGCATTGCATATCGTGGGCGGCGGCATGGCCGGGTCCGAGGCCGCATGGCAGGCGGCGGAAATGGGCGTGGATGTTGTGATCCACGAAATGCGCCCCACCGTGGGCACCTTTGCGCACCAGACCGGCAATCTGGCCGAGATGGTATGCTCCAACTCGTTCCGCTCGGATGATGATGAACAAAACGCCGTGGGCCTGTTGCATTGGGAAATGCGCGCTGCGAACGGCTTGATCATGACGACCGCAGATGACCACCGCTTGCCCGCAGGCGGGGCGCTGGCCGTCGACCGCGACCCGTTTGCCGAGGCGGTCACGGCCAAACTGCGCGCGCATTCCCGGATCACGGTGACGGATGAAGAGGTTACCTCTCTGCCCGACGACGGGCAGTGGATCTTTGCCACCGGCCCTCTGACCTCGGCCAAGCTGGGTGAAGCCATCCAAGCCGAAACCGGTTCAGACGCGCTGGCCTTCTTTGATGCCATCGCGCCGATTGTCTATGCCGAGAGCATCGACATGAGTAAAGCCTGGATGCAGTCCCGCTATGACAAAGGCGAGACCGAGGAAGAGCGTACCGCCTATTTGAACTGCCCCATGGACCGCGATCAGTACGAGGCCTTCATTGACGCCCTTCTGGCCGCTGATAAAACCGAGTTCCACGAGGGCGAGACCGCAGGCTACTTCGATGGCTGCTTGCCGATTGAGGTGATGTCTGAACGGGGCCGTGAAACTCTGCGCCACGGGCCAATGAAACCCGTCGGTCTGACCAACCCCCATCAGCCAGACGTGAAACCTCATGCCGTTGTGCAGCTGCGCCGCGACAACGCTCTTGGCACGCTGTTCAACATCGTGGGTTTCCAAACCAAGATGAAATACGGCGCCCAGACCGAGGTGTTCCGCATGATCCCCGGCCTGGAGAACGCAAGTTTCGCACGCCTTGGCGGGATACACCGCAATACGTTCATCAACTCTCCGACTTTGCTGGACGCGCAGATGCGTTTGAAATCAAAGCCCAATATCCGGTTCGCCGGTCAGATCACCGGTGTAGAAGGCTATGTCGAAAGCGCGGCCATGGGGCTTCTGGCAGGTCGACTGGCAGCCGCTGAAATTCTGGGCCGCACCCTGCCCAAGGTACCGCAGGACAGCGCCATGGGTGCCTTGATCCATCACATCACTGGCGGCGCAGAGGCCAAGACGTTTCAACCCATGAACGTCAATTTCGGCCTGTTCCGCCCTGTAGATGGCCTGAAAGGTGGCCGCCGGGGACGCAAAGACCGCTACAAGGCCTACACCGACCGCGCCAAGGCTGAATGGACGGAGTGGCTCGCGCAAAGCTGACTGGACGATAGCGGACCCAGCGGCTTAACATGCGGTTATGAGTGACAAGTTTTTCAAGGACACATACGGATCGAAATCTCCGCAGGACACCCAAGCGCACTACCAGAAATGGGCCGCAACCTATGAGGATTCTGTCGCAGAACAGGGTTATGCCACGCCGGGTCGGGTTGCCAAAGCGCTGTGGTCCAAGAGGCCCGAGGCACAAACACCCATTCTCGACTATGGCTGTGGAACGGGGTTGTCTGGTGTTGCGCTGCGCTCAGTCGGGTTTGAACTGATCGACGGAATGGACCCCACGCCCAATATGCTTGAGGAGGCCAAAGCGAAGAACGTCTATCGATCGCTGATCGGCTTTGACATCTCTGATCCCGAACCCATTGAACACGGCGCTTACTCGACCATTTCAGCCATCGGAGTGATCGGTGCCGGAGCAGCACCACCTGAAACTCTGGACCTCCTCATGCACGCGCTACCCAAGGATGGCCTGTTGGCATTTTCTTATAACGATCATGCACTTGCGGACTACTCTTATACCTCACGCCTGAACGACTGGCTGGACATGGGGGCCGCGCGCCTGCTGTTTAAGGAATACGGGCCTCATCTGCCCGGAATGAACATGAAATCTGACGTGTACATCCTCGAAAAGACGTGACTTTTACGACTCGCTTCGCGCCTTCCCCTACAGGTCCCTTGCATCTTGGACACGCCTATTCGGCGATGCTGGCCAGTGACAAGGCTGCCTCCGAAGGCGGCACATTCCTGCTGCGGATCGAGGATATCGACCAATCCCGCGCGCGACCGAAGTGGGAGGATCAGATCTATGCGGATCTCGAATGGCTGGGCCTCAGCTGGCCAACACCCGTTTTGAGGCAATCTGAGCGCATCCAAATCTATGAACAGGCCCTCGATACCCTGTGGTCGAAAGGTCTATTGTACCCCTGCACCTGCAATCGCAAGGATATCGCGGCGGCGGCCAGTGCCCCGCAGGAAGGGGCACCTCTGCACGGGCCGGATGGCATCATCTATCCCGGTACCTGTCGGCAC
The DNA here is from genome assembly GCF_056538485.1 of Ruegeria sp. BG3. Classification (NCBI taxonomy): domain Bacteria; kingdom Pseudomonadati; phylum Pseudomonadota; class Alphaproteobacteria; order Rhodobacterales; family Roseobacteraceae; genus Ruegeria; species Ruegeria sp. BG3. Next base: position 493,032 of record NZ_JBQFTE010000001.1, on the reverse strand, counting down.
AAAGCCAGCCGAAACAGCAAAGAACGACCTAAAGACACGCCCCTCAGGCTTGATATGGCTATGGCGGCACAATCCGTTCTGTCACATGGGAGCGGCAGTTTTCTCGAGCTAGGCACTGGACCAAATGGGGAAACTGGTCGCATTTCCTTCAACAAAACCGAATTGGAAACAACGATCGGTGATGTTGTCCTGTCCCGCCGAGGTATGGGCACCTCCTACCACCTGTCCGTCGTCCTCGACGATGCGGCGCAGGGTGTGACCCATGTCATTCGCGGTCAGGACCTGTTTGAGGCAACACGAATTCACGTCCTCCTGCAGGCTCTGCTGGGCCTTCCCACGCCCAAATACCTGCATCACGGCTTGATCCGCGACCCGAATGGTAAACGCCTCGCTAAACGAGACGACGCTCGTGCCATCGCAAAATACAGGACCGAAGGTGCAACCCCTCAGGATATCCGTGCCATGGTCGGCCTCTGACCCCGCTTCATCTTTTCAAAAATACTCTCGCCGAAGGCAAGGACGCTTGCGTCCTTCATTCCATCGGTTTCATCAACTCGACTTCTTCGCCATCGCGCACAGCCGTGTAGAAGCAGGACCGGCGATTGGTGTGACATGCCGCGCCGGTCTGACGAATCACGACCAAAATGCAATCCTGGTCGCAATCAAAGCGGAAATCGACCAGCTCCTGAATATGCCCGGACGTCTCGCCCTTGATCCAGAACGTCTGGCGCGAGCGCGACCAATAAGTGACGCGCCGCGTTTCTAACGTGCGCTCAACCGCTTGCTGGTTCATCCAGGCCATCATCAATACTTCGCCCGAGGCGTGATCCTGGGCAATGGCGGGGATCAACCCGGCTTCGTTATATTTCAGATCGGACGGATCGAACGTGACAGTGTCAGACATGACAAAAACCTTTTGCATCCCGAAGGCTGACCACTATGTATGGGGAACACGGAACGAGGGAAAGCCATGAGCGGCGAGAACGACCTGATAAAGCTGTATTCCGGGCGCATTCTGGCGCTGGCGGCTGACATCCCGCATCTGGACCGGCTGGATCAGCCCGATGCGACAGTCAAGAAACGCTCGCCGCTTTGCGGATCGACCGTAACCGTCGACGTGACGATGAAAGACGGTCGCGTTGTCGAATTCGGACAGGACGTCAAAGCCTGCGCCCTCGGTCAGGCCGCTGCTTCAGTGGTTGGCGATGCGGTGATTGGTGCAACGCGGGCACAAGTTGAAACCGCCCGAGATCAGCTGAAGACCATGCTAAAAAAGGACGGCCCTTCCCCGGATGCCCCGTTTGACGGGCTTGAAGTTCTGATCCCCGCCCGCGAATACAAAAACCGCCATGCCTCAATCATGCTGGCGCTTGAGGCAACAGCTGAGGCGATGGAACAAGCCGAACAGTCGAACTGCGCCTAAGCTTGGCGTTTTGGCCTTAACCTGTTTAATTTCACCCAAACTTCTGTGGAGGAATGGGCGTGAACAACCTGCTCGAACACTTCGTTACGTTGTGGGTTGTCATTGACCCGATCGGCACAATTCCTGTTTTCATCGCCGTCACTGCGGGCCTCGAAGCCGCTGCACGGCGCAAAACGGCGATGCTCGCGTCGTTGATCAGTGCCGGCGTGCTGCTGTTCTTCCTCGTCTTCGGACAATTGCTGATTGAGGCGCTTGATATCGGGTTGAACTCGTTCCAGGTCGCCGGAGGGATCATCCTTTTCCTGTTCGCGCTGACGATGATTTTTGGCGAAAGCAAGCAGGAGATCGAACAACGCGCCGCCGAAGACGACAAGGATGATAAGGTCCATAAACACAACCCGGCGATCTTCCCTCTGGCTGTGCCATCGCTAGCTTCACCCGGTGCGATGCTGGCGATCGTGATCCTAACGGACAACCACCGCTACAGCGCCGCCGACCAGGGGATTACTGCGCTGGTCATGTTGTCGGTCGTGCTTATCGCCTTTGTTTTAATGCTTCTGGCCGAGCCGATCATACGCCTGATCGGTCATTCTGGCGCGGCAATCATCAGCCGTGTAATGGGAATGATCCTGGCCTCGGTCGCGGTGAATTCCGTTCTGTCGGCGATGTTGGAAATCATCAAGACCGGCCAGCTCTAAAAAAATCCGCCGCTCCTTCCGGGCGGGAAGGGCGGCGGCAGGCAATGCGTTTCTCGTGTGGGGTCCGGGACACCGCGCGGGGCCGAGGCATGGCCCCTCAAGGGGTTTGGGACAGACAGGTCACCCTTGATTTCACTGGGGATGACAGGCGCGGGCTATTCGGCACGAGATCGCAGGCAAAAAGGGTTAGAAACCAACCGGAAGGTGAAGAGCGACCATCAGCATAACGACCAGAGACGCAACACCCGCTGCATCTTGCAGGATGGTCGAGTGCGAACGCGTAAATACGGTCTTGATCTGGGTCAGCATGGGTCACCTCCGGGTCAGGGATTTAATCCTTTGTTGACCTTTTGTTCTCATATTTCTCCGAGTCGGTAAAGAACTTTTTGAGAACATTTGCGAACTTTATGGATACTTAGTTACTAACCTACTGAAATCAAACGGATCGCCTGATCCTGTTTCATCAGCCAAAGCAGAACACGCGCGGCCTTTCCCCGGTCCGAGGTCAGTTTGGGATCGGTATTCAGCAAGGCCCGCGCATCGGTCTGGGCCACGGCCATCAATCCTGCCTGCCGTTCCAGATCCGCAATACGAAACTTCGGCAGGCCCGACTGGGCGGTTCCAATCAGATCTCCCGCACCGCGCATCTGTAGATCGGTCTCAGAAATGCGAAAGCCATCCTCGGTCTCACGGAGGACCTCCAACCGTTTGCGGCCGCCCTCACTGAGAGGCGCCTGATACATCAGCAGACAGGTCGAATCCGCATCCCCTCGGCCAACGCGTCCGCGCAACTGGTGCAGTTGAGCCAGACCGAAAATCTCGGCCCGTTCGATGACCATGATCGATGCATTGGGGACGTTCACGCCCACTTCAATCACCGTCGTCGCCACCAGGACCTTGGTTTCACCCGTCTGAAACGCGGTCATGGCGGCATCTTTTTCGGCAGGCGGCATTTGCCCGTGGACCAGACCAACGGTGCCTTCTCCCAAGATAGCGCGCAGGCGTTTGAACCGCTCTTCCGCCGCCGTCAGGTCGGAGACCTCGGATTCGTCGACCAGCGGACAGACCCAGTAACACTGCCGCCCTTCCTCAATAGCGCGGCGCAGATGGGCGACGACTTCTTCCATCCGTCCCGTGCTGACAATCGCGGTCTTGATCGGTTTTCGCCCCGGCGGCTTTTCGTCCAGAACCGAGACATCCATATCGCCATATTGCGCCAGAGCGAGACTGCGTGGGATCGGCGTGGCCGTCATAACCAGAACATCGGCACCCTGCCCTTTTTCCGACAGCTCCATCCGCTGGCGCACGCCAAAACGATGCTGTTCGTCGACAATCGCCAGACGCAAGGCCTTGAACGCCACATCATTTTGGAACGCCGCATGGGTGCCTACGAGAATCTGGATATCGCCAGCTTCCAAAGCAGCCAGCTTGGCCCGCCGCTCCGCGCCCTTGTCGCGTCCGGTCAGGATTTCCAACACAACGCAAGCCTCTTCCGCCAAGGGACGCAACCCCTCAAGATGCTGGCGCGCCAAGATCTCGGTTGGGGCCATCATGACCCCCTGCCCTCCGGCCTCGACCGCGACCAGCAGAGCCATGAACGCAACCAGCGTTTTGCCTGCGCCCACGTCACCCTGAAGCAACCGGTTCATGCGCGACTCCGAAGCCATATCGCCCGCGATTTCACCTATCGCCCGCGTCTGCGCACCAGTTGGCCGATAAGGCAGGCTCGCCAGAACCTTCGATTGCAACTTGCCCGTGCCAACACTGACAATCCCGCGTGCTTTGCGTTCCCGCTGCCGCGCCAGAGCCAGCGTCAACTGATGCGCCAACAGCTCATCATAGGCCAAACGCTCTCGCGCCGGGGCGAATGAGGCCACTTCATCCGCGCCTTGAGGGTTGTGTGCGGCCTGAATTGCCGCGTGCCATGAGGGCCAGTTCTGACTGCTGATCTGCGCCGGATCAGCCCATTCGGCCAGGTGTGGTGCACGCGTCAAAGCGCTGCGGACGGCCTTGAACATGGTCTTCTGCGTGATCCCCTGCGTCAGATGATAGACCGGCTCGAACTCAGGAATGTCCGAGGCCTGATCCACCGGCAGCATATGATCGGGATGCACCATCTGCGCCATGCCGTCGAACAGCTCCAACTTGCCCGAGATCACACGGCGCGATCCCTCCGGCAGGACTTTCTTCAGGTAGTCGCCACGCGCGTGAAAGAACACCAGTTGGAAATCGGCCTGACTGTCCTCGACATGGACCCGATACGCGCCGCCCCTGTTCCGAGATGGGCGATGCGTGCCGACCGTGACCTCAACCGTCAACGTAGACGGCAGATCAACCCCTTGGATCGTGTCGCGCCTGCGTCGATCAATCACGGCATAGGGCAAGCCAAACAGAACGTCGCGCGGGCTTTCCATCCCGGCCTGCGCCATCGCCTGAGCAGTCTTCGGGCCGACCCCCTCCAAGGTTTCAACCCCTGCAAACAGGGGAAACAAGGATTCTGGCCGTCCGCTCATGCGCCGTCGATCAGCTGCAACCAGCCATCCTCATCCAGGGTTTCGATCCCCAGCTCTGCCGCCTTTTTGGCCTTCGAGCCAGCACCCGGCCCCGCAACAAGAATATCGGTCTTCTTACTGACCGAGCCTGAGACTTTGGCCCCCAACGCCTCGGCCCGTGCCTTGGCTTCGGCGCGTGTCATCTTTTCCAGCGTGCCGGTGAAAACCACGGTCTTGCCCGCCACCGGGCTTTCTGAGGCTGGCGCATCGGGTGGCACAACGGTCAAATGCGCCTTGAGCGCATCAAAGGCCTGTCGCTCCTCAACATTGGCGAAGGCGTCGGACAGAGCCAAACCAACCGTCGCGCCGATCCCGTCAACCGCAATCAGATCCGTCCACGCGGCTGAAGCCTCTTCGGGGACGGACAATTCCGCGATGGTGGCGGTGCGGCTTTCCTTGATCCGCGCCCGACGCCCTTGAGATGCTGCGGCCAACCGTTCAGCCTCTTCCGCTTGATCCGCGGCGCGATACGCGAACGCCGCCGGGCGCGCGGTATCGACCGCTTGGGACATTGCCTCCCAGTCGCGGTAGTGCAGCGCAAGATCACGCGCCACGACCTCACCTACATGGCGGATGCCAAGGCCAAACAGCAAGCGAGCAAAGGGAATGGTCCGCTTCTCATCAATGGCCGCAAACAGATTGCTGGCCGAGGTGTCCCCCCATCCTTCGCGATTTTTCAAACGGGACAGAGTGCTGGAGTCCCGGTCTTGCAGATCGAAAATATCAGCAGGCGTTTTGATCGGCAGGACCGGATCTTCATAGAACATCTCGATCTGTTTTGCGCCCAAGCCTTCTATATCGAAGGCCTTGCGAGACACGAAATGCTTCAATTTCTCAACAGCTTGCGCCGGGCAGATCATGCCACCCGTACAGCGCCGCACCGCGTCACCTTCTTCGCGCACCGCCGCACTTCCACACTTCCCACACGTGCGCGGGAACTCATAAGGAACCGCATCTTCGGGCCGTTTCGAAAGGTCGACATCCGCGATCTTGGGGATCACATCCCCAGCGCGATAGACCTGTACCCAGTCCCCCTCACGGATGTCCTTGCCATCCCGGATGGTGCCACCCTTGGCATCGCGCCCGGCGATATAGTCTTCGTTGTGCAGCGTTGCATTCGACACGACAACTCCGCCAACTGTAACCGGATGCAAGCGCGCAACAGGGCTGAGCGCGCCGGTGCGGCCGACCTGAATGTCAATCGCTTCAAGCCGGGTCCAAGCCAGTTCGGCGGGGAATTTATGCGCGATGGCCCATCTGGGCGTCGTTGATCGAAACCCGAGACGGGCTTGCAGGCCAAGGTCATCCACTTTGTAGACCACACCGTCGATATCATAACCCAGCGTCGCGCGCTGTTCTTCGATCGACCGGTAGTGCGCCAACATGTCCTGAGTTGATTTGCACAAACGTGTCAGCGGATTGGTCGAGAATCCTAAGCTTTTCAGTCGCTCAATCGCCCCATCTTGCGTCTCAGCCAGAGGGGCCGACAGCTCTCCCCACGCGTAGGCAAAGAACTTCAACGGTCGCGCGCGGGTGATTTCGGCATCCAGCTGTCGCAACGAACCGGCTGCAGCATTTCTGGGGTTGGCAAAGTGTTTGCCGCCAGCCTCTGCCTGACGTTCATTAAGCGCTTCGAAATCCGCGTGAGACATGTAGACCTCGCCGCGCACTTCTAGAATATCGGGGGCGCCTTCGATTGTGTGCGGAATATCAGAGATCGTTCGGGCATTCGCCGTCACGTTCTCTCCCACTTCTCCATCGCCCCGTGTGGCGGCTTGGACCAGTTTTCCCTGCTCATACCGCAGGGACAATGAAAGCCCATCGATCTTGGGCTCAGCCGTATAGGCCAATGGCGCATCTGCAGACAGGCCGAGATACTTGCGAATCGAGCGGTCGAAATCCGCGACATCCTCATCATCAAACGCATTGCCCAATGACATCATGCGCTGTGCATGCGTGACCTTGGAGAACACGTCCGCCGGGCGCGCGCCGACTTGATCACTCGGACTGTCAGAGCGTTTTAGATGCGGAAATTTCTCTTCTATTTCGACATTTCGCCGTTTCAGCGCATCGTACTCGGCATCCGAAATCTCAGGCGCGTCTTCCCCGTGGTATAGCCGGTTGGCCCGCAACAGCAGGTCTGCAAGGCGCGCGAGTTCGGCGCGTGCCTCATCCTCTTTCAGGTCTGCTATCGAGATGGAATTGCTCATGGCCTCGCCCTGTCACTTTATTCTGGACCTCAGTGATAGGGCGAGGTCATGGCTAGGTCCAGACGTGCTGAGCCGTGAGTGGAAATGCCACCCTCTGGACCATGGGTGGCAAGTGTCTTCGGACGTCAGGCGTTGACTGCCATCCGCGTCTCATCAAGCGAGTTGCTTTGCGGGTCCCGCAACACGTAGCCGCGCCCCCATACGGTTTCGATGTAGTTGTCACCGCCCGTCGCATTGCTGAGCTTCTTGCGCAGCTTGCAGATAAACACGTCGATGATCTTCAACTCGGGTTCGTCCATGCCACCGTAGAGATGGTTGAGGAACATCTCTTTCGTGAGAGTTGTGCCCTTTCGTAAGCTCAACAGCTCGAGCATCTGGTATTCCTTACCCGTCAAATGCACCGTCTGCCCATCCACCTCGACGGTTTTCGCATCCAGATTGACCGCCACCCGACCGGTGTGAATCACCGATTGCGAATGCCCTTTAGAGCGGCGAATGATAGCGTGGATACGGGCCACCAGTTCTTCGCGATGGAACGGTTTGGTCAGATAATCGTCTGCCCCAAACCCGAAGCCCTTAATTTTGCTTTCGGTGTCATCAGCGCCGGACAGGATCAAAATTGGCGTTTCCACCCGAGCAATACGCAGTTGGCGCAGAACCTCATGCCCGTTCATATCCGGCAGGTTCAGATCCAAAAGAATAAGATCGTAGTCATAGAGTTTCGCCAGGTCGATCCCTTCTTCCCCAAGGTCCGTCGCATACACATTCAGGTTGGCATGCGTCAGCATCAATTCAATGCTTTTGGACGTGGTCGGATCATCCTCGACAAGAAGTATTCTCATTTCACTGCTCCAATTCGGGTCAAAACTTCCAATTAAAAATAAACCTGACCAAGAATGGTTAATCTTGCGTTACCGTTGAATCACTTATTCATTTTCGCCTTTAGGTTGTCTATATTTTTTTAGCGCGGTAACTTTCAGTGCATCGACGCCATGCTCTGCTACGGCGGAGACCCAGATGTTGAATTCCTCATCGCTGATGCCATAGCGTTTCTTGGCCTCGGACAAGGTGATCAGGCCATATAGTACCCCGCGCACGACCAGGATCTTGCGCGACGCCACCCAGCGCCGCGTGTCCGGCGGGGGTAGATCGGCCTGTGACAAAATCGTGCCATCCGGCAGGGTTACAGACCGCGGACCTTCAACTTTGTGCAAATACATCTCTCAACCCCTTTCTGCTGCGACAAAGTTGACACCAGCCTACTTAATGCTGCGTGAAACCACCCCTTGAGAGTGTCTAGAATTTTCTTATATTCTGCCGGTCTTTCTTAACCCGGACTGGAATCGCCATGGCCCTCGCCGCCGAGACCCAACTCAATTCGCTTGGCTTTGCCAAACCGCCCTCGGAAACGCGGGTGGTGGTTGCTATGTCGGGCGGTGTCGACAGCTCCGTCGTGGCCGCATATCTGGCGGATCAGGGCTATGATGTCGTGGGCGTCACGTTGCAGCTGTATGACCACGGTGCGGCGCTGGCCAAAAAAGGCGCGTGCTGTGCTGGGATCGATATCCACGACGCGCGCCGTGTGGCCGAAGAGCGTGGTTTCCCGCATTACGTTCTGGATTATGAGAACATCTTCAAGGACGCTGTGATTGACGAATTCGCCGACAGCTATCTGGCGGGCGCGACACCTGTGCCCTGCATCCGCTGCAATGAGCGTGTAAAGTTCAAAGACCTGCTGGAAACGGCCAAAGACCTAGAAGCTGATTGCATGGCGACCGGCCACTATATCCAGCGGAAGATGGGACCAAAAGGGCCTGAGCTGCACAGCGCAGAGGATGCGAACCGAGATCAGTCCTACTTCCTGTTCTCGACCACGCCCGAGCAGCTGGATTTCCTGCGCTTCCCTCTGGGCCACCTGCCCTCGAAGGACGCAACCCGCGAAATGGCAGCGCAATACGGCCTGGCGGTGGCGGACAAGCCCGACAGTCAGGACATCTGCTTTGTCCCCAACGGTAACTATGCCAGCGTCATCGAAAAGCTGCGCCCCGGCGCGGCTGAACCCGGTGAGATTGTCCATGCCGATGGTCGTATTTTGGCTGAGCATAACGGCGTGATCCACTACACGATCGGTCAGCGCCGCGGGTTGGGTATCGGAGGCTTGAGCGAGCCGCTATACGTGGTGAAACTGGATGTCGACAAGAAACAGGTCGTTGTCGGCCCGAAAGAGATGCTGGCCACGCGAACTGTTCCCGTGCGCGAGATCAACTGGCTGGGTGATGAACCCTTCACGTCACGCTACGAATGGCATGTGTCGGTCAAAGTGCGATCAACCCGTCCCCCGCGCGAGGCGATCATTCGACCATTGTCTGAAACCACGGCCGAGGTCGAACTGCTGACACCCGAGGAAGGTATCTCGCCCGGTCAGGCCTGCGTGTTCTACGACCCAAACAGCAGTCGCATTTTTGGCGGCGGCTGGATTTGGCGCGGCTACTAGGCCGAGACCGGCGTGACCTCGGGTTCGATCTGGATCTGAAGGGCGTCGTTGAACCGGTTGAACGCCCCGCAAAGGGCAATGCGCCATGTCAGTTCAACGATCTGCGCGTCAGTAAACCACTCTTTCAGGTCCGAGATCTCGGCGTCGCGCATCCTGCCTGATCGGGTGGTCACTGCTTCGGCATAGCGGACCACCGCCCTGTCACAAGCGTCCAGCTCGGGGTGATCCTCGACCTCCGGCAGCCGCGCCACGCCTTCTGCGCTGAGACCCGCAACGGTCAGCAAGGGCGTGTGATGCGACACGCAATAGTCACAGGCGTTCAGCTTTGAGACCGTGACCATCGCCAGCTCCAACGCGCGGCGCGGAAGGGTTGCCTGCGCGCGCAAGGTGGTGAGCATCCCGCTGACATGTTCCAGAACCGGCGGGCAATGCGCCGCCACCCGCGCCCAATTGTCGAACGGCCCATATGCGCCCAATTCCGCATGCGCGGCTCGCGCGGCCGGTGTCATGTCATCGTCGGTCAAGGCGGGAATACGGGTCATCTAGGCTCTCCTTCTGCCGCAGGATATCGCAAGCTGCAGGTCCAACTGCAACGCTGCTTCATTCACAACAGCGACACAGATTAGAGTATATCGGTCGGCGAGTTTAGCAGAATGTAGAGACCGACGCAGACCATGATATAGGGCGCGATCTTCTCTAGCCGGTTGACGCGCGGGCCTAGTTTCTGCGCATGAGGCGCACCCCAGGCAGCAACGGCCGCCAGACTTGCCGAGGCGCAACCCGCGCCAATCAGAGCCGCCAGCCGGAATACGGGACTGGAATCTGCTAGCAAGGGTGTCATCACGGCGAACGTATCGACCGACAGGCTGAGAAACAGCGTCACGACCGAGGTCACTGCGCCCTTTGGCGTGTCGTCTGTCTGCTCAACTCCTGAAATCTGCAGCCAGATACCGCGCAGGCCAAGCGCTAGCGGAACGATCCCAAGATACCCGATCCACTCCGGCAGTCCGCTCTGGCTTAAACCTGTCGCGACGGCCAATGACAGGCACAGGACAAGCCCATGCGCGACGGCAAACCCCATCAACGAGCGGCGGTGATCCATCACCAGCATCAGCCCCAACAACACGGCCAGGTTGTCGAGATTGGTCGACACCATCACAACCCCGGCCGAAATCGAAAAGAGCAGATACTCAAGCATCAGCTTTGGTCATCCGGGCCAAAATGGCCTTAGCGGCGCGCAGGCCCGGTGCCTCTCCGCCGCGACCCAGACGATCCATCGTAGTCGCCATGGCCTCACGCTGGGCCTCTGGCTGCGCTGCGACACGTTCCAGAGCTTTGGAGATCTGGTAGGGCTGGCAATCGTCCAGCAGACACTCGGGCACCGTCCGCGTGTCCGAGACCAGATTGACCAGCGTCGCCGTGTCCAGATGCACCATCCGCTTTGCGATCAGAGTTGTCAGCCAGTTGAGGTTATAGGCAATCACCATCGGCGTGGCCTGAGCCGCCAGTTCCAGTGACACAGTCCCTGACGCTGCCAAGGCCAGATCAGCCGCCGCAAAGGCCGCCCGCTTTTGCGCCACCGCCTGATCCGAGGGCAGATCACGTGGATCAACCACAACGGGCGATCCGGGCCAGCTGCGCAAATGCTCGGTCACGGTGTCGACCATATGGGCCACCGTTGGCACAACAACCCGCGTTTCTGGGCGGTTCTTAAGGTAGAGCGAGAGCGCCTCGCCAAAGACAGGTGCAAGCCGGTCGACTTCTCCCCGGCGCGAACCCGGCAGGGCCAGCAACAGCGGCGCATCCCCCAGATCGTAGGCGTCTCGAAAGGCCTTGATATCCACCTCCGTCGCCTGATGTTCGCTGGCGACCGGATGGCCGACAAAATCGCACTCCATCCCCGCGCGTTCCATGTAGGGCGGCTCGAAGGGAAGCAGCGCCAGAACATGGTCGATCACCTTGGCCATCTTGTCGGCCCGCCCTGGACGCCAGGCCCAGACACTGGGGGCGACATAGTGGACGGTGCGAATGTCGCTGCTCGCCTTGACCAGTTTGGCAACACGCAACGAGAAATCCGGACTGTCGATGGTGATCAGAACATCTGGTTGGGTGTCCAATACCGCCTGTGCCGTCTCAGATATACGGCGTTTGAGGTGGAAGAACTTGGGCAGTACCTCAACCAACCCCATTACGCTGAGTTCGGACATGGGAAAGCGGCTTTTCAGGCCCTGAGCCTGCATCAGCGGCCCGCCCACGCCGTCAAACGTGACATCAGGAACCAGAGCCTTTAGGCCCTCCATCAACGCGCCGCCCAGCCGGTCGCCCGAAGGTTCTCCGGCGACCAGAAAAACGCGCATCAGACGGCCCGCTCGCGCACATAGAGGAACAAGCCAAGGCGGTTGCACTCGGCGACGACATGATCCCGCCGCAGCACCATCACGCCACCTTTTTCAATTACAATGCCCGTGAGACCCGCAGCCACCGCATCGGTGACGGTCTCCGGACCGATGGCAGGCAGATCAACGCGGCGATCCTGATCGGGTTTCGGACCTTTGAACAGAACGCCTCCGCCCGCATCCGGGCGCTGGGTCAGCGATTGCAACATCCAGGCTGTGCCAAAAATGCTCTCAACCGCCAGAGCCTGGCCTTTGGAGACGGCACAGGCCTGACCGATATCGGCGCTGCCCATCGCGCGCAGAATACCTGCGGCACGGTCGGCATCGGCCAGATCGGCCTCGGACGGGTGCGTCTCGGTTAGGCATCCCAGCGGTGGTAGCAGATCAGGTGCGATCTCATGCGCGGCTTTGACGGCCAGGCCCGCATCCTCAAAGATACCGATCACAGCGCGTAAAGCGCCATCATCACCAGACATCATCGCCTTTTGAATGATCGGCACCAAAGGCATCGTTGCGGCATCAATCCGCGCGGGATCGACTTTGGGCCGCTGCACCGCACCCGCCATGCAGATCTGCGTCACGCCGCGCACCTTGATATCTGCGAGAAAGCTGCCGAGCTGCTCCAGACGGAAAACGACGTCTACAGTCAGGCTCTCAGGTTCGAACCCCTCCATCGCGCAGACCAACGGACGGTCTGGCAGAGCGTCCACGACAGCGTCCGGCAGAACACCCGTTCCTGCGATCAAAGCCAGCATTTGGTTATTTCCTCGGCGTCAGGAACGAGCGATCTGATTGACCGGTGACGAACTCGACAATGCGTTGAACATATTCGCTGTCGGTGTCCTTGCCTGCGCGATAGGCGCGTTCCTGAAAAGTCCCCTCGCCGCCGGACAGTTCCTTGAACGCAGCCCGCAGAGCCGAGATATCCTCACGCGATACACCGCGACGTTTCAGGCCAACAAGGTTCAGCCCGTCCAACTCGCCGCGTGGCGCTTGCACCAGACCGTAAGGGATGACGTCGTTTGGCACCATGGTCAGCGCGCCTATGATAGCGCCGCGACCGACGCGGACCCATTGGTGCAGGCCCGAGATTCCGCCAACGATTACGTCATCTTCGACGATACAATGCCCCGCCGCGCCCGCGTGGTTCACCATGATCACACGGTTGCCGATCTGAACGTCATGGGCCACGTGAACTCCGGCCATGAACAGGCAATCGTCACCGATCCGAGTCACACCACCACCGCCTTCGGTGCCGGTGTTGATAGTCACATGCTCGCGGATGCGGTTGCGCTGGCCGATCTCAAGCCGCGTATTTTCGCCCCCGAATTTTAGATCCTGCGGAATCTCTCCGATCACCGAGAAATTGAAGATCACCGTATCATCGCCGACCGTGGTATCGCCCGTGACGACCACATGCGTCTTCAACTCGACCCGGTCGCCCAGCTTGACCTGAGGACCCACATAGCAAAAGGGACCAATCACACAGTCCTGACCGATCTGCGCACCCTCTTCGATGATTGCGCTTGGGTGAATGCCGCTCATGTCGTTTTTTCCATGTCCCAATCGACATAAGCCGAAAATTCGGCTTCGGCTGCGACCTCACCGTCAACGGTTGCACGTCCGTGGAATTTGAACAGCTTGCCACCCTTTTTGCCACGCAGGGTTTGGACATGCATTTCCAACACGTCACCCGGCACCACCTTGCGGCGGAATTTGCATTTGTCGATGCTCATGAAATAGATCAGCAGCTCGGTATCAATGACATCCATTCCGACGCCCAGCATCACGCCCGAGGTCTGCGCCATCGCCTCGACAATGGTGACACCGGGCATGATCGGCGTTCCGGGGAAGTGACCCTGGAAATGCGGCTCGTTCATGGTGACATTCTTGATGCCACGAGCCGATTGATAGCCGTCGATATCGACCACTTTGTCGACCAGCAGAAACGGATAGCGATGCGGCAATATCCGCTGAATCAGCTGAATGTCGGCGCTTTTGGTTTCCGTCGTCATCGTTCACTCGTCCCGTTATTTGGATGTGTCAGTTTCCGCGTGGTTAGCAATACCGGCCTCTGAGGGCAAGCGAACCTATTCGCCTGTGCTGTCCTGAAGGCCGGTTCCATCGCCAATTGCGGCGTTAATGCGGGCAATCGCATCGTCGGTGATGTCAGAGGTGTCGGCGCTGAGGAACACATTCGCGCGTTCCAGCACCACGGCGGCCCCCGTCTCACGCATAAGTTCGATCAGAACGGGTTGCGCCAGGGCATAAAACGTCTGGCGGCTTTCTTCGCTGCGCCGGGCCAAGGCATCCAGCTTGGCGCGTTGGCCATCGCGATGCGATTGCACCTTTTCGTCGAAGGCCTGCGCAAGAGGGCGGAAATCCTCCGGGGCCAGTTCAGCGCGTTTCTGCGTCAGGTCTTTCTCTTCGCTGCTGAGTTCCGCGACGATCCGCTCATTTTCTTCCGCAAGCAGCGCGCCTTCGGATTCAATCTCGCGCAGCACGCGCTGGCCGAATGCCGAATCCGCGAACAACCGGTCACTTGAGATGGTCAGGACCAGCGGATCACGCACGCCCAATTGCTGCGCTACCGCTTGGGACGCAAGCACAAGGCCCAGCAAAAGGCAAAGGGCCCGAACCGGGCCCCATGCGCGTCTAGATATTCGCAACCGCATGCCGGATCAGAACCGCGCCTGAACAGTCAGGTCGAAATTCTGTTCCTTGTCGAAGTCTTCTTTCTTCAACGCTTTCGAGAAGTTGAAGCGCAGCGGGCCAAACGGTGTTTCCCACAGAACCGACACACCGATGACGTGACGAATGGAGCCATCCGCACCCACAATATTTGCACCTGCGGTGTTTACGTCATTGATGTTGTAAAGGTTGCCGACGTCGTAGAACAAACCGCCCCGCAGACCGAGTTCTTCTGGCAGCCCCAATGGGAAGTCGCTTTCGAACCGCGCCACCCAGTAGTAGTTGCCGCCGATGGCGTCGTCCTGCCCGTTGGACAGATCACGCGGGCCAATACCGGCCGGCTCAAATCCGCGGAATGTGTTCGGCCCCAGAACGAAACGGTCGATGGTACGGCTGAAGTCATTCCCCGACCAATGCAGCGCACCGGCCTCGAGAGTTGCGCGCAGAACGACTTCTTCGTTCCAAACGCGGGTCTGCGCGATCGTGCGCGCCGTGGTCTTGACGAATTTGTTGTCGCCACCCAGACCAGCGGCATCGAAGCCAAGTTCGAAAAGGACGCCCGCATTCGGGTTCAGGCCACCGATACGGCTGTCATAGACATAGGTCAGGCCAAAGCTGCTGTTGACCCGCTCACCCTGCGCGATCTCCGATGTGATGACCGCACCGTTCGCCTCGTTATCCTGCTGGGTCATTTCCGAGCGTTCCCAGCCATAGCGCACGCGCAGGGCCGACAGCTCACCAATCGAATAAGTCAGCTGTGGGTTAAAGAACAACCGATCCGTATCATAGCTAGCAAAGCTAGAGTTCGTCGTCGCGACACCAAGACCCAGGTCAAAACGTAGTTTGCGGCCCAAAAGGTACGGCTCAGTAAAGCTTAGCGAGTATTGCTCGGAGTCCTGAGCAGTCGAGATGGTCAGACCAAGGTTCTGCCCCCGGCCCAGAAAGTTCGATTCATTCAGGCCGATGGCGACACCGAAACCATCCGAGACCGAGTAGCTACCACCAAGGCTCAGTGAGCCAGTTGGTTGCTCCTCGACATCCACATCCAGGATCACCTGGCTGGGCGATGATCCTTCGCGCGGTTCTACCTCGGCATTGGCAAAGAAGCCCAAGGCGTTGATCCGCTCAGCCGCTTGACGAATTTCACGTGGGTTGAACGGGTCGCCTTCCACGGTGTCGAACTGACGACGGATCACCCGATCCAGCGTGGTTGTGTTGCCCTCAATATCAATACGCTCCACGAAAATCCGCGGCCCACGGCTGAGGACGAATTCCACGTCCAGCGTCAAATCACGCGGGTTGCGTGTGACGCGCGGCTCGACCCGCAGGAAATCCACGCCCTGCTTCACACCAAGCCGTTCCTGACGTGCAATCGAGTTCTCGATCAGGGTCGGCGAATAGGTCACGCCCGGTTTGATCTTCAGAGCATCCTGATAGATCGACGGATCCACACCCGGGATCTCGCTTACGGTCGTGATTTTGCCGAACGAGAACTTCTGCCCTTCGGTGATGTTCATGACCAGGAAAAAAGCATCCCGCTCGCGGGTGAATTCCACGTTGGCACTGTTCACACGGAAATCGACATAGCCGCGTGACAGATAGAAATCCCGAATGACCTGCTTGTCGAATTCGATCCGGTCTCCGATGAACGTATCGTTGCGGAAGAACGTCCGCAGGAAGGTCGCCTGTTTGGTCTCAAGCACGCGACGCAGGCGGCGGTCCGAGAAGGCACGGTTGCCAACGAAACTGACGCGTTCAACCTCAATCGTGGTGCCTTCTGCAACTTCAAACACCAGATCGACGCGGTTGTCGTTTCGGCGGATGACGCGCGGGATCACAGTTGCCGATACCCGGCCTTGGGCGGAATAGACTTCGGCAATCAGATCGGCGTCCGCCTCGGCTGCCTGCGGAGTGAAAACACGGCGCGGCTCGGACGAGATCACATCAAGTAAAAGGTCATCTTTGACGCGGCGATTCCCTTCGATGCTGATTTGGTTGATCGTCGGGTATTCCTGCACCTCGATCACCAGAGTCGTGCCACGAGGTGTCAATTCGACTGTTTCAAAAACACCACTGTCAAGCACACGCTGATACGCGTCATTCAACTGACCGGCCGAGACTGTCTGTCCCGGTTCGATTCCTGTCCGTTGGATGATTGTACCTGTCTCAATGCGCCGGTTGCCCTCAACCTCGAAGGAGTTGATGGTGAAGTTTTGCGCCTGCGCTGCATGCGGCAAAGCCAGTAAACCCATTGCCGCAGTAAGAAAAAGAAATGATCGTGTGCGCCACAAAATATTGTTTGTTGTCATCTGCCCTCCGCAGGATATACCCGCGCCTCGCCCGTCAGCCATTTTTTCTCTACCCAAAAATTTAGGACTTAATGCTGAGTAACGAGATTGAATGCGCTTGTCAAAACTCCAAAACCATCGGGGCGACGATAGGTCACCGGACACGCATTCTTGAAGGGGTTTTGGGAATCAGAGACCGGCGAGATACGCGCCGCCAGCAAGTGCCAGCGCCGTCAGACCAAAGCACAAAAGCACATCCCAATTCAGAACAAACAGGACGCTGACACTCTGATAGGATTTTTGAATAGCTTTGGTCATGGCCGCCTCATTTTCAGCGGCTATTTTCTACCTTCGAAATGAGGCATCAATGCGGCGCGAATGCGCCGCTTGCGCCACAATCAGCAGAACAGATCGTTACTGACCGAGAAAACCATGAGGCTGAGAACCACCGCAATCCCGAGGGTCATCAAAATCCGCAGGGCTTTGTCGCTGGGCGGTTTGCCCGAGACGGCCTCATAGGCGTAGAACACGAGATGCCCTCCGTCCAAGGCCGGGATCGGGAACAGGTTCAGGAGACCCACAGCCGTTGACAGCACCGCGATGAAGAAAATGAAGTTCTGAGCGCCCTGGCTGGCCATGGCGCCCGAGGTCTCGGCAATTCCGATCGGACCCGAGATGTTACAGGTGCTGATCGCGCCGGTAATCATGTGCCACATGCCGGACAGAGACCCTTCGATGATGCGCCCGGTCTGACCCACGCCGCCAACCAGCGAATCCCAAAGCCCTGCAGGCTCGGTCGCGGGTTGCAACATCATGCCGCCAACGATCCCGATCCGCCAATGGGTGACGAACCCGCCATCCGGCTGAGGCTCATCGGTTCGACGCGGAGCAAGCGCGAATTCAAGCTCGGCCCCGTCACGCCAGACGTTCAGCAACAACACCCGACCGTCCGAGCCTTCGACATGTTCTTTCAGCTGCTCGAAGGCAAAAATCGGATCTCCATCGACCGAGGTGATGACGTCGCCGCCTTCCAGCTGGATATCAAACGCCGCACTGCGCGGCGTGACCTGCTGAATCAGCGGCGGGAACAGCCAAGGGGCTGAGACATCCAGCGTTTCGCCATCGCGCAAGACCGTATAGTCCAGCACCGGTTCGACCGGTAGCGCATCGGTGAAATCGCTCCACGCGCCTTCTTCATCGAAATCAGGGACTTCAATCCCGGCAATGGCCAGAATCTCATCGCCTTCGCGCAGCCCCTGCTCTGTTCCCGGCAGCGGCTTCAGTTCGCCAACTGTCAGCGGCTCACGCGTGACGCCCTGAGACCAGAAGATCAGACCAAAGACCAGAATCGACATGACGAAGTTGAACACCGGACCCGCCGCCACAGTGGCGGTTCTCGCCCACAAGGGTGCGCCGTGCATTGTATGGCGCAGGTATTCCGGCTTTTGCTGCGCGATGTCATCCATCGCGTCTTCATCCTTGCCCGAGGCTGCATTGGCATCCCCAAGGAATTTCACATAGCCGCCGAAGGGCAACAGCGCGATCTGCCACCGCGTGCCGCGTTTATCCACGCGGCTCCACAGAACAGGGCCAAACCCGATCGAGAACACCTCGGCATGAATGCCGGACCAGCGGCCAACGATGTAGTGCCCGTACTCGTGAACCGCGACGATCACGGACAGGGCGATCACAAAGGCCACAATCGTCCAGAGCAAATTTCCGAACTGAGGGATCAGCGAAAGTACGTCCAAAACTCTATCCTGCTCGTTTGATCACGGCTTCATCCGCCCACTGCCGTGCGAGATGGTCCGTTTGCTGTACGTTATCAAGGGTCAAAGGGGCGTTAATAAGGCCATCCTCGGCATCAAAACGGTCCAGAACGCGTGAGACGACATCTGCCATGGTCGTGAAACCGATTTGGCCTGCGATGAAGTGATCCAGCGCGCGTTCTTTCGCGGCGTTGAAGACCGCCCCCGAAAGGCCGCCGCGCGCCATCACGTCTCGAGCCAGTTTCAGCGCGGGATAGCGGTTTAGGTCGGGATGGGAAAAGCGCAACTGGCTGAGCTGCGCCAGATCCAGCCTCTCAACCGGCAGATCGCGCCGTTCGGGCCAGTGCAGAGCATAGCCGATTGCATGCCGCATGTCCGGCGGGCCCAGGTGCGCCATTAGAGCCCCATCCCGAAACCCGACCATCGCATGGACAATGGATTCGGGATGCACCAAAACCTCGATTTGGCCCGGGTCGACGCCAAAGAACTCTCGGGTTTCAATGACTTCAAGCGCTTTATTGAACATGGATGCACTATCAATCGTGATCCGCTGCCCCATGTCCCAGTTCGGATGGCTTGAGGCCTGCGTAACGGTGGCGGACGCCAAGTCCTCGAGCGGCCAATCCCGGAACGCTCCGCCGCTTGCGGTGATGATAACGCGTTCGACCGCGTCCATATCCTCACCGACCAATGCCTGAAACACCGCCGAATGCTCACTGTCGACGGGCAACACACGCGCATCGTTCTCGCGGGCTGTCTGCAACACAAGCGCGCCGGCACAAACCAGCGTCTCTTTATTGGCAAGCGCCAGCGTTGCGCCTTGCTTTAACGCCTCAATTCCTGGGGCCAGACCGGCGGCGCCAACGATCGCGGACAGCACCCAGTCTGCGGGGCGCGCGGCGGCTTCAACGATCGCGCTCTGACCTGCGGCCACATCGATCCCGCTGCCTTGCAACGCATCGCGTAGGTCCTGCAATCGATCCTCAAACGCGGTGACCGCGAGTTGCGCGCCAAGCCGTTGGGCATCCTCGGCCAATTGCCGGATATTCGCGCCGCCTGTCAGCGCGACCACGTCATAGGCTTCGATATCGCGCGCAATGAGGTCAATCGCATTCTGACCAATTGATCCGGTCGCCCCAAGGATTGAGACTTTGCGCATCACATCTCTCCGGGTGCGTAAACCAACCCTGCGATCAGCACAAACAACGCCGCACCCATCATGCCGTCAAACCGGTCGAGAAAGCCGCCATGTCCCGGTATGAGGTTCGAGCTGTCCTTGACGCCGAATTTCCGTTTGACCGCGCTTTCAACGATATCGCCCGCCTGGCTGGCCATGGACGCCAAAACCGAGACCAGAACGAACAACAATCCAAACCCGCCATGCATTGCGAAACCCACGCCAATCAGGCCCGCCGCGACCCAGCCACCTGCCGTGCCCGACCATGTCTTCTTGGGGCTGACCTTGGGCCAAAATTTCGGGCCACCAATGGCCTTGCCGACGAAATATCCGGCAACATCCGTGGCCACGACGACCGCGATCAGCCAGATCATCCAGCCGAAGCCCATGTTTTCACGAATTGAGATGAACCCCAGACCAGCGCCCGCAATCCACAAGGCAAACAGAAAGTACAAGCCGCGCGAACGGGTGACCTGCCCCGCCCCGACCAGCGCCGGAGCAACCAGAAACGGCAGCTTGTAGAGCGGCGGCACGTGATAGCTGATAATCACCGCAATCCCGGTCAGAATACCGAGCTGCACGGCCATGCCTCCGCGCTGCGGTTCGATCATGCGTACCAGTTCCCAGGTCATCAAACCGCAGGCAACCGCGATGAAGCTTTCAAACCACAAGCCGCCCAGCCAGACCTCAACTGCGCCGATTGCGACCAAAACGACTGCGGACAGAATCCGTGCGGTCAGATCAGACCATCGGCCTTCGCTCATGCCAGAACCGCTCCGAAACGACGCTCGCGCGAGCCGTAGTTGCGGCACAGACGCTCCAACTCGGCGGCGGTGAAATCCGGCCAGAGGGTGTCGATAAACTCGTATTCCGAATAGGCAGACTGCCAGAGGAGAAAGTTCGAGATACGCGCCTCTCCGCTGGTGCGAATGACCAGATCGGGATCAGGAAGAACGCGCGTATCCAAGTATTTGGGGAGGGTTTCTTCATCTACGTCCTCGGGCTTCAACCGCCCTTCGGCCACATCCCGAGCAAGACGTTTCGTGGCCCGCGCCACCTCATCCCGGCCGCCATAGTTCAACGCAACGGTCAAATGGACCAAATCGTTGTCCTTCGTCGCCTCTTCCAGCGAATCCATCAGGTCGATCAGCTTGGCATCCAAGCGGACCCGATCGCCGATAAAGCGCACGCGAATGCCGTTCTCGGCCAGAGTACGGGTTTCCTTGATGATGTAGCGCCGAAACAGGCTCATGAGGCCAGCGACTTCGACCTGAGTCCGCTTCCAGTTTTCCGTCGAAAACGCAAAAACGGTTAGGTATTTGATGCCCAACCCAGGACAGGCCTCGACCACCTCACGCACGCGCCGCGCACCTGCGTGGTGACCAAAAAGCCGAGGCCGGCCACGCGCCTGCGCCCACCGACCATTGCCATCCATGATAATTGCGACATGCTTTGGGCCAGCCTGCACGTCCGTATGGGGATCCTTGGGCATAAGTACCGGCTCAGACCTGCATGATTTCCGACTGCTTGGTCTCAAGCGCGGCATCAACAGCTTTGATCATCGTGTCGGTCAGATCCTGAACTTCGCTCTCCCAGAACTTCTGGTCATCCTCGGACATTCCGTCCGATTTCGCTTTCTTGATCTGATCCATACCGTCGCGCCGCACGTTGCGGATCGAAACCCGCGCGCTTTCGGCATATTGCCCGGCAACTTTGCCCAACTCGCGGCGGCGCTCTTCGTTCAGTTCCGGGATCGGCAGCATGATGATCGTGCCGTTCAGCTGCGGGTTGATGCCCAGCCCGCTTTCACGGATCGCCTTTTCAACCTTGCCCACAAGGCCCTTGTCCCAGACATTCACCGTCACCATCCGAGGTTCAGGCACATTGACCGTGCCAACCTGGTTGATCGGTGTCATCGAGCCATATGCATCCACCATCACCGGCTCCAGCATCGAGGCCGAGGCCCGCCCGGTGCGCAGAGAGGCAAATTCAGTTTTGAGATTGGACATCGCGCCGTCCATGCGGCGTTTCAGATCGTCGGTGTCCAGTTCGAAGTCGTCAGACATGCTGCTCACTCCCCGTCTTCAAGTGCTGTTTGGATGGGTCTTAAGCCATCGCATTTGGGATGTATAGCAATCATGAGCATGATTTACGGCAATGACCAGTGCTGTTTCGGTCCTTTTGCCTTCCGAAAGGTAAGCCGGGGCTTTGCGGCCCCGACTATTTTCCAGAATCAGGCGTTTACGTCGACGACAACGCGCCCCTTGACCTGACCTTTCAGAATATCCGCACCCAGCTGCGGCAAATCGGACAGAGCGGCCGGATGCACCATGGCCTCCAGCTTGTCCATCGGCAGGTCGGTCGCGATGCGCTGCCAAGCCCGCAGACGGTTGTCATAAGGCTGCATCACGCTATCGATCCCCAGAAGGTTCACACCGCGCAGCAGGAAGGGAATCACTGTAGCAGGCAACCCCGCACCGCCAGCAAGTCCAACAGCGGCGACCGAGCATCCGTACTTCATCTGACCCAGAACACGCGCCAGCATGTCACCGCCAACGGCATCGACACAGCCCGCCCAGGTTTCGCTTTCGAGCGGGCGCTTCGTGGTCTCGTTCAACTCTTCACGCGGCACGATGGTCGTGGCGCCAAGCGACTTCAGGTAGTCGCCGGTCTCGGGACGTCCGGTCACAGCTGCGACCTCATAGCCCAGCTTGCCCAGAATGGCCGTCGCCACTGAACCAACGCCGCCTGCAGCACCAGTCACCAGCACAGGCCCACGATCCGGGGTCAACCCGTGATCCTCCAGAGCCATCACCGCCAACATGGCCGTAAACCCGGCCGTTCCGACGGCCATCGCCTGCCGCGCGTCCAGACCATCCGGCAACGGCACCAACCAATCGGCCCGAGCGTTGGCCTTCTGCGAATACCCACCCCAATGGGCCTCACCCACACGCCAGCCGGTCAGAACCACCTTGTCACCGGGCTTGTAACGGTCGTCCGAGGACGCCTCGACTGTTCCTACATAGTCGATACCGGGAATGTGCGGATAGTTCCGCACCAGACCACCACCTTTGGCCGACAAGCATAGACCGTCCTTGTAGTTCACCGTCGAATACTCAACAGCAACCGTCACCTCTCCGTCAGGCAGATCCTCCAGTGAGATCTGCTTGACCGACGGGCTTGCCAGACCGCTTTCTTCATCCTTTTCCATAACCAAAGCATTGAACATATTGCTATCCTTTCATTTTTGGCGGCCAGCCCAATCCTTCACCTGGCCCAAAATATCTCGGGGGAGTCGCGCAGCGACGGGGGCAGAGCCCCCAGCCTCCGCTAGATCCAAAACTGCCCCTGCACTGTCGCGCCTCGCATACCGTCAGGCGTTTCAACCTCGACCTTGGTTCCGGCGTCCCAATGGCTCAATTTGACCATACCTATCGAAACATTGGTCGCGAAATCCGGAGACCAGGCAGAAGACGTCACCTGACCCACCTGCTTTCCGTCCGCAAGAACAGGCCACGGCTGGACACAAGGCGGCACTGCATCTCCGTCAATCGCGATCGGACGTATCTGCTGCACTGGACCTTCTTTGGCCACACGCAACAACGCATCCCGGCCCACACAGCCAATTGCGGTATGCGTATTGCAGAACTTGCCCAGCCCACATTCATGCGGTGTGTTGTCGTCGGTCATGTCATTGCCGTAGGAGAGTAACCCACCTTCGATCCGCTCAATCAGATTGGGACACCCAGCCCGCACGTCCAAGTCTTCACCCGCCGAGAACAGAGCATTCCACAGAGGCATACCGATGTCGCTGCCCTCGACATAAATCTCGAACCCGCCCTGTTTCGAGTAGCCCGAGCGGGCAACTGCAAGGTCGCGCCCTTCGAATTCGAACATGTCGAACTTGAAGAAACGTATATCGCGCACACGGTCTCCGAAAACGCGGGCCATCAGCTCATCTGCCTTTGGCCCCTGAACGCCCAAGGGCGACACGTCCGGCTCATCAACCAGCACATCCAGACGATATCCGTTGGCCAACCCTTTGACCCATAGCAACAAATCGCTGTCGGCGATAGAGATCCACCAGCGGTCCTCCGACAGTTTCACCGCCACGGGATCGTTCAGCATACCACCAGTTTCGTCCACAATCGGCACATAGAAACACTGCCCGGGAAGCATGCCACGCAGGTCACGCGGTGTCAGCATCTGCATCAGACGGGCAGCATCCGGCCCGCGCAGTTCAACCTGACGTTCGCAGGAGACGTCCCAGACCTGAACGTTCTTCTTCAGGTGATGGTAGTCGGCCTCGACACTTTCAAAAACCGTTGGCAACAACATCCGGTTGTAAACCGTGTAGCCTTTGACACCAGCGGCTTCGACGCCTTCGGAAAACGGCGTGCGACGCAGGCGACGAGACAGGGATATTTGCGGCATTCAGCCCTCCTTTGGCATGAAGCAAAGATCGCTGACCGGGGCTTCGGAACCGGCTTCGGTCAGCATTTTGTGGAGTTGTCCACGATGATGGGTTTGATGGTTGAAGAAATGCATCACGCATTGCGCGTAAGGCAAAGTAACATCAGCCTCTTTTGCGGCTGAGTACCAAGTGAAAGGCCCCGACAGAACCTCATCGCCAAGCGTATCCGCCCAATCCGAGATCCGGTCATCCATAGCCACGCGCATAGCCAGCCAGCTGTCGAGATCGGGGCAGAGATGCACGCTTTCGTGGATGCCGCCTCCGGGTCGGTGGATATTGCTCTCTGGCCCCGGCCCTTTGTCAAAGCGTGACATCCAGATCCAGTCGCCCCACAGCAAATGGTTCGCCGTGCCTATAATCGAGCCGAAAAAAGCACCACGTTCCTGCATCAGTTCTTCGGGCGAAAGCGCTTGAAGAAATTCCGCCAACTGGCTGTTTTGCCAGTGGTTGTAGCGCGCCATTTCTCGGGCAAAGGCTCCGGTGATCATCACTTGGGCCCATGCCAGTCGATCGGGCAAATCTCGGCCGATTTACCGCCGAAATCCCAGACGCGACCATAGTCGCGCACTTTCGATTTGTTTCCTCGGGCTACGATGATGTCCGGCCCCATCCAGTATTTGGAGTTCGACACCATCACCGGATGCTCAGGGTCTTTACCGCCCAGCATCTCGATCTCGCCTTGGATTTTACGACCGATCGCGATCCTTCGCTTGTTGCCGTCCCGTTCGATCTGGACCGGAGCACGTTCGGCCCCGATGATCTCACTCACCAGCATGGTGAACAGGCCAGTGGTGCCGCCGGCCTGACCGCTAAAAATCTGCAGCAGCCCGTTATAGGCCTTGCCGCTGGCGCGTTCATCGACATAGGCGGCAACTTTCCACTGCCCCTCGCCCATGCGACCCGGAATATCGACCAGAAGACCAACATTCAGGCCCGACAGATCTTCACCCTCAAAATGCCCTTCGTCGATGATCACGCCCATCCAGGCGTGGCAGTGGCCCTCAGTCGGAGGGTGCGCGCCCAAAGAGACCACGCAGGGGCAAAACACATCGCACGAGCAGTTCAGGATCAGCTCGCCCTTGATGGACCAATCCGTCGGGCTCATCTCACGCCGTTTGGGGTTGGGCATACGGCTGTCGATCCGCTGACTAATCGGAAGCCGGTCGGCCTCGGGTTTTCTGTTTTTCGCCATCAGCTTATCCTCCGTAAGCAAAGGGATAGATCAGCAGCACAACACCGCCTGCGATCAGTATGAACCCCATGGGTCGGGTCACAGCATGCCCGATCTGGGGGAGTTTTTCCAAAACCATGAACAGGGTCGCCAACCCCATCCACAAAAGGCTCATGACGCCACCAACAAAGCCAAGCGCCATGAAGCCCCAGCAGCAACCGACGCAGAACGCGCCGAGCCCTAGCCCCATTCTCACACCGCCCGCAAAGCCGGTTTTCCAATGGCTTAAAAAATACGTCATTGGGGCGTGACAGACGCCATGGCAGACCTCTTTCGCGCGGGTGAACTGGAAGGCGCCGACCACGATCAGGAGACCCCCGGCCACCCAATTGGACTTGGCGATGCCCAGCATGTCAACGACGCCGCCAAACAACAGCGCAAGCTGGACGCCAGTAATCAGCGCCGCAAATCCCACCCAGACGATGAAATACCCGGCCAGAACGCCCAGCCATCCAGCCCGCGTGCCATTGGCGCTGCGGATCAGGTCGTCATAGCTGCGGAGCGTCGGCACCAGCGTCGGCAGCATCATCGCCGCCATCATGATCGCCCACATCCAGAACAAAGGTCCGAACTCGGCCATGGGCATATACATATCCATGCGCGGATCCATCGCCGCCATGGCCTGCCCCATCGGTCCTGGCCGGCCAATGAAGTCGAGGTCCATGTCTCGGCTCATCGAGAACATGACCCACCACGCCCACAGGATCACAGCATAGAACGCCAGCCACATTCCGCTGCGGAATAATGCGCGACTCATGTGATCCTCCGACTCAACTCTCTTGCTTTTCAAATGTCAGACTTTTAAATGTCAGACAAATAAAATTTTCAGACTGGCCACAAATGAAGATAGACCCTGCCAATCCCGCAGACCTTTCTGCCCAGATCGCACAGGCCATTCGGAACGCAATTGTGTCCGGCGAATTGATCGTGGATGAGCGCCTGCCCTCTGAGTCAGAACTTGCTGATCAGTTCCAAGTTTCGCGGCCCACGGTACGCGAGGCCCTGAAGCGCTTGGCTGCTCAGTCCCTGATCCGCACCCAACGCGGTGCAACTGGCGGGGCGTTTGTGAACCGGATCAGCTTTGAGGACGCCTATTCGCAGCAAATCACCACCTCGACCCTGCTTCTGTCGATGAATGCCGTCAGTTTCGATACGGCCTGTGAAGCGCGATATGCTCTGGAGCGCGCCTGTGCGGCTTTGTCGGCCCAACGTCGCACCGCAGATCAACTGGCAACAATGCGGGCCGAGATCTTCCGTCAGGCTCAGCCAGGTCTGACCGATGAGGCCTTCTGCGCCTCAGACGTCGCCTTTCACCGCGCGCTGGTCGATGGCGCGGACAATCCAGTGCTGTCCTACCAACTGGCGGGCGCGGTCGAGGCCATGCAGCCGCTGATGAACATGATCACCTTCACTGCGCGCTCGCGCGAAGAGATCATTGCGCTGCACACCAAGATCGCCGACGCGCTTGAGGCCCGCGATGCCCCATCGGTCGACGCGACGCTGATCGAACTTGAAACCTATACACGCCAACTGGCCCGGGATGTGGCCGAACGCAAACGTAAAACCGCCTGACACTCAGGCCCGAAATCTGACGCAGACCAACAGGCAGAAAGGAAGCACGAGCAGGCAGGATGTCACCCGGCGTTAAGACCGGAACTCTCAGAACGAATTGAAGATCAATGACTTACGGGAGGATGTTATGAACACAAGACCGGACCCAACCTTTTACCCATCTGCCAAGCTGGCGATGGAGGGCCCCACTGAGACGCTTGCTTTTACGCTGATGCTCAGCCCGGATTTTTCGCAACCTGACGGGCTGGCGGTTGTGAATGTCGATCCGACTTCCGACGACTATGGAAAGATCGTCCATCAGGTCATCATGCCGGAAAAAGGCGATGAATTTCACCACTTTGGCTGGAATGCTTGCTCTTCGGCGCTTTCGCCGCTGACGGGGCACGCGTTTCTGGAACGGCGCTATCTGATCGTTCCGGGCATCCGCTCCAGCCGAATTTATGTAATCGATGTGAAGAACCCGCTTGAGGCCAAAATTCACAAGATCATCGAACCCGAAGAAGTCTTTGCAAAGACAGGGTATTCTCGCCCTCACACCATTCATTGCGGGCCTGAGGGCATCTATGTCAGCACCCTGGGTGGCGGCGGAGAGGACGGGACCGACGGCCCTCCGGGTATCTTCATCATGGACTGCGAAAGTTTCGAGATCATCGGACGGTATGAGATCGAACGCGGCGTGCAGGACAAACACTATGATTTCTGGTGGAACTTGCCCCGCGACTACATGGTCAGTTCCGAATGGGGTCTGCCGCCACAGTTCGAGAACGGAATCGTGGCCGAGGATCTGCTGTCCAACAAATATGGTCACAGCATCCATTTCTGGAACCTGCGCAGCCGTACCAATATCCAAACCATTGATCTGGGCGAAAACCACCAGATGGCGTTGGAGATCCGGCCTGCGCATGATCCGGTCAAGCAGTATGGGTTCTGCGGCGTCGTTGTGGACACAACCAACCTGCAAGGCGCGATCTTCACATGGTGGCGAAACGACGACGGCACGTTTGAGGCCAAGAAAACCATAACCATCGACCCGCAACCGGCCGACCCGGATGACCTGCCGGACTTGCTGAAAGGCTTCTCGGCCGTTCCGCCGCTGGTGACGGATATCGACCTGAGCCTCGACGACAAGTACCTCTATGTCGCCTGCTGGGGTACTGGTGAGATGCACCAATATGACGTCTCGGACCCGATGAACCCGACACTGGCAGGCAAGGTCGAAATTGGCGGGATCGTCAAAAAGACCAAACATCCGAACGGTCAGGACTTTGGCTATGGCCCGCAAATGGTCGAAATCAGCCGCGACGGCAAACGGGTCTACTGGACCAACTCGCTCTATTCCACCTGGGATGACCAGTTCTATCCGGGTGAACGCGGTGCGGCGATGGTTAAAGCCGATGTCGGCGAGAACGGTGGCTTGACGCTGGATCCAAAGTTCTGGGTCGAGTTCCCCGAAGGCTATCGCAGCCACCAGATCCGGTTAGAGGGTGGAGACTGTTCGACCGACAGTTTCTGCTACCCCTCGGTCTGAGTTGGAATTTCTGATGACATCAACGGCTGGCCTCTGGCTGGCCGTTGTTCTCAGCGGTGCCTATCACGGTCTGAATCCCGGTATGGGCTGGCCGCTTGCTGTATCGTCCGCGTTGATGGAGCGGCGCCAGTCGGCCCTCTGGCGCTCTTTGGCGGCGCTTGCGGGTGGTCATTTCCTGGCGATGCTGGGAGTCCTGCTGCCATTTGCGATGATGGCCGTGTTGATCGACTACCAACGCGAAATCCGCATTGGGGCCGCGCTGATTGTCATTGCGATGGGGCTGTATATTTCCGTCACACGCAACCACCCTCGGTTCTTGTCGCGTGTGCCGCCCAGCAAACTCGCGCTGTGGTCCTTTCTGGTCGCGCTCGCCCATGGCGCGGCCTTGATGCTAGTCCCGATCTATCTGGGCCTGTGCAACTTGGATGAGCTGGACGCCGGGCATCAAGCCATCTCTCAGATCATGACAACAAATACCCTGCTGGTTCTGGCCGTAGCCGCGCTGCACACGGCGGCTATGATCCTAGGAGGCGGTCTTCTGGCCTATGGCGTCTATCGCTGGCTTGGGCTGCAATTCCTCTCACGCACCTGGTTCAACCTTGAACTCATCTGGGCACTCAGCCTGATTTTGGTCGGCGTGCTGGGGCTTTGGTCCGCAATCTAGTCGCAGCGTGAACACCTTGCACATGTTCCGAAAAACCGCTTTGTCCTGCTTTGAAAGAAGTTAGGAGTTTTCGAAGTGTCCCAGAACACGCGCCCCACGGAAATGCTGCGTCAAGGCAAGGCTGCCGACTGGCAGGCGGCAACAACCCATGCCTTCACGCGCGAGCTGTCAGACGGCACCCTGCCCGAGGACAAGATGCGCTGGTATCTGCAACAGGACTATCAGTTCGTCGATGGCTTCGTCCGCCTGCTGGCCAGCGCCATTGCACACGCGCCCACCCTGGGCGACAGCGTTCCCGCCGCGCAGTTTCTTGCGGTGATTACTGGGCCTGAAAATACCTACTTCCTCCGCTCGCTCGAAGCGGTGGGCACCCAACCCAGCACCGACCCTGCCCCCGCTACCAAAGCCTTTCAAGACTTGATGGCCGAGGCCGCAGCCTCGGGCCGGTATGAGAACATGCTGGCGGTGCTGGTTGTCGCCGAATGGATCTATCTCAGCTGGGCCAGCCCGGAAAATCCGCCGAAACCCGATTTACCCTTCTGGTTCGCGGAATGGATCACGCTACATGCCGGAGAAGGTTTTGAGGGCGTGGTCGAGTATCTGCGCGGGCAGCTCGACAAGACCTGGCCCACCTTGACGCCGGAGGCGCAAGCCGAAGTAACACGGCTGTTCCACCGGGCGGTCGAGCTGGAGAAAGACTTCTTTGACGCCGCCTACGCGGTGTAACCGGATAGAGGCACGATCATGGTACATATCCTCAACGTCATCGCGGCTCTGCTGACCATCGGCTTTGGCCTGTTCGGCTTTCTCGCGCCTTTGCACACGGCGACGGCGCTGGATCTGGCCCCGACGAACAGCAACATGGGTCTGAGCGAGATGCGCGCCTCGGTTGGAGGGTTGTTTGTCGTCACCGGCATTGCCGTGATCTGGCTGAACCACCCCATTGCATACGCCATGCTGGGCTTAGCCTATGCCGGGGCGGCTTTGGGGCGGTTCGTGTCGGTGCTGCTGGACAATCCACCACTTGCTAAGGCCATGATTTTCGGGGGAATTGAACTGATCCTGGCCGTCTGGCTGATCGCCGCAAATCTGAACCGCACCCCGTGATTTACAGTGCTCTCAGGGCATTTCCGGGTTTGCATCCCGAAATCTCCTCACCTATATAAGTTCTGTCCTTCGGGACTATGGACATAAACGCGCTCGTAATAAGCGGATCGGACCCGGGGGCGGTACCCGGCGGCTCCACCAACCATCCTTCGTTTGAGGATTTTGGGGCCGAAATAGGATCGACGAACGTCTAAAGGGGTTAGCTTTGTCTCGGCTGTCTGCCACCGTTATCGGCGAAACTAGTACAATTGCAAACGACAATCGTGCTCCGGTTGCAGTTGCTGCGTAAGCAGTAACAAGACCGAAACTTAAGCCCTTGCGCCTAGCCGCGTAAGGCGGGGTTCGCAGGTACCTGGCAACAGAAACCTGCATTTCCCACACCTTATGTCTGCATTTATTTTTATTTCGGCTCAGATTCAGAGTTTATTCATCCCTTTTGTCCAAAGTCATCTCAGACAGACAGGAGGGCCGGGATGACCCACTCAGATATCTTGAAAGCGTGGTATTCGGAAGTTTGGGAACAAGGGAATACCGATGCGATTGATCAATATTTTGCACCGGACACTATGGCTGAGGGGCTGATCCCCGAAATGCAGGTTGGTGCCGATGATTTTCGCGATCTGGTGATGGCCTTCCGGCATATTCTGGGTGACATCTCGGTCGAACTGCCAAAGATCATCGAAAGCGGGGATTGGGTGTCCGGCATTTTGCACGTCAAAACCTTCCGCGCCGACAATGGCGCCCCGCTAGAGGTGACGGGCCAGGTCATGGCCCGCTTCAAAGGCGACAAGATGGTCGAGGCCTACAACCAGTTCGATTTCATATCGTTTTTTGAACAGCTTGGGCAATTCCCGCAGGATACCCTGCCCGTCTGCATGACCGGTCAGCGACTGGATTGGAGCTGAACACCCAAGCCGTCTTGACCCCCAAGTTTCTGACGCGATAGCTAAGGCCATACGTGCCGCGCGCATTCGGCGCACGGCCGCCATTGCGGGGAAATGGGTCATGCTTCGTGATCGAAAAAACCAGCTGTCCGAGCGCATTTTGACCGTTAGGCTAACGTGACATGACGCCTTCAGTGCGCGAGCTTGTTCTGGTCTTCGGCAGAATTGGCCTTTTGTCCTTCGGCGGCCCTGCGGCGCAGATATCCTTGATGCATCAGGAGTTGGTAGACCGTCGCGCCTGGTTGTCCGAGGAAACCTATTTGCGCGCTCTTTCCCTATGCATGTTGCTGCCGGGGCCAGAGGCGATGCAGCTGGCCACTTATGCGGGCTGGCGTCTTCGGGGCGTGACCGGAGGGTTGATTGCAGGCACCCTGTTCGTTCTGCCGGGTGCCGTTGTGATCGCTGCGCTGGTTCTGCTTTATGCGAGCTTCGGCACCCTGCCCCTTGTGCAAGCCGGTTTTCTGGGGATCAAGGCCACGGTCATCGTAATCGTCCTTCAAGCGCTTCTGAAGTTGTCACGAAAGGCATTAACTGACACGGAACACCGCCTCATCGCGGGGATCGGGTTCCTGGGTATCTTCCTGTTCAACCTGCCCTTTCCACTGATCATTCTGGCCGCCGCGCTATGGGGCTATGTGTCTTTCAAAGGACCCGTTGCGCAGCAAGACACCTCCCCACGCGCAAGTTTTTCCGGCACCCTACGCACGGTTGCCATTTGGGTGCCGCTCTGGCTCGGACCATTGGTCCTCCTGTCCCTGTCCGGTCATCAATTGCTCAGCGACTTGGGATGGTTCTTCGCCCGTCTGGCCGTGGTGACCTTTGGCGGAGCCTATGCGGTTCTGGCCTACATGACCCAAACCGTCGTCGATCAATACCAATGGATCAGCACCGGTCAGATGATCGACGCGCTGGGCCTTGCGGAAACCACCCCCGGCCCGTTGATTCTGGTCACGCAATTCGTCGCGATGCTGACCGGACAAATGAACGGCGGGCTCTCTCTGGCCTACGCCGCAGGTGCGGTTGCGCTATGGGCGACGTTTGTTCCGTGTTTCCTCTGGATCTTTCTTGCCGCTCCTTATTTGGACAAACTGGCAACCCGCCCTCGGCTCTCTGCCGCTTTGCATGGCATAACGGCAGCCGTCGTAGGTGTGATTCTCAACCTCTCCGTGTGGTTCGCCTTGAACGTTCTATTCGGTGCGCTCACGCAATACAGTTGGGGGCCTGTCTCGATACCTCTGCCTGTTTGGGAATCGCTAAACCTCACTGCGGCTGCGCTCACTATCGCCGCTGGGGTATTGATTTTTCGGGCAAAATTAGGGATGGCAACGGTTCTGGCACTGATGGCCATCGCGGGCGTCGCTATCCAGCTATTATGATCAATCCGGCGATACCCGCCCTTTCGTTTCCAGCTAAAACGCCTATGCTGGATTCAACCACTTTCGAGGATGACAAATGTCGCAAGACATAGACTATGGAAACCTGATGCACACCGCCATGCGCGGGCTGATCAAAACCGTTCTGACCGGCGTCTCTGAAACCGGCCTGCCCGGCGCGCACCATTTCTTCATCACGTTCGATACAAGAGAGGACGGCGTCGATATCGCGGACTGGCTGCGTGACCGCTATCCCGAAGAGATGACTATCGTAATGCAACATTGGTTCGAAAACCTTGAGGTCGGCGAAAACGGCTTTGCGATTACGTTGAACTTCGGCGATGCGCCGGAACCGCTCTACATCCCCTACACGGCTATCAAAACCTTCGTGGATCCGTCCGTCGAATTCGGCCTGCGCTTTGAAGGACCCGAGGATGACGACGCGGAAGAGGATTTCGTAGAAGAGGCAATTGAGGTCGAAGAACCCGAGGTTCATCACGACGCCGACGTCGTCTCATTGGACAGCTTCCGCAAGTAGTCCATCAAACCCCGCGCCTTCGCGGGGTTTATTGTTTTTGCAAAAAGGTCTCGACCGCGCGGGATTTGTCTCCGTTGATGAAGCGCGAGAAAGACAGATTCAGCCCGCCCTCGGCCAGGGTTCGATCATATTGCTGCAACTCGTAGCCGCCCTGCGCATCAATAAACAAGGAAAACACGGTCATCGTATCCCCCTCAATCCGGCCCCAGACAAAAGGTTCACCTTTCATCGGGTCCAGAGGTACCTCGTGACCGAACACATTCCGTTGCATGGCAGCCGAAAACACATCGGGCCGGTCCGAGGGCACAAAATCCACCGAGAATTTCTGTTGCTTGACCCGCCCGTCGAGCTTGTAGGTCGTTGTGGTCCAGCTGACATTGAACCCGTTGCGAGTCTCATGGATCGACACGCTCATATCCCGAGGCGTCGCAGTTCCATCCTCATCGACAACATTGGCGGATCCGGTGTAGTCCCCGACGAAGGGCGTGATACTGGATGCGTTCGCCAGCGTGCCCAGCAGGATCAGCCCCATGGCCAACAGTATGGTTTTCAACGGGATCATCCGAGCTGAGATTGGCATTTCATCCTCCACCATGGCCACTCATTTATTGTAGCTCAGCGGCAGGCGCGCACAATGGGGCTTGCGCGCGCGATTGGAACAATTTCACCCGCCTTGCGCCTATACCTTGGGTTTTGTTGAGTTTAAGCTGCGCGCAACTGGCCAATTGCGTTGCGGCGCTGCCTTGGCTAAACGGCATACAACTGCATACCAGACGGAGTACCCGATGTCTCAGACCCGCACCGAATCCGACAGCTTTGGCCCGCTCGAGGTTCCCGCTGACAAGTACTGGGGGGCGCAGACGCAGCGCTCGATTATGAACTTCCCCATCGGTTGGGAGAAGCAGCCCGTGGCCATCGTGCGCGCTCTGGGCGTGATCAAAAAAGCCTGCGCAATGGAGAACAAAGCGACCGGCAAGCTGGACGCCAAGATCGCCGACGCGATCATTCAAGCCGCTGGCGAGGTGATCGAGGGCAAGTTCGACGACAACTTCCCTCTGGTCGTATGGCAAACGGGCTCGGGCACGCAGTCCAACATGAACTCGAATGAAGTGATCGCAAACCGCGCGATCGAGATTCTGGGCGGCGTGATCGGCTCGAAAGACCCGGTTCACCCAAATGATCACTGCAACATGGGCCAATCGTCGAACGACACATTCCCGACCGCGATGCATATCGCAACTGCGGTCAGCGTGCGCGACGTACTGCTGCCCGGTCTTACCAAATTTGCCGAAACTCTTGAGAAAAAGGCGGCTGAATTCGCGGGTATAATCAAGATCGGTCGCACTCATACGCAGGATGCGACTCCCCTGACACTGGAACAGGAATTCGGAGCTTACGCCCATCAGATCCGTCAGGGCATTACCCGCGTTGAGGCTGCAATGCCCGGTATTTACGAGCTGGCGCAGGGTGGTACCGCCGTTGGAACTGGGTTGAACACCCATGGTGGATGGGACGAAGCCGTCGCAGCTAACATGGCTGAAATTACTGGCCTGCCCTTTGTAACCGCTCCGAACAAATTTGAAGCCCTAGCCGCGCATGACGCCATGGTCTTCTTGTCGGGTGCATTGGCGACCATCGCCGGGTCTTGCTACAAGATTGCTAACGACATTCGCTTGCTAGGCTCAGGCCCCCGCTCGGGTCTGGGCGAGCTAATTCTGCCTGAAAACGAGCCAGGGTCTTCCATTATGCCTGGTAAAGTGAACCCGACACAGGCCGAAGCCCTCACTCAGGTGGCCGCACATGTCATGGGCAATGATGCTGCGATCAAGTTTGCGGGATCTCAGGGTCATTTCCAGCTGAATGTCTACAACCCTATGATGTCCTACAACCTTCTGCAGTCGATCCAACTGCTGGGCGACGCCACCGACAGCTTCACTGAACGGATGCTGTCGGGCATTCAAGCCAACGAGCCGCGCATCGACAAGCTGATGAAGGAATCTCTGATGCTGGTGACCGCTCTGGCACCCACCATTGGCTATGACAACGCCACCACGGTTGCCAAAACGGCGCATAAGAACGGCACGACCCTCAAGGAAGAGGCCATCGCACTGGGCTTTGTCGATGAAGAGACCTTTGACACCGTCGTGCGCCCCGAACAGATGATCGGCCCAAAAGACTGATGGGTAAGCCGGTCAACTTGAACCGGTATCGGAAAGAGAAAGCGCGGGCCGAAAAAAAGGCCCGCGCGGATCAAAACGCGGTCGCCTTCGGGCGCAGCAAGGCCGAGAAACAGGTCGTGAAGCTTCAAAAAGACAAGCAGACCCGCGATCTGGACAATCACGAGCTGGATGAATGAGCGGCCCTCCGGTCAAACGCTCTCTGACCCTCAAGGGGCACCGGACTTCAGTCTCGCTTGAGGATGAATTCTGGCGCGCGTTTCGCGATATTGCCGAAGAAAAACAACAGCCCATCAATGCTTTGGCTGCAGACATTGATGTTGCACGCGACCCTGAAACAGGTTTAGCATCGGCCATTCGTGTTTTTGTTCTGAACTGGTACCGCGACAAGCTTTGACGCTTGTCAGAGCCTCAGCTATGAGTGTAGTTTGAATGAGAACAAAATAGGTACATTCATGAGCAAAATAGTTTTGGGTCCTGATGGCCTCGCCCGATGCGCATGGTGTCAAGCGGCGCCTGAGTTCTTCGACTATCATGACACGGAATGGGGTTACCCGGTGTCCGATGATCGACGATTGTTCGAAAAACTGTGTCTTGAAAGCTTTCAGTCCGGCCTCAGCTGGCGCACGATCCTGAACAAGCGCGAGAATTTTCGCCGCGCCTTTTGCGACTTTGATTTCAACAAGATGGCCGAGTTTTCTGAGGCTGATATCGAACGCCTTCTGCAAGATGCAGGTATCATCCGCCATCGCGGCAAGATCGAAGCCGTGATCAACAACGCCCGTCGTGCGCAGGAGTTGGTGGCGAAGGAAGGTTCCCTCGCGGCCTACGTCTGGCGGTATGAACCGACCTCACCACCAGAGCCACAGACCGCCAGCACCTCAGCCGAGTCAGTAGCGATGTCGAAGGACCTGAAGAAGCGGGGATGGAAGTTTGTCGGCCCCACCACCGTTTTTGCCTTCATGCAGGCGATGGGGCTGATCAATGATCACGCGATAGGCTGCGTCAGCCGTGAAAAAGCGGCACAGATGCGCCGCGATTTCGTCAAACCGGTTTAGGCGTCAGGCCGACGCTTTGAAGATCTTGTCGATATTGCTGCCGAGGGCGGCGTTGAATTCCGCGTCCGACTGCTGTTTCGACAGCCCCTCGGTCAGCGCGCGCGAGAAAGATGCGATCATCTTGCCGTTCTGACCCAGAAGATCACAGGCCTGCTCGGTCGAGTAGCCACCCGACAGGGCTACGACGCGCAGAACACGCGGGTGATCGGCTAATTCATCATAGAGGTTCGCGGTGCTTGGGATGGTCAGCTTCAGCATGACCTCCTGCCCCTCGGCCAGTTGGTCGAGGTTTTTCAGGATTTCAGCTTTCAGGATGTCCTCGGCCTCGGCTTTGGTCTCCGAGTTGATGTTCACCTCAGGCTCGACAATCGGAACCATGCCAGCGTCGGTCACAACGCGGGCCACGTCGAATTGCTGGGCGACAACGGCGGCTATGCCTTCGGCGTTGGCCTCGTGGATAACCGAGCGCTCTTTGGTGCCAAACACGCCTTCCGCTTGGGCCAGAGTCTCGGCCAGGCCTGGGATCGGCTTCATCATCTGCACACCGTTTACAGTCTCTTCCAGACCCTTGTCGATTTTCAGGAACGGCACGATCCCTTTGACGGACCATAGGTAATCGGCCACCTTGCGACCTTCGATCTCTTCGCCGAGGGTGCGTTCGAACAGGATTGCACCGATCACTTTGTCCTTGGTGAAGTCATCTGCCAGGATGATCCGCGCGCGCATGTTCTGGATTTCGCCGAACATCTCCTCTTCCGAGCCGTATTGCGCAGCATCCACACCATAAAGCGCCAGAGCCTTCGGGGTTGATCCGCCGCTTTGATCCAGTGCTGCAATAAAGCCTGCTCCATCTGACATCTGCGCGCGCTGTTCTGCTTTGGACATAGTATTTTCCCGTTCAAGACTGATTCCGATTTCCTCCACCGCATACAGCACAGTTATGGGTGATGGTAGTTTGTTAGCGCTCAACCACGCGCAACCAAATGCCATCCTGCGATCTGACCGTCAGATGCGCCACCGGAACGGGCGTTTTGTCCGGGATTGTTTCGAATCTGAAATGGCGCAGCAGTGTGGACAGGATCAAAACCCCCTCGACCATCGCAAACCCGGCCCCGGGACAGACGCGCGGGCCTGTCGAGAAGGGTATATAGGCCTCACGCTGACAGGTTTTGCCGTTTTCCGTGTCCCAACGATTGGGATCGAAACCATCCGGGTTGTCCCACAGCCGCTCCTGCCGATGCAGATGCCATGGGCTGATGACGATTTGTGACCCTTTTGAAACGTCTCTGTTGCGAAACCTCTCGGGGCAACTGGCCTGCCGGACCATCATCGGCACCGGCGGGTAGAGCCTAAGGGCCTCACGGAACACATCCCGGCTGAGTTTCAGCTTGGACATCATTGCGAAAGAGCGATCCTCAAGTGCATCAGCTTCCTTCGCCAGCCTCTCCTGCCACTCGGGGTACAGCGCCATCAGATAGAGCGTCCAGGCCAGTGCTGAAGCGCTGGTTTCGTGTCCGGCCAGAAAAAAGATCGCAACCTGATCGACCATCTCCTCCGGTTCAAAACACTTGCCGGTTTCCGGGTCCGGTGTCGTCATGATCTTGGTTGCCAGATCATCTGGCGCGCGATCCGCAGCAATGGCCGCGGCCCGATCTTTCGTGAGTTTGGCAATCAAGGCGCGGATCTCTTGGGCTGTCCCGCGCGTCTTTCGAGAATGAAACCGGGGCAACCAGCGCGGGAGCGGCACAAAAGCGGCGAGGTTCAACAAGGGTTGCTCGCGCTGATACGCTCGGAACCTGTCGAATACCTGCGTGGCGATGTCGTGTTCGATGGGCACGGAAAACAGAGTTCGGAAAATCACATCAGCGGCGGCATGGCTGGTGATCTGTTCGCACTCAACCTGCGTTCCCGTCAAAGGGCGCAGCCGATCCACACAAGCGTCCGCGGCGGCGCGCATGGCGGGGAACGTATCCTTCAGCCGTCCGCCCTCGAAAGCGGGGTCAATGATACGGCGCTGGCGTTTCCACACCGCGCCATTGGTCAGAAACACGGACTCCCCCAGCAATGGCCGCAACCCCTCGCTGATGCGGTTGGATTTCGGAAAATCATCCGGACGTTTCTTGAGGACCTCATCCACCAAATCCGGCTGATTGATCATATAGGACCGGAAAAACGGCGTCCGAAACTCGGCCATCCACGCGCGATAGAGGCGCTGAGGCTGCGCTGACAGCAGGTCCTGCCGGAACAATTTGAGATAGCGCCAGAGAGACACTCGATCCGGGCGAGACTGCGGCTTGGGCGGCTTCATCGGCTCGTATCCGTGTATTTGGAAACCGGCGTCTCAATCCGGCTGTTCGACGGCGCTCGGTCTTTGAACCGTTCTGCCAATGTCAGAGGTCCCGCAGTGATGCGAAAATAGTCATAGGTTCCCGGTCGGTCAAAGGCGCAAAGGTATTGAAAATGCAGCCGAAAGAACCTCCACCGCAGGGCTTTCCACCGCTCGGGTGAAAGCGTCTGGGTAAAGGCGGCGGACAGGACCAGAGGCCATTTCTTGTCGGGACCCGCGACTCCGCTGACGGCGACCGGATCACACAGCGCGAAAGAACAGCCATCCCCGGGCGCTGAGACATCCACCCATGTCAAACTGGTTTGCGTGGACAGGAACTGAAGGTCCGACCTGAGTTTCTGTGCCTTGGGCAGGAACGAGACCATCGGAACCACTTGCCCGAGTGTCAGAAACGACAATGCTGGCCCACCTGCGGTCTGTCTGCGCAAAACATCCGCCAGAACAGAAACGCCAAGATGCGCGCCCGAGCTATGGCCGACGACCAAAACCTCATCAACATCCGTCTTTAGCACGGCCGCAATCAAATCCGCAAATTCCTCCAGGCGGTGCCGGAGTTTGCCCGGCGTTTCCCCCTGTAATTGCGCCGAGTATGCGTAATCATGCATCAGGTAATAGGCGAAAAGCCGATTGTCGATTTTGCGGAACCATCGCAGAAGGCCGTAGGCCACAGCCAAACCCGGCAGCAGCCCCCACCATCCAGCAAGACCAACCGCAAGGATCACAACAAAAACGGCGGCGAGAAGTTGCAACAGCAACATCCCCACCGGATAGAGCGCGGCAATCACCGGGCCTTTTCTGAGCTGCCGCAACCTTCTTAACGTACCCGATGAGATATAGGTCCATGCCGTGCGACCAAGCTGCCGGTAGGTCCCCAGAATCGAGCCCGACATGCTGTCCTGCACGATATCGGACCAGACCAGAACCTCGATATCTGTTTGAACCTCAACCCCATCCTGAACAGATGAAACATGCCAGCCAAACGGGCCATCGCCCATCTTAGGCGCGAGCGTGACCTTATAACCCGAGATCACAGCCTGCGCTTGCGACTCAGTCCGATACAGCTCGCGGTAGCGCCGCGCAGGGATCGGGTCGTAGCCGGGAATGTAGAACACATGCCGCCCGCGCAGCTGTGGCTGATTTGTCTGACTGCTCATGGCCTTACCTTTTGCTGCGCAGGTTAACGCAGCATTGCGGCCAAGGTAAGGTGGATCAGCCCAGAACTGCCAGCGCTGGGAAGGTTTCCAGCAGCCACCAGCTGAATTCAGTGAAGAGGCCGGTAATCAGCATGATGCCCACGAACAGAAGAAGCCCGCCCATGACCTTCTCGATCGTGCCCATATAGGGTTTTATCCGGTTCATGACGCCCATCGAGCGATTCAGGAACATCGCGGCCAGCAGGAACGGGATGCCCAGACCCGCCGCATAGACACCCAGCAACAAAGTGCCGCGAGCGACCGATGCCTCGGACGCGGCCAGCGACAGGATTGCACCCAACTGAGGGCCAATACACGGCGTCCAGCCAAAGGCAAAAGCGAGACCCAGAATATAGGCGCCAAAGACCGTACCGCCGGAGTCTCCGGTTTCAACCCGCGCTTCGCGGTCAAGTAAAGGGATGCGGAACACGTTCAGGAAGTGCAGACCAAAGACAATCACCACCGCACCCGAGAGCTTGGCGAAAAGCACCTGATTTTTCAGAACAAACGCCCCGAAGGCCGAGGCGGTAAAGCCAAGCAGCAGGAACACGGTCGACAGCCCCAGAACGAAGAACAAGGCGGTCAAAGTCGCCTTGCGCCGGGCGCGGGCCTGATCCTGCATCTCGTTGATGCTGACACCGCTCATATACGCCAGGTACGGCGGCACGATAGGCAGCACACAGGGCGACAGAAAGCTGATCAACCCGCCGATCAGGGCGATGAACATGGCGGGCAGCAGACCCGCGTCGATGATATCTATTCCGAACATGTTTCAGCACATATGGTATGAAGGCGGCTTCGTCACGGGGCTATTCGGTCACATCCTCGTGGTTGCGCGCTGGACACTGCGCCCTGAGCGAAATATCTGAGACTTATGTCAAATCCTACTGAAACCCTCGATGCCCTGGGCCTGCTGTGCCCTTTGCCCGTGTTGAAAGCGCGCAAAAGGTTGAAGTCTTTGCCCGGTGGTGCAGTGTTGCGCGTGCTGGCGGATGATCCTGCAGCGATTGTTGATGTCCCGCATTTCTGCGCGGAGAGCGGCCACACCCTACTGTCGCAAGGGGAAGAGAACGGCCATC
This sequence comes from Ruegeria sp. BG3, assembly GCF_056538485.1. Classification (NCBI taxonomy): domain Bacteria; kingdom Pseudomonadati; phylum Pseudomonadota; class Alphaproteobacteria; order Rhodobacterales; family Roseobacteraceae; genus Ruegeria; species Ruegeria sp. BG3. The sequence goes on along the minus strand of NZ_JBQFTE010000001.1, from coordinate 452,049 downwards.
AGGTCTATCTGATCCAGAAAGCGGGTTAAGTCCCAAGCTGTCAAAACGAAAAAGGCGGGCCTCAAGCCCGCCTTTTCATTTTAACTTCTCATTTTAGCTACCGAGCGACCACCAACCGCGGCGTTTGGGCTTGGGCGGCTCAGCCGGTTTTTCCGGCTCTTCCGAAACCGTCTCCAGAACGGGTTCAGCTGGGGCTTCTTCCATCGCAGGTGCGGCTTCAACCTCGGCAACCTCTTCGACCGGAGCGGGCTCCTCAGCCGGTTGAGCTTCGACCGGTTCTTCTGCTCCCACCGCCTCGGCAGGCTCTGCCGTTTCAACAGCCTCAGCAGATTCTTCGGCGTCTTGAGCCGGTTCCGGTGTGGCTTCTGCAACCTCCGCGACGTCCGCTGGAGCTTCTTCGACCTGCTCCGGAGCCGTCTCAGCCTCGGCAACCATATCGGCTGCTTCCACTGGGGCGTCTTCCTTGGCCTCTGCCTCCTGTTCAGGGGCATCCTGCGCTTCGGATTCCACGTCTTTTTTCTTGCGACGGGGCGCACGGCGACGCTTGGGCTTGGCGGGCTTTTCGTCCTCGTCCGATGCCTCCGAAGCGTCTTCCGTCTTGGTTTCGTCTGAGGAAGCCTCGGCAGCCGAGTCTTCAGCCGCTTCCGATGCCTCAGCCTCTTGCTGATCGTTGCCACCCTTCTTGCGGCGACGGCGACGACGCTTGCGCTTGGGCTTGGATTCTTCTTCGGCCTGAACCGCCTCTTCTTCGGCCTCTTCCTCTTCGGTTGCGTCAACCAGATCCATCAGGGACGCATCGACGGACACGACCGGAGCGGTCGCTTCGGGCACGATCCGGCTGGCGGTCTTGAACTTCTCAAGCGAGAAATCAGGGCTGACCAGATGCATGTCGCCTTCGACGCGCACGGACAGACCATAGCGCGCCTCGATCTGGGCGATATGTTCGCGCTTCTGGTTCATCAGGAAGTTGGCAATGCTGACCGGGCAGCGCACCAGAACCTCGCGTGAGCGGCGGCGGGTGCCTTCCTCTTCGATCTGGCGCAGGATTGACAGCGCCATGTTGTCATCCGAGCGGATCAGGCCGGTGCCATGGCAAGCCGGGCACGGCTGCGTCGTCGCCTCAAGCATACCAGGGCGCAAGCGCTGGCGGCTCATTTCCAACAGGCCAAAGCCCGAGATACGGCCCACCTGAATGCGCGCGCGGTCGGTTTTCAGCTTGTCCTTCAGGCGTTTTTCGACCGCAGTGTTGTTCTTGCGCTCGTCCATATCGATGAAGTCGATGACAATCAGACCCGCAAGGTCCCGCAGACGCAACTGACGTGCCACTTCCTCGGCGGCCTCAAGGTTGGTCTTGAGCGCGGTTTCCTCGATCGAGCCTTCCTTGGTTGCCCGACCGGAGTTCACGTCGATCGCCACCAGCGCTTCGGTCACGCCAATCACGATATAGCCACCGGATTTCAGCTGCACGGTCGGGTTGAACATCCCGGCCAAATAGCTTTCTACCTGATAGCGCGCGAACAGAGGCAGCGCGTCCTCATACCGTTTCACGTTCTTGGCGTGGGACGGCATGATCATCTTCATGAAGTCCTTGGCGATGCGGTAACCGCCCTCGCCTTCGACCAGAACTTCGTCGATGTCGCGGTTATAGAGGTCACGGATCGACCGTTTGATCAGGTCGCCTTCCTCATAGATTTTTGCGGGCGCGATGGACTTCAGCGTAAGCTCGCGAATTTGCTCCCACATACGCTGCAGGTATTCATAGTCGCGCTTGATCTCGGATTTCGTGCGTTTGGCCCCTGCGGTCCGGATGATCAGACCCGCGCCGGTTGGCACGTCGATCTCGGCTGCGATTTCCTTCAGCTTCTTGCGGTCGGGCGCATTGGTAATCTTGCGGCTTATGCCGCCGCCGCGTGCGGTGTTGGGCATCAGGACGCAGTAGCGACCGGCCAGCGACAGATAGGTGGTCAGCGCGGCACCCTTATTGCCCCGCTCTTCCTTGACGACCTGCACCAGCAGAACCTGGCGCACTTTGATCACTTCCTGGATCTTGTAGCGACGCGGGCGCGGCTTGCGCGGAGGACGGATATCCTCGCTGTCGTCCTCATCCGCAACCGATTCAATCGAATCATCCTTGGCGGTCGCATCAGACTTTTTCTCTTCGACGTCTGAGTCGTCACCTTCGGCAGGCTCTGTCTCAGTGGTTTCTGCCTCAGGCTCAGCCTGCGCGGTTTCCTCAGCGTCAGCCTTAGCTTCTTCCTCTTCAGCTGCAGCTTCGGACTGTTCTTCCGCCTCGGTTTCCGCCTGCTCATCAGAGGGCGCCTCAACGGTCTCAACCTCAACCGCCTCAACCTCAGCAGTCTCTTCCTCAGCAGCCGGGGCGTCAGAGGCCTCAGACGCTTCATCCTCAGAGGGTTCTTCCACCGGTGTCTCGGCGACCGTCTCCATCGGAGAGGTTCCCTCGGGCACTGTCAGATCATCGTTCTCTTCGCTGTCGTCGAGATCAATGGTCTCCATACCCGTCGGCTCGGACGTGACATCCAATGTCTCGACCGGATCGTTCGACTTGACGTCTGCTGCCTTGCTGCGCGACCGCGAGCGGCGTTTCTTGGGCTTGGCTTCCTCAGCCTCATCACGCGCCTTCATCGCCTCGGCATAGGCGCGCTCTTCCTCCATCAGCGCCTCACGGTCGGCGACGGGGATCTGATAATAGTCGGGATGAATTTCCGAAAACGCCAAGAAACCATGACGATTGCCGCCATAGTCCACGAAAGCCGCCTGCAGAGACGGTTCGACCCGGGTAACTTTTGCTAGATATATATTGCCAGCAAGCTGGCGTTTGTTTTCGGATTCAAAATCGAACTCCTCGACCTTGTTTCCGTCAACCACCACAACCCGAGTTTCCTCGGCGTGGGTGGCATCGATAAGCATTTTCTTAGCCATGTGTCCTTGATGCACCGCGCCAAACGCGTTGTCCTGACCCATCCAGGCGGACAGGCACTTTTGGGGAGGTGACTTGTACGGGCGATATCAGACGGCGCGCGGCAGGGTCTGGCGCTGTGGCCCCCTGCCCGGTCTCTCAAACGTTGCGCGCGCGTCATCGCGGTTCTTCTCCGACAGGCGCGATCTTGGTCGCTGCCTGCCCATTTATTCCTTTCGCCCGGAATTTTCCGGGCTCAGGCACTCCATTGCCCCGACGGGGGCACAATCGGTCTGCCATGCCGTGAAAGATCGATCATCACATGCGGCACAGCAGCGAAACTCAAAAAAGCGGGACTTATGGGCGTCAAAATCGCCAAGCCCGTTCGGACACAATAAAAGCAGTCCTGTGGAAAAGACAATGGGCAAACGTCATGTGACCGAGAAAGCAACATAATTGACAGTGAGGTCGCAAACGGAACAGACTTAAATCTACCGCTGCTCAGGATAGGGCTGCAAGTCCGAGGAACTGAATGCACAACGAAATTTGGAAAATACGTCTGATCAGCCGCACGATTGGCGCGGATCGTGGGCGTGCGGCGCGGGGACGCCCAGCACAGGTCTGATTTTGATCGCAATCTCAATCACCTGAATAATCGGATACCCACAATGAACGAACAAACTCGCAGCTCTGCAAGAACTGGCGGACGCGCAGCGCGTCGTGCCGCCCGTGCCGCGGCCCTGCCCGACCACCTGCGCCCGGTCCGCCCGGGGATGGAGGGCGGCACCTACAAGCCTCTGACCCAAGCGCAGATGGAGCGTATTCACGAAGCGGCGCTTCAGGCTCTGGAAACTATCGGGCTGGCGGACGCTCCGCAAAGCGGGATCGACTATCTGGTGGGCGCTGGCTGCACTCTGGGTGACGATGGGCGCATTCGTTTCCCTCGGGCATTGGTCGAGGACACGATCGCAAAGGCAAACCGCTCGGTCACTCTGTATAGTCGAAACGGCAAGACGGATCTGGAGCTGAGCGGGACAAAGGTTCACTACGGCACGGCAGGTGCCGCGGTCAGCATGGTCGACGTGAATGGGCGGAATTACCGCGACTCGACCGTGCAGGACCTGCACGACGCTTCTCGCATCTGCGAGCAGCTCGACAATATCCACTTCGTTCAGCGCCCCATGGTGTGTCGTGACATCGCCGACAACCTCGAGATGGATCTGAACACGATCTACGCGGCATGCGCCGGTACCTTCAAACATATCGGCACCTCCTTTACCGAACCCAGCCACGTCGCCCCGGCGATGGAGATGATCCACATGATCGCCGGCGGCGAGGATAAATGGCGCGAACGTCCGTTTATCTCGAACTCGAACTGCTTTGTTGTGCCACCTATGAAATTTGCAACCGAAAGCTGTGAAGTCATGGAAGCGGTCATCAAAGCGGGAATGCCGGTCCTGTTGCTGTCTGCTGGCATGGCCGGCGCAACCGCACCGTCGACCATCGCTGGCGCCATCACTCAAGCGACCGCAGAATGCCTAGCCGGTCTGGTCTATGTAAACGCCGTGGTGCCTGGCGCGCCCGCCGTGTTTGGCACATGGCCCTTCGGTTTGGACCTGCGCACCGGGGCGATGTCCGTGGGATCGGGCGAACAGGCGCTTCTGAGCGCGGGATGCGCTCAGATGCATAATTTCTACAACCTTCCGGGTGGAACCGCTGCCGGAGCGTCGGATTCGAAACTGCCCGACATGCAAGCCGGATGGGAGCAGATGTGTTCGAACGTCATGACCGGCCTGTCTGGCGCCAACATGATCTACGAGGCTGCCGGTATGCACGCGTCCCTTCTCGGGTTCTGCCTTGAGAGCCTGATCCTGGGCGATGACCTGATCGGACAGGCACAACGCTGCGTGCGTGGAATTGAGGTGTCGGACGAAACCCTGGCGCTGGATCAAATCGCCGAGGTTTGCATGGGCGGGCCCGGCCACTATCTCGGCACGGATGCGACGCTCAGCCGGATGCAGGCGGATTATGTGTATCCAACCTTCGGCGACCGCACCTCACCCAAGGAATGGGCTGAATTGGACAAGCCTGATCTGATCGAAAAGGCCATTACACGCAAAAACGAAATCCTCTCCAGCCCGTCTGCAGCGAATTTCGACCCTCTGCTCGACGCGGAAATTCGCGCCAAGTTTAACATCCACTTACCGTTGTAAGGCGATGAAAAGCGGCCCGATTTTACTCGGGCCGCTAAAATATCTCAGCAATCAGCCGTTGCTTGGGGGAAGCAGACCAGCTTCTTGTGCAATGGCGATTTCATCCGCGTCCAATGCGCCATCCCCATTTGCATCCATGGCCGAGAACGTGTCGGCGTTAACCTCGGGCACGACAGCTTGAACCTCTTCGATGGTCAACACGCCATCTCCATTTGCGTCGGCTGCCGATTGCGCAGTGGCCAGAGTGGGCAGTGCGAGTGCTACAGCCGCGAGAGCGGTCAGATATTTCGGTGTCATAAGTTTGCCTCCTGAGTGAATATTTGGATTTTGCGTCCGGACGAGCGCAAGAAACCTGAGGATTGGGCCAGCGTCACCCGCATAGCGAGATCGAGGCCACTTCGCGCCAATCTCCGCGTGTTTGACCGAGTCGCCTCTGCGGCTTGTTGCCGGGCAAAAATCCCCCATCGCGCCTCGGCAGAACTTGCCCGACGGTTTTGAGTTGATCTGGCAAAACTCAGCTTAGCGGCCGGTCGTTGGACAAAAAGAAAGGGGGCCGAAGCCCCCTGTCAGTTTCGCCTTCCAGGCTCATTTCGTTGACCGCCCGGTGTTTTTTTGCCTGCGGCCTGGACTGCGCATGGGGCGAGCGCACCCGCCCCGTGAAAGAGTGGGAGGGAGCAATATTCCGCCCCACCCTGTTCCCGGCCAACACGGGCATGTCGGCCGAGTGGAACATTGCTTTGATGGTAAGTCTCAGCGCCATGCTCCGTATTCGTCGGGGCCGGTACATAAGGCAGCGACCGACCCCTGCACCCCGGGTTGCCGGGGCGCTAAACTCAGCTACACCCGCTTGTCGCGCCGCAGGTGTTGCACTTCATGCAGGTGCCGTTTCGCACCAGCGTGTAGTTTCCGCATTCGCCGCAGGGATCTCCCTCATAGCCCTGCATTTTGGCTTTGGTCCGTGCATCCATGCCGGTCGCCACGGCCGTTTCCGTCGACGCTTCAAACGCGGCTGCCGGTTCGGACATACCGTTGAGTTCGGCTTGCGGGTTGAACATCGCCAGATCCTGCGGCAGACGTTTCCGCAGATAGCCTGTCGAACTGATTTGCTTCAGCACTTCCAAGGACTTGGACGCCGCAGTGTCACTGATCTCGGAGACATTCGAGACACCTTCTTCCTCACCGCGACCCAGATCATCAAAGCTCGCTCCTTCGGGTTTCACATGGGCCAGATCGGTACGGTCCAGATAGGACACGGCCAATTCGCGGAAGATGTAGTCGAGTATCGACGTCGCGTTCTTGATCGAGTCATTGCCCTGCACCATTCCAGCCGGTTCGAACTTGGTGAAGGTGAAGGCGTCAACGAATTCCTCAAGCGGCACGCCATATTGCAGGCCGACCGAGACCGCGATGGCAAAGTTGTTCATCATCGCCCGGAAGCCCGCGCCTTCCTTGTGCATGTCGATGAAGATCTCGCCCAGCTTGCCGTCTTCGAACTCACCGGTCCGCAGATAGACCTTGTGGCCGCCTACGATTGCTTTCTGGGTATAGCCCTTACGGCGATGCGGCAGTTTCTCGCGATGGCTGCGGATCATTTCCTTGACCACAACCTTCTCGATCACCTTTTCGGCCAGAACGACAGCTTTTTCCTGCGTCGAGCCACTTTCCAGAACTTCTGCCGCCTCATCGTCATCCTCAACCAGCGCTGCGGCCAAAGGCTGCGACAGTTTCGAGCCATCACGATAGAGCGCGTTCGCCTTCACACCCAGCGACCAGCTGAGTTCGTACGCCTTCTGGCAATCCTCGATGGTCGCGTCATTCGGCATGTTGATCGTCTTCGAGATCGCACCCGAGATGAAGCTCTGCGCCGCAGCCATCATAGTGATGTGGCTATCAACCCCAAGGAAACGCTTGCCTTTCTTGCCGCACGGGTTGGCGCAGTCGAAGATCGAATAGTGCTCTTCTTTCAGATGCGGCGCGCCTTCCAGCGTCATGGTCCCGCAAACGTGATCGTTGGCTGCGTCGATATCGGACTTGGTAAAGCCCAGATGGCGCAGCAGGTCGAAGGTCGGGTCGTTCAGCTTGGTCGCCGGGATGCCCAACACGCCGGTGCAGAAATCCTCGCCCAGAGTCCACTGATTGAAAACGAACCGGATGTCGAAGGCGCTTTCCAGTGCGGCATCCACCTTAGCCAGCTCATTCGGGCCAAAGCCGTGGCCTGTCAGCGAGGTATGGTTGATGCCCGGCGCGTTGCCGATCGTGCCGTGACCAACCGCATAACCCACGATCTCTTCAATCTGAGACGAGGAATAGCCCAGCTTCTCTAGCGCCGACGGCACCGAGCGGTTGATTATCTTGAAGTAACCGCCACCCGCGAGCTTCTTGAACTTAACCAGAGCAAAGTCCGGCTCGATCCCCGTGGTGTCACAATCCATCACCAGACCGATGGTGCCCGTTGGCGCGATCACAGTGGCCTGCGCGTTGCGGTAACCGTTCTGTTCACCAAGGCTCAGCGCCTCGTCCCAAGCTGACATGGCCAGATCGACCAGACGCTTGTCCGGGCAATTTCCGTGATCCAGAGGTACCGGCTTTACGGCCAGTTTCTCATACCCATTGGTCACGCCTTGCGCTGCACGGCGGTGGTTGCGAATTACGCGCAGCATGTGGTCCGCGTTGCGCTCATAACCCTTGAACGGACCCAACTCTCCGGCAATCTCAGCCGAAGTCGCGTAAGCCACACCAGTCATAATCGCGGTCAGCGCGCCACAGATCGCCCGTCCCTCATCCGAGTCATAGCTGTAGCCCATGTTCATCAGCAGGCCGCCGATATTGGCATAGCCCAGACCCAAGGTGCGGAAATCATAGGAGAGTTTCGCAATTTCCTTTGACGGGAACTGCGCCATGGTCACCGAGATTTCCAGCGTCAGGGTCCACAGACGCGAGGCGTGCATATAGTCCGCCGCCTGGAATTCCCCATCCTTGAGGAAGGTCAGCAGGTTCATCGACGCCAGGTTACAGGCCGTGTCATCCAGGAACATGTATTCCGAGCACGGGTTCGAGCCGCGAATTTCTCCATCTTCGGGGCATGTGTGCCATTCGTTGACCGTATCGTGGAACTGGATGCCCGGATCGGCGCAGGCCCAAGCGGCATGGCCGACCTTTTCCCACAGATCACGTGCTTTTACGGTCTTGGCGACCTTGCCGTCGGTACGGTTGGTCAGCTCCCAATCGGCGTCTTTCTCAACGGCAGTCAGGAACGCATTGGTCACGCGGATCGAGTTGTTCGAGTTCTGGCCCGAGACCGAGCTATAGGCCTCCGAATCCCAGTCCGTGTCATAGGTCGGGAATTCGATGCTGTCGTGACCCTGTCGCGCATAATCCAACACGCGCTTGATGTAAGTCTCGGGGATCGCAACCTTTTTCGCTTCGCGCACCGCTTTCTTCAGACTGTCATTCTTGTTGGGATCATACGCGTCGTCCTGCGCACCGTCCCAACTGCGGATGGCCTCGAAAATGCCGTTCAGCATCTTCTCGTGCATCTTCGATCCGGCAACGATCGAGGCCACCTTCTGCTCTTCGATCACCTTCCATTCGATGAATTGCTCGATGTCTGGGTGATCCGCATCGACGATTACCATCTTTGCTGCTCGACGGGTTGTCCCGCCTGATTTGATCGCGCCAGCGGCGCGGTCGCCGATCTTGAGAAAGCCCATGAGGCCCGAGGACTTGCCGCCACCCGACAACGCTTCGCCTTCTGCACGCAGATGGCTGAAATTGGTGCCGGTTCCAGAGCCATATTTGAACAGGCGCGCCTCGCGCACCCACAGATCCATAATGCCGCCTTCGTTCACCAGATCATCATCGACGGACTGGATGAAGCACGCATGCGGCTGCGGATGCTCGTAAGCGGATTTCGACTTGGTCAGTTTGCCGGTTTTATAGTCGACATAGTGATGTCCCTGTGCCGGGCCGTCGATCCCGTAAGCCCAGTGCAGACCGGTGTTGAACCACTGAGGCGAGTTCGGCGCGGCGCGCTGGGTCGCTAGCATGTAGCGCATTTCGTCAAAATAGGCGCGCGCGTCTTCCTCGGTTGAGAAATAGCCGCCTTTCCAACCCCAATAGGCCCAAGCGCCTGCCAAACGGTCAAACACCTGTTTCGAGGACGTCTCACCTTCGAACTCGGCATCGTCAGTCGGGACCGAGCGCCACAGGAACTCAGGTACATCCTTTTCTTTGACCTTCTTCAGCTTGCTGGGAACGCCCGCCTTACGGAAGTATTTCTGTGCGATGACATCACTGGCCACCTGGCTCCAGCTTGAGGGGACCTGGATATTGTCCAGACGAAAAACAATTGTGCCGTCAGGGTTTCGAATCTCGGAAGTTGCCGAGACGAAATCGAGGTCCGCATACGCATCCTGCCCTGATTTGGTAAATTTTCTTTCAATCTTCATGTCCGCCGCCTTTTAATGTCCGTCAACCCTCGCCGCGGCTTGGGAAATGCAAAGCCACCAGCGATGCCGAACCTGACAGACGCAAAGGACCGCCCGCTGCCCGTATGAGCGCGATACCGCCACTGCGGTTGCACAAATGTACTCGTGTGCGTTCCGTCCCTGCCCTGCGCCCTCTCCGGCTTTCATACCAGATGTAGTGGCGTCATATTCGGCCCATACAATCTGGCGTATCTTTGCATATCAGGTCAACGACCTTTTTAAGTCATTTTTGAAATCTTTTGTGTTGACCCGTGTGTCGGGTGCTCGGCGATCTGATTCCTCCACAGAATGATCCACGGAGAGACGACGCCGATCGCAGAACCGGCCAGATGAAATTGCCTTTTTTACCAGCATGTTTATCCGGGTTTGATCATCCACTCCTGTACTGGCTAAGCTGGCAGGGAATCACGTTGTGGCCTCTCGGCCATATCCTGGCGTCAACCCATTGAACAAAGAGCAGGCAAAACGATGAAGTTGCTTCACTTCGCCTCAATAGGCGCCCTGATCGCGGCCTGCACAGCACAAGAATTGCCAACGGCGTCGCGTAGCGCTCAATTCAGCGACTACCCCGACAGGTTGTTCGAAACCTTCCAGACCAGTTGCGAAGGCCCCGGCGAGACGTTCCTGAAGATCGACGCCAATTCTTATGAGTGTCGCGAGTTTCTGCCACCGGATACCACAGCCTTTTTGATTCTCAGCTATGATGGCTTACCCGATGATCTGCCCCAGAGCATCATGCGCATGACCTCAACAAAAACCTCTGGCGGGTACCGCGTCGATGCGCGGCTGTTCTTCCAAGTGCCGCAGAAAAGCGGCGCGACCGTCGAAGTTCCCGTTGAAAGCAAAACGCTGGATAAAGCGCTGAGCGCGCTCTACCAAGCGATGGGTGGTTCACCAACATAAGTTAAGAAGTGGTCGGGGCGGCAGGATTCGAACCTACGACCCCCTGTACCCAAAACAGGTGCGCTACCAGACTGCGCCACGCCCCGGACCGTGCGCCGTTCCTAACGATGCTGATCTGATTTGAAAAGCCCTAACAGGGCCAAATCGCACTCGCTTGTGAAAAAATTTCGTGCCGCATCTGGGTGCCGCGCTGAATGCCATAACGCGCGGATAGACCGGCGTTGATTTCAAGCACGGCAAAGATGTCGCCGCCGCCTTCAATTGGGGTCAAATCACCGGGAATCGCACCTTGATGCACGCGAGTCACGACGCCCGACTGGTCCACGAAAATCATATCCAGAGGAATCAGTGTGTTCTTCATCCAGAACGCCACCTGTTGCGGTGGATCGTAGACGAAGAGCATGCCAGACCGGTTCGGCAAGTGCTCACGGAACATCAGCCCGCGCGATTTCTCGGGGCCAGTCACGGCCAGTTCGACATCAAACCGGACATGAGTCTGATCGTTGCGCAACTCTACTCGGTCAGAGCGACATTCGGCGGCCACGCCTTCTGCCAGAAATGTCACGCATACTGCCAGAGAAGCCCAAAACCGCATCATGGAGTTAGTGATCCAGCGCTGCTTCCCAGGCCAAGACCTGAGCCGCCATACGGCCCCGTTTGCCATCAATCACCCGCATGGCAAGCGCTTCGCCCGGCTGCAGATCGGCAAGGCCAGAACGGCGGAGAACTTCGATATGCAAAAACACATCCTCGTCCCGACCGAACACATTGGCGAATCCGAATCCCTTGCCCTTGTCGAACCATTTCACCCGCGCAGCTTCCAAAGGCGCCGCCGCAATCGCCGCCGGATCCAGCTCGGCAAAGTCGGCCAACATCATCGAGTCGGCGCGCACCGGAGGATCGACAGCAACAACTTCGACCGCCTGAACACCGCGATCCGTACGATGGGTCATGATCTCGATGCCTGCCCCATCGGCGACCGAGCTCTGCCCGAAATTCCGCAACACGTTCACATGCAACAGAATATCCGGGCCGCCTTCATCAGACACAACGAACCCGTATCCCTTTGCGGGATCGAACCATTTTACGTGTCCACGAACGCGGTACATGTTGTTCAGGTCTTCAGGCACGGTGTTCCCATCGAATGATTTAGTAGTGCGTTAAGGTTTCGGTTTTTATGGCAATGGCAGGCAAATTCAAGCTGAAAAAAACCTTTGATTTCGGTCTGTTGCATTTCGCGATACGTGAACGTCATGGATTTAACCTCTGCACATCCCAAGCGGAACTCGGATCAGCCCTCCGCCACCTGAACCGATCATGCAGGCGAAATGCGCCGTCGGCCCAGAATTCAATTTCAGTCGGAACCAACCGGTATCCTCCCCAAAATGGAGGGCGCGGCGGATTGGATCCAAGTTTTGCCGTCACCTTGGCAACCTCGGCCATCAGTGCTGTCCGGCTGCTCAGGGGTTGTGACTGCTTAGACGCCCAAGCACCCAGCCGACTTTTCAGCGACCGTGACGCATAATATTCATCCGCCTTGGGCCCGCTTTCCCGACTGACTATACCACGAACGCGAATCTGACGCCGCAAAGATTTCCAATGCATGACAAATGCAGCTTTTTCGGCCTGATCCAACTCGGCCGCCTTGGCACTTTCATAGTTGGTATAGAAAACAAAGGCCTCCGGCTCGATATCTTTCAAAAGAACCATGCGCGCGTTCGGCATGCCGCCCTCGTCAACGGTTGCCAGAGCAATCGCGTTCGGGTCATTCGGTTCATTCTGTTCGGCCTCATCCAACCACCGCGCCGCTATTTCAAACGGATCGGAGCCAGCAAAGATGCCATCACGCTCGGTCATTTCCATCCCCTGGAAAGTATTTGACCGAAGCCTAGGGCGATTACCCGCCGCGGGCAAGAGCGCACGGCCTTGAAGCAGGGCAGTCAATGGCATAAACCCGTCGCAACATAACGCGACGACAGGCGGAGAACCAATCATGTCAAATCAGTTGATGGCCGGAAAACGCGGCCTCATCATGGGACTGGCCAATGACAAATCAATCGCATGGGGAATCGCCCGCGCCTTGTCCAACGCCGGGGCCGAGCTGGCTTTTTCCTATCAGGGCGATGCTCTGAAAAAACGTGTCGACCCTCTGGCGGCGCAACTCGGCAGTGAAATCGTCCTGCCCTGCGACGTAAGCGAAGAGGCGTCGATCGACGCTCTGTTTACTTCACTGGAAGAGAAATGGGGCAAGCTGGATTTCGTAGTCCACGCCATCGGTTTCTCGGACAAGAACGAACTGCGCGGTCGCTATGTCGACACCAGCCGTGCAAATTTCAAACTGACCATGGATGTGTCGGTCTATTCCTTTACCGCCGTGATGCAGCGGGCCGAAAAGATGATGTCCGAGGGCAGCAGTGCCATTACGCTCACCTATTACGGTGCCGAGCAGGTCATGCCCCACTATAACGTGATGGGTGTCGCCAAGGCTGCGCTTGAGGCTTCGGTCAAGTATCTCGCCGAAGATTTGGGCAAGGACGGTATCCGCGTTAACTCGATCTCGGCCGGACCGATCAAGACGCTGGCCGCCAGCGGCATCGGAGATTTCCGCTACATCATGAAGTGGAACGAATACAACTCGCCCCTGCGCCGCAACGTGACGATCGACGACGTGGGCAACTCGGCCCTGTATCTGCTGTCCGACCTCAGCAGCGGCGTCACCGGTGAGAATCTGCACGTGGACTCGGGCTACCACATCGTAGGCATGAAAGCCGTCGATGCCCCGGACGTTGAAAAGGGTTAAGATAAAATGAGCGCCAAAGACCGTCTGCCCCACGAAAAAGGCTTCCACATCAGCTGGGATCAAATTCACCGCGACTCGCGCGCTCTGGCGTGGCGGCTGGATGGTCAAGGCCCGGATGACGGCGCATGGCGCGCCGTTGTTGCGATCACCCGCGGCGGCATGGCCCCCGCCATGATCGTCAGCCGTGAGCTGGACATTCGCACCGTCGATACAATCAGCGTCCGCTCGTATCACCATCAGGAACAAGGCGAAGCCGAAGTCTTGAAGGCTCCAGATGCAGATCTGATGGGCGATGGTGAAGGCGTTCTGATCATCGACGATCTGGTCGATAGCGGCAAAACGCTGGAACTGGTGCGTGCGATGTACCCCAAGGCTCATTTCGCGACCGTTTATGCCAAGCCCAAGGGCCGCCCGATGGTGGACACGTTCATCACCGAGGTCAGCCAGGACACGTGGATATTCTTCCCCTGGGATATGGCCCTGCAATATGTCGAGCCCTATCGCGGCACCGACTAACTTCTTCTGTTCAAAAATACCTCGGAGCGCGAGGCAGAGCCTCGCAAAGATTCTGCCATGCCCCAAACACGCACCCGGTCCACCTTCCCACCTCCAGTGATGGAGGCGCGTCGTTGGTTGGACGGTGTCATGTTTCCTGATGACCGGCCCCTGATCAATGTCAGCCAGGCCGCGCCAGTTGACCCGCCGCCGCTGTCCATGCGGCAGGCCATCGCAGAGTTCGCGGTGACCGAAGACAGCGCTCATCTTTACGGGCCTGTGCTTGGCAATCACGATCTGCGCGCCGAATTGGCCGCGCAAATCAGCAATCACTATGCCGGGCAGGTTTCAGCAGATCAGATCGCCATAACGTCGGGCTGCAATCAGGCATTTTCAGCTGTGATTTCATCGCTCACCGACGAGGGGGATGAGGTCATCCTCCCAACCCCATGGTATTTCAACCATAAAATGTGGTTGGACATGGCCGGAGTGCGGGCCGTTGACCTGCCCACGGGCGACGATCTGCTCCCCGACCCAGAAGCGGCGCGCGCTTTGATCACCGATAAAACCCGCGCCATTTCTCTTGTGACACCAAACAACCCGGGCGGCGTCGAATACCCGGCCGAACTGGTCAGCGCCTTCTACGATCTCGCGCGCGAAGCAGGTATTCGCCTGCTGGTCGACGAAACCTACCGCGATTTTGACAGCCGCAGTGGCCCTCCGCACGACCTGTTCCAAAAGCCCGGCTGGGATGAGACGCTGGTGCATCTCTATTCCTTCTCCAAAGCCTACCGCCTGACCGGACATCGCGTCGGCGCGGTTGCAACCAGCGCAAGCCTGCTGGCGGAAGCGGAAAAATTTCTCGACACCGTCGCCATTTGCCCCGGTCAGATCGGCCAATTTGCCGCTCTCTGGGGTATGCAGAACCTGACGCAATGGCTTGCCGGAGAGCGGGACGAAATCCTCGACCGCCGTGCAGCGATTGCTGAGGGCATGCCGCAGCTCGAGGCCAAAGGGTGGCGCTTGCTGGGTCTTGGTGCCTATTTCGCCTATCTCGAACATCCGTTCGACCTCCCGTCGGACGAGCTGGCGCAAAGACTGGTGCCTGAGGCCGGTATCCTGCTGCTGCCCGGCACCATGTTCATGCCTGATCATGACCCGGCTGGAAAACGTCAGGTGCGCATCGCGTTCGCCAATCTAGACCGCGCCGGGATCGTCCAATTGTTCGACCGGTTGCAGGCTCTGTCCTTCTAAGCTTGCCCCCCGGCGGTGCCCGTCGTATTCAGGGCCGCAACCAACAGGGCAAGCAGTAAGAGGGCATCATGGCCGCAGGCAAAAACAGCATCTCGAAAACCTTTGTCTGGATTCTGATGGGCCTTCTGTTCGTAGGCCTCGCAGGGTTTGGCGCCACCAGCCTGACCGGCACCATCCGCACGGTTGCGCAGGTCGGGGATGAAAGTATCTCGGTCGACGCCTATGTCCGCGAGCTTCAACGCGAAATCCGCGCCGTTGAGGCGCAGACCGGCCAAGCCCTGCAGATGTCTCAGGCGCGCGAACTGGGTCTGGAACAGCTCGCCCTGTCCCGCCTGACCGCTCTGGCCGCGCTTGATAACGAGGTTGGTCAACTGGGCCTATCCATTGGCGACGAGAACTTGCAAGACGAGATCGTCTCGATCCCGGCCTTTCAGGGCGTAAACGGCACGTTCGATCGCGAAGCTTATCGCTTTCAGCTGGAACAGATCGGGATGACCGATACCGAGTTCGAATCGGACCTGCGCAAGGAATCCTCGCGCACCATCGTACAGGGCGCGATCATCGGCGGTGTCGAAATGCCATCAACGCTCACAAACACTCTGACAAACTACATCGGCGCGCGCCGCAGCTTTACCGTGGCGACTTTGGGTACGGACGCGCTGGAAACCTCAGTTGGCGATCCGACCGATGCGCAAATCCAAGCGTACTATGACGAGAACACCGACCAATTCACCCTGCCCCGCACCAAGCGTCTGACCTATGCGATCCTGTCTCCGGAAATGTTGCTGGATACGGTCGAAGTGGATGAGGACACGCTGCGCCGCCTCTATGATGAGCGCGCCGATGAATACCAGCAGCCCGAGCGCCGCTTGGTCGAACGCCTGAACTTCCCGGATGAAGACGCCGCGAACAACGCCAAAGCCCAGCTTGAGGTCGGCGGCACCACCTTCGAGCAACTCGTGCGCGAACGCGAGCTTGAGCTGAGTGACATTGATCTGGGCGACGTGACCCGCGACGATCTGGGCGAGGCCGCGGATGAGGTCTTTGCCGCGGAGTTGGACTCGGTCGTTGGCCCTCTGCCTTCCGTGTTCGGCCCGGCGCTGTTCCGCATCAACGGCTCACTGGCGGCCAACAACGTCCCGTTCGAGGATGCCGAGCCTGCTTTGCGGGAAGAACTGGCCTCGGACCGCGCGCGTCGTTTGATCGAAGCACAATCCGAAGACATCAACGATATGCTCGCCGGTGGCGCCACGCTCGAAGAGCTGGCACAGGAAACCGATATGGAGCTGGGCCAAATCGACTGGACCCGCGACAGTGTGGATGAAGTCGCCGCATATGACGGTTTCCGCAGCGCGGCTGAGGCCGTGCGCGACGGCGACTTCCCCGAGATCGACTTCCTCGAAGACGGCTCAATCTTCGCTCTGCGCCTGAACGAGGAACTGGCCCCGCGCCCAGAGCCTCTGGACAGCGCCCGTGACCGCGTCGCCGCTGCATGGGTTGCCGCCGAAACCGCCAAGGCACTGCAAGAGCAGGCCAATTCTGTTGTCACCACCCTGGCAACGGATGGCGATTTCACTGCCACCGATCTGCCGTTCCGCGTGGAAAACGCCCTGACGCGGACTGCCTTTCTGGATGACGTCCCCGCAAACTTCATGAACGAAGTCTTCGAGATGGAGCCGGGCGACCTGCGCGTCATTGGCGGCGAAGGAACTGCCCTGATCGTCCGTCTGGACGAGGTTTTGCCCCCGGCCGAAAGCGATGAGCTGCGTCAATTGAGCGACGCTCTGTCCGCGCAAATGAATCAGGCGCTGGCGCAGAACATCTTTGACGCCTATGTGCGCGATGCCCAAACCCGCGCGCGCCCGGTTGTCGACCAGCAGGCCCTGAACGCCGTACAGGCGAGTTACTGAACGAGACCCAAATGGCCCTGACACCCGAATATGAAAGCTTCTCGCGCGCTTATGAAGCGGGCGAAAACCAGGTCGTCTATACGCGCCTTGCAGCCGATCTCGACACACCTGTCTCGCTGATGCTGAAACTGACAGGGGCGCAGAAAGATGCCTTTGTGCTGGAATCGGTCACCGGTGGCGAGGTGCGCGGGCGCTACTCGATCATCGGTATGAAACCCGATCTGATCTGGCGCTGCCGGGGCGAGGAATCCGAGCTGAACCGCTCGGCCCGGTTCGATGGCGAAGCCTTCATGCCGCAAGACGGTAATCCGATGGATAACCTGCGCGCGCTGCTGGCCGAAAGCCGCATCGACCTGCCCGATGATCTGCCTCAGGCGGCGGCTGGGCTGTTCGGCTATCTGGGCTATGACATGGTCCGTCTGGTCGAGCATCTGCCCGATGTGAACCCTGATCCGCTGGGCTTGCCGGATGCCATCATGCAGCGCCCCTCGGTCATTGCGGTACTGGACGGCGTAAAGGGTGAAGTGACCGTCGTGTCCCCGGCGTGGGTGACCGAAGGCCAGTCGGCCAAAGCCGCCTACGCGCAGGCAGCCGAGCGCGTGATGGACGCGGTGCGTGATCTGGAACGCGCCATGCCCACTGAGACCCGCGACCTGGGGGACGCGCATGAGGTCGCACCACCTATGTCGAATTTCTCCAAATCCGGCTATGTGGAGGCGGTTGAAAAGGCCAAGGAGTACATCCGCGCGGGCGATATCTTTCAGGTCGTCCCAGCCCAACGCTGGACGCAGGACTTCCCGCTGCCGCCTTTTGCGCTCTACCGATCACTCCGCCGCACCAACCCGTCGCCTTTCATGTTCTATTTCAACTTCGGCGGCTTTCAGGTCGTGGGCGCGAGCCCCGAGATTCTGGTGCGCGTCTTCGGCAGCGAAGTGACGATCCGCCCGATCGCCGGTACGCGCCCGCGAGGCGCGACTCCGGAAGAGGATAAGGCAAACGAGCTTGACCTGCTGGCCGACAAAAAAGAACTGGCCGAGCATCTGATGCTGCTGGATCTAGGTCGCAACGACACTGGCCGCGTTGCCAAGATCGGCACCGTTCGCCCAACCGAAGAGTTCATCATCGAACGCTACAGCCACGTGATGCATATCGTCTCCAACGTGGTCGGAGAGCTGGCCGAAGACAAAGACGCGTTGGATGCGTTCTTTGCCGGGATGCCAGCGGGCACCGTCTCGGGCGCGCCCAAAGTGCGCGCGATGGAGATCATTGATGAGCTGGAGCCTGAAAAACGCGGCGTTTATGGCGGCGGTGTTGGCTATTTCAGTGCGGGCGGCGATATGGATATGTGTATCGCCCTGCGTACAGCCATCGTGAAGGATCAAAAGCTCTATATCCAAGCCGGTGGCGGCGTTGTCTATGACAGCGACCCCGAAGCCGAATATATGGAAACGGTCCATAAATCCAACGCCATAAGACGCGCGGCGGCGGACGCGGCCCGGTTCACGGGCAACCGCAACTCATAAAGAAAGGGCGGCTGATCACATGATCAACCGCCCTTCTCTTTTCTGCGGAAACGTTACTGAACTTCGCGTTTCATAACCGCTGAGATCGGCGCCATAGCAACCCGGTTGCCGCGATCCTCAAGCCCCCACAGTAGCAGGGCCGAGATCGTTTCGGGGCGCACGCGTCCCAGCATCACAACCGTTCCCTCCTGCCCGGCACGGAACGCTGCCTGATCAAGGAAACGACGCATGATCTTCGGATCCTGCCGCGCACCATCGATATCGCGGAACACCACGCCAGAGGGGATGCCGTTGCGCGCGGCCAGTTTCTGGACGGTGTTCAGCCCGTTATCCTGCGTGATCAACCCGCGACCTGTGGCCGCCGCAATCGATGCAACCTGATCGGCCAGTTTCCGATTGCCCTGAATTCCGCTTTCGACCCCTTCCAGAATACCAACTGTCTCGTGCAGCGTGTCCAACCATACGGCCATCGACACCTCGGCATCCTGCGCGCTGGCGGATTCATGCAGATCGGCCATGGCCAGAACCTCAAAACCCGCGGCGCGGTGGCGGGCCATTTTCTCGGCGGCGTCGGGATCAGAGGGGCTGACCGCAAAGCTGACGGGATACGGGAAGTCCTGCAACGCTTCGGCTCCGAAAGAGCCCTCATCATCGATCAGAATAATCGACATCAACGGCTTTGCTTCGGGATTTTCAAAGCTGGCAGCGTAGTCCTCGATCGGCTTTCCGGTCATCTCTTCTACGACCGCTTCATCGGTTTCAACCGGGGCATCGTCTCGTTCGGTCAGGGGGACAACGCGCGTGCCAACCAGTGTGTTGGTCGAGGTCGTGTCTTCTCCGCCGATCTGGGGAAGTGCGGCAAGTTTGGGCAGATTGCGGGGCAAGGTGTCCTCATCCCCCTCCACCGCAATTGGGCTGTTTTCAAAGGGATTCTCTTCATCCAGCTCAGCCTCTTCCGGCGCAAGCTGCGATGGCAGTTCGGGCAAAAGCGTCGCCACATCTTCTGGCTCGGCAGAGGGTTCCGGGGCTTCATCCACAACAACCGGCGCCGCGTCTGTTTCCGGCAAGGCGGAGGCGGTACTGGGTGCCTGCGGAGCAGCCGGCGCGTCAGTCATGACGGTCACGCTGGTTTGATCCTCGGCCTGAGGCTCCTGCAACGCGTCCCCGGCCTCAGCCACGATGGGCTGTTCGTCGGGCACCGCTTCAAGATCGGACAGATCAAGCGCCTCATCCGGCGCTTCGGCGGGTTTCGGCCCAGCAGGCGGCAGTTCGACAAGATCTGCGTCCGACGGGGTCTCGGCGATTTGTTCCAGAGCCTTGGGTGTTTCGACATCTACCGGCTCGGGAGCCTGGGTCTTGACCACCGGCTTATTGGCCAGCGGCGTGTTGAGCGACAACATCACCCCCACGATCAAAACAACAACCGCCCCGACGATCATTCCTCCGAAAAATCCACGCATTGCTCGTGCCTCTCGCCTTGTCTCTTGCCTCGCCCATTCTGCGCCATCTTCTGCGGCGCTCGACCTGATGGCGGGTCAAGAACGGGATGTCCTCTTGACGCTGCCTCACAAGCCTGAGCATGTATGTCCCGACATTATACCGTGGCCCGGGGCTGCATCGCCAGCCTGAAATGCCCAAGCTAAGACAAGTGCCAAATGCTGCTGCTGATCGACAACTACGACTCGTTTACCTACAACCTGGTGCATTATCTGGGCGAACTTGGGGCCGAAATGGTCATTCGCCGAAATGATGCGCTGGATGTGCAAGAGGCCATGGCGATGAATCCCGCCGGAATTCTGCTGAGCCCCGGCCCCTGCGACCCGGATCAGGCGGGCATCTGCCTTGCCCTGACCGAAGCTGCGGCCGAGACCAAAACTCCGCTTTTGGGCGTGTGCCTGGGGCATCAGACCATCGGGCAGTCTTTTGGTGGCAAGGTCGTGCGATGCCATGAGATCGTGCATGGGAAGATGGGCACCATGAACCACACTGGAAAAGGTGTTTTCGCTGGGCTTCCTTCGCCGTTTGAGGCCACGCGTTATCACTCGCTGGTGGTTGAACGCGAGAGCCTGCCAGACTGCCTTGAGATCACAGCAGAGCTGGAAGACGGCACCATTATGGGCCTGCAACACAGAGAGCTGCCCATTCACGGTGTCCAGTTCCACCCGGAGTCGATCGCATCGGAGCATGGCCACGCCCTGCTCAAGAACTTCCTGCAAGAGTTGAAAGTCCCCGCATGAGCGACGCCCTGAAATCGCTGATCGGAGCGTCCGCCGACCGCCCTTTGACCCGTGCCGAGGCCGAGCAGGCCTTTGCCATCCTCTTCGACGGCGAAGCCACGCCCAGCCAGATCGGCGGTCTGTTGATGGCAATGCGCACGCGCGGCGAAACGGTCGAGGAATACGCCGCCGCTGCCGCAGTAATGCGCGCCAAATGCAACGCGGTGAACGCCCCCGAGGGCGCGATGGACATCGTTGGAACGGGCGGTGACGGCAAGCACACCCTCAACATTTCCACCGCGACGGCCTTTGTGACGGCCGGAGCAGGTGTGACGGTCGCCAAACACGGCAACCGCAATCTCAGCTCCAAATCGGGGACCGCTGATCTGCAAGCGCAGATGGGTATCAACGTGATGGTTGGCCCTCAAGTTGTTGAAAAAGCGCTGAATGAGGCGGGTATCTGTTTCATGATGGCCCCAATGCATCACCCTGCGATCGCCCATGTCATGCCCTCGAGGCAAGAGCTTGGAACCCGCACGATCTTCAACATTCTGGGACCGCTGACTAACCCTGCGGGCGTGAAACGCCAGCTGACCGGTGCCTTCACGCGCGAGCTGATCCGCCCTATGGCCGAAACGCTGGGTTTGCTGGGGTCTGAGCGCGCGTGGCTGGTACATGGTTCAGACGGCACGGACGAACTGACAATCACCGGCATCAGCTGGGTCGCCGCTTTAGAAGACGACCGCGTCAACGAGGTTGAACTGCATCCCGAAGATGCCGGTCTGCCCGTCCATCCATTCGAAGACATCGTCGGCGGCACACCCGAAGACAACGCCGTCGCGTTCCGCGCTCTGCTCGACGGCGCGCCCTCGGCCTATCGCGATGCGACGCTGTTGAACGCGGCGGCCGCTCTGGTGGTTGCTGATGCCGCGTCAGATTTGCGCGAAGGTGTTGAAATAGCTGCTGAAAGCATCGACAGTGGCAAAGCAAAAGAAAAAGTCACCGCGCTGGCGCGGATCACACAGGAAGCCGCATGACCGAGACCGTTCTGGACAAAATCAAAGCCTACAAGCTGGAAGAAATCGAAGCGGACAAGGCACAGAAATCGCTGGATGAGCTTGAAAGCGAAGCCAGAAACGCGCCCGAGGTTCGCGGCTTTGCCGAGGCTCTTCGTAAAGCCGCCCGGTCCGGCTACGGCCTGATTGCCGAGGTGAAAAAGGCTAGCCCGTCCAAAGGCTTGATCCGTCCAGACTTTGATCCGCCGCTTCTGGCGAAAGCCTATGAAGACGGCGGCGCGGCCTGTCTGTCGGTCCTGACCGATACGCCCAGTTTCCAAGGCGCCAAGGAATTCCTTACCGCCGCGCGTGCCGCGACCAACCTGCCTGCGCTGCGCAAGGATTTCATGTACGACCCCTATCAGGTCATCGAGGCACGTGCCTTGGGTGCCGACTGCATCCTGATCATCATGGCCTCGGTCGAGGACGCTCAGGCCGCCGAGTTGGAACAGACAGCGTTTGATTGGGGAATGGACGTTCTGATCGAGGTTCACGATCAGGAAGAGTTGGAGCGTGCAACAGAACTCAAGAGCCCGTTGATTGGGATAAATAACCGTAATCTCAAGACCTTCGAGACCACTCTAGATACAACGCGCCGCCTGTCCAAACTGGTGCCCGGGGATCGTACCATCGTCTGTGAAAGCGGCTTGGGCTCACCCGAGGATTTGGCGGATATCGCCCGCTACGGCGCGCGCTGCTTCCTGATCGGTGAAAGCCTAATGCGGCAGGATGACGTCACCGCGGCCACCCGCCACATTCTCTCCAACCCGCTGATCCCCGGAGTGATGTGATGCCTCTCACCCATTTTGATGCGCAGGGGCAGGCTCATATGGTCGATGTCTCGGACAAAGAGGTGACCGACCGCGTGGCCGTAGCCGCCGGCCACATCAAGATGGCCTTGGAAACCTTTGATTTGATTTCAGAAGGCCGCGCCAAGAAAGGTGACGTTCTGGGTATCGCACGGCTTGCGGGGATCATGGGGGCCAAGAAAACCCCGGACCTGATCCCGCTTTGCCACCCTTTGCCGGTGACGAAGGTCGCGGTCGAATTGACGCTTGATCCCGATCTGCCCGGCGTTCAGATCGAGGCGACCGTCAAGACCTCGGGCCAGACAGGCGTTGAGATGGAGGCGCTGACCGCCGTCTCGACAGCGGCGCTGACCGTCTATGACATGACCAAGGCGGTCGACAAAGCGATGGAGATCGGCGGCATTCGCGTAATGCTGAAAGATGGTGGTAAATCAGGGCGTTACGAAGCGACATGATCACTGTCGAAGACGCCCGCGCCCTGCTTTTTGATCTGGTTGAAACGCTTCCCGTAGAAACCGTCTCTCTGGCCGAGGCCTCAGGCCGTGTGCTGGCGCAGGACGTGAGCGCAGCGCGCGATCAACCGCCTTTCGCGGCCTCTTCCATGGATGGCTATGCAGTCAAAGCGGCCGAGGTCGAACTCCACGCCATGTTCAAGCTGGTGGGTGAATCGGCAGCCGGAAATCGCTTTGACGGCGTGGTGGGTCCGGGGCAAGCCGTGCGGATATTCACCGGCGCGCCAGTGCCGGAAGGTACTGATTTCGTTGTGATTCAGGAAGATGTCGACCGCAAGGGCGACCTGATCAACATCAGCGACGATCCCGGCCAAAAGACCAATATCCGACCGGCAGGCATTGACTTCACCAAAGGCACAACAATCACCGCCCCACGCGTGATCCGCCCTGAGGATATGGCGCTTATGGCGGCGATGAATATTCCTCAGGTCCCCGTTGCGCGGAAACCTCAGATCGCGTTGATCTCGACCGGGGATGAGTTGGTGATGCCCGGAGAGGTTCCGGGCCCGGATCAGATCATCGCGTCGAATACATTCGGCCTGAAGGCGCTGTTGGAGCGTGAAGGCGCGCATGTTCGCATCCTCCCCATCGCGCGGGACACCGCATCGTCGCTTGAAACCGCCTTTGGACTGGCCAAAGGCGCGGATCTTGTGGTCACGATCGGAGGCGCCTCCGTCGGCGACTATGATCTTGTCTCTGACGTCTCCGAGACGTTGGGCATGGCTCGGTCCTTCTACAAGATCCGTATGCGGCCCGGAAAACCTCTGATGGCCGGTCGCATGGGGGATGCGGCGATGGTCGGATTGCCCGGAAACCCTGTGAGTGCAATGGTTTGCGGTTATCTGTTCCTTGTTCCGTTGGTCCGGCGAATGTTGGGTTTGGAGGCTGTTCTCAACCCGTTCAAAACAGCCGTACTTACCGAACCGCTTGCAGCCAATGGTCCGCGTGAACATTACATGCGCGCTATCCTCGATGAAAACGGCATTCGGGCCTGCGCGGATCAGGACAGTTCCTTGCTGAGCGTTCTGGCCGATGCGAATGCTCTACTAATGCGCCCGCCTCAGGATCCGGCCTTGCCCGTAGGGGCTCAAGTTCGGTACCTGCCGCTGTAGAACATCCTCAAAATCGTTGACACAAAACGTGAACATGCGTAGAACAAATGCAAACGCATAAGCGACGAGGTATGAGCGATGCTGACCAAGAAACAGCTGGATTTGCTGGAATTCATCCACAAACGCGTACAAAAAGACGGCGTTCCGCCCAGCTTTGACGAAATGAAGGCAGCGTTGGACCTTCGATCCAAATCCGGCATTCACCGACTGATTACCGCGCTTGAAGAACGCGGCTTTATCCGACGTCTGGCGCACCGCGCCCGCGCGATTGAGATCGTCAAGCTTCCAGAGAGCCTGGGCGGAGAGCCCACGGCAGGCTTCACCCCCCGCGTGATCGAAGGCGACAGGCCCGAAGGCCCGCGCCCCGCGAATTTCGAGCCGGTCTCAGTCGACGCGATGGAGCTGCCAGTCATGGGCCGGATAGCAGCCGGTGTTCCGATTGAGGCGATCAGCCATGTCTCACACCATGTGGCGGTGCCCGGCCCGATGGTCTCGGGCCAAGGGTCGCACTATGCACTTGAAGTACGCGGAGATTCGATGATCGAGGCCGGGATCAACGACGGCGACGTCGTGGTGATCCGCGAAACCTCTACAGCAGACAATGGCGATATCGTTGTTGCTCTGGTCGAGGATCAGGAGGCGACACTGAAACGGTTCTTCCGCCGTGGCAAAGCCATCGCGCTGGAGGCCGCGAACCCGGCCTATGAAACCCGCGTTCTGCCGCAGGAAAAGGTCAAGGTTCAGGGTCGTCTGGTCGGATTGATCCGGACATACTAGTTGCCATATTTTGAAGGGGTCCCCGTTGATTTCGGGGACCACAGCCGATTGCCGATCATCTCGGCGCTTGAGGTGATTTTGCCGCCTGAGATCGACAGGCTTCCAGTTTCATACAGCCGGTCCGGGTCGAAAATGGTGCAATCTCCACTGAGCCTCAGATCGACCGAAGACACAATAATCTGACCGGTTTTGCATTCGTCAAACGCGAGCGCCGCGCGTTTGCCTGTGAGGTGGATCACCTCTGCCCCGGTCAGAGCGATCCTTTGAACCCGATCTGCATCGCCTGGCCATCGATTGGCTGCCTGCCCTTGTGTCAGACCGTCCCCGTCATTCTCAAGCCAGACTGACGCCACGAACCCGCTGCCCTTTTCTTTGCTGAGCGCGCGGCCCTCACTGGTCATGACGCCAACCAGCCCACCGGACTCGGCGATTAGAACCTCAGGTCGGCTGCCCGAGGTCCAAAGTGCAAAGGCCAGGAACATCGGAGCCACTCCGGCCCACCGCGCTCGGCCCTGCCACAAAGCCAGCCATAGCGCCCCCAACGCGATCACGGGCAGGACAAACCATGGCGGGCCAACCACATAACCCTGAGATCCGTCCAACCCGGACACCCACTCCGCGATCATCAAGATCCAACGCAGTCCCAACCCCACAATTTCGAGCGCGATCCACTCCAGCCCGAAAGGCGCCAACAGCGCCGCGACAACGGCTGCGGGCACGACGACGGACCCCATGACAGGCACCGAAAGCAGATTGGCCAACAGGCCGTAATGCGACATCGTATTGAAATGCGCCGCTCCGATAGGTGCGGTCGCGAGGCCCGCGATGGCCGAGGACATCAGAAGGCCAATGGCGGCTTTGGACCATTTCGGCCCCGGCATGGGGCCGAAATCACGCAGCGCTCCGAACACAGCGACCAGAGCGGTGGTCGCCGCGAATGACATTTGGAAACCGGGGCTGAGCAGCGTTTCGGGGCGCAGCATCAACACAATCAGCGCGGCCACCGCAACGGCCCTCAGCGAAATGGCGCGCCGGTCAATCAGGACCGCGCCTAACATGACGCTGACCATGACAAAGGCCCGCTCGGTCGCAACATTGCCGCCGGACAACATCAGGTAAATAACGGCGGCCAACAACGCACATCCAGCGGCGAATTTGCGGACGGGTACACGGAGGGCCAGCGCGGGGATCGCAGACAATCCAACGCGGCAAACCATGAAGACAAACCCGGTCAGCAACCCCATATGCAGGCCTGAAATCGCCAGCAGATGCGCAAGATTTGACGCGCGCAGCGCATCGAGCGTGTCTTGCCCCATGCCGCTACGGTCTCCTGTCGTGACAGCGGCTGCGAACCCTCCGACCTCGCCCGGAAGATGGGCGCGCACGTGGTCTGAGATTGCCATGCGAATAGCAGTGACCCGAACGCCCTGCACCGCGTCCTGCGGCGGCGCGATGGTCATCACCGGAACCCGCGTATAGCCCACACCCCCTAGCCCCTGAAACCAGGCGTGACGGCGGAAATCGAACCCTCCGGGCTCGACAGGGCCTTGTGGCGGGGACAGATGCGTCGTGGTCATGATCCGTTGGCCCGGCGCGATTGGCCCGACCTCGGAATGGACGGAAAGACGGACGCGCTGCGGACGTTGGTGCTCTGGCACGTCCCCTACCCGCACCTGATCCAACGTCAATCGCAGCGCATCCGAGGCGGAGCGGTCCATGGCGACGACCCTCCCCTCGACAGGGCCATAGTATCGCCACGACAGAACCGGTTCCGCCACCATATGGGCGCGGGCACCCGCCAGCAGAAAGCCAGCCGCGACCAGCGCCCCCCCGATTGCCAACGCGCCCCATCCGGCGGGCAACACACGACCCAAGCCGATCAAAGCCGAACCTGCGACGGCCAGACCCAAGTACAAAGGCCCCTCTGGTTCGAACCGCAATCCGAAATAGAGACCGATCCCAAGGGCCAAACACACCGGAGACCACGGAAACAAAAACCCGGTCTGGTTCAGCAGTGCCAACCGGACCTGTGCGAGAACACGCATGGTTGCCCCCGTCCTTGAGGCTCGTTAGACAGGCGCCAAGCTAAGCCCATCGCGGTTACCAAAAGGTTAATCAACACAATGTCCGATCAGGTCGTCACCCGTTTCGCCCCTTCGCCTACCGGTTTTCTTCACATTGGCGGCGCGCGCACTGCGCTGTTCAACTGGCTCTATGCGCGTGGTCGTGGCGGCAAGTTCCTGTTGCGGATTGAGGACACGGACCGCGAACGCTCGACACCTGTGGCCACGGCGGCGATCCTGCAAGGGATGGAGTGGCTGGGTCTGGATCATGACGGAGATGTCATCAGCCAATTCGAAGGGGCTGCGCGTCACGCCGAAGTGGCGCATCAGCTTCTGACCGAGGGCAAAGCCTATAAATGTTTCTCGACTCAGGACGAAATCGCGGCCTTTCGTGAGCAGGCGCGGGCCGAGGGCAAATCGACCCTGTTCCGCAGTCCGTGGCGAGATGTAGATCCGGCCACGCATCCGGATATGCCCTTCGTGATCCGCATCAAGGCCCCGCAGGACGGTGCCACCGTGATCCGAGACCAAGTACAGGGTGACGTTACCATCCGGAACGACCAGTTGGATGACATGATTCTGCTGCGCTCAGATGGGACACCGGTCTATATGCTCGCGGTTGTTGTGGATGACCACGACATGGGTGTAACCCATGTGATCCGGGGCGACGATCACCTGAACAACGCCGCGCGCCAGATGATGATCTACGAGGCAATGGGCTGGGATGTTCCGGTGTGGGCTCATATCCCGCTGATTCACGGGCCGGACGGCAAGAAGCTGTCGAAGCGTCACGGTGCCTTGGGCGCGCAGGAATATCAGGCGATGGGCTACCCCGCCGCAGGGATGCGCAACTATCTGGCCCGCCTCGGCTGGAGCCACGGCGACGACGAGTTCTTTACGGATGAACAGGCCAAAGAATGGTTCGATCTGGGCGGAATCGGCAAAAGCCCGGCACGGTTTGATCTGAAAAAGCTCGAAAACCTGTGTGGCCAGCATATTGCGATCTCAGATGATGCTGCGCTGCGGCGTGAAATCGAAGCCTACTTGGCGGCGGCCGGTCTGCCACCTCTCTCACAGACGCAATCCGGTGATCTGGAAAGCGCGATGTATTGTCTCAAGGACCGCGCTCGGACTTTCCCGGAACTGCTTGAAAAAGCGCATTTTGTGCTGACCTCGCGCCCTATCGAGTGCGATGAGAAAGCCCAAAAAGCGCTGTCATCTGTATCCGATGGTATACTGAGTGAATTGACGCCGCAGCTGCAAAATGTTAGCTGGTCCCGGAACGAGCTGGAGGAGGCTCTGAATTCCTTTGCAGAAGCAAAGGAGGTCAAGTTCGGTAAGCTGGCAGGTCCGCTTCGGGCGGCATTAGCGGGTCGGGCAGTCACTCCTTCGGTTTTTGACATGATGCTTGTGCTGGGGCGCGATGAAACCCTGGCGCGGCTTTCTGAAGCAGCGGTTTAAACCCAATCTTCATATTCGGGTAACGCTGCACCGCTAACACACCCGGGCTGCGCGCCCGCGCGCAGCCATTGCCCGTAGGTCAGGGCAATGAACTGACCTGCGCACAAATGAAGAAGGGACAACCATGACTGATAGCAATAAGACAGCAACTCTGACCGTCCATGGCAAAGAGTATGAGTTACCCGTTCACTCTCCAACTGCTGGGCCTGATGTTGTCGATATTCGCAAGCTTTACGGTCAGGCAGGTGTGTTCACCTACGATCCCGGCTTTACTTCGACTGCGAGCTGCGACAGCACCATCACCTATATCGACGGCGACAAAGGTGAGCTGCTGCACCGTGGCTACCCGATTGATCAGCTAGCCGAGAAGTCCCACTTCCTCGAAGTCTGCTACCTGCTTCTTTACGGAGAGCTGCCGGTCGCAAAAGATCTCGAAACATTCGAATCCACGATCACACGACACACGATGCTGCACGAGCAAATGCAGTATTTCTACCGCGGCTTCCGTCGCGACGCGCACCCGATGGCCATCATGGTTGGTGTCGTCGGCGCGATGTCGGCCTTCTATCACGATTCGACCGATATCTCGGACCCGCATCAGCGCGAGGTCGCCTCGCACCGCCTGATCGCCAAGATGCCAACGATTGCGGCCTGGGCCTACAAGTACCACACTGGCCAGCCCTTCGTGTATCCGCGCAACGATCTGGACTATGCGTCGAACTTCCTGCGCATGTGCTTCAGCGTTCCGGCCGAAGAATATGAGGTGAACCCGATCCTCAGCCGTGCGATGGACCGCATCTTTACCCTGCACGCCGATCACGAACAGAACGCCTCTACCTCGACCGTGCGTCTGGCATCGTCTTCGGGCGCGAACCCGTTTGCCTGTATCGCTGCCGGTATCGCCTGCCTCTGGGGTCCGGCGCATGGTGGTGCGAACCAGGCCTGTCTTGAGATGCTGGAAGAGATCGGCACCGTCGATCGTATTCCCGAATACATCGCCCGCGCGAAGGACAAGAATGATCCGTTCCGTCTGATGGGCTTCGGCCACCGGGTTTACAAAAACTTCGATCCGCGTGCGAAGGTGATGAAGCAATCTGCCGACGAAGTGCTGGATCTGCTGGGTGTCGAAAACAACCCCAAGCTTCAGGTCGCCAAAGCGCTGGAAAAACAGGCGCTGGAAGATCCGTATTTCGCCGAGAAGAAGCTGTTCCCGAACGTGGACTTCTATTCGGGCATCATCCTCGAAGCGATGGGCTTCCCAACCTCGATGTTCACACCGATCTTCGCCCTGTCGCGCACAGTTGGCTGGGTCAGCCAGTGGAAAGAGATGATCGCCGATCCTCAGAACAAGATTGGCCGCCCGCGTCAGCTGTATCTGGGCGAAACACTCCGCGACTACGTGGATATCGAAAAGCGCTGAACCGCGCGTCAAACCAAACAGAAACAAGGCTCCGGACGTTCTCCGGGGCCTTTTTTTGATCCTGAGTTGTTGTAGCGCTGCGTCACTTGCCCCGACGGTTTTTGCGCCTGCTTCTCTCGGCCAAAGACCATGGATATGGTTTCGTGAAATTGTAGAAACCCTGTGTTGCGATGATATGTCGGTTCCTTCAAATAGCCTTTCTGGCGTTCTTTGCGTTTCCGGCGTCTGGTTTGGCGCAAGGGATTCTTGAGGACATTTTCAAACAGATCCAGCGCGAAAACGCGGCCGGTTCTCTGGCGATTTTGGGCCTTGCAGGCATCCCTGATGACTCGGCCAGTGCGATCTCACTCCAATCGAACACGGGAAACCGCGAATATGATTTCAAATCCGCGCAATTGGGCGGGGGCTTTCGACTGAGCGAAGGCGTGCCCATCTACCTTGAAGGCTATATCGGCTATGCGCGCTATGACCCGGTCCTGTTCTTCTCAGGCTCCGGCGAGACCACTACGTTGCCACTCAAATGGACAAGCGCCGCTGTAACAGGCGGTATCGGCTACCAGTTCGACCTGGGAGAGCGTTGGAAACTGACGCCCATGGCGCATATCTCGATCGGGCGCACCCAATCTGACACGTCAGTCGCCGCCCAAGTGATAGCAGAGCGGCTTGGCATAGAAGCTGGTTTCCTCGAAAGCGGCGGTCTCTGGGCCGGAGGTGCGGGCGGTTCCCTGACGCTGGACTACGCACGCCCTCTGACCAATGACCGAGAGTTCGAGATAAGCCTTCGCTACACGCATATCGAATACTGGCCCATTGGTGACGACGAAGACCTGCTCGTGCAATCGACGGCTGCGAATGCCGTTTTGTGGTCAAGGTACCGGTTTCCGACAGGCGGTCGGATGTTCGGCCGACCGGTACGTTGGGTCGGGGATCTGTCTATCTCTTACCTGGTCGGGGATCAGTCGATTGTTCTGGGCACAGATTGGCTGGCACGCGTCGGCGGCGGGATCGAGGTTGATCTGTCCGACACCTGGGTGCCATGGGTGAGTACCACACGGATCATGCTCCGCTACTATGGCAGCGACACGGTCAACGGGTTCACAGCCGGGATCGGCATCAGCTTCTGACGCGCGGTCTAAAACAGGCTCATCTGATCGCCCGGTTGCGCAGGTTTTGCGAAAAGATCGCGACGCAGTTCGTCGGACTTCACCTTCAGGCCCAAACGTTTGACGGCCACCTTGAAGCGTTTTGCGATCAATTCGGCATACTCACCTTCTCCCCGCATCCGGTGACCCCAGCGTGGGTCATAGTCGCGACCTCCATGCATCTCGCGCAGCCGCGCCATGACCTTTTCGGCCCGCGCGGGTTCATGTTCGGCCAGCCAGTCCTGCCACAGCGCCGACACCTCTCGTGGCAGACGCAGCATGATCCAGCTTGCAGTGTCGGCACCGGCCTCATGCCCGGCCTCCAGTAGGGTCTCCAGCTCATGATCCGTAAGCCCGGGCACAACGGGCGAGGTCATCACCCGCACCGGCACCCCTGCCCCGGTGAGACGTCGGATGACCTCCAACCGCCGTTTGGGAGAAGGAGCGCGCGGCTCCATTCGGCGAGAGAGGCCCGCGTCCATAGTTGTCAGGGATATCCCGACGCGTACCAGCCCCAGCGCTGCCATGGGCGCAAGAATATCCAGATCCCTCTCGATCAGTGTCCCCTTGGTCACGATCGCTATAGGGTGGTTGAAATCCCGCAGAACCTCAAGACAGGCTCGCGTGATCCCGCGTTCTTTTTCAACGGGTTGATAAGGGTCGGTGTTGGTGCCCAATGCAATCGGCGCGACCTTGTAGGACCGCGCGGACAATTCCCTGCGCAGCACTTCGGCCGCATTGCCACGCGCGGTCAAGCGGGTCTCAAAATCCAACCCTGCAGACAGCCCAAGATAGGCGTGACTGGGCCGCGCAAAACAATAGACGCAGCCATGCTCGCACCCCCGATACGGGTTGATCGAGCGGTCGAATGGCAGGTCTGGCGAGCGATTATAGGTGATCAAACTTCGCGCCACCTCGTCCCGAACCTCAGTTCTCAGAAGCGGTTGATCTTCTTCGATGTCCCAACCGTCATCCGTCTGGACCGTGGCAAATTTTTCAAAGCGACCCGAGTCATTAGATGCGGTCCCTCGAGCACGGATATTGGTTTGAGGCTGCATGTGTTCACCTTATGTTCTCACCCTATAGGTAAGCCAATACTGAACGCGAGGCAACCACCCCCTGTTTTTGCTAACCTGAGCCAGACACAGGATGATCATGCATATTATTCTGTCGCCCGATGCCGATTTTTGACATAAACGTCGGTCCCGAAACCGCCGAGGTCGCAATCGTCACAGTAAATCTGCGACGTTTTGGCCAAAACGAAAAAAATGCCACCCCGGACCAAGGGTCCGCACAGCTCAGGAAAACACCCCATGTCCGACGAAGAAGACATCATCCTGTCCGAACTGAACGACGAAGAGCTTGTTGAACAGATGTTCGACGATCTCTACGACGGTCTGAAAGAAGAGATCGAAGAAGGCACCAACATCCTTCTCGAGCGCGGCTGGACCCCCTACGACATCCTGACCAAAGCTCTGGTCGGCGGCATGACCGTGGTTGGCCACGACTTCCGCGACGGTATCCTGTTCGTGCCCGAGGTTCTGTTGGCCGCCAACGCCATGAAGGGCGGTATGGCGATCCTGAAGCCTCTACTCGCTGAAACCGGCGCACCTCGCGTTGGTAAGATGGTCATCGGCACCGTGAAGGGCGACATCCACGACATCGGCAAGAACCTTGTTTCGATGATGATGGAAGGCGCGGGTTTCGAAGTTGTCGACATCGGCATCAACAACCCGGTCGAGAACTACCTGGAAGCGCTGGAAAACGAACAGCCCGACATCCTGGGCATGTCGGCCCTGCTGACCACGACCATGCCTTACATGAAGGTCGTGATCGACACGCTGGTCGAGCAAGGCGTTCGCGATGACTACATCGTTCTGGTCGGCGGCGCACCGCTGAACGAAGAGTTTGGCAAAGCCATCGGTGCTGACGCATATTGCCGTGACGCGGCTGTGGCGGTTGAGACCGCCAAGGACTTCGTCTCGCGCAAGCACAACCAGCTGGCGGGATAAGAACACCGTTTCTGTTCTGAAAGGGCCGCTCGATTTCGGGCGGCCTTTTTGTTTCAAGCCGCGTTTTCGGGCAAAATCACCCGGACCAGCCAGCCAGAGGACCCCGGAATGTCACAGAGCCAACATCCCGATGATACCAGTCTGACGACCGACGGATATGACGAAACCGGCAAGGGCCGTATCCTGTTGCTGGCCTGCGGGGCCTTGGCGCGCGAGATTCTGGACCTCAAAAACCGCAACGGCTGGGACCATATGGACCTGACCTGCCTGCCCGCGATCCTACATGTCCACCCCGAGAAAATCACTCAGGCCGTCGAAGATGCGATTGCCAAGCATCGTGAGCGCTACGATCAGGTCTTCGTCGTCTACGCAGATTGCGGCACCGGCGGCCTGCTGCAACAGGCGTGTGACCGGCTTGGTGTCGAGATGGTCAAAGGCCCGCATTGCTATTCGTTCTTCGAAGGGAATGAGGCCTTTGCCGCGCAAGGCGAGGACGAGACAACCGCCTTCTACCTGACAGATTTTCTAGCCCGACAGTTCGATGCCTTTGTCTGGAAACCGCTGGGTCTGGATCGCCATCCCCAGCTGCGAGACATGTATTTCGGGAACTACACCAAACTGGTGTATCAGGCCCAAACAGATGATCCCGCGCTGACGGCGCGCGCAAAAGAATGTGCCGAGCGTATGGGACTGGATTTTGAGCGCCGTCTGACCGGATATGGCGATCTGGAAACCACGTTGACCGATTGGGCGACGAGAACGCGCTGACGCTACGCTTTTTCCTGCGCAACCTCGCGGATGCGTTCGATCATCGCCCTCAGACCGTTCGACCGCTGAGCAGACAAGTGGTCATTCAGACCCAGCCGCGCCAGCTCTCCGCCGGCATCGACCTTGATCACTTCGGCCACTGGTAAGTCGTTGTAAAGCAAACGTAAAACCGCGATCAGGCCACGCACAATCAGCGCATCGCTATCCCCATCGAACCGAAACACGCCACCGTCGATCATCGGGTGCAGCCACACCTGGCTGGCGCAGCCGTCCACTTTGGTCGCCGGAACTTTGAGCGCGTCGTCCAGCGGCCCCATCGCCTTGCCCTGTTCGATCACATGGCGATAGCGGTCCTCCCAATCCTCGAGGAACTCGAAATCTTCGACAATTTCTTCAAAGGCGGGCGTTGCCATGGCGCGGCGGTCCTTCTGTTTCATTCACAATTGTGACCTATGCCGACGATAGCCCCCTGTCCAGCCCTCGCCGTGGCTTTTCAAGGCAAGGAAATTGCGCTAACCCATTGCGTGAATGACTGTTAAAGCCGTGGGTCCATGCAAAAATCACTGTCTCTTCTTGTCGTCGCCGCGTTGACCCTGTCTGCCTGCAACAGCTGGCGCAATTCGCGGGCGAACCCGTCTAACTGGTTCGGATCCAGCCAGCCCGCTCCAGTCGAAACCGCTCCGGTGGATGAGGCCTATGCGCTTGTCCCAAAACAGCGCGAGGGCATCGGCCTGTTTGACCGGCCCGAGGAAGAAGACACCAGCGTTCCGATTGCAAAAATCGACGAACTGCGGATCGACGCAACGCCCACCGGAGCGATCGTCTATTCCTCGGGCACGGCGCAACGCCAAGGCGCGTTCAACGCCCGTCTGGTGCCCGTGAATTCGGAGGAGAACCAGAAGAACGGCGTGATGGAGTTCACCTTCCTGGTGAATTACCCCAAGGCGCAGACTGCGCAGGGCACTGAGCGTTCACGCATGGTGTCCGACGCCATCAACGTCTCCCGGCAAGAGCTGGAAGGCATCCGTCTGGTCCGCGTGGTTGGGCAGCAAAACGCCCTGGAATCGCGCCGCCGCTAAACGGTCAAAGGGATACGACCTTCACGTTTTGGCCCTTTGCGGCCAGTGCGATCTTGCCTTCGCACAGCTTCAGAGCATCCTCACCGAACACCTCGAACCTCCAGCCGGTCATAGAGGGAAGGCCCCGCTCGCCTGCCGCGATCTGGTCCAGTTCGGCGCTGGTGGCGATCAGTTTTGCCGCCACGCCCGAGCTTTCGGTTTTCGATTTCAGCAGCACCCGCAACAGATCCGCCAACGCCGGGTTCACCTTTAGCTTGTCGCGGCTCGTGTCGACCTTGGGCAGTTGTTCGGGCGGACAGTTCACACCCTTTTTGACGGCCGCCAGAATGCCTTCCGCAATCGCCCCTTTGCGCGCCTCTCGCAGCAACAGACGCGAGCCGCCAAGGTCTGATGGCGTTTTGGGTTTGGTCGAGGCCAGCTCGATCAGCGCGTCATCCTTAAAAACGCGGTTGCGCGGGATGTTGTTGTCCTGTGCGTGAGATTCGCGGAACTGTGCCAGCTCCCGCACAACCGCGAGAAACTTGGCCGAGTTCGTCCGCGTTTTGACACGCTTCCACGCAT
This sequence comes from Ruegeria sp. BG3, assembly GCF_056538485.1. Classification (NCBI taxonomy): domain Bacteria; kingdom Pseudomonadati; phylum Pseudomonadota; class Alphaproteobacteria; order Rhodobacterales; family Roseobacteraceae; genus Ruegeria; species Ruegeria sp. BG3. The sequence continues at coordinate 416,560 of NZ_JBQFTE010000001.1, read as the reverse complement.
CTTCGGGCCGGATGTCATAGGTGCCGGGCTGGGTCAGGATCCGCAGTTCCTCGGACACCCAATGGCTGCGCTTGGTTTTCTCAAGCTCAGCCGCGAGATGTTCGTAGATCTTGCGCAGATGGGTCACATCGGCCAGCGCATAGGTCTTTTGCGCGTCTGTCAAAGGACGCCGCGACCAGTCGGTAAAGCGCGAGGTTTTATCCACCCCCTGCTTGCAGATCTTGCGCACCAACGTCTCATAGCCGACCTGTTCGCCAAAGCCACAGACCATCGCAGCAACCTGCGTGTCAAACAGCGGGGTTGGGAACACATGCGCATCGACCCAGAAGATCTCAAGGTCCTGACGCGCAGCGTGGAACACCTTGACCACGCTCTCATTCCGGAACAACTCATAGAGCGGCTCAAGCGAGATATCAGCGGCCAGCGGGTCGACCAGAACGGCACTGTCTTCATCCTCGGAAGGAACGGCAAGCTGTACCAGACACAGTTTTGAATAATAGGTCCGCTCGCGCAGAAATTCGGTATCTACAGTGACATAGGGAAAGGCAGCAGCAGCCGAGCAGAAATCAGCCAGCTCTTGCGTCGTTGTCAGAGTTTTCATGCGCCGTACTATTCTTGTTCTTTGTGTGACTGCCCGTTTTTCCGTCCCGAGCGTTATCGGCGACCATAGGACGAATTCTCGCCGGGTGTAAATCACCCAAGGGAGATCAGGGCAGCATAAGAACAGACCTGTTGCCTTCCGCATACCGCCGCAGCACCGACGGGTAGAGCTGATGCTCATAAACCAGCACTTTGGCGGCCAGGCTGTCAGGGGTGTCCTCGGGTGCAATGGCAACCTTCGCCTGCCCCAGAATTGGGCCATCATCCAACGCCGCCGTGACCTCATGCACCGTGCAGCCATGTTCGGCGTCGCCCGCGTCGATCGCGCGGGCGTGGGTGTGCAGACCTTTGTATTTCGGCAGCAACGAGGGGTGAATGTTCAGCATCCGCCCCTGAAAGCGCGAGACGAAATCGCCGGTCAGAACCCGCATGAACCCGGCCAGACAGACGATATCAGGCTGCGCGGCCTCAAGCGGTTTCAGCAGTTCCGCCTCAAACGCCTCCCGATCCCCTTTAAAGGGGCGGTGATCGACCACGGCCGTTTCGATGCCGCGATCCCGGGCCTTTTCCAGCCCGCCGGCCTGCGCGTCGTTGGACAGAACCAGACAAGGGCGCGCTGGGTGGTCTCCGGTCATGCTGTCGACCAGAGAGACCATGTTTGATCCGCCGCCGGAAATCAGGATCGCGACGCGCTTGTGGCTCACAGCAGTTTGCCCGAATAGGTCACGCCGGCAGTGTCGGTCACGGTACCGATGCGCGAGACACTCTCGCCCGCCTCGGCCAGCAATTCGGTCAGCGCGTCAACCTGATCGGCAGCGCAAACCACGATCATGCCGATACCGCAGTTGAAGGTTTTCAACATCTCACCTTCGGCAATCCCGCCAGTTTCGGCCATCCAGCCAAAGACAGGCGGCAGGTCCCATGCGTCCAGATCGATTTGAGCCCCCAGCCCTTCGGCCAGAACACGTGGCAGGTTCTCAGTCAGACCGCCGCCGGTGATATGGGCCAACGCGTGCACACCACCAGCCCGGATCGCAGCCAAAGCGGGCTTCACATAGAGGCGCGTCGGCGTCAGCAGCGACTCGCCCAGCGTACCGTCGCTAAAGGGCGAGTCGGCCTCCCACCCGAGACCCGAAATCTCGACCAGTTTGCGCACCAGAGAGTAGCCGTTGGAATGCACTCCGTTCGAGGCCAGCCCCAGCAGAACGTCGCCCGCCGTTACCCCGTCGGGCAGATCGGCACCCCGCTCCATCGCGCCGATCGAGAACCCGGCCAGATCGAAATCACCATCGGGATACATGCCCGGCATCTCGGCGGTTTCGCCGCCGATCAGGGCGCAACCCGACTGGGCGCAGCCTTCGGCAATGCCTTCGATGATCCGCGCGGCGGTATCGGTGTCCAGCTTGCCGGTAGCGAAATAGTCAAGGAAAAACAATGGCTCAGCGCCCTGACAGATCAGGTCGTTGACGCACATCGCGACCAGATCAATGCCAACGCCATCGACAACGCCGGTATCAATCGCAATCCGCAGCTTGGTGCCGACACCGTCGGTGGCACCGACCAAAATGGGATCTTCATAGCCAGCGGCCTTGAGGTCAAACAGCGCGCCGAACCCACCCAGGCCGCTCATAACACCAGGGCGATTGGTGCGTTTGGCGGCGGGCTTGATGCGGTCGACCAGAGCGTTGCCTGCATCAATATCCACACCCGCGTCGGCGTAGGTGATTCCGTTCTTGCCCGCTGTCATGGCCTATCCCTCATGAATGGTTTGCGGGCGGGTTAGTCGATTGTGCGCTTTGATGCAACGGTCAGGCTTGACGCGGGCGATCACCGTGGTACTCAAAGCGCTCAGGCGGGCCTGTAGCTCAATTGGTTAGAGCAGAGCGCTCATAACGCTTTGGTTGCGGGTTCAAGTCCTGCCGGGCCTACCAAAATCCGCTATTTTCATAAGAACGCAGCGCCTCTAGCGCCCGAAGATGATGTCGGCACACAGCCCGCCCAGTCGCTCGCTTTTACCAAGGCGCAAAACGCCGCCATGGGCACGGGCGATGTCGGCTACTATGGCAAGGCCCAGACCAACACCGCTGCCTTGGTTCTGATTACGTGCAGGGTCCAGGCGGGAAAAGGGCTTAACGGCCTCGGTCCGCTGTTCCGGCGGGATGCCCGGTCCATCATCCTCGACCCGGATACGCAGGGATTTGGGTGTAAGCGTCAGGCTGACATCCGCCTTGCTGCCATAGCGCACGGCGTTGCCGATCAGGTTCTCAACCGCCCGGCGCGTGGCCGATGGCCGCAACATCACGGTCCCCTGCCCTTCGACTGCTACCAGTTCCGCTTGATGGCCTGCCCGTTTTGCGTCGCTGACGATCTGCGTCAGCAAAGCTTCGGGATCGACCTCTTCGGGCGCGCCTTCTGCGGCACCGCGTGAAAAGTCGAGGAACGCATCCAGAAGCGATTGCATCTCGGTTACGTCCTGCTGCAACGGCGCAGCCTCTTCTTCTGGCAACATAGACAGACCCAGTTTCAGTCGTGTCAGCGGGGTACGCAGGTCATGGCTGACCCCGGACAACATCAACGTTCGCTGCTCCATCTGCCGCTCGATCCTCGCCCGCATGTCGAGAAAAGCGTTTCCCGCGGCCCGAACCTCGACCGCGCCGCCGGGGGAATACGGCACAACCCGTCCGCGACCAAAAGCCTGTGCAGCATCTGCAAGCCGCGTAATGGGCCGGAGCTGGTTGCGCATGTATAGAAACGAAATCGAGGTCATGATGATGGCAAAGAAAACCATCGTCACAATCAACTGATGCGGCGCTGCAGGGGACAGACGCCGTCGATCAAAGGTCAGCTGCAACAGACCTAGATGAGTGGGCATATACAGGCGCGCCTCTTGCCCGCTCGGCAGGGCAACCGCCACAAGGTCAGGCAATTCTGCCATCAGATCTGCCTCAACCTGTGGCGCAATAAAGTCGTACCATCTGCGCCGGCCGATCTCCGGCATCTCATCCGCATCGAGGAACTGCATCTTCATCGACAGAGCGCTCAGATCAGGACGCACAGCGGCCAACGCCTGTTGCCGGGTCTCAGATTCAGCCATGGTCTGAGTGATCAGTCGGACTTCCCGCGCAGCGGCTTGCGTCATTTGCGCGGTCACGTCCTCCAGGTGCTTTTGCAGGAACGCAATGCCCACCACCAGCAGCAAGGCCACCACCGGCAGTAAGAGAATCAGCGCAGCCCGGACATACAGGCCGCGTGGCATATAGGGTTTGAGCCATTGCGTGGACATGCGCTAAACCTAGCGGGCTGCCCAGACAAGAGAAAGAGGACAGAATGCAGGCACCTGACGAATTCAACCCGCCAGCTGGCGTGGCGCAGGAGTTGCATCCGGGTTTGCGGCGCATTCTGGCTCCGAATCCTTCGCCGATGACGTATCGGGGCACGAACACCTATCTTCTGGGCACCCGATATCTGGCAGTGATCGACCCCGGACCGCTGAGCAACGCGCATCTGGAGGCGATTCTGGACGCGTTGTCCCCCGATCAGAGAATCAGCCATATCCTCGTGACCCACACCCATCTGGATCATTCGCCTCTGGCTGCCCCGCTCGCCGCCCGCACGAGTGCCCCTATTCTGGCCTTTGGAGGCCCCGAAGCCGGGCGCAGTGCGGTCATGTCCGACCTCGCCCAAAGTGGCATGGTGCAAGGCGGCGAAGGCATCGACACCGCATTCCGGCCGGATATCGAGCTGGCGGACGGAGAACGCATCACGGGTGACGACTGGCAGCTCGAGGTCATCCACACCCCCGGTCATCTGGGCAATCACATCGCGCTGGCCTGGGGCGATATCTGCTTTACGGCAGATCACGTGATGGGTTGGGCCAGCTCGCTCGTCTCTCCCCCTGACGGAGACCTCACCGACTTCATGGCGGCCTGTCATCGACTGCAACAGCGCGACTGGTCCGTCTTTCACGCGGGTCACGGCGCGCCGATCGAAAACCCTGCTGAGCGGTTGGAGTGGTTGATTCAGCATAGGCTAGGACGAGAAGCGCAGATCCTGGCGGCGCTGGCAGATCGGCAAGGCTCGGCCCGTCAATTGGCCGAGCGTATCTACACCGACACCCCGAAAGCCCTGCTGCCCGCAGCCGAGCGTAACGTCCTGGCGCATTTGATTGATTTGGCGGGAAAATCCAAAGTCACCTACAATGGCCCGCTTGCTTCAGATGCGGTTTTCCGGCGACTTTCGTGAGCGCGTGAAAAAATTCAGATTTCTCGCGCTTCCCCTCTGGACGTCAAAAATCGGGGTTGTTATACGCCCCTCAGTTCCGGCGTAGCTCAGCGGTAGAGCAGTTGACTGTTAATCAATTGGTCGTAGGTTCGATCCCTACCGCCGGAGCCAATCTTCTCAGCAAAATCTGCTGAAATTGGTCATGGTCCAGACGGGCCAGAACTGCGCTTTGCTGATCGGCAGAAAAAACTTTTCATCCCCCACTGGACGCCGTGAAAACAGCTTGCTATACGGCGCGAACCGTTCCGGCGTAGCTCAGCGGTAGAGCAGTTGACTGTTAATCAATTGGTCGTAGGTTCGATCCCTACCGCCGGAGCCAATTCCCCCAGATCACCCCGTCAATGCGTCGGCAAACTGCGTGCGCAAGGTCCGTTTCAGCACCTTTCCCGTGGCGTTCAACGGCAGAGCGTCGATGAATACAACCTTGTCCGGCACTTGCCATTTGGCGATCTTGCCATCGAAGAAGGACAGCAGTTCGTCCTCTGACGGCTCCTCTCCCTCGGCCTTCACGGCGACCAGAATCGGGCGCTCATCCCATTTGGGGTGCGCCACACCAACCACGGCGGCTGTGGCGAGTTTTGGATGGGCGACCGCGATGTTTTCCAACTCGACCGAGCTGATCCATTCGCCGCCCGATTTGATGATATCCTTGGACCGATCGCGGATCGTCATGTAGCCGTCGGCATCCAGAGTTGCGACATCGCCGGTGGCGAACCAGCCGTCCTGCAAAAGCGCCTCGTCCTGCATCTGGAAATAGCTGTCCAGTACCCACGGGCCGCGCACCATCAGGTCGCCCTGGGTTTCGCCGTCATGGGGCAAATCATTGCCGTCGTCATCCACGATCTTCAACTCAACCCCATAAGGAGGCCGCCCCTGGCTTTCGCGCAGGCGGTGCTGCTCGTCGATCGGCAGGTCGCGATGTTTGGCAATCGGGACATTGGTTGTGCCCAGCGGGCTCATCTCACTCATGCCCCACGCGTGGACGGTATCGACGTCGTAGACCTCACGGAAGGTTTCGATCATCGAGGGTGGGCAAGCGGCACCTCCGATCACGGTGCGATCAAGGCTGGCGAGTTTGCTGCCGGATTGCGCGGCATGGGCCAGAAGGCCCTGCCAGATCGTGGGAACACCCATTGCGACCGTCACGCCATAGCTGTCGATCAGGTTGACCAGCGCCTCACCATGCAGTCCCGGCCCTGGTAGAACCATGCGCGAGCCGGACATGGCGCAGCCATAGGGCGACCCCCAGGCATTGACATGGAACATCGGCACCACGGGCATCACCACATCCATCGCCGAATAGCCAATGACGTCTCGCGCGTTTGAGGCAAAGCCATGCAGCACGGTCGAGCGATGCGAGTACAGCACCCCCTTGGGATGGCCCGTCGTGCCTGAGGTGTAACATAGACTGGAGGCCGTGTTTTCGTCCAAGTCCGGCCATGCGAAATCGGCATCACCCGTCTCGATCAAGTCATCATAGAATTGCAGCCCTTCGATCTGCATGGCCGCTTCCTCATCACGGGGCCCCATCAGCACAAAGTGATGAACCTCGCCCAGCCCCTCTTGCAACGCAGCGACCAGCGGGATGAAGGTGGCATCAAAAAACAGAACGCGATCCTGGGCGTGGTTGATGATGTAGTTCAGCTGCTCGGGGAAGAGGCGCGGATTGATCGTGTGACACACGAAACCTGCACCCGAGGTCGCATAGTAGATCTCAAGGTGGCGGCGGTTGTTCCAGGCCAGGGTGCCGATGCGGTCTTGTGGTTCCAGTCCAAGCTTGGTCAATGCCGATGCCAACCGGCGAGCGTTGCGTGCCACTTCGGACCAATTGGTCTGCGTTACGGTACCGTCTGTTTCGACCGACACGATTTCCGTCTGACCGTGGTAGCGCTCGGCGTGATCAATCAGTGACGAGATCAGCAAGGGCTGCGTCATCATCTGTCCCAGCATGGACATCCTCCCTTTTTTTGTTCAGGCCACGCTGTCGGCGGCCATTCCGTGCTTTGAGTGATACGCGGGCCGGTGGCCGGGTGATCAATCTTGACGGTTCATTGGGAAGAACCCTGCCAAGCAATTATTTGTCTGACAATAAAAAGATTGCGGCCCGAGATTGGCCCGGGCCGCATTTCACCACGTCACTTGCGGTGGCGCAGGGCATAGGCGACCAAGGCCGCAGTCGAGCCATCCTTGTCGTCCGCGCTTTCTTCTCCGTCCACGATCGGCCCGAGTGAGGTGGCAAGTTCTTTGCCCAACTCCACACCCCATTGATCGAAGGAATTGATGCCCAAAAGGACGCCTTCGGCGAACACCCGATGTTCATATAGCGCAATAATCTGCCCCAGAACGAAAGGCGTCAGTTTAGGGTAGATCAAGGTGGTCGAGGGCCGGTTGCCAGGAAACACCCGATGCCGTGCCTGACGGTCGAGTTCGTCGCCCTGCAGGCCTTTGGCGGCCATTCGGGCGCTGGCTTCGTCAAGCGAACGCCCGCACATCAAAGCCTCGGACTGGGCAAAGCAATTGGCCAGAAGCAGGCGGTGATGATGGGCCAGTTCAGGTTCATGCCCTTCGGCGGCCACCATGAATTCACAGGGGATCACGTCGGTACCCTGATGGATCAGCTGGTAGAAGGCATGCTGACCATTGGTGCCTGGCTCACCCCAGACGACAGGCCCCGATGGCACAGACAGCGCGCTGCCATCCATTGCGACCGATTTGCCGTTCGATTCCATCTCGAGCTGCTGGAAATAGGCCGGCAGGCGCAACAGCCGCTGGTCATAGGGCAACACCGCGCGGCTGGCATGGCCCAGCACCTGACGATGCCAGATCCCGACCAAAGCCAGCATAACCGGAACGTTCTCGGCCCAGTCGGCCGAGCGGAAGTGCAGGTCCATCGCCTGACCGCCCCGCAGGAACGCGTCGAACGCGTTGGAGCCAATCGCGATCATCACAGGCAATCCGACAGGACCCCAGACGGAGTACCGCCCGCCGACCCAATCGGCGAAACCGAATACGCGATCCTCGGGGATGCCGAAGGCCTGCGTTTTGTCCAACGCGCTTGAGACGGCGGCGAACTGCTTAGAAGGATCGCCTCCGCCCTCGCTCATCCAGGCCCGCGCGGTGCGGGCGTTGGTCATGGTTTCAATCGTCGTGAAGGTTTTCGAGGCCACGATCACCAATGTTCGGGTCGGGTCCAACTGGCGCAACGTATCCGCGATATGCGCGCCATCGACGTTCGAGACATAGTGCAGACGCGGCCCATCATGGTAGGGCGACAGCGCATGGGTCGCCATCACTGGCCCCAGATCCGAGCCTCCGATACCGATATTCACCACATCGGTAAAGCTGCCCCCTGCCCCGGCAGCGGTGCCTCCGCGCACCTCCTCGGCGAAGACACGCATCCGCTGCAAGGTGTCCAAAACGTCCGGCATCACATCCTGACCATCGACCCGCACCGCGTCGCCGTCCAGGTTTCGCAACGCCGTGTGCAACACCGCGCGATCTTCAGTCTCGTTGATTTTCTGGCCAGAAAACATCGCCTCGCGGCGTGCTTCCAGATCGGCTTGGTCACATAGTTGGATCAGAGCATCCCGGATCTCGCCGCCGATCTGCGTTTTTGAGTAGTCGAACAGCATATCGCCGGTTGAGGCGGAGAAATTCTGTGCCCGATCCGCGTCCGCCTCGAACAGGTCGAGAATGCGGGCCTGTTGCGATGCTGCCAGTGCTTTCAATCTATCCAGCTGCATGGCTCACTCCGCCCAATGAACGGTCATGCCGCCCAACACAGCCGCAATTGGGGCCTCTTCGGGGGGTAGAGACATGGCCTTCTCCAGCGCTTCCCGCTTCTCGGCGCCGTAGATGATCAGATGTTTCGACAAGGCCCCATCTAGGACCGGAGCCGTCAGGGTGATACGCGGTTCCGGTTGCACATCCGTCCTCGCCACGGCCAGTGTCGGCGCGTTGCTGTCCAGCGCCTCAGCCAGCCCCTGCATTCCTGGAAACAGTGAGGCTGTGTGCATATCGCCTCCCATCCCCAACACCAGTACCGACAAAGGCAGAACCGGTGCGATCAATGACTCGATCTCAGGCAGAGCGTCCTCGGGTGCGGCCCCCGGGACGTAGAGCGGCACGTATTGCGCCACCGAGGCGCGGTTGGTCAGAAGGCGTTCGCGGATCAGACGCTCGTTCGAGCGGTCACTGTCCGCAGGCACACAGCGTTCGTCGGTCGGCAGCACGCGTATCCGCGCCCAGTCCAGATCTGCGGCACAGAGGACATCGAAAACCGGCCCCGGAGTCGTTCCGCCCGGCACCGCAAGGGCCACCGTGTCGTCATGCAACAAAGCGGCCTCTAATTCTCCGGCCAATGCGTTGGCCACGTCGATCGCCAACATGTCGCGGTCGGCATATTCCTGAATATTCATGGCTTGATTCCTTGCCAGTGGCGACCGTCTCGTTTCATCAGCAGCTCGGCGTCGCCCGGCCCTGTGCTGCCACTGTCATAGGGTTTGGGGACATCGCCCCGCGCCTGCCATCCGGCGATGATCGGATCGGTCCAGGCCCAGGCGGCCTCGACCTCATCACCACGCATGAACAGGGTCTGGTTGCCCCGGATCACGTCCATGATCAGCCGTTCATAGGCATCGGGCGGGCCCTGATTTTCCGGACCGAGCGCCTCGGCAAAGCTCATATCTAGCGGGACGTCGATCAGACGCATTCCACCTTGCCCCGGCTCTTTGATGGTCACCTTCAAGGTGATCCCCTCATTCGGTTGCAACCGGATCGACAAGGCATTGGCGTGTCGCCCTGCTGCCTCGCCAAATATCGAATGCGGCGCGTCCTTGAATTGCACGTTGATCACCGAGGACCGCGCCACCAGCTGCTTACCGGTGCGCAGGTAGAACGGCGTCCCGGCCCATCGCCAGTTGCTGATATGCGCCTTCAAGGCCACGTAACTTTCCGTGGTCGAGCGGGGATTGCCGACAACCTCGCGATAGCCTGACCCTTCAGCCTCGGCGGCGAACTGCCCGCGTACAATGTGGTGCGGCTCAACCGGATCAAGCGCGCGGATGACCTTGAGCTTTTCGTCGCGTACAGCGTCCGGATCGAACTTGGCGGGTGGTTCCATCGCGATAAGGCAGAGCAATTGCATCAGGTGGTTCTGCACCATGTCGCGCATGGCTCCAGCGCGCTCGTAATAGTCTTCGCGCCCTTTGACGCCCACCGTTTCGGCCACGGTGATCTGGATGTGATCCACGTATTGGCTGTTCCAAAGCGGCTCAAACAGCATGTTGCCAAACCGCACGGCCATCAGGTTCTGGACGGTTTCTTTCCCCAGATAGTGGTCGATCCGATAGATCTGCCTTTCGTCGAAATGCGCCGCCAGCGTAGCGTTCAAATCCCGTGCGCTGTCCAGATCGTGGCCAAAGGGTTTCTCTACCACGATCCGAGTGTCCTCGGTCGCAAGCGCATGCGCGCGGATACGTTCGGCCAGAGGGGCAAACAGGCTGGGACCAACCGAGAAATAGAACGCCCGCACCCGGTCCGGGGTCAGTTTGCCCGCCAGCTCATCCCACCCGCCGGTTGAGAGCGCATCAAGCCGGACGTAGTCGAGGCGCTGCAGGAAACCTTGTAGATTCTCAACCTCACCAGACCGTCTGGGCGCGTAGCTCCGCAACGACTCGGCGACGAGGGTCCGGAACGCATCCGTCGAAAGCTCACTGCGCGCCGCCGCAATGATGCGTGCGCGTTCGGGCCACTGCCCCGCGCAGAATCTGCGAAACAAGGCGGGCAGGATCTTACGCTGCGCAAGATCTCCGGTGCCGCCGAAAATGACCAGATCGAAAGGATCGACGGGAATGACGCGTGAAACCATGAGTTGTCCTTAACCTGCCCCTTTGGTCATGTCCAATGTTAGCGCAATCATAATGCTCCTTTATGCGTCTTTTTTTTCCGTCGCATGACCCGAAAACGCCTCTTATTCGATGGCTAAAGCCAAAGTAATCCAAATCACTGAGGGACGCGGCGGTTTTCCGCTATAGATGTAACAGGATCATTCCAGTTTGGGTTGTTGAGATGAACAAGTTTCTGTTTTTTCTGTTTGCATGTTTCGCCGCCCCGCTTTGGGCGCAAGAGCGTTTGGCGCTGGTGATTGGCAATGATCAGTACAACTCGGTCGTTGATCTGAAGAAAGCTGTTGCCGACGCCGAGGCGGTTTCCGACAAGCTTGAAAATCTGGGTTTTGAAACCATCCAAGGCCTGAACCTCGACCGGCGCGGTATGAACCAGAAAATCGCGGACTTCACGGCCCGGCTGGAGGCAGGCGACACCGCTTTTGTGTTCTTTGCCGGTCACGGGGTTGAGATCGACGGAGAGAATTACCTGCTGCCCACCGATATTGTTGCGCCCACGTCCGGTGAGACCGATTTCGTAAAATCCGAATCCATCGCCTTGTCGAACCTGCTGGACCGCGTCCGCGCCACCGGCGCGCGCACCTCTATCGCCATTATTGACGCCTGCCGCGATAATCCGTTCGAGACCGTATCGGGGCGCAGTGTCGGGCGTACTCGCGGCCTGGGGCGTATCAATGCGCCTGAGGGTATGTTCGTGATCTTCTCGGCCGGGGCTGGCCAGATGGCTCTGGACCGCCTGAGCGATGATGAACCCGCGCAAAACTCGGTCTTCACCCGCGCATTGCTTCCGCGACTGTCAGAACCGGGGCTTGAGCTGCGCAGCATGGTCTCGGACCTGCGGCGCGAGGTGCGCGATCTGTCCCGCACCGTTCAGCACACGCAAATCCCCGCCTATTATGATGAACTGTTGGGTGAGTTCTATTTCACCCCAGCTGTCGCAACAGTCCCGCTGACCACGCCAACGCCCCCAACAGATGATATGCGCGCGGATCTTGAGCTTGCGCGCTCGGTCGGAACAGTGACCGCACTGGACGCATTTCTTGAGAAGTACGAGGATCAGTCCGAAAACTACTCTTATGAGGTGGCTCTGCAGTTGCGCGACAGCCTTGCTTCGGTCGAATTGCCGATCGAGACGGAGCGCACTCCGGCCCCCGAAGCCCCAGAAACACCCGTCATATCAGATTCGCGCGAAGTGATGCGCGCCACGCAATCGGCCTTGAACGCGCTAGGCTGCAGTGCAGGAGGCGCAGATGGTGTCGCAGGACCACGCACAAGACAGGCCTTTGCACGCTACCGCGACGCGAGCGCGTCGCAATTGGGGGCAGATGATTTGGGAACTCAGCACGCGCTGGAGGAGTTGCAGGGTAAAAGCGGCACGATCTGCAAGGTCGTCGCTGCACCGGTGCCCACACCGTCCCCTGCTCCTTCTGTGTCCACGAGCCTTTCTATGGCCGGAACCTGGCAGTTCAAGGCCACCTGCGCGGTGGTCGTGAAAGTGACCGGAACAGTGCGCTACTCTCATGCCGGAGGCAATAAGTACACCGGAAGCCTCACCGACTCGCTGGGTCAAAAAGCCAATACGGTGATCTATGTGAATGACCAACAGATCAGCGGCACCGACTATTTTCCCGGCATCACAGTTCAATGGCGCGGTCGTCTCGCCGAGGATGGCAATAGCTTCACCAGCTCGGGCTCAACCGGGTGTTCGGTCTATGCGTGGCGGGCCGGATAGGGCGTCAGTTCACGCGGAACTCACCCACCATATTGCGCCATTCCCCCGGCGCGATCATCTTGCGATGGGTGAACTTGACCGAGTGCAAAGGCCCCTCAATCTCTCGCTGCCAAAAATCGATGAATTCGAACAGTTTTGGATGATCTGGAGCCAGATCATATTCCTGCCAGATAAACGTATTCAGAACATGGATATAGTCAGGCATATGGTAGAAGAATTCCGCCGTGGTCAGACCGTATCCCTTCAGCATTAATTCGGTTTCGCTTTGCTGCATTCAGACCTCCGATTTCGTTCAGGGTCTCTCTATGATAGCAGCAAAACCACCTAACAGTTGGATAACAAGATGTTACCCGAGTGTTACTTTGGATTTTCGCGCTGGGATTCGTTGCTTGCTTGCACCTTATGTGCTGGGTCTGATAAAGTAGAACCACAAAATATAGAGTCTGCACAAGAAACGAGCAGTTTACGTGAGCGATACGCCAGAAACACCTGAAAACATGGATGAAACCCCGCCTGAGCGCCCTGTCTATGACGGCCCGACGGTCTCCATCGAATCCGAGATGCGCACGTCCTATCTGGACTATGCCATGTCAGTCATCGTTTCCCGCGCAATCCCCGATCTGCGCGATGGTCTGAAACCCGTGCATCGGCGGATTTTGTACGCCATGCACGAGACCGGTAACACGCATGAAAAGGCGTATCGCAAATCGGCCCGTCCGGTCGGCGATGTGATGGGTAAGTACCACCCGCATGGCGACAGCGCGATCTATGACGCGCTGGTGCGGATGGCGCAGGATTTCTCGATGTCGCTGCCACTGCTGGACGGTCAGGGCAACTTTGGCTCGATGGACGGCGATAACCCGGCGGCCATGCGTTATACCGAAGTGCGGATGGACAAACCCGCCGCCGCCCTGCTGGCCGATATCGAAAAAGAGACGGTTGATTTTCAGGACAACTACGACGGCAAGGACAAAGAGCCGACCGTCCTGCCCGCCCGTTTCCCGAACATGCTGGTCAATGGCGCAGGCGGTATCGCCGTGGGTATGGCGACGAATATCCCTCCACACAATTTGGGCGAAGTGGTCGACGCCACGCTGGCGCTGATTGACGACCCGGACCTGACGTCCGAGCAGTTGATCGAATACGTCCCCGGTCCCGACTTTCCGACCGGCGGTGTGATGCTGGGCCGCTCCGGTGCGCGCAAGGCTTATCTGGAAGGCCGCGGCAGCGTCATCATCCGCGCCAAGACACGTGTCGAGGAACTGCGCAAGGATCGCTACGCCATTGTCGTGGATGAGATCCCTTATCAGGTTAATAAAGCCTCGATGATCGAAAAGATCGCTGAAGCAGTGCGTGAGAAGCGCATCGAAGGCGTAGCGCATGTTCAGGACGAATCCGACCGCAACGGCGTGCGTGTCGTGGTTGAGCTGAAACGCGACGCAACGCCCGAAGTGGTGCTGAACCAGCTTTATCGTTTCTCGCCAATGCAGACGTCGTTTGGCTGCAACATGCTGGCCCTGAATGGTGGTCGGCCCGAGCAGCTGACCCTGCGCCGGTTCCTGACATCCTTCATCGACTTCCGCGAGGATGTGGTAGCCCGCCGCACCGCATACGATCTGCGTAAAGCACGCGAGCGTAGCCATATCTTGTGTGGTTTGGCCGTGGCCGTCTCGAATGTGGACGAAGTGGTTGCCACCATCCGTTCGTCGGCAGACGCGGCTGAGGCACGCGAGAAACTGATGACCCGACGCTGGCCCGCCGCCGAGATCGAAGGCTATCTGCGCCTGATCGACGATCCTCTGTCCAAGATGAACGACGACGGCACCTATAACCTGACCGAGGTTCAGGCCCGTGCGATCCTCGAATTGCGCCTGCAGCGCCTGACCCAACTGGGCGTCAAAGAGGTCACGGACGAGTTGGAGCAACTGGCCGCCAAGATCAAAGAATACCTGGATATCCTCTCCTCGCGCGAACGCATCATGTCGATCATCGGCGATGAGCTGCGCGAAGTGCGCGATCAGTTCGCCGTGCCCCGTCGCACCGAGATCGTCGACTGGTCCGGCGACATGGAAGACGAGGACCTGATCGAACGCGAAGACATGGTCGTGACTGTCACCTCGGGCGGCTATATCAAGCGTACTCCGCTGGCCGATTTCCGGGCGCAGAAGCGTGGTGGCAAGGGCCTGTCGGGGATGCAGACCAAGGAAGAGGACGTGGTTACCACCCTCTTCGTGGCCAACACGCATACGCAGCTGCTGTTTTTCACGACCGACGGGATGGTCTACAAGCTGAAGACTTGGCGCCTGCCGCAATCAGGGCGTACCGGCAAGGGCAAGGCGATCGTCAACATCCTGCCGATCCCGACCGGAGTCTCCATCGCGGCGATCATGCCGGTCGACGTTCCGGACGAGGAATGGGAAAACCTTCAGGTCGTCTTCGCCACAAGCGCGGGCACCGTACGGCGTAACCGCCTGTCGGACTTCACCAATGTGAAGCGCAACGGCAAGATCGCCATGAAGTTCGAGGATGAGCATGCCGAGACGAAGCTGATCAACGCGCGCATCTGCTCGGAAGAGGATGATGTGATGCTGGTCACCAAATCCGGCCGCGCAATCCGCTTCCCGACGACGGATGTGCGGGTGTTCAACAGCCGCTCTTCGGTCGGTGTGCGCGGTGTGCGCCTCTCCGGCGATGACGAAGTGGTTTCGATGTCCGTCATCCGCCATTTCGATGCGACCTCGGATGAACGGGCCGCCTATCTCAAGATGCGCCGCCTGATGGCGGGCGTCACCGATGAGGCCGAGGGCGATGAGGATGAAGGCAATGCCGACAGCGTGCTGCCTCAGGAACGCTACGCCGAGATGTCGGCCGCCGAGAACCTGATCCTGACCATTACAGCGGGCGGTGCGGGCAAGCTGAGCTCCAGTCATGACTACCCCGTCCGCGGACGTGGCGGTATGGGCGTTGCCGCTATGGACAAAGCAATGCGCGGCGGAGAGCTTGTGGCTTCCTTCCCGGTCGAGATTGATGACCAGATCATGCTGGCCACCTCCAAAGGTCAGTCGATCCGAGTGCCAGTCGATGGCATTTCCTTCCGGTCCCGCAGCGCCGGTGGCGTGCGGGTATTCAACACCGGCAAAGGCGAAGAGGTCGTCAGCGTCGCCTGGATCGCCGATCAGGGCGATGAGGACGAGGCCGAAGAATAATCTTTCGGCTAGAGCACATGAAACAGGCGCTAACCGGACCCGGGCAGCGCCTGTTTTGATTCAGTGCCGAATAGATCAGCCACAGCCCAGAGCCGATCCTGACCCCAAATGCTCTGACCGTCGACGTGGAAGCTGGGAACACCCCAAAGGCCAACGACTTGCAGCCTGTTTTGGTTCTGCTCAACCCGCCGACGCCAAGTCTGTGATTTCAGCTCATCGCGCGCCGTGGGCCAATTCAAACCGGCGGCTTTGACGATTTGAGAGAGGCCCTTGTCGCTGGCTGCGTCTACGCCTTCCGACCAGACTGAGCGCATGAAGGTAGAGCAAAACGCTCCCATCCGACCTTCGGATTCAGCGTAGTCGAACAACGCATAACCGCGCTCGACCCCGCTCCCCAAAGGGTCGCAGATGCGGCCAAACGGGATACCCAGTCGCCGCGCCTCGCGCATGCAATCTTGCAGGATGTATCGGGATTTCGCCTTTGGCACTGGCAAGCCGCGCATCAGCATCGGCAGCACCGGACGCAGGTTCAGTTCAGCCCTGTAGTGTTCTGCCAAGTGCTGGACCCGGTCAAAAGCCAGAAAAGAATACGGGCTGCGGAAGGAGAAAAAGAACTCCAGAGTTTTTGGGGTGTCCCCTTGGCGGTCAAACACCGGCTCTGGGGGCGGCACCAGAAGGGGACCGGTACCCAGCCCGGCGCCTTGTAACCTGTCTTCAAGATAGTGCAGTCGGTCCACACCCCAGTACCATTCACCGCCATAGTAAAACGTGCCACCCAGGTAGTGTTCCATCGCGCGCAACGCCTGATTCCCGGCGCGCATAGCAGCGGCGGGATCACTCTGTTTGCCCGCAGGTAAATCCCGCCCAGCCCATTGGGCGGCGCTAATGGCTTTGAGATGTTGCGCGAAATCCGGCTCTCCAAGATGGGCGGCCAGATGAGCGTTGACCTCTGGCGGCAAGCCAGCCGCCTTTGGCGCGTCCAAACCCAGCTTTTGCGCCAAGCGCGTTGCATCTTTGAGCGCGTTCTCGCGATGCGCTTTCGGATCAGGAACCGCCTCGGCAGGCGGGCCTGAGATCAAATGCGGGCGCAGCGCAATGTCATAACGCGCCTCGAATGCTGGCAAAACCTGTGCGGTCAGTGCGCAATACGGGTCTGACGCATCGTGAAAATAGTGAACCTCGCGTCGCGCACCACACGCCCTGCGCCCCACCTCATACAGGCCACGACGCGCGTTTTGCAGCCCTCGGCTGGTGATGATCTCGGCAAGCCGGGGTTTTACCAAAGAAGTGAAGGGCACCGTAGTCTCCGCCGGGGTCAGATGCCCTACCCTAGCCAATCCCGCGCGGAACACCACGCGGGCACACGGCAACGTGAGTGGCCCGCGCTACAGCCCGTAGAGCGCGCCGAATTTCTGCTCAAGATAGCTGAGCAGCGGGTCCGGCCCCGGTTCAACACCGCTTGCACGCTGGATGACCTCACGCGGGGCGTAGAGCCCGCCATATTGCTGGACGTTTTCGCGCAGCCACGTGGTCGCGCCCGAGGTATCACCTTCGGCCAGTTGATCGTCCAGCCCCGGCACGGCGCCGCGCAACGCCTGATAGAGGCACCCGGCATAGACGTTGCCCAGCGAATAGGTCGGGAAATAGCCGAACAGCCCCACGGACCAGTGGACATCCTGCAAACACCCGTTCGAGGGCTTGTCGACCGCATAGCCGAAATCCGCCTTGAAGCGGTCATTCCACGCGGCTTCGAGGTCCGAGACCTGCAGGTCTCCGGCCATCAATGCGCGCTCCAGATCAAAGCGCAGCATGATGTGCAGGTTGTATTGCACCTCATCCGCCTCGGTTCGGATATAGCCGTTCTGGACATGGTTCACGGTCGCGTAGAAGGCGTCGGCATCCGCGATCCCGAAATCTCCGAAGGCGTCGCGCATCTGGGCGAACAGCCATCCGGTGAAGGCGCGCGAGCGGCCAAGCTGGTTTTCATAGATCCGGCTTTGGCTTTCATGCACCCCCATCGACACGCCCTGCCCCAGAGGCGTCAGCGCGTAATCGGGGTTGATGCCCTGTTCATAGGCGGCATGGCCGACCTCGTGAATGGTGGAGTAAAAGCAGTTGAACGGATCGGTTGCGCTGGTCCGGGTCGTGATCCGCACGTCCGAGCCACTGCCCGAGCTGAACGGATGCACCGCCTTGTCGACGCGGCCTCGGTTCAGGTCATAACCGAAAGTACGCGCCAGTTTTTGCGACAGGCGCATCTGTTTGGTTTCGTCGAACGAGCCGTCCAGCGCCTTTGGTGCGGGTCGATCCAGAACCGCCGCCCGCAGTGCCACCAAGCGGGGGCGCATCTGATCGAAGATCTCGGCAATCTGGGCTCCGGTCGTGTAGGGCTCATAATCCTCGACCATGGCGTCATAGACTGCACCGCCCTGCGCCAGTGCGGCCCCTTCCTCGCGTTTCAGCGAGACGACTTCTTCCAGCACGGGCAGGAAGGCCGAGACATTCTCATCCGCGCGCGCCTGCGCCCATTTGCCTTGCGCGGCAGAGGTGACCCGAGCAAGAGCTTTGGCCAGATCGGCGGGGACTTTGATGGTGCGTTCATAAGACCGGCGGATCTCACGCAGCTGGGCCTGACCCGAGGCATCACTCGCGTCGGCTTGGTCCAGCCATTCGGCCACGCGCGAGTCGGATTTGCGGGCGTGCAAAACGGCCTCGATCGCGGCCATTTCCTCGGCCCGTTGCGGGGCAGCTCCGCGCGGCATCATGGTCTCCTGATCCCAGCCAAGCCGGCCGGCAATCTGACCAAGGGCCGAGGTTTCACGTTGAAAGGCCATCAGGTCATCAAAGGCGCTCATCGGGTCACGCTCCACGGATTGAGGTTGCAATGGGGTAGCCGCTCAGGAAGCGCGCGCGCAGGATCAGGGTCCAGACCACGACGGCCATGAACTGGTGGAAAATAGCGATCTGCCATGGGGCTGCGTAGACTACTGTCACGATGCCGACCACCACCTGTAAAGAAAGGGCTGCGAAGGCTGCATTGAAGGCAAAGCGGGTCTGCGGATGGGCGCTGGTCTGCCCCCGACGCCAGACGATGATGGCGAAGATGAACAGCAGATAGCCCGCGCAGCGGTGGATGAACTGCACCAGACCGGGGCTTTCGAAGAAGTTGCGCCACATCGGTTCCAGAATGGTCGCATCTGGCGGCAAGAGCTGCCCACCGATCAGAGGCCAATCGGTGTAAGACCGCCCTGCGTCAATCCCGGCGACAAGCGCACCGATGAGTATTTGTAAAAAGGTGAAATGCAGCAAGCCGGTCGAGAGCGAGAACAGCTTCGCCTCTTTCGCGCGGCGCGCCTGCATCAGGTCGCGCTCATCTCGTCCCAGCTCAAAGATATACCACGCGAGGAACCCAAGGATCACGAAGGCCAAGCCCAGATGCGTCGCCAGGCGATAGCTGGCAACGGCCGTCATGCCCTCGCCCTGCGTGACGCCCGAGGCGACCATCCACCAGCCGACCGCACCCTGAACGCCGCCCAAGGCACCGGGGATCAGCAGTTTGCCGGTCCAACCCGCGGGGATTTTGCGCGCGATCAGGAAACCAAAGAAGCCAATTGCCCAGACCAGACCGATCACGCGACCCAGTTGGCGGTGGCCCCATTCCCACCAGTAGATGAACTTGAAATCATTCAGCTCCATCCACTGGTTTTGGATGCGCCACTGGTCGATTTCCTTGTACTTGTCGAATTCGGATTGCCAGTCGGCCTCGGTCATCGGCGGGATGGCCCCGGTGATCGGACGCCATTCGGTGATCGAAAGCCCGCTATCGGTCAGCCGGGTCAGCCCCCCCACGGCGATCATAACAACGACCAGAGCGAACAGGATCATCAGCCATGCCCGGATCGCCTTGCGTGCCCCGCCCCGGCCCTTGTCGATCATACCGGGTTGAACGGCCTGTTGTTTTTCGGTGTCTGAGACTTCTTCGAAGATGCTGCGCTTGGCGCTCATGCTGTCCTCATATGTCCTGGATTTGGTCGCAAGCTAGGGCCAGTGAGAGGCAAGGTCCAGCCTTACCCTTTGTCTTTCCAACGGACCATCTGACGCATGACACCGTGCAACATCTGCACATCCGCCCGCGTCATCCGCATCCGCGACCAAAGGTTGCGCAGATTGGTCTTCATGCCTTCGGCCTTTTCCGGCGGGTAGAAGAAACCAGCCTCTTCCAGCCGGTCTTCATAGTGTTCAACCAGCTTCTCGACCTCGATCCCGGTCGCCCAGTCGCCCTTGCCCAGATCGGTAGCCTCATGCACCACATCACCGGTCTGACGCATCCACTCATAGGCTGTCAGCAGCACGCATTGTCCAAGGTTGAGCGAGGCATATTCTGGGTTCACGGGCACCGAGACAATGGCATTGGCTTTGGCGATGTCCTCATTCTCAAGCCCCGCACGTTCGGGGCCAAAGAGAACTGCCACCTTTTCGCCCGCGGCAACCTTTTCAGCCGCAATCTGCATGGCGCGTTCCGGGCTGTAGACCGGCTTGGTCAACCCGCGTTGCCGTGCGGTGGTCGCAAACACAAAGGTGGTGTCAGACAGCGACCCCGCCAGATCGTCAAACAATTGTGCCTCATCCAGAAGCCGACCGGCACCGCTGGACATCGCCACCGCCTTAGGGTTCGGCCACCCGTCCCGAGGGGCTACGATCCGCATCCGGTCCAGCCCGAAATTCCACATCGCCCGCGCGGCGGCCCCGATGTTTTCGCCCATTTGTGGGCGCACGAGTACAAAGAAAGGCTGAGAGGTTTCACTAGGCATGTCTGTCTCCGAAAGCTCCGCCTGCTCTAATCACCCAGCCTCATCAGGGCAACCCGATCCTCTTCTTCTGTTCCCAAATACCCGCTCGGCAGGCATAAAAGTTTGCTTCCCGCGCTCAATCCGCTAAACCGCGCCAAAGAATGAAAGCGAAGGACGCGCTAATGGACACCCCCGAGCAGCCTCAGATCTATCTGATCACACCGCCGACCATCACGCTTAGTACCTTCCCCGACCAATTGGCGCGGGTTCTTGACGGGACCGAGATTGCCTGCATCCGGCTGGCCTTGGCTGGGAATGACGAGGACACGATCGCCCGCGCCGCAGATGCCTGCCGCGAGGTGGCGCATGCGCGCGACGTGGCTATCGTGATCTCAAACCACGTTCTGCTGGCGCAACGGCTGGGGCTGGATGGTGTGCATCTGGACGATGCGGCGCGCTCGGTTCGGGCTGCGCGCAAAGAGCTCGGCACGGATGCGATTGTCGGTAGTTTTTGTGGGGCCTCCAGCCATGACGGCATGACGGCTGGCGAAGCAGGCGTTGACTATGTCGCCTTCGGCCCGGTCTTAGCGTCGTCATTGGGCGACGGCACTCTTGCCGAAAAGGACCTATTCCAGTGGTGGTCGGAGATGATCGAGGTCCCGGTCGTGGCCGAGGGCGGCCTGACCCCAGACCTGATCTGCACTCTGTCCCCGCATACGGATTTCTTCGGCATCGGCGATGAAATCTGGTCGGCGGAGGACCCTTCGGCCGCTCTGAACGACCTTCTGTCCCATATGGCTAGCTGAGTATCAGGGGCTCGGCCAACCAATAGACGGCAATTCCCGCAATCAGGATCGAGGCCAGAACCGATATTCGGCCTCGCATCCTCTCAGATGCCCCGGCAATCAGAGTTGAGACCGCAAAAACTGCGGCGACTATTGCGTAAAGCGCCGCCAGCACGCCGCCCGCATAGCCGAATATTGCTGGCGGCAAATGATCCGGTGGCATCCCAATCGTCGCCAGCGAGGCGCTAAGCGTGATCCCGCACAACAATCCGGCACCGAAAACAGCGAGCAGGCGGAATACAGTCAGTCGTCTGAGAACCAAATTCCACAGCACCAACACAAGTGTTGCAGCCGTAAGCGCCTGAGAGGCGATCGCAAAAGGCAAAGCAACCGCGCCGTATACCGAAAGCGCCAGACCGAAGATCAGCCCGAGGGACACAAACAACATCTGCGCCAACAACGGACGCAGGCTGAGGGTCAAAAAGACCAGCGACAGCACAAGGGCGATCTCGTGATAGCCATGCGGCAGGATGCGAGACAGACCCCTTGGCAGAAACCCCTGCAGCACCTGTTGCGGGCCGAGCGCGGCACCGCCTTGCAACGGGATCAGAGGGCTGACCTCTCCGGCGACCAGATAGCCCGTGTAGGGTGCGTCGACACGCTGTTGTTTCACAACGGCAGGCCCGTGCCCCTCGGGCCATGTCAGGCGCAAACTGGACGCGCCTTCCGGCAGCGGCGCAGCCAGCAACAGCTTTGACAAACGCGGAGTATCAGGATCACCGACAATGGGAATGCGCACGCCCTCATAGGACAGGCGGGCCGGGCCTGTGACCTCAACCCTCAGCGTCCCGGCCCAGTCTTGGACAAACGACCGAACCTCAGGCTCCAGCTCTGAGGAGACCCGTCGGCGCAACTCTCTGTACCGGACGTCATCGGCGAAGTCAGGGCGGGCTTCAGGGTCGATCCCGGCCACGAACATCTCGGCATTCAGCGTGACCTCAAGGAACAGAGTGTCTGCCTTCGTCCAGAACTCGACAATAGTCGGAGGGGTCTGAGCCTTCGCGGGCCACGCCGAAAGCACCAGAAAGACAGGCAAAATCAGGAGGAAACGGAAAATACCGTTCATCTGCGACGCTCATCAATAAAATCATCAATCATGTAGGCCGAGTGTCCCGCCGAACGCATCGGATCGCAAGTCGAAACGACCGCGGGCGAGATCACAGAGGCCTTATCTCTGTTACCGCTGACGTTCTGGCTTGCACGGCCCTCAGCGCTGCGGCATGACAGCACCATGACTCAGAACAGTGAAATCCTGTGTATCGGCTCGGTCCTGTGGGACGTGATCGGACGCTCGGCCAGTGCCATGCGGCAAGGATCGGACGTGCCGGGGCGGATCACCCGCCTGCCCGGCGGCGTCGCCATGAACATCGCCATGACGCTGGTGCGGTTTGGCATGACCCCTACCCTACTGACCGCCATTGGCCGCGACTCGGAGGGTGACGAGCTGGTCCACGCTTGCGCCCGGCTCGGCATGGTCACCGACCATATCTACCGCTCGCAAGACCTGCCGACCGATCGCTACATGGCGGTCGAAGGGGCCAACGGCCTGATCGCGGCCATCGCTGACGCCCACTCGCTTGAGGCTTCGGGGGCGAAAATCCTGCGCCCGTTGATGCACGGGCCGCTGGGCTATGAGAATACGCCGTTTGAAGGACCAATTGCGCTGGACGGCAACCTGACGCTGGACCTTCTGGAAGAAATCGCCCAAAGCCCCGCCTTTGCCAAGGCGGACCTGAGGGTTGCACCGGCCTCACCCGGCAAGGCCGAGCGCCTGTTGCCTTTCCTCAAACACGCCCGCGCGACACTCTATGTGAACCTCGAGGAAGCTGGCCTGCTTTGCCAGCGCGAGTTTACCGATTCCGAATCCGCCGCCAAAGGCCTGCTGGACCGAGGCGCTCTGCGCGTTCTCGTCACCGATGGTGGCAATTCGGCCACCGTGGGCTCGGCCAAGGGCGTTCTGACCCAGACACCTCCGTCTGTGCTTGTGACCCGCGTGACCGGCGCTGGCGACACATTCATGGCCGCTCATATCGCTTCAGAATCAGACGGCGCCGACGCGCAAACGGCTTTGACCCGCGCGCTCCACGCCGCTGCAACCTACGTTTCAGGAGAAACTCCGCTGTGATCCCTATCCACTACTCTGCCGAGGTCCGCGCAGCCAAAGACGCAGGCCACCCCATCGTGGCGCTGGAAAGCACCATCATCACCCACGGCATGCCCTACCCTCAGAACGTTGAGGTCGCCGCGAAGGTGGAACAGGACATCCGCGATGCCGGAGCTGTGCCCGCCACCATGGCTGTGATCGAAGGCGTGCTGCATGTGGGCCTTGAACCCGACCAGCTGCAGGCGCTGGGCCAGGCTCAGGGTGTTGCGAAAATCTCTCGCGCGGACATGGCGGCCTGTATCTCAACCGGCGGGACCGGAGCCACAACCGTGGCCGCAACCATGATCGCCGCGCAATATGCGGGAATCGAAGTGTTTGCCACCGGCGGGATCGGAGGCGTCCATCAGGGGGCCGAGACCACGTTTGACATCTCCGCTGACCTGCATGAACTGGGTCAAACCCCGGTGACGGTCGTGGCAGCGGGTGCCAAAGCGATCCTCGATCTGGCAAAAACGCTGGAAGTACTGGAAACGCTGGGCGTTCCGGTCATCGCCTATGGTCAGGACGCCTTTCCCGCCTTCTGGTCCGCGCAATCCCCATATGCCGCACCGCTGCGCATGGACAGTGCCGAGGCCATCGCAAAAGCTCATGCGACGCGCCGCGCGCTGGGCCTACCGGGCGGTCAGCTGGTCGCGAACCCGATCCCAGCCGCAGACCAGATCCCGGCCGAGGAACTGGCCCCGATCATCGCCGCAGCCCAGGCGGATGCAGATGCTCACCGGATCACCGGCAAGGCCGTCACGCCCTATCTGCTGCAGCGGATCTTTGAAAAGACCAAGGGCCGTTCACTCACCGCGAACATCGCCTTGGTCCGCAACAACGCACGATTGGCGGCGAATATTGCTAAGGCACTGGTAAACGGCGCGTAAACCTGCCCTATTGCACCGGCGCATCGGACTGCTTAGGTAGTTTTGCAAACCACTCGGACCTGTAATGAACACACCGTTTGACGAAGAACCACATCGCCGCCCCGGCCTGTTCTCGCGCCTGCGCGGGTCTTTTCTGACGGGTATTGTTGTCATTGCGCCCGTTTGGCTGACAATCTGGTTGATCTGGTCCGTCGTGGGCTGGATCGACAGCGCCGTTCTGCCGCTGGTGCCGCAGCAGTTCCGCCCCGAGGAATATGTGGGCATCAACCTGCGAGGCGTCGGCGTCATCATCTTCCTGGTGTTCACCGTTCTAGTCGGCTGGATTGCCAAAGGCATTCTGGGCCGGTCTTTCATTTCGTTCACCGAGAGCCTCGTCGATCGGATGCCGATCGTCCGCTCGATCTATTCCGGGATCAAACAGATCTCGGAGACGGTGTTCGCGCAGACCGAACGTTCTTTCGAGAAAGCCTGCTTGGTGCAATATCCACGCCGTGGCATCTGGGCCATCGGGTTCGTTTCGACCACGGCAAGGGGTGAGGTTAGCAATCGCGCCGAAACCGGCGGCAACCTCCTGAGCATCTTCATCCCGACAACGCCCAACCCAACCTCCGGCTTTCTGTTATTTTTCCCGGAAGAAGATGTGATCCTGCTGGACATGTCGATTGAAGAGGCCGCAAAGCTCGTAATCTCGGCCGGTCTAGTCTATCCCAACGAAAAAGACCCGACGCAGCCGCCCGAGTAATCAGCCGAACATCGCGGGCAGATCGACGGTACTGTGCTGTCCAAGATCATCTTTGTGACGCGTCAGAAACCCATCTGCCGCGTCGCGACCCGCGTGCTTCAACTTATGCAGGATCACCGGATTGGGCACCGTTTTTGTCGCCACAGACAAGCTGTTCATCAGCTCATTATCCGCAATCATGTGAACCAGCACACGGCTCATCTCACCGGCTTTCAGCTTACCCTCTTCCAGCAATCGCTGAACGAAATTGATCGCCCTCAGCTCGCGGAACAGGGATGAGTTAAAGCTTATCTCATTGATCCGGTTCTGGATTTGCTGCGGCGTGACCGGCAACTCGTCCCGTTCCAGAGGGTTGATATTCACGATCACTACATCATCTGGCAGGTCACCCTCGAACAAAGGGTACAGAGCCGGGTTGCCGGTATAGCCGCCATCCCAATAGGCTTCGGTCCTGTCGGTTTCAGGGTCGTAAATCTCAACCGCTTTGAACAGCGTGGGCAAACAGGCCGAGGCCAGAATCGCATTTGTCGAGATCTCATCGCCCGTGAACACGCGGATCTTGCCGCTACGAACGCAAGTCGCGCACACAAACAGACGTGGCCCCTGATCAGCGCAAACCTCATCAAAGTTGAACCGATCCACCACGGATTCCAGCGGGTTCGAATAGAACGGGCCATAGGCATAGGGCGACACCATCCGCGACCACGCATCGCCAATGGAGTAAGGCAGCGAATACTCCATCGCCTGCGCAATGCTCGCAGGCTCAAGCCCCCTGAACCAGTTGGCAATACGCATATCGCCAAGGGCCCCCATGCGTTTCCACAATCCGTCCAGCCGCGCCCGCGCGCCCTCACGCCCGTTTGCGACCATTCCGGACTTGAACGCAGCGCCATTCAAAGCCCCGGCCGAGGTTCCGGTGATCGCCGCAATCTCAATATCCTCTTCATCGAGAAGCCGGTCGAGAACACCCCAGGTGAACGCCCCATGCGCCCCACCACCCTGCAAGGCAAGATTGATCTGCTTCACGTCCCCAACCCTTCTTCTGTTCAAAAATACCTCGGGGGTATGGGGGCAGAGCCCCCATTAAAGCTCACAAAGCCGTCCAGCCACCATCGACCGAGATCGTCGTACCGGTGATCTGCGCAGCCGCATCCGAGCAGAGGAACTGAACCGTACCACCCAATTGCTCGACCGTGGCGAACTCCTTGGACGGTTGCCGCTCCAGCATGACGTTCTTGATCACGTCCTCACGGCTCACGTTGTATTCCTTCATAGTGTCGGGGATCTGCGCCTCGACCAAAGGTGTCAGCACATAGCCCGGACAAACCGCATTGCAGGTGATCGGCTCTTGCGCGGTTTCCAATGCAACGGCTTTGGTCATGCCAACAACACCATGCTTGGCCGCCACATAGGCCGCTTTGAACGGAGAGGCCGTCAAACCATGAGCCGAGGCGATGTTCACGACGCGCCCCCACCCACTCGCGCGCATCAACGGCAAAGCGGCTGCAGTCGTGTGGAAGGCCGAGTTCATGTTGATCGCAATGATCGCGTCCCATTTGTCGATCGGGAACTGGTCAATTGGCGACACATGCTGAATACCCGCATTGTTCACCAGAATATCGCTGGTGCCAGCCTTTTCGATCAGGGCGCGACATTCGTCGCCCTTGGACATATCGGCCTGAATGTAGCGCGCGCTTGTACCGGTCTCTTTCGAAATCTCTTCCGCCAACGCGTGATCTTCATCCCGATCTGTGAACGAGTTCAAAACCACATCAGCCCCGGCCTTTGCCAGCTCGCGCGCGATGCCCAGACCGATGCCCGAATTTGATCCCGTGATGATTGCCGTTTTTCCCGAAAGGCTCATGACTGCATTTCCTCTGAGTTCACCTGGCACGCAGAGTGCCATGCTGCACCTGCAAAAAAAACGGGGAACTGCAGAATGAGTGGCTGCAAATCTGCCAAAAAAAACGCCCGCACGAAGCGGGCGTTAAGTTATTGAGGCAGGTTTCATACAGGCAAGAAACCTATCGAGCAGTGAGACCTTTATAAGCAATTCTGTGCTTTCGTCCAAGCTAAAAGTTTGAAAACAAGAAAAATCATCGCTACGATGAATCCCAACAAAATAAGGCCAGAGCAGGATTGTTTCCAAAATGAGCCCGTATTTTTCACACCCGCTTCGTGGTTTGGCAGCGGGAATCGCCCTGCATTTTGCGTCCTCACTGGCACAGGCAGAATCGACTCATGGCATAGCTATGTATGGCGACCCGGCCTTACCACCGGATTTTGTGTCTCTACCCTATGCGAACCCAGAGGCGCCCAAAGGCGGCAAAGTCGTTTTCGGAAACACCGGCGGCTTTAACAGTTTGAACCCGTTTGTGCAAAAAGGCACCCCTCCGTGGCAGTTAAGATTTTGGACCCACGAGAGCCTGATGGGCCGCTCCTGGGACGAACCTTTCACTCTTTACGGGCTGTTAGCCGAATCGGTTGAGACCGCGCCTGACCGGTCATGGGTGGAATTCACCCTCCGGGACGAGGCTCGATTCTCCGATGGCACCCCGGTCACAGTTGACGATGTGATCTGGTCTTTCCAGACCCTCGGGACCGAAGGGCATCTGCGCTATCGCGGTCTCTGGTCCAAGATCGACAGTATCGAACAGACCGGTCCGCGCTCGGTTCGGATCAGCTTTAACGAGGCTGACCGCGAACTTGCATTGATCGTGGGGCTACGTCCTATCCTTCAGAAAGCCCAATGGGAGGGGAAGGATTTTGCCGACGCGCAACTGCACGACGTCCCCGTTGGCAGCGGACCCTATGTGGTCGAAGATTACGAAGCTGGTCGCTATGTGAACCTGCGTCGAAATCCGGATTATTGGGGAACTGATGTTCCGTTTCGCCGTGGCACGATGAATTTCGACGACATCCGGATTGAATTCTACGGCGATGCCACAGTCCTATTCGAAGCCTTTAAAGCCGGAGAGCTTTCGGCCGTGCGCGAGTTCAACGCCGACAAATGGGACACGCAGTACAGCTTCCCCGCCGTTCAACGTGGCGATGTGATCAAGACCGAGATCCCGCATGGTAAGCCCTCGGGCATGACCGGGCTGGTGATGAACACCCGCAAAGCTCCGTTCGACGACTGGCGCGTGCGCGAAGCTCTGATGCTGGCCTTCAATTTCGAATTCATCAACGACACGATCACCGGCGGCGCGCAGTCGCGGATCTCATCCTATTTCTCGGGCTCGGATCTGGCGATGCGACCGGGACCAGCGACTGGTCGCGTTGCAGAACTGTTGGCGCCTTACAGCGCAGACTTGATCCCCGGAACGCTGGAAGGCTACGCCCCACCCGAGGGCGACGGCTCGGCCCGCAATCGCGCGAACCTGCGGCAAGCGGCAAAACTGCTGGCCGAGGCTGGCTGGACCATTCAGGACGGCGTGCTGCGCAATACAGCGGGTGAGCCGTTTCAGATCACCGTTCTGTTGCAACAGGGCGATGGTGAGATGCAGACAGCAGTCGAGATCTACACCCGTGCGTTGGAACGTCTGGGCCTTCAGGTCACGACTGAGCGTGTCGACAATGCCCAATATACCGGACGGGTGTCTGAGCTGGATTTCGATATGACCCCGTTCCGCCGCGCCCTGTCCCTGTCACCGGGCAATGAACAGCGCCTCTATTGGGGTAGCGAATCCGCTGATGCGCCTGGCACACGCAACTTGATGGGTGTTGCCTCACCCGCTGTGGACGGTCTGATCGACGCCATGCTGGCTTCGGAAAGCCACGAGGATTTCGTGGCCGCCACCCGCGCCCTCGACCGCGTTCTGACGGCGGGCCGATACGTGATCCCGATCTGGAGCTTCGACGTCGGCCGTATCGCCCATGTCAGTGCGCTGAAATACCCCGAGACCCTGCCAATCTATGGCGATGGCCCGCAATACATGCCCGAGGTCTGGTGGTACGCCGATTAGAACCACGCGCATAGGGTGTGACGCACCGGACCTGACACCTTATGCAAGTGGAGATCGGCAAAAACTGGCACATCCCGCGATGAACAAAATCATGAGCTCATAGCGCAAAGCGCCCCTATATATGGGCATTTCACCGGATTTTGCGCCAAACCCGCCGCGCAAACCTGACTCTGATCGGCATAATTCTGATCAGGCCAGGGGTGCGACATCTTGTCATGTCTTCCGCTGCGTCAACTCGTCCGTACGCTGTTCATAGGGGAGAGCCGTCCTGAAACCCGAAAAAGGAAAGCTCGCAGATGCTGAACTGGACCGATCTGACACAAGACTGGAACGCGTGCTACGCCCGCGCGAAACGCCGTTTTCCCAACCTGAGGGACCAGGATATGCCGCGCGTCGGCAAGGATCGCAAACAGTTCGAAGCCTATCTGGCCGAACGCCATCACCTAACTGTCAATGAAGCCCACGAAGAGGTCGAGGATTTTCTGTTCACGGAATCGCTGAACCGCGAATTGAACTGATCCGATAGCGCTCCGGGTTAAACCTGCGACACGAATACCTTGCCAAGCTTTCAGCGTTCTCGGGACATTCGCGCCACATGATGCTTCAGGTAAAACCCGAAACGCTTTAAGCGAGTGACGTCACCCAGAGGATAGTCGCATCCTCATCGCTGACCGAAATCACATTGTGCCCCATGCTGCCGTCGTAATAGGCGCTGTCGCCCCGGCGCATCTCAACAGGTTCGTAGAACTCGGTATACAACCGCACGACGCCGGTCAGGACGTACATGAACTCCTCCCCGTCATGACGCACCCAGCCTTCGAACTCATCCATCGAACGGGCGCGGACGCGGGCGCGATAGGGGAGCATCTGCTTTTTGGTCAAGGTTTCGGCTAGCAACTCATGCTCATAGGTGGCAGTGGCATGTGCAGCCCCCTCACCCGAACGTGTCACCGCCATACGGCCAATCACCTGTTCGCGCTGCGGCGGGGTGAAGAGCTGAGGCACCGAGATCTCCAACCCGATGGCCAGCTTCTTCAGTGCGTCATAAGTTGGCGACATCTGACCGTTTTCGATCTTGCTGAGCGTCGAACGCGCCAGCCCGGCCTGCGAGGCCGCCTGCTCCAGCGTCCAGTTGCGCGCCTTTCGCAATTCGCGCACACGGGCGCCCAGGTCCAAAGGTTCGGGTTCCGTGTGTTCGCCTGCATCGCGGGCAATGCGGATCAGGGATTTTGGATCTTGGGTACTCATGCCTTCGTCTATAGGGTGCACGAGCCGCGCTTGCAACGCGCCATGGGCCGGGTTAGCCAGTTGCCATGCTGTCAATCTTCGATCAGGGGCCACCGACGCCCTGCCCGACCCCTTTCAATCTGGCCGCTCATGTTCTGGGCAAAGCGGATGAGTTGGCCGATAAAACCGCCCTGTCAGTACTGCGCCAAAACGGATCCGAAGATTGGAGCTATCGCGCATTGAAAGCCGCCGTTCTGGGAACGGGTCAGGGTCTGTTGCAGGCCGGGCTTCACCCCGGAGAAATCGTGCTGATGCGGCTTGGAAACACCGTTGAGTTTCCGATCGCCTATCTTGGGGCTATCGCTGTCGGTATCGTTCCTGTTCCGACTTCATCGCAACTGACCGAGCCGGAAACCGCGCGGATCATCGCGGAGCTTTCGCCCGCCGCCATCTTGCGCGACCTCTCTGTGGCTTGTGCCGAACACCCCAATCAGATTCATCTGGACGACCTGATCGCCATGCATGACCTACCGCCCGCATCGTTCGATATGGGCGACCCCGAGCGTCTGGCCTATGTGGTCTACACCTCTGGCACCTCGGGCAAGCCCCGCGCAGTCGCCCATGCTCACAGAGCGATTTGGGCGCGCCAAATGATGGTCGACGGCTGGTATGGCCTGACGGAACACGACCGCCTGTGCCACGCGGGTGCGTTCAATTGGACTTATACGCTGGGCACCGGGCTTATGGATCCGTGGACGATCGGAGCCTCAGCCCTGATCCCTGAACCCGGCACCGATATGTCTCAATTACCGCAGATGCTGCGCCAAAACCGCGGGACGATCTTTGCCGCAGCGCCCGGTGTTTTTCGAAAGATACTGTCCGGTTCGGATCAGATCGAACTGCCCGATCTGCGCCACGGTCTGTGCGCCGGGGAAAAGCTGTCTCGGTCCCTGCATACCCAGTGGGAAACGGCCACCGGAACAGAACTTTACGAAGCGTTTGGCATGTCCGAGTGTTCGACCTTCATTTCATCCAGCCCGACCCATCCTGCGCGTGGAGATTCCCTCGGACAACCTCAACCGGGCCGCCGCGTCGCGATCCTCGGGCCGGAGGGGCCTGTGCCGCAAGGGAGCGAAGGGACAATCGCCATTCACCGCTCTGACCCCGGCCTGATGCTGACCTATTTGAACGCGCCCGAAGAGGCCGCCGCCCGACTACAAAGCGACTGGTTCCTGACTGGCGATCAGGGCGCCATGGCCGTAGATGGGCAGATCACCTATCTGGGGCGCGACGATGACATGATGAACGCAGGCGGCTATCGCGTCTCACCAGTTGAGGTCGAATCCGTCCTATCCCGCTATCCCGGCATCACTCAGGTCGGGGCCGCAGCCGTCGAGGTAAAACAGGACACATTTGTGATAGCGGCCTTCTACTCCGGCCCCGATAGACTGGACGAGGACGCTCTGCACGCCTATGTCCAAGCCAATCTGGCGCGTTACAAACAGCCGCGCGCCTTTGTTCACCTTCCCGAGTTGCCAACCGGTGGCAACGGCAAACTCCTGCGCCGCGCGTTGCCGGCCTATTTCAAGGCGTCCACCCCATGAGCCAAACAGACACCCAGACCGTCAAGCTTGATATCCTGTCCGATCCGATCTGCCCGTGGTGCTACATCGGCAAAACCCATCTGGACAAAGCCTTGGCAAAACTGCCGGACCATCCGTTTGTGATAGAATGGCACCCGTTCCAGCTGAACCCCGACATGCCGGATGCAGGCATGGATCGGCGCGAATATCTGGAACGGAAATTCGGCGGCAAGGACGGTGCGGTACGGGCCTATGCGCCCGTGGTTGAACATGCCGAGAATGCGGGCCTCAAGATCGACTTTGAGGGGATGAAACGCACGCCAAACACGCTGGACGCGCATCGCCTGATCCACTGGGCCGGGATCGAGGGCAAGCAGAACGCCGTTGTGGATGCTCTGTTCGACGCTTACTTCGTTCAGGCCCGCGATATCGGCGACCCGGAGGTCCTGTCCGACATCGCCGACAGCGCGGGCATGGACGCGGCAGTGGTGATGAAACTGCTCAAATCCGACGCCGACCGAGAGGATATCCGCAACCGCGACACTCACTCACGCGAGATGGGCGTCAGCTCGGTCCCGACCTTCATTGTTGCCAACCAACATGCCGTTCCGGGCGCACAACCCCCTGAAATGTGGGAGAAAGTGATCGGAGAAATCATGTCTCAACTTGAGGCCTCCTCTGCATAGAAGCACAGAGGTCTGTGCGAAATTCCGGTCTGGCGCAACCTGATCCGTCGTGATAGCGCGATCAGGTAAGGAGTCCCCATGACCAACCGCATGTCTCGTGGAGAGTTCATTGCGCTGATCGCAATGATGTTCTCGACCATCGCCTTTTCGATCGACTCGATGCTGCCCGCCCTGCCCGAGATCGGCGCGCAGCTCAGCCCGGATGACGTCAATCGCGCGCAGTTGATCCTGACGTCTTTCGTACTTGGGATGGGGATTGGTACTTTCTTTACCGGCCCTCTGTCGGATGCGTTTGGCCGTAAACCGGTCATCTACGGTGGTGTCGCGCTCTATATTGCGGCCTCGGCCGTGGCCTGGGCCAGTTCCTCGCTCGAGTTGGTTCTGGCCGCCCGTGTGGCACAGGGACTGGGCGCTGCGGGTCCGCGCGTTGTCGCTATGGCAGTCATTCGCGATTTGTACTCGGGCCGGATCATGGCGCGCATCATTTCGATCGCGATGCTGCTGTTCACGCTTGTACCTGCCGTGGCGCCCATGTTGGGGGCCGGAGTGATCGCCCTGTTCGGCTGGCGCGGTATCTTTATGTCCTTTATTCTGTTCGCCGTGATTGTCTGTGTCTGGATGGGAACCCGCTTGCCCGAGTCGCTGGCTGTAGAGAACCGTCGCCCCTTCCGCCTGCCGCTGATGGTCGCCGCAACGAAAGAGATGTTCGCCCACCCGACTGTGCGCCTGTCGATCATGGTGCAAACCCTGTGCATGGGGATTTTGTTCACCATGCTGACCATGGTTCAGCCCGTCTATGACGTCATCCACGACCGGGCCGAGAGCTTTCCGTTCTGGTTCGGGTTTGTCGCACTGATGTCCGGTTCGGCCAGTGTGTTGAATGCGGCGCTCGTCGTGCGCGTTGGCATGCGTCGCATGGTAACATGGGCGCTCGGGGCGCAGATTGGCATCACGGCTTTGGTCATCGTGACCAATTCCTTCCCGCTCTCGCCCGACGCCTCGTTTGGCCTGTTCGTGGCATGGCAAACCACCGTGTTCTTCATGGCCGGTGTCACCATGGGCAATCTGAACGCCATCGCGATGGAACCGATGGGGCATATCGCCGGAATGGCAGCCTCTGTCATCGGCTCGGTCTCGACAGTGCTCGCCGCGGCCATTGCCGCCCCGGTTGGGCTACTGTTCGACGGCTCAATCATGCCTTTGACCACCGGCATTCTGACCATGTGTATCCTAGCCTTCGGCCTGATGATCCACATGGGGCGGATCGAAAACAGACTGCTCGCCTGAGGATTTTCAGCCCGGATCAAACGCGCTACGCTGTCCCGACCAACATGGCGGAGGGTCAGTTATGAGTGAATATTACGATCTGGGCACCTATTCCTGCCCTGTTTCAACAGCATCCGCTGAAGCCCAACTCTGGTTCGACCGAGGGCTTGTCTGGACCTATGGCTACAACCATGATGAGGCCGTCGCCTGCTTTGAGAAAGCTGCCGAACATGACCCAAACTGTGCCATGGCGCATTGGGGCGTCGCCTACGCGGCAGGCCCGAACTACAACCTGCCGTGGGATTTGCAAGACGACCGAGGACGGCAAAAAGCTCTGACCAAAGCCTATGAAGCTACGCAAAAGGCGCTG
The DNA here is from genome assembly GCF_056538485.1 of Ruegeria sp. BG3. Classification (NCBI taxonomy): domain Bacteria; kingdom Pseudomonadati; phylum Pseudomonadota; class Alphaproteobacteria; order Rhodobacterales; family Roseobacteraceae; genus Ruegeria; species Ruegeria sp. BG3. Next base: position 382,328 of record NZ_JBQFTE010000001.1, on the reverse strand, counting down.
AGCCTGACCGAGGGCTGTACCGAGGTGGAAAAGGCTCTGATCCACGCCCTGCCGTCCCGCTACCCGCAGCGCGACACGACCGAGGGCATGCATGAATGGGACTATGATTTTGCCGACGCGATGCGCGCGGCCTTCAAGGCTCAGCCAGATCACCTGGACCTGCGTACAATCTATGTCGAAGCGCTGCTCAACCTGACGCCGTGGCAAATGTGGGACCTGTCAACTGGTCAACCCGCCGACGGAGCCGCCACGCTTGAGGCGCAAGAGGTGCTGGAATGGGCCATGCAGAACGACCCCGACGCCATGTCTCACCCCGGCCTTCTGCACCTTTATGTCCACCTGATGGAGATGTCCCCAACCCCCGAGAAAGCCCTGAAAGCGGGCGATATCTTGCGCACTCTGGTCCCGGATGCAGGCCACCTTGTGCATATGCCGACGCATATAGATATCCTCTGCGGCCACTATCAGAACGTGGTGCATTGGAACCAGAAAGCCTCGGAAGCGGACCTGAAATATTTCGAACGCGAAGGCGCGTTCAACATCTACACCGGCTACCGCCAGCACGACTATCATTTCACCATCTATGGCGCGATGTTTCTGGGCCAGATCGAACCGGCCCTGCGGGCCAACCAAGGTATCTGGGACACGACCCCCGAAGAGATGTTGCGCATCGAGAGCCCGCCCATGGCGGATTTCTTCGAAAGTTACATGTCCATGGGGCCTCACATCCTGATCCGCTTTGGCCGATGGGAGGAGGCAAAAGCGCTGGCGCTACCCGACGACCCTGACCTGTTCCGCACACTGACGGCAACCACCCACTACGCCCGCGCGATTGCTTTCGCCGCGACCGGGGATGTGCGCAACGCCGTGGCCGAGGAACAGCTTTTCCTCAAAGCCAAAGCCCGTGTGCCCGAGGCTCGGCGATTGCACAACAACCACGTCATCGACCTGCTGGAAATCGCAACGGAAATGCTGCGCGGTGAGATCGAATACCGAAAGGAAAACTTCGAAGTCGCCTTCGCTCACCTGCGCCGATCTGTCGAATTGGACGACACGTTGCCCTACGACGAGCCTTGGGGATGGATGCAACCCACCCGCCACGCCTTGGGCGCGCTGCTCTTCGAACAGGGCCATTTGACCGAGGCGGAAGCCGTGTACCGAGAAGATCTGGGCCTTGGCGGAACCCTCAGCCGCGCCTCGATCCATCCGGACAATGTCTGGAGTTTGAAGGGCCTGCATGATTGCTTGAAAGCACGCGGCGATACGATAGAACTACCCCAGATCAAACAAAGGCTGGATTTGGCCCTGGCAAGGGCCGACCGCGCGGTTGCTGCATCTTGCTTCTGCGCCCAGTCCGCCATGCAGACTTGAACCGCGCTGCGCGCGATGCCTCCGGCGGGGATATTTTTAGCCATATGAAGTCCGGATCCCCTGCTTCATCTGGCCAGAAATAACCCGGGGGAGTCTCGGCTTGCCGCGGCGGGGGTAGCGCCCCCTTCCCCGCTATCCGCCTGTTTTGGCCTTTTTTCTTTCAGCCACGACTTTCTCAGCAAGGTCACGCGCAATCGCAAAAGCACCTTTGATCTTGTCGCTATCTTTCTTCCAGTCGCGCCTCACAACGATTTTGTTGTCTTTAACCTTCGCCATGCCGCGCTGGTTCTGAATGAACTCGACCAACCCTTGGGGCGAGGCGAATTTGTCATTGTGAAACTGAATCGTCGCGCCTTTCGGCCCTCCATCCAATTTCGCAATACCTGCACGCTTACACATGGCCTTGATACGGACGACCAGCATCAGGGTGTTCACCTCTTTTGGCAGCGCCCCGAAGCGGTCAATCAGTTCCGCGGCAAAGCCCTCAAGTTCAACCTTGGTCGAGAGCGACGACAGGCGGCGATAGAGGCCCAAACGCACATCCAGGTCGGGAACGTAATCTTCGGGGATCAGAACTGGTACACCCAGATTGATCTGAGGTGCCCATTGGTCGTCGGCGTCTGAGAGCCCCTCCATCTCACCGGCTTTGATCTTGGCAATCGCTTCTTCCAGCATCGACTGGTAGAGCTCATACCCCACATCGCGCATCTGGCCGGATTGTTCTTCACCCAACAGGTTGCCGGCCCCGCGAATGTCGAGGTCCTGACTGGCCAGTGTGAACCCGGCCCCCAGCGAATCGAGCGACCCCAAAACGCGCAGGCGCTTTTCGGCGGTGGCGGTCAGTTTCTGACGCGGCTTGGTGGTGAGATAGGCATAGGCGCGGGTTTTTGAGCGCCCGACCCGACCTCGGATCTGATAGAGCTGCGCGAGGCCGAACATATCCGCCCGATGCACGACCATTGTGTTCGCGGTAGGGATATCCAACCCGCTCTCCACAATCGTCGTTGCCAGAAGCACGTCATACTTGCCGTCGTAGAACGCGTTCATTCGGTCGTCGAGTTCACCCGCCGCCATCTGGCCGTGGGCAACAACGTAAGTCAGCTCTGGCAGTTGTTCTTTCAGGAATTCTTCGATCTCGGGTAGGTCCGAGATGCGTGGCACAACGTAGAAGCTCTGCCCGCCGCGATAGTGTTCGCGCAGCAGGGCCTCGCGGATCGTCACCGCGTCGAACTCGCTGACATAGGTGCGGATGGCCAGACGATCGATGGGGGGCGTGCCGATGATTGACAGGTCGCGCACTCCGGTGAGTGACAGTTGCAGCGTCCGAGGGATCGGAGTGGCGGTCAGGGTCAGGACGTGGATGTCAGAGCGCAGCTGTTTCAGGCGCTCTTTGTGGCCGACGCCGAAATGTTGCTCCTCGTCGATGATCAGCAGGCCGAGATTGTTGAAACGGACACCTTTCGCCAGCAGCGCATGGGTGCCGATCACAATATCGACCGTACCGCGCGCCAGCCCGTCTCGGGTCTGTTGCGCCTCTTTCGCCGAAACAAAACGCGATAGCTGCCGGACCTCTAGGGGGAAACCTCGGAAGCGTTCCTTGAACGAGGCCGCGTGTTGACGCGCCAGCAGAGTGGTCGGTGCAACGACGGCCACCTGCACGCCTGACATGGCGGCGACAAAGGCCGCGCGCATGGCGACCTCGGTCTTGCCAAAGCCGACATCCCCACAGATCAGACGATCCATTGGCGCGCCGGAATGCATGTCCTCCATGACTTCCGAAATCGCCCGCAATTGGTCATCGGTTTCCTGATAGGGGAAGCGCGCGCTGAACTCCTCCCACGCGTGGGGTGGTGGGTCCATAACGGGCGCTTTGCGCAGGGCGCGTTCAGCGGCGATGCGGATCAGCTTGTCCGCCATCTCGCGGATGCGCTCTTTCAGCTTAGCCTTTTTAGCCTGCCATGCGCCGCCGCCCAGACGATCCAGCAGCCCCTCGTCGTGGCCGTATTTCGACAGCAGCTCAATATTCTCGACCGGCAGGTACAGCTTGGCCGCTTCGGCATATTCCAGCAGCAGGCATTCATGTGCCGCACCGGCGGCTGTGACGACCTCCATCCCCATGTAGCGTCCGATGCCGTGGTCAACATGCACCACCAGATCGCCGGGGCTGAGGGATTGGGTCTCGGTCAGGAAGTTCTCGGCCTTGCGACGTTTCTTGGGCTGACGGATCAGGCGATCTCCCAGCACGTCTTGTTCCGCAATCACGGTCAAATCTGCCGTTTCGAACCCATGCTCCAAGGCCCAGACAGCGAGATGGAGGCCCCTTTTACCGATACGGGTACCATCGGTGACCGGGATGGCCTCGGCCAGACCTTCATCCTCGATCAAGCCGGTAAGGCGTTCGCGCGCGCCTTCGGAATAAGACGCGATCAGCACAGGCCCTTTGTCCAGCTTGCCCTTGATGTGGTCCGCCAAAGCACCAAAAAGGCTGATGCTTTCCTGCTGACGCTCAGGAGCAAAGTTCCGCCCGATCCGCCCGCCCGCGTCGATCACGCCGGGTCCGCTGGCCTGCGGCAGAGGGCTGAATTGCAGCACGCGCTGATCGCCCACGGCCTGATCCCACGCCGCATCATCGAGATAAAGCAAACCCGGTGGGGTCGGCTTGTAGACCGTGTCCATGCGCGAGCGGTTTTCCAACGCCAACCGCCGAGTCTCATACTGATCGGCAATCGTGTCCCACCGCGCCAGGCGCGCCGGTGAGACCTGATCGTCCAGAGAAACCGTCGCCTCCGGTAGATAGTCGAACAGGGTTTCCAGCTTTTCGTGGAAGAAAGGCAGCCAATGTTCGATGCCCTGATGTTTGCGGCCCGCACTGACGGCCTCATAGAGCGGATCATCCGTACCCGCCGCACCGAATTCGATGCGATAGTTCTGGCGGAACCGGGTGATGGCGGCCTCGTCCAGTATGACTTCGGAGACGGGGGCAAGCTCAACCACGTCAAGCTTTTCGGTGGTACGTTGCGAGACCGGGTCAAAGCGACGCGCGCCGTCCAGAACGTCTCCGAACAGGTCCAACCGGACGGGGCCGGATTCTCCCGGAGGGAAGATGTCGATGATCCCGCCCCGGATCGCGTAGTCTCCGGGTTCCATCACGGTGGGGCTTTGGGTGAACCCCATCCGCACCAGAAACTTGCGCAGCGCGTCTTCGTCCACACGTTGGTTGACGCGAGCGGTAAAGGCGGCCTCGCGTAGAACCTCGCGCGCGGGGACACGTTGGGTCGCAGCATTCAGCGTGGTCAACAGCACGAAACGCTCGGGCATCTGGTGGACCAGCGCTGCTAGCGTCGCCACCCTTGCCGCAGCAATGTCCGCGTTGGGCGAGACCCGGTCATAGGGCAGACAATCCCAACCGGGGAAAACGAAAACCGGCATATCGGGGGCAAAGAACGCAAGTGCTGCGCGCATCCCCTCGAGCCGCTTGTCATCGCGCGCCACATGGCAAACCGGCCCGCCCGAGCGTGCAATCTCGTTCAGGACAAGCTGTGCGTCATACCCTTCGGGGGCGCCGCCGACTGTCACGTGGTTCGGAGCCTTCATCCCTGACCCTTTCAGATTTCGCTATCCCAGAACGCCGATTGAAAGGTTCTGATACATGCCCCACATCGAAGTGACCAGTATCGAGATCATGCCGATGATCTGCGTGTACAGACGGCATCGTGACAGCGTCTTGGCAACGCGATCCAGTGTCAGATCATGCCGCCGCAATCGGCGTGCGTGAAAGATATTGATGAAGGTCACGACGACCAGTGGAAACAATAGCAGGAACACGGCCTGTGCGAATTCAACCCAATAGTAAAAACCCAGCGTCGCCAATGCAGTAAAGACGAAACAGGCCATTGCCAACATCACCATGCCGGACGCCTCGACATAGTAGAGAATGCGGTTGGTGTTGATGCGCACAATATCCAGCAGGTCAATCTCAAGCTGGCCCCCGACGCGGCGCGCACGGACCACCATGTCGTAAGGCACCCCCATCGTCCAGTGACTGGCAGAAGACCAAGTGACCGCCAGAACAATCCAGAACCACAGATTCGAAAAGCTGCGCATGTCGATGAGTTCGAAAATCGAAGAGTACCAGTCCAAACGCAGCCCTTTATTCACAATCCTCAGAGGGTTCTGTCGCGAAAGCGCGTCCATTGATACCCTTGAGCCCTTGGCGGATTCATGCCACCCAATGCGGCAATGTTCAAGGAGGACGCGCCATGAAACCGACCATCGCCCCCTACCCCCAGACCCGCTTTCGCCGGGCGCGTCAGTCCGATGCGATCCGCGGGCTGGTGCGCGAGCATACGCTGACCACGGATGATCTGATCTGGCCGGTTTTCGTACGCGACGGCGAAGGTATTGAAGAGCCGGTGCCCTCGATGCCCGGCGTAATGCGGCGATCGGTCGACCTGATTGCCAAAGCAGCGGTCGAGGCGCAAGCCCTTGGAATCCCTGCGATCTGCATCTTTCCCTACACCGATGCGGCGCTCAAGACCGAAGATTGTGCCGAGGCTTGGAACCCAGATAACCTCTCGAACCGCGCGATCCGCGCGATCAAGACGGCGGCACCTGATATCGCGATCATGACCGACGTGGCGCTGGATCCCTACAACATCAACGGCCATGACGGCTATGTGGTGGATGGCGAGATCGTGAATGACCAGACCGTTGAGGCGCTGGTCAAGATGACCCTCGCGCAGGCCGAGGCCGGGGCCGATATCATTGGTCCGTCAGACATGATGGATGGCCGGATCGGCGCGATGCGCTCGGCGCTTGAGGCGGAGGGGCATCACAACGTGATGATCCTCAGCTATGCCGCGAAATATGCCAGCGCCTTCTACGGGCCGTTCCGCGATGCGGTTGGTGCCTCTGGCGCCCTGACCGGCGACAAGAAAACCTATCAGATGGACCCTGGAAACTCGAACGAGGCGCTACGCCTGATCGAGCGTGATCTGACCGAAGGGGCCGATATGGTGATGATCAAGCCGGGCATGCCCTATCTGGATATCTGCCGCCGCGTGAAAGACACGTTTGGTGCGCCAACCTATGCTTATCAGGTCTCGGGCGAATACGCGATGATCCAGGCCGCGGCGCAGAACGGGTGGATCGATGGCGACAAGGTGATGCTGGAGAGTCTGCTGGCGTTCAAGCGCGCAGGCTGCGACGGAATCCTGACCTATTTCGCGCCGCAGGTCGCAAAAGTTCTTCGAGGCTAAAACCCCAGCCCTTCGCGATTTTTCGCCGATTGTTTCGCGGGTCGCGGCAGCTTTGTCGTGACATGCAGGGCCAATCGGCGTATTCTTGCACATAAGATCGGGAACACCCGACATATCAGGCACAGTTACAGAGATAAAAACCATGAGCAGTTCCACCCTTCCCCGACTGAACCGTCGCGGCTTTGCCTTGGGCATGGCAGGTCTGACCCTGACCGCAGCTTGCGGCAACGGCGTCGGCAACTCGAACGCGGCCACGCTTGACGCCCGTGTCGACGCGACACTGACCGAGATGTATGCCCGCTACCCCAACACGGTCGAGATCGCAGAAAAAGCCAACGGCATGCTGGTCATGCCCCTGATCACCGAGGCCGGGTTCGTATTCGGCGGCGGGTATGGTCAGGGCGCGCTGCGCATCAATGGCGCCACGGTTGACTACTACTCGGCCGTCAAAGGCACTGCCGGTCTGCAGATCGGCGCACAGCAATACGCGCATGTGCTGTTCTTCATGACCGAGGACGCGCTGAACGACTTCCGTCGCTCCAGCGGTTGGACCGCCGGTGCGGATATCGGCTATGTGGTCAGTGATCAGGGCGACCAGTTGTCGACCGACACGACCACCCTGTTGAGCCCGGTCTTGGCGGCTATCTTCGGCCAGGCGGGCCTGCAGATCGGCGCGACCGTCGAAGGCATCAAATACACCCGCATCATCCCCTGATTTTGCAGGACCACGACCCTCTCTGAAAGACCTCGTCCCCTCTTGGGGCGGGGTCTTTTTCACTGCCACTTAAAGGCAGGTTTCCGCAGTGTTCCTCTTTCGGTCGGGGCGGCCTTGAAGTAACCTCTGGCCAAGTGAAGAACGAATACAAGTGGGACGTCCATGGCTCTTGTCTTTCGCTGGTTGATACGCATCACCACGGGTCTTGTCCTGCTGGTACTTGCCGCCATCGGACTGGTCTATTTTCTGGCCAGCCAATCACTGCCCGAATACGATCAAACCCTTGAGGTTCAAGGCGTCACTGCCCCCGTTGAGATCATTCGCGATACGGCGAACGTGCCCCATATTCTTGGCGAAACCGACCCGGATGTGTTCTTTGGTTTGGGCTATGCCCACGCGCAGGATCGTTTGTGGCAGATGACAGTCATGCGCCGCACCGCCCAGGGCCGCCTGTCCGAGGTTTTTGGCGCGCGCACCGTTGCCGTCGACAAGCTGCTGCGTCGGCTTGACCTTTATGGCTTGGCCCATCGCTCGGTCGAGGCGCAAGATGACTACACAAAGGCTGCGCTGCGCGCTTATTCCGCAGGAGTAAACGCCCGCCTCACACAGATCAACGAAGAAGCTTTGGGCCGCGGCGCGCCCGAGATGTTTCTGTTCAACGCCCCGGTCTCCCCTTGGCAACCCGGTGACAGCCTCGCCGTGATCAAGCTGATGGGATTGCAGTTGTCGGGCCACCTGAAGGATGAAGTTCTGCGCGCCAGAACCTCGCTGATGCTGGACGATCCGGCGCGGCTGGTCGACATTCTGCCGGATGTGCCCGGAGCCGGTATCGCCGCCCTGCCCGAATATGCCCAGCTGTTTCCCGGCCTGCCACGCTATGCCGCGGGGACGCCGATGCCGGATACGCCGCTGTCGCCCTTCCCAAAACGTGGTCTAGCCGGCGCGTCAAACGCATGGGTTGCCGCACCGTCGCGATCGGCCAGCGGAGGGACGCTTTTGGCCAACGACCCACATCTGGGGTTTACCGCGCCCGGCGTGTGGTATCTGGCCCATCTGGACCTTGCCAAGGGCGGCGTGATCGGCGCAACAATTCCCGGCATCCCCGCCGTGATGAGCGGCCGCAGCGATCGTCTGGGCTGGGGCCTGACCTCCTCCTATCTGGACGATCAGGACCTGCATATCGAGCAGCTCAACCCTGACAATCCCGAGGAATACCTGACCCAGGACGGGTTCAAGGAATTCCAGAGCCGCCCTTCGATCATCGAAATCAAGGACGAAGCCCCCATCACCCTGACCCTGCGCTGGACGGAAAATGGCCCGGTTCTGCCCGGCAGCCACTATGATCTGGAAACGATCACGCCACCGGGGCATGTGGCGTCATTGTCCTGGACCGCACTCAGCCCGAATGACACGTCGATGAGCGCTTCAATGGCACTGATGAACGCCGATACCGTGCGCGAAGCCATTGACGTCGCAGAGAAATTCATTGCGCCGTCGCAGAACCTGTCCCTGGTCGACACCGAAACGATTGGCCTGAAACTGATCGGAGCAGTCCCTAAGCGCGACCGCCTCAACCAAAGCAAAGGGCGCATTCCAACGCCCGGCTGGATTGCGGAAAACCGGTGGCAAGGCCGCATGCCCTATGCCACCAATCCCGAGTTTACCTCACCCGCCGGTGGTCTGTTGGGCAATACCAACAACAAGATTATCGACCGTCCATTTCCCAACCATGTCTCATTCGAATGGGGTGACACGCAGCGCGTTCACCGGTGGGAACGGTTGATGCAATCGCGCGAGGTCCATACCCGCGACAGCTTTATCGAAGCACAACTGGACACCGTCAGTTTCACCGCGCGCTCGCTACTACCGCTGATCGGAGCTGATTTGTGGTTCACCGGTGCCTCGGCCCCCGAGGGCACGCCCGAGCGCCAACGCCAGATCGCCCTGTCCCTGCTGGCCGACTGGAACGGTGAGATGAACGAACATCTGCCAGAGCCTTTGATATACGCCGCGTGGCTACGTGCCTTGCAGATCCGCCTGATCGGGGATGAACTCGGCCCGCTGGCCAGTGAGTTCAAACATGTCGAACCTCTGTTCATCGAACGGGTCTACCGCGACATAGATGGCGCGTCGGTCTGGTGTGACGTGCGCCAAAGCGCCCCGGTCGAGACCTGCTCGGACATGGCAGAGCTGGCGTTGGACGACGCCCTGATCTGGATCGCCGAGACCTACGGCACCACGCTGGAATCCCTGCGCTGGGGCGATGCCCATCAGGCCACCCATGATCATCCGGTCCTCGGGAATGTTCCGGTCCTGCGCTATTTCGTCAACATCCGGCAATCGACCAGCGGAGGCGACAACACGCTGCTGCGTGGACGGACATCGGGCGAAGGCCCCGATCCCTTCCTGAACGTGCATGGCGCAGGCTATCGCGGGGTCTACGATTTCGCCGATCCCGACAGTTCCGTCTTTATCACCGCAACCGGGCAGTCCGGGCATTTCCTGTCACGCTACTACGACGATCAGGCGCAGTTGTGGCGGCGCGGAGAATATATCCCGATGTCCCTCGACATTGATCTCGCCCGGGCCGCAGCGGTGGGTGTCACCACCCTCACCCCGCAATAATCCGCCCACTTGGCAATTCCCCGCCCCGAATTTCGAGGGGCCGTGGCATGATCTGTGGTTTCGTCCTACCATAATCGGGCGAAACCGCATCTAATGGGGGGATCATGGCCAGCATACGGGATACTCTGAACACGCTTGCGCGCGACTATGCCATCGCCTGGAGTTCAGGCGACCCAGACTCGGTCGCAAGTTTTTATGCACCTGACGGGCAGATTATCATCAACCGAGGCGACCCTCTCAAAGGCCGGGACGCCATCGCCGAGATGGCCCGAGGGTTCTATACCGAATTTCCCGACCTCGAGGTCCGTTGCGACATGCTCCGATGGGCCGGGTCACACGCGATCTTTGTCTGGACCCTCGAAGGGCACCATGCGGAAACCGGCAATCACGTGGTCACGCGTGGTTGGGAAGAGTGGGAGTTGACCGAAGACCACAAAGTACAGTCCTCATTGGGGTGGTTTGACGCCGAGGACTATCAAAGACAAATCGACGGCAAATAGCATTCAAAGCCCGGCAAACTGCGCTGCCTGTTTGTCGGTCCAAAGTACCGTGATCTCAAACCCGTCTTCCGTCTGTTCCTCGGATCGAACGACATCCTGCCGGAACAGCCACGCGCGCTTGTTCCCTTCCGCGAAGCTCAGCGAGAGAGTGGTTTCGCGCCGGACCCCCTGCAGTTTTGTCGCGATATCAGCCAACAGAGGCGCGATCCCATCCCCGGTCACGGCCGAGATCGCAAAGATCGACGGATCGCGGTCAGCGCGTGCCAAAACCGCCTCGCGCTCATCGGCGTCCAAAAGATCGGTCTTGTTCCAAACCTCCAGCATCGGCCGCTCATCATCGACACCCAGTGAGTTGAGAATGGCCTGAACGTCATCGGCCTGCGCTTGTGACTCGTCATGGCTGATGTCGCGCACATGCACGATCAGATCCGCGCCCAGAACTTCCTCAAGCGTTGCCCGGAATGCCGCGACCAGTTCGGTCGGCAGGTTCGAGATGAAACCCACCGTGTCCGACAGGATCACCTCGGGGCCGTCGGGAAGAACAACGCGGCGCATGGTCGGGTCCAACGTGGCGAACAGCATGTCCTTGGCCATGACCTCGGCCCCGGTCAGGCGGTTGAACAGAGTGGATTTACCTGCGTTGGTATAGCCCACAAGCGCCACGATCGGATACGGCACCTTGGCCCGCGCGGCCCGATGCAACGTGCGCGTCTTGACCACCTTTTGCAGCTGCCGACGCAAACGCACCAGTTGCTCATCAATGGCGCGGCGGTCCGCCTCGATCTGAGTCTCACCCGGGCCGCCAACAAAGCCCAACCCGCCCCGCTGACGCTCAAGGTGGGTCCAGGCCCGGACAAGCCGCGTGCGCTGATAGCTGAGCGCCGCCATCTCGACCTGCAAAACACCTTCGCGGGTGCGGGCGCGGGCGCTGAAAATTTCAAGGATCAAACCCGTCCGGTCGAGGATCTTGACCTTCCACGCTTTCTCTAGATTGCGTTGCTGAACCGGTGTCACGGGGCCGTCGATCAGAACCAGTTCGACCTCGCTATCATGCAACCGTTCGGCCAGTTCATCGATCTTGCCGCTGCCGAACAGAAGCCCCGGCTGGGCGCGCGGCAGGCGCACGATCTCTGACCCGATCACATCCAGATCGGGCAATGCGGCAGCCAGTGCCACCGCCTCTTCCAGCGCGGGTCCGGGGACGCGGCGCTGTTCATCTGATTTGATTTCAGGATGCAGCACCCAAGCCCGGGTGCGCTTCCTTTCATGTTCCATCAAGAGGCGTCTTCGCCCTCATACAGGTTGATCGGCTGCGATGGCATGATGGTTGAAATCGCGTGTTTGTAGACCAACTGCGACTGTCCGTCGCGGCGCAACAATACGCAGAAATTGTCGAACCAAGTGATCACACCCTGCAATTTCACGCCATTGATCAGGAAAATCGTGACCGGGACTTTTGCTTTCCGTACGTTGTTCAGGAACGCGTCCTGCAGATTCTGTCTGTCCGAAGCCATATTTTATTAACTCGCCATTGTTCTTGCTACGCGCTGCGGACCAACGCGCTCCCTCTGGCAGAGTATGGAGTGACGCGCACAGATATTCCAGACGAAAAATCAGGCAGTAACGCCGGGCACGCGCAGTGGTTCAATCCCGCCACAGGGTCGGCGTGATCAACGCGATGATCGCCAGTGTCTCAAGCCGACCGATCACCATCGCCGCGCAGAGCGTCAGCTTGGCCCCGCCCGATAGGTCAACCAGGCGGATCGGGACATCCGTCGCAAGCTCGATCAACGGTCCGGTTGTGCTGAGAGCAGCGACACTCAGCACCATGGCCTGTTCGAACCCCGACCCCATCAGGGCCAGCAGCAGGTTAAACAGGGCAAGGGTCAGCGCGAACATCATCAGGAAGATCCATGCGATGAATGCTCCATCGCTTTGAATGCGACGGTTGCCGCCGCCAGTGCCGCTAACCGAGGACGGGTGGATCAGCCGGTCAATCTCGCGCGCACCATTGAGGTAGAGCGCAAAGACCCGCAGCAATTTAACCCCACCTGCCGTGGTCGCGACACCGCCACCCACCAGCGCCAGCCCCATGAGAACCAACCCCGGAGTCCCCAGACCCGAAAGCTGCTGGGCATCGTTCCAGTTCGCACTCTCGAACCCAGCTGTGGTCAGGAAAGCGAGGCCCGTGAACAGCATGCCCCAAATGACGTGTAGGGCTTGCAACGGCTGCAGCTGACCTCCGATTTCATTGACCCCTGCCCAAACGCGGAAGAACAGCAGCACCGCGACGGCCAGCACGATGAAAAGCCCGATCCGGAACTCGGGGTCCTTGTCCAGCCGGGCAAAGCCGCTGGCCGCCGTGTCGGTTGAAAAGGTCAGGCGCGACAGGGCGAAAAGCAAAAACAGAAACAGGATCATTTCCCCCGTGATGCCCGCCTGCGCGCCCTCCAGCCCACCAACAGGAGAGATACCCGAGGTCGCCATCACCGACATCGCATGGCAAATTGCGGTCAGGCCCTGCTCTCCGGCGATCAACAACAGGATGCAGACCACGGCGGTCAGGCCCGCGTAAATCGGCGTCAGAGTCCGGGTCACGCGCAGAAGGCGGCCGCGTGGATCGACCTGTTCACTCTGGGCCACGCCCGAGACCGGCCGACCGGGTTGACCGCGCGCCGTGACCTCGAACCCGCCCAAGGACAGCGGTGCCAAGATCGCGGCAGCGGCAATCCACATCAGCAAACCGCCCATCCAACCCACCAGCGCACGCCACAGATGCAAGGGCGCGCTGAGGCGGTTGGGGTCGGGGAACAGGTCGGCTCCGGTCGTGGTCAGGGCGCTGACCATGTCGAAATAGGCGTTCAGAAAGGTGGTATTGCCAAGCGCGTCGTGGAACGGGATGGCCAGAAAGATCGGCAAAATGGTGAAACAGCCCAGCAGCACCGCCAACTGCCCAAGCGTCCCCCGCCGCGGCACCCGGTTCGAGGCCGCCAGCGCGATCGCGGACACCAGAAACAGCCCCAACAGCCCGGAATAGAGAAAAGACCGCGAGGTATCGTGATCATCCAGCGCCAGCGCATAGCCCGCTGGCACCCACATAGACAGCGCCGAAATTCCCCAGATCAGCAGAAACAGCGGCAAGCGCCGCAAGACCCCGATCCGAGCTGTGACCACACGCGCCATCAGAAGAAATCAATCGAAACCTGCAGCAGCCGTTCGACCTCGGGGACGTCCTTGGCCATGGCAAAGATCGACAGCACGTCCTTTTCGTCAATCCGTAGACTGCCTGTTGGGCGCAACAGTTCATTGCCTTTCAGGACCGCGCCAACAAGAACACCCTCAGGGAAGTCGATATCGCGCAGTTTCTGTCCGGCCATGGGCGAAGTCGAAAGCACCTCGGCCTCGATCACTTCGGCCTCGGCGTCGCCGATGGAATAGACCTGCCGCACCCGCCCATGCCGAATATGGCGTAGGATCGAGCTGACAGTGGTAGCCCGTGGGTTGATATAAGCGTCGATCCCCAGAGGCCCCATCAACGCCACCATGCTGGGGTCGTTGATCAGCGCAATCGCCAGCGCACAGCCTTCGGCCTTGGCGCGCACGGCGGCCAGCATGTTGGTGCGGTCATCATCTGTGACGGCCAGCATCGCATCAGCGCGGTCGATACCCGCCTCGTTCAGCAGCGCCGAATCCAGCCCGTCGCCATGCAGGACAATGGTCCGCTCAAGCGCTTCGGCGGCTTTTTCGGCACAATGGCGATCCCGTTCGATGATCTTGGCCCTCACGCGGCTTTCGCGTTCTTCCAGCGTTCGCGCGACTTCGAGCCCGACATTGCCGCCGCCGACGATAACCACACGGTCCTGCCGTTTTTGCGCTTTGCCGAACACTTCCATCGTGCGGTCGACATCTTTCACGCTGGTGAAGACGTAACACTCATCGCCCACGAACAACTGATCTTCGGATTCAGGCGCAAACAGGCTGCCCTCGCGCCGGACCCCGACCACGATGGAGCTGAGGGTCGAGAACAAATCGGTCAATTGCCGCAGAGGCGTGTTCACGATCGGGCAATCCTCGTCGATCCGAATGCCCAGCAGCTGGGCCTTGCCATTCATGAACATCTCGGTGTCAAAGGCGGACGGGGCCGACAGGCGACGCATAGCGGCGGCCGCGACCTCACGCTCGGGACTGATCACCACGTCAATCGGCAGGTGATCGCGGCGATAGAGGTCTGAGTGGATCGCCTGAAGGTAGGATTGCGATCGCAAACGCGCGATCTTGCGCTGGATGGCGAAAACCGAATGGGCCATCTGGCAGGTGACCATATTCACCTCGTCCGAATGGGTTGCGGCGATGATCATGTCGGCATCGCGCGCCCCTGCCCGTTCCAGCACATCCGGATAGCTGGCAAAGCCCGCGATCCCCTGCACGTCCAGCGTTTCCGTCGCCCGGCGCACAAGATCAGGATTGTTGTCCACCACCGTGACGTCGTTCAGCTCGCCCGATAGATGCCGCGCGATCTGCCAGCCAACCTGACCCGCACCGCAAATGATGACCTTCATGTTTCTGGCCCTTCTGCCTGAAATCTTTGAATGACAGATGGTCCTGAGAGGGTCAATTGAATTGTCATACCCGACCTTTTCGGGCAGAATAAGCATATGAAAACACTCGTTCACCTGCTTGTTCCAGTGATGCTGCTGACCGCCTGCGGCCCGCTTTCCATATACTATCGCGAGGGGGAAAGCGTCTCGAAGATGCAGGAACAAACCACTCAGTGTAAGGTTCAGGCACTTGAACAGGCACCGGTTGCCAACCAGGTCCGTCAGGGGCCGCCGACCTATTGGCCAGGCCGCACCTATTGCGACGGGAGCGGACGGTGCTATCGCAGTGGCGGCTGGTGGGAGCCGGGGCGCATTTACACGGTCGACGTCAACCAGCCCCTGCGCAACACGGTTGAAGCACAGTGCATGGCGCAGAAAGGGTTTCGCCCCGTCAGCCTGCCGCCCTGCAAGTCCGGCGTGAAATCCCGTGTTCCGGCGACTCGTACGACGACCCTGCCTCCGCTGAATACTGAATCCTGCTTCGTCAAATTCGATGACGGGTCGTTTCAGATCATCACACCCGGTCAGGCCGGCTGACGGAGCGCTCGTTTTCGCGCCAATGCGACATGCGCAAGGATCGCAGCCACGTAGATCCCGATCACTGTGATCAACATGCCGGCCTCCCCCGTCCGTCCGAGGACAGCCAATAGGACCGGCGTACCCAACAGGTTCCCCGCATTGCCCATCTGCGCCATGGCGCCGTAGCTGAGGGCCTGCGTCTCAGGCGTTTGGTTCAGGATCGGCACGGCGGCAAAACTACCCCCTTGCACCAGACCCAGCACCGCAAACAGACATACACAAACGAGTTCGAGCGGCACGCCAAGAAACACCCCGGCGATAGCCGTCATGCCGAGCGCAAACCCCAGATTAACGACCGCAACGCAGGACATGCGGGACAAGAGGATCGGGACGGCGACCCAGCTTAGAACAATGCCTGCCAAAGGCATGAGACCCGCAACAGTCGCGGCATGCCCTACGGGCAGCCGACCCGGCAGGATGGCCAGCAAAGAGACGAAGGTTAAAGTGTAGAAGAACCAGCCTATGGCCGGGGCCGACACAAAGGGCGACTGGTAGGTGCGCAGATGCACGTCAAAGAGTTCGCCCCAACGCCAAGGGGCAGCACCCTGGGATGGTTGGACCTTTAATCCACAAGGCAGGATCAGACCCGCGACGGCGATCATCAGGCCGCCGTGCAGAGCGAAGAAGAACGGCAGCCCGAAATGCTCGACGAGCGGCAGGCCGATCCAGGCGTTCAGCGCAAAGGCCACGCCGAAGAATGTGCTCCACAACACCATCGAGATATTGCGCGCCTTGCCGCTCGTGATCTGAGCGATCAGCGTGGGCGCCGCGACGACGATGGCGAGATGTGAGACCCCCTCGACAAACCGGGTGGCCAGCATGGTGTAAAACCCTGGCAGGCTCGCCTGAAAGATCGACAGCGCGCCGCCCAGACACAACCCGCCAATCAGCAGTTTCAACGCCCCGACGCGCCCGACGACCGCACCGGACACAGCACCCAGAACCGCGCCCAGAAGACTAATGATCGACAACAGCCACCCCATGCTCTCGGCATGATCGGGGTAAAGCAACACAAGCTCGGGAAACGGCACGGCAATCTTGGCAAATTGCGTGGCTGCGCCCAGACCGGCCAGCCAGAGGAGAAGAACCTGAAATGCTTGTATCATGGAGCGCTTCTACAGCGCCTGCTCAGCCCACGGAACGCATAAATTATGCGCCTGCTTTCGTCCCGCTGACCAGACGAACCGGCGTGCCGTCAGACAGGTAGAGACGTTCCCAGAAGATTTGTCCGGCACTGATCCGAATACGGTCGTGAATGGCCTCGGAAGTCTGGAAAGCCTTGGGCGCGGGCGTGTGCATATCCCACCACCCTTCGGCTTCCAACTCGGCCTCGGCCTTCTGGATTTCTTCGGTCGCAAACTGCCAGAGCGACACGCCCAAAAGCGCGTTCTGGCTGGTGTTCCAGTCCCTTGCCCGACTGGCGGAATAGGCAAGGCATTTGTGGCTCGCCTCTTCCACCAAATGAAGGCAATCGGCGGAATTCATTACCAAGCGCCTCAACGCACTGTCATCGAATCGCTTTGGACCGAGCGCGGCAAAAACCGCTTGTTGCGTGTCCGGAGGCGGCGTCTGTCCACCTCTCTCCCAACGCGAGATTGTGGCCTGATCCACCTCCAGCAGCTCGGCCAGATAGGTCTGTTTGTACCCGACGGACCGGCGCAACCGTTTCAGGCGCTTGCCGAAGCCCGGATAGCCCCGGGTCTCAAGCCGCTTGCCCGTGGATGACGCGCCAATACCCATCGTGACCTTCCCGGTAGATTACTCTGCCGGTTCCGGCTCATCAATTTGTGCAACGCGCGCGCCCGATTTGTTCGAGGTCACAACGCCCAGCGATTTCAGCTTGCGATGCAGCGCGCTGCGCTCCATCCCGACAAAGCTGGCGGTGCGGCTGATATTGCCACCAAACCGGTTGATCTGCGTCAGCAGATATTCCCGCTCAAACGCCTCACGCGCCTCGCGCAGAGGAAGAGTGGCCAGCGCGCCGGACAGGACCACACGACCCGAATCCTCGGCCTTGTCCTCATCGCTCGGCAGCTCGCGCGCCTCAATCGGGCCTGTGCCATCGCCGAGGATCAGAACACGCTCGATCAGGTTCTTCAGCTGACGGACGTTGCCGGGCCATGTCATGGTCTGCAACAGCGCAACCGCTTCCTCAGACAGTTCCCGAACCGGCAGGCCCTGCGTTTCATTGCACATTTCGATGAAGTGCTGCGCCAGAACCGGAATATCCTCACGACGATCCTCCAGCGAGGGGACGTCAATCGGGACAACATTCAGACGGTGATAAAGTTCCTCGCGGAATCGCTCAGCCACAATCTCATCGTCGAGGTTTTTATTGGTCGAGGAAATCACGCGCAGATCAACCCGTACCTTGTCCGAGCCGCCAACGCGTTGGAATTGCTGATCAACCAGTACACGCAGGATCTTGGACTGGGTGCCCAAGGGCATATCAGCCACTTCGTCAAAATAGATCACACCGCCGTGGGCCTCTTCCAGCAGGCCCGGCTCCACACCGCGTTCGCTGCTTTCGCGCCCGAACAAAACCTCTTCGACCCGCTCTGGTTCGATCCCCGCGCAGTTGACCGTCACGAAGGGCGCGTTGGCTCGGTTGGAATGCGCGTGGATATAGCGCGCCGCGATTTCCTTGCCCGACCCGGCCGGTCCGCTGAGCATCACACGGCCGTTCGACTTGGTGACCTTGTCCAACTGGCCCTGCATCGCCCGGAACGAGGCCGATTTGCCGATCATATCCGAGCAGCTCACCTCTTTGCGTTTCAGCGAAGCGTTCTCGCGACGCAAGCGCGACGTCTCCATCGCGCGGCGGATCACGACCATCAACTGGTCGATGTTGAAGGGCTTTTCGATAAAGTCATAAGCGCCCTGTTTGATGGCGGCGACGGCGATCTCGATATTGCCGTGACCCGAAATAATCACCACCGGCACATCCGGGTTGTCGCGTTTCACCGCCTTCAGAATATCAATCCCGTCCATGCGGCTGTCTTTCAGCCATATATCCAGGATCAACAGCCCCGGCGGCTCAGAATTAATCGACGACATGCACTCGTCCGAGTTCGCCGCCAGCCGGGTTGAATAGCCTTCGTCCTCCAGAATGTCGGACACCAGTTCGCGAATATCGCGTTCGTCATCTACGATCAGAATGTCGCTCATCTTTGGCCTGCTTTCATTATGTTGGTTTTAATCGCCTGCTTCTGTGGCGCTGAATTGGATGGGAGGTTCGCCCCCGGTAAACGGATCACGGCCATTGCGCCGAAATGGTCCTGTCCGTCAAAGGTGGGCGCGTCTTCTAGCGTCAGCGCTCCGCCGTGTTCTTCGATGATCTTCTTGACGATGGGCAGGCCCAGCCCGGTCCCTTCGTCGCGTGTGGTTACGTAGGGCTCAAACAACCGCGCACGGTCTTCCGGCAGCCCGATCCCGTTATCTGCAATGGTGATGATCGTCCCGGCATCGTCGCTGGAGACCGCTACCTTGATCTGCGGCTTCAGGTTTTCAGGAGCGCCTTTTTCCTTCAGGGTTTCAATGGCTTCCCCGGCATTCTTGATCAGGTTGGTGAAGGCCTGATTCAGCATGGTCGCGTCCACATCCACCGGGATCGGTTGGTCCGGAAGATCCGCGTCAATCTGCACCTCGGGTTGACCAGCCTGTTGCAGCAGCACCGCCTCGCGCACCAGCGCAACAACATCTTCTTCGCTCCGTTCAGGCTCGGGCATGCGCGCGAATTTCGAGAACTCATCCACGATCCGACGCAAATCATTGGTTTGACGCACAATCACGTCGGTCATGGAGACGAGGATATCGCAATCCTCTTCCTCCAGCTTGCGCGAGAACTTTCGCTTGATCCGTTCCGCACTCAGCTGAATCGGGGTCAGAGGGTTCTTGATCTCATGCGCAATGCGCCGGGCCACGTCGCCCCACGCCGCCATACGCTGCGCGCTGACCAGATCTGTGACGTCATCAAAGGCCACAACATAGCCCTCAAGCCCGCCATCTTCGCCCCGCCGCGTGGCCATCCGCACCAGCAGGTTCTCCAGCTGGCCTTTGCGGGTGACCTTGATCTCACCTTGCACTGCCTCTTGCCCGCTGCTTTTCAGGCTTTCGAACAGAGGCAGGAATTCGGGTACCGCGATTCCGATGGCCAGATGTTCCTCGCCCCGGGACCAATCCAGCAGCCGCTCGGCTGATCGGTTGACGAAGGTCACGCACCCTTCCGGGTCGACGCCGACCACGCCCGAAGTTACCGAACTCAGCACCGAGTCGAACAGGCGTCGGCGGCTTTCGATTTGGCGAGTGTTTTCGAGCAGCGTGTCCCGCTGGCCTTTCAGCTGCCGTGTCATCTGGTTGAAGTACCGACCCAACATGGCAATTTCGTCATCGCTGGCCTCTTCGATCACCTGCACGCTGAGATCGCCCGCACCGACCCTTTGAGCAGCTGTGGTCAGGCGCCCAACGGGCCGCGAGAGGCGTTCCGCGAACCACATCCCCAGCGACATCGCCGCAAGGATCAGGATCAGCGCAAACCCGAGATAGAGGAGGCCGAACTCGAACAGCACCCTTCCGCGTTCGTTTTCAAGCTGTTGATAGAATTGCGCGGTTTCCTTAGTGTCATCCAGCAGCGTCAGCAACTGGCCGTCGACCTCACGACTGACATAGAGGTAGCGGTCCAGATACGCCTGCAAGGGCACCAGCGCGCGGAATTCGTTGTTCTGCCAATCCGCGATGATAAGAAGGCCACTTTCGGTGGCTGTGGCCATCTGCTCGGGGGTCGGCGCTTCGTAATTAAACAGGTAAGAGCGATCGCCACGCGACCGGATCTCACCGTCGCCGTCAATCACATAGGCTTCACGCAGGCCACGCTGGATCTGAGCCTGCCCCTGCGCTAGAACCTCGCGCAATTCCGCATCCGAAATGTAGAAATCGCGGGCGCGCGCATTGTCGAGGAAAAGCGCCAGAACGGCGGCGTCTTGTGTCAGGCCCTGCCGATGCTCAAGCTCATAAGCCTCGGCTGCCGTCAGCGACGACCCCACAACCTGCCGAACCCGGTCCGAGAACCAGCCTTCAAGGCCGATATTCACCGTCAACCCGGCAAAGATCGCGACCGTCACCGTCGGCACCAGTGCCAGCAGTGTAAACGCGCCAATCAAACGCAAATGCAGGCGCGATCCCGCTGATTTGGCCCTCCGCGCCGCGATCAGACTGCCCAGCTGACTCATCACCAGAGCCGCAACGACCAGCACGTAAACGAGGTCGGCCAGCAGAATCAGGCGCAACGTCGGGGCAGTTGCGCCCAGATCGAAAGGACCAATGACAAGATATGTCGCAAGCGCCAAGACCGGCCCCAGAAGAACCAGCCCGAAGGTGCTGTAATTGCGCAGTTTCCGGGATCTGCGCCACCGGTTAACCGATGGGAGAATCCCGCTCTGTGCCCGGGTTGCCACCGTCTGCCCTCATCCTGATGTGCTGCTTTCGCAGCGAACCGCCATATCTCGTGGTCTATTCCCGGGCGATACCCGAATGCCACGCTTTGTGTGGCGATATTACATCAGTTTGCGACGGCGTGTCACCTGAATATCGAGGTCCGTGATCTTTTTCCGCAGCGTATTTCGGTTAATCCCAAGTAAATCCGCGCATTTTGCCTGGTTTCCGCCGGTGGCTTCCAGTGCGATTTCGATCAACGGGGCCTCAACTTCCCGCAAAATGCGCTGATACAGGCCCGGAGGTGGCAGCATATTGCCGTGCAGATCGAAATAGCGGCGCAGATGGCGTTCAACCGAGGTTGCCAGCTTCTCACGCTCTCCTCCGCCCAGAACGGGCTCGGCTTCGGGTTGGCTGCCCAGAACCATCTCTACCTCGGCCTTAGAGATCTCGTCGGATCGGCTAGTCAGGCTGAGCCTGCGGATCGCGTTCTCCAACTGCCGCACATTGCCCGGCCAGGAATAGCGCCGGACCAGCTCAACCGCATCAGCGCTGAGCCAGCGTTTGGACCCAAGGTCTTTTTCCTCGCGGGCCAGAAAATGCTCGGCCAATAGGGTAATATCATCCACCCGCTCACGCAGAGCCGGGACATGGATGGTTGCGCCGCAGAGGCGGTAGTAGAGGTCCTGACGGATACGCCCGCCCTCCATCCCGGCAGTCAGATCCGATTGGCTGGTCGCCATGAAGCGGGGCACGTGGTCGCCTGGCGTATCCATCATCCGCACGATCCGCGCCTGAATCTCGTCATCGATATCGGCGATCTCATCAATCAGCAGCGTCCCGCCACGCACCCGCGCCATAACGCGTGCGGGGCCTTCGAGGTCGCGCAGATCAGCCGCCGTTGCCGTCACAAACGGTAAGGTTCGACGGTCCGAAAAATCGTGAATAGCCCGCGCAATCAGTGACTTACCGGTCCCACTTTCACCAGAAATCATGACCGAGAGATCGGTGTTCATCACGCGCGCCACCAGACGATAAAGCGACTGCATCACCGGCGTGCGCCCTACCAGAGGCAATTCATCCGGGCGCTCATTCTCTTGGGGTTCGGGATCGCTCTGCAGGCGTTGCTTCTGCTCCAAGGCACGCGCCGTCCGCTTCATCAGGTCCGGCAGGTCAAACGGCTTGGGCAGGTAATCGTAAGCATCCGCCTCGGCCGCCTGGATCGCGGTCATGATCGTGTTCTGAGCCGAGATCACGATCACCGGCAAGCCAGGACGGTCCTCGGCGATCTTTGGAAGCATTTCCAAGCCGTTACCGTCCGGCATGACTACGTCCGAGATCACCACGTCCCCTTTGCCTTCGCCAACCCAGCGCATCAGCGTGGTCAGCGAGGATGTGGCATGCACCTTACATCCGGCGCGCGTCAGAGCCTGTGTCAGAACGGTGCGGATCGTGCGGTCGTCATCCGCGACCAGAACGGTGCCATCCATCAGATACTCTCCTCTTTCGGTTTTTTATTTTCAGCCGGCGCACGACGCAGCGACAATTTGAAAACGGTCCGCCCCGGTACGGAATCGACGGAAATCCAGCCGTCATGGTCCGAGATGATCTTGCTGACCAAGGCCAACCCCAGCCCTGTCCCGTTTTCCTTGCCCGAGACAAAGGGGTCAAAGATGTCACTGCGGATTTTCTCCGGCAGGCCCGGCCCGTCATCAATGATCTCGATTTGCAGCGGCAGCGAGTGTCCCGACCCATCGCTACGTCGCAAGCGGAAGGAATGTTCGAAATAGGTACGCAAGCGGATTGTACCGCCCTGCGGACCAGCCGCCTCGGAGGCGTTTTTCAACAGGTTCAGAACAACTTGCAGAAGTTGGTCCGGGTCGCCAAAGGCCAGCGGCAGCGAGGGGTCATAGTCTTCGACAATGGCCATATCCGCGCCAAAGCCCAACAAGGCCGAACGGCGGGCGCGGTCCAGGACATCGTGGATGTTGACCGGCTTGAAATCGGGCTGCTGCAGGTTTCCGAATTGCTCGACCTGCTCCAGCAGTTTCACGATCCGGCGGCTTTCGGCAACGATAAGATCTGTGAGTTCTAGGTCTTGCGGCGCGATATTCATGCTTAGCAATTGCGCGGCGCCGGTGATCCCCGCCAGTGGGTTCTTGATCTCATGCGCCAGCATTTCGGCCATTCCGATGGCGGATTGTGCGGCGGATTTGACCGTATTGCCCCGAGTCATGCGCCCCGCCAATTCGCGCGGGGATATGATCATGATCATCGACCCGGGATGCCCAACCAGTGGCGCAATTTGCAAGGCGCATTGTAGCGGTGCGCGGTTGCCCGACCCTGCATCCACATCGTTGACGAACAAAGGCGTTCCCTGAGCGCGCGCGCGGTCAAAGGCTTCCTCTAGCGGGGCATCAACAGCTATCTGATCCCAGACGGGGTGGCCAATCACCGACTTGCGCGAGGCGTTCAGGAACCCCTCGCCCGAGGAATTCACATCCGCAATCCGGTCGTCTTGGTCGATAATGAAGGCTGGAACGGGTAGCGAGTTCCAGATGCTCTGATCCGAGGTCATGCCGCCACTCCCTGCTGACACTCCAGCGCGTCACCCAACAGGCGCAGCACCTCATCCGTATCGCGCGAGGTCAGGACCGCGCGACGCAGAGGCGCGGGCGTTCCGGCCTCATCCATGTACCAGCCCAGATGTTTGCGAGCGACGCGGAGTCCAAGGTCGGTACCATAAAAGTCCAGCATTGCCTGATAATGCGCGCGCACCATGTCGATCAGATCCGCGCTTTCAGGGATCTCTGGCGCGTCGGTGCCATAGACCTCATGGCAGATCTGCGCCAGCAGCCACGGCTTGCCCTGCGCCCCTCGGCCAACCATGACGCCATCCGCGCCCGATTGCTTCAACGCTGTGCGGGCCGCATGCGTGTCCACGATGTCCCCATTTGCGATGACGGGGATCGAGACCGCCTCTTTCACCGCTCGGATCGCCTGCCAATCGGCACGGCCTTTGTAAAACTGACAGCGTGTCCGCCCGTGGATCGTGACCATCTGAATGCCCGCCTCCTCGGCCCGGCGCGCCACGTCTGCGGCATTCAGCAACGCGTCATCCCAGCCCAGCCGCGTTTTCAGCGTCACGGGGACATCAACAGCCTCAACCACGGCCTCGATCAAACTCAGGGCGTGATCCGGTGTCTTCAGCAAGGCCGAGCCGGAATAGCCGTTAGTCACTTTCTTGGCGGGACAGCCCATGTTGATGTCGATCACCCGCGCGCCACGATCTGCCACCTGACGGGCAGCCTCAGCCATCCAATGCGCCTCACGCCCGGCCAGCTGAACCGCTGTGTTCTCCACATCTGCCGACAGCTCGGCCCGCTCGCGCACGCCGGGTTTGGCCTGCACCATTTCCTGACTGGCGACCATTTCACTGACCACCATGCCCGCGCCAAAGCGCATCACCAGATCGCGGAACGGGCGATCCGTGATTCCAGCCATCGGGGCCAGTAACACAGGCGGAGATACGGTTTTGTCGGCGAGGTGCAGCGTCAACGTGCTTAATCCTTGGGCAATTGCGGATTTGATATCGAATTCGAAGCATATGAACAACAAAACGACGGCCATCAAGCCTGCAAAATCATCACTTGCCTATTTTTTAATCACATTACCATGGGTGATTGCCTCTGCATTCACCGCCCCCTAAACAAAGCGCAGGACTCCGGAGAAACCCGACCATGACCACAGCTGCCATAATCGTTGCCGCAGGGCGTGGACTGCGCGCAGGAGGCGGCACGCCCAAGCAATGGCGCGCGCTGGCCGGTCGTCGTGTGGCGGATTGGACGATCGACCGGTTCCGTGGCCTTGTCGACCACATCGTATTGGTCTTGTCGGACGAAGACGCTCCGGCCTGGGAAGAGTTTCGCGAGACCGACCTGATACTGTGCGCAGGTGGTGCGGGTCGGGCAAGCTCGGTTCGTAACGGACTGCAAGCATTGGCAAATCATCAAGTGACCCGTGTGCTGATCCATGACGTGGCACGGCCCTGTGTCTCGGAACATCTCATTCAGAATGTCCTGAGCGCACTGGGTACCCACCAGGCCGCAGCCCCCGGTTTACCCGTTACGGATGCGCTTTGGATCGGGCATGATGGCTCGGTTTCTGGGACGCAGGACCGCAGCAACCTGTTTGCCGCGCAAACCCCTCAGGGATTTGACTACGATGCCATTGTCAAAGCACATGCCGCGCATCCGGGTGGCGCTGCGGATGATGTTGAGGTCGCACGGGCCGCAGGTCTTGAGGTTTGCATTGTGCCGGGCGACGCGGACAATCTGAAAATCACCCGCCCCGAAGATTTTGCACGGGCGGAACGGATAATGGGAACGAATATGGATGTGAGGCTGGGCAACGGCTATGACGTGCATCGTTTTGGCGATGGCGATCACGTGATCCTCTGCGGTGTGAAAATCCCGCATGAGCGCGGGCTGCAAGGGCATTCCGACGCGGATGTCGGGATGCACGCGGTCACCGACGCGATTTACGGCGCGCTGGCGCAGGGGGATATCGGCCAGCACTTCCCGCCCTCGGACCCGCAATGGAAAGGCGCGGCAAGCGAGATCTTCCTGCACCATGCGGTCGAGCTGGCCGAGACGATGGGTTACCGCATCTCGAACGTGGATTGCACGCTGGTCTGCGAATACCCCAAGATCGGCCCTCATGCCCCGAAAATGAAAGAAGAAATGTCTAAAATTATGGGATTGCGCGCCGATCAGGTCTCGGTCAAGGCAACTACGTCCGAGCGTCTGGGCTTTACCGGACGTAGCGAAGGCATTGCGTCGCTCGCCACTGCCTGTCTGGTGAAAGCATGAACATCGCGAGTCTAATCGGAACCGTCTGCGGCGTCGGATATCTACGCCCTGCCCCCGGCACATGGGGATCGCTTGCGGCCTTGCCTCTGGTCTGGGTCCTGCACATTTTGGGCGGCTTCCCCCTGCTCGTCCTCGCGACGCTCGTCGTGTTTTTCGCGGGCCTTTGGGCCACAAAAGTGATGACCGCCGGGCAAGAGGATCACGACCCGTCCGAGATCGTCGTCGATGAGGTCGCGGGCCAGTTCATCGCGCTCTGGGCCATTTCCTACCCAAGCTGGGCACACGGGATCGAGATCACCGCGCTCTGGCCCGGTTGGCTCGCGGGGTTCCTGCTGTTCCGGCTGTTCGACATCACCAAGCCCGGCCCGGTCGGCTGGGCCGATCGTAAAGGAGACGCAATGGGCGTGATGCTGGATGATGTGATCGCCGGGGTCTTTGCCGCCATCGGTGTGATGGTTCTGGCCGGGATCGCACATGGAGTGTTGGGCCTATGACCGTAACCGAGCTGCTGGACCAAGCCAAAGCCCAAGGCATCATGATCGCGACCGCAGAAAGCTGCACGGGCGGCATGGTGGCTGCTGCTTTGACCGACATCCCCGGCAGCTCGGCCGTGGTGGACCGGGGTTTCGTCACCTACACCAACGACGCCAAGCAGCAGATGCTAGGCGTGCGCGGCGAGACACTGGACGCCTATGGCGCGGTCTCAGAGCAGGTCGCACAAGAAATGGCCGATGGCGCTCTGCGCCAATCGCGCGCGCAACTGGCCGTGTCGATCACTGGCATCGCAGGCCCCGGAGGGTCAGAATTCAAACCCGAAGGCCGCGTGTGCTTTGGCCTTGCCGCCGAAGGGCAACCTACGCGCACCAAAACTGTCGAGTTCGGCGCTCTGGGGCGCGAAAGGGTCCGTCAGGCCGCGCGGGATCATGCGCTGGAAATGCTTTATTCCGGTCTTTCGCAAACCGCTTAAATTTACAGCAACTATACTGCGTTGACGCAAAATTGAGCGTCAGTTGACGAAAAGCCGTCTAAATAGGCGCCTTTTTGCACCTTTGCCTCTTTTTTCCCCGATCCAGCTCAGCTTCAACCCGCCGCACACCACTCACGAGGTGTCGGCCGTGGCGGTTTGCCCGGCCGACGCCCAAACGGCAAAAAAGGAGACCGGCCCATGAACGGAGCCGATACAGCCTGGATCATTGTGGCAACCGCACTGGTCCTGTTCATGACATTGCCGGGCCTTGCCCTGTTCTATGGTGGGCTTGTGCGTGCCCGAAATGTCCTCAGCGTGTTTATGCACTGCTTCTCGATTGCCTGTTTAATGAGCATCCTTTGGCTGGTCGCGGGCTATTCCATCGCTTTCGGGCCCGGTGAAAGCGGTCTGTGGGGTGGCTTGGACAAAGCGTTCCTGACCGGTGTCGATGCCGACAGCCTGGCGGGCACCCTACCCGAAATCCTGTTCTTTGCCTTTCAGATGACCTTCGCGATCATCACCCCCGCCCTGATCGTTGGCGCCTATGTCGAGCGGGTCGGCTTTGGCTTTGTCCTCACCTTCTCAGGCTTGTGGATGCTGCTGTGCTACGCGCCGGTGGTCCACTGGATCTGGGGCGGCGGGATTCTGTCCGATGGCGGCATTCTGGGTGAGATCGGTGTGCGCGACTTTGCTGGGGGCATTGTTGTTCACGAGACCGCCGGTCTGGCCGCGTTGATCATCGCCGTGATCCTCGGTCCGCGCCGCAACCGCACGACGCCTCCGCACAATCCGGGCTTTGTCATGATCGGTGCCGCGATGTTGTGGGTCGGCTGGTTCGGTTTCAACGGCGGCTCGCAACTGGCTGCTGACGGAGGCGCCGCGATGGCCATGACCGTCACACATCTGTCCGCCGCAACTTCATCCCTGACCTGGGCACTGTGGGAGAAGATCCGCTTTGGCAAGGCGTCAATGGTCGGCCTGGTCACAGGCACCATTGCGGGTCTGGCCTCAATAACTCCAGCCTCGGGCTTTGTGGGCCCGGTACAGGCGCTGATTATTGGTGCCGTTGCAGGTGTTCTGTGTCAGGAGGCCGTATTTGTCATCCGCAACAAGCTGAACATTGACGACACGCTGGACGTCTTTGCCGTGCACGGTGTCGGAGGCATCTTTGGCACTCTGATGATCGCGCTGTTTGGCCTAGGCACATGGACAGCACAGCTTGGAGGCCTTGTGATTGTGGGTGCCTTTACGGCAGTTGTCACCTTTGTGCTGATCAAGGTGGTTGCAGCCATCACCCCGCTTCGCGTAGACGCCGAGACCGAGACAAACGGCCTCGACCTGTCGGTCCACGGCGAGCGTGCCTATGACATGAGCAGCTAAGCCCACCTTGGTTGCGCATCGCCCGCAAGGGCAAAAGCGGACCTGTCGCGGGTCCGCTTTTTCTTTGTTCGGCCCTCTCGACTCCGGGCCGATGGACAGGCTATCAGCCCGCAACACTCTTTCAGCCCCGAGGTTTGCGCCATGATCCCCAGTTCATTTCCCGACAGCTCTGAAATCGCCCGCCTGACCGCGCGGATGCTGCTGGAAATCAAGGCCGTGCATTTCAATTCGCGTGAGCCGTTCACTCTGGCTTCGGGCCTGCCAAGCCCCACCTATATCGATTGCCGCAAGCTGATCTCATACCCGCGTATCCGCTCGACCCTGATGGACTTCCTGACCGTTACCGTGATGCGCGAGGCAGGGTTCGAGGCGTTCGACAATATTGCGGGCGGCGAGACGGCCGGCATCCCCTTTGCCGCCATGGTCGCCGAGCGGATGGCCCTGCCCATGACCTATGTACGTAAGAAGCCCAAAGGTTACGGCCGAAACGCCCGCATCGAAGGCGCGATGAGCGAGGGTGAGCGCGTGCTGCTGGTCGAGGATCTGACCACCGATGGCGGCTCCAAGCTGTCCTTCGTGGACGCAATCCGTGAAACGGGCGCGACTTGCGGCCATACCGCGGTGATTTTCTACTATGGCATCTTCCCCGAGACCGAGAAAACCCTCGGCGATCACGGCGTGAAGCTGCATTCGCTGTGCACCTGGTGGGACGTTCTGGCCGAGGCCAAGGCACAAAAGGCCTTTGACGAAGAGACCCTTAGCGGTGTCGAAGCCTTTCTGAACGACCCGCGCGGGTGGCAGGACGCGAATAAATCGTAAAATTCGGTCTGTGGGTAAGCTGGGGATATTTGATTTTCGAATCGATCCACAGCGCGCCTATCTAGTCGAATTTCGCGCCCATCACACCAAATGTTGCGATAGTTTTCGTCCCGTGCAAAACTGGGCGGAAGTTATCCCCATTCAGATGGGCAGTTATCCCGAAGCCGGGGGCGGTTATACCAACTTACCCCCATTCATTTGCAGATAGCTTGAACCGGGGCTTGGCGTGTAGAACCTCGGAACGGGCAGCGGGGACAAGATGAACGAGATCAGCAGTATCGAGCAGGCAGCGGCGCAGATTCAAAACGCCGAGACCATGCCGCATTCCATTGAGGCCGAGCAGCAGCTTCTGGGCGCGATCCTGACCAACAACGACCTTTATGACCGGGTTGCTTCGATCATCGGGGCCGAGCATTTCTACGACCCGGTTCACTCACGGATTTACGAGGTCGCAGCCAATCGCATCGCCAAGAATGCGCTGGCTTCACCAGTGACGCTGAAATCCTTCATGGCAGATGATGAAGGCCTTAAGGAATTGGGCGGGCCCGCCTATCTGGTCAAGCTCGCCGGGGCCTCGATCAGTGCCTTCGCGGTGCATGACTATGCCCAGATGATCTATGATCTGGCGATCCGGCGCGAGTTGATCCGTCTGGGCCGGGACATCTCGGACAAGGCGGCGCGGGTCGATGTGTCCAGCGAGCCCAAAGAACAAATCGTCGAGGCCGAGCAACAGCTCTATCAGCTTTCCGAGCAGGGCCAGACCGAACAGGGTTTCCAATCCTTCCTCAAGGCGGTCACAGAAGCCGTCAACGTCACCAACGAGGCGTACCAGCGCGGTGGCGGCATGGCGGGGATTTCCACCGGTCTGGCCGACTTGGATAAACAGTTGGGCGGGTTGCACCCCTCGGACCTGATCATCCTTGCGGGTCGTCCGTCGATGGGTAAAACCTCGCTGGCGACCAACGTGGCGTTCAACGTGGCCAAGGCCTATAAGCGCGGGCTGAAACCCGATGGCAGCGAAGGCGCGATTGATGGCGGCGTCGTGGGCTTCTTCTCGCTCGAGATGAGCGCCGAACAGCTGGCGGGTCGTGTTCTGGCCGAAGCCTCGGAAATCTCCAGCCACAAGATCCGTCAAGGTGACATGACCGAGGCCGAGTTCCGCCGTTTCGTCGATGCCGCTAAGGAACTGGAAGCCTGCCCCCTTTTTATCGACGACACCCCTGCCCTGCCGATCTCGCAGCTTGCCGCCCGCGCGCGGCGGTTGAAGCGGACGCACGGGTTGGACCTGCTGGTGATCGACTATCTGCAGCTGTGTCGGGGTATTTCCGACAACCGTGTCAATGAGATCGCCGAGATCTCGATGGGCATGAAAGCGATTGCCAAGGAACTGAACATCCCGGTCATCGCCCTGTCCCAGCTCAGCCGTCAGGTGGAAAGCCGCGACGACAAACGCCCGCAACTGTCTGACCTGCGGGAATCGGGCTCGATTGAACAGGATGCCGACGTGGTGATGTTCGTGTTCCGCGAGGAATACTACAAGGAACGCGAAAAGCCCGGCGATCATGAGCTGGACAAGATGGAAGAGTGGAAGCAGGCCATGGAGCGCCTGCATGGCAAGGCCGAGGTCATCGTCGGCAAGCAGCGCCACGGCCCCATCGGTACGGTCGAGCTGTCATTCGAGGCGCAGTTCACCCGCTTTGGCAATCTGGTCAAGCCCTGGCAACAGGGCGGCGAGATCGAAGGGTACTAAAAGTCACCGTAAATATTCAAACAGCCGATTTTGAATGGTAATCGTCGTGTGTTAGTGTGTACTGAATGACGGCACGTATTGCCGGATTTTAGCAAGGCCTACGTCATTGCCCGCGATCATTTCGGAAATACGATACAGAAACGGGCCGAATTTTGCGCCGGACGGGGATTTCATCGAAATCCGCGTTCCCACAGGTACGGATGTCTCGGGCCTGAGGGTGCAGGTTTACAACGCCAATGGCTCCGTCCGAAGCTCCACGGATGTCGACACGGCACCTGTGAACACGGTCAGCGGTTTCGACTATTACGTGGTCTCGGCCCGCATCAACCGGCTGGGCGCGGTGTCGCTGGACGACAATGGCACGGTGCTGAGCTTTGTATCCTTCGACAATCAGGTCACCGCAAATGGGGGCGCGGCCAGCGGGCTGACCTCAACCCAGATCGGCAGCAACGGAACAGATGATACCTCGTCCCTGACCTCGACCGATGGGGTGAATTTCGTTGAGAACCCCAACCCAAGCCCCGGCGCGCCCTGTTTCACGGCAGGCACTCTGATCACCACGCCACGTGGTAACGTTCCCGTTGAGACACTGTGTGCCGGAGATCAGGTCCTGACCGAAGGTGGCCCGCCCGAGACCCTGCGTATGACCCTGTCGCGCAGCCTCAACCGGGCCGAGTTGATAAAGACCCCACGGCTATTTCCGGTTCGCATCGTCGCTGGAGCGCTTGGACAGTCGCTGCCGAAACGCGATCTTCTGGTCTCGCGCCAACATCGGATGCTGATCCGATCTTCGATTTCGCAGCGCATGTTCGGGACCGAATCCGTTTTGGTCTCGGCCGTTCAATTGACCCGGATGCCCGGCGTTTTCGTCGACACCAGTGTCTCGCAGGTGACCTATCACCACCTTGTGTTCGACCGCCACGTGGTGCTGTTTGCCGAAGACGCGCCCAGCGAAAGCCTGTTTACCGGCCCGCAAGCGCTGCAATCCATGGATGACGCCTCACGCGAGGAGTTGATGCTGCTTTTCCCGCAGCTTGCCCTCTTTGCCGCCCCACAGCCCGCGCGCTACATCCCAAGCAACAAACGCCAGCGCAAATTGGTGACCCGGCACCTTAGCAACAACAAGCCCCTGCTGGACGGGCGGCAATAGACCGGCACGGGTTGCTCTGAACGATCCGCCTTGCCAAGGGCCTTTGACT
The DNA here is from genome assembly GCF_056538485.1 of Ruegeria sp. BG3. Taxonomy (NCBI): domain Bacteria; kingdom Pseudomonadati; phylum Pseudomonadota; class Alphaproteobacteria; order Rhodobacterales; family Roseobacteraceae; genus Ruegeria; species Ruegeria sp. BG3. The sequence continues at coordinate 350,266 of NZ_JBQFTE010000001.1, read as the reverse complement.
TGTTTCGTAGCACAATCCCATTGTGCGCATCCCGACCAATCAAAAGCCCCTCAAACCTGCCCAAATTCCTGCTTCAGAAGGCCGTATGTCGCCTATCTTGCGGGTTTTCCTGACAGGTTATGTACGATCCCCTCTTGACCTGACCCGATCCAGTGTCATGAACAGCATCATGAGTACCGCACGTTTGACCATCAATCTTCAGGCGCTTGCCAGCAACTGGCGGGCGCTTGACGCGAAAACGGATGTCGAAACCGGCGCCGTTGTGAAAGCTGACGGCTATGGCCTGGGGGCCGAACCCGTGGCAGCAACCTTGGCCGAAGAAGGCGTTCGCAAGTTCTTTGTCGCCGTGGCCGAAGAAGGCGCCGCCGTCCGCCGCGCCGTCGGGCCGGGGCCGATGGTCGCCGTGTTCTCGGGCCATATGGAAGGCGATACCGAACTGCTGCGCGATCACGACCTGACGCCGCTGCTGAACTCGGGCGCGCAATTCCAACGCCACCAACAGGCTCTGCCTGAACATGGGTTCGGCATCCAGCTTGACACCGGCATGAACCGTCTGGGGTTGGAGCCCGCCGACTGGGCCGAGTTGCGCCCTCAGGCCGAGGCGTTGAACCCGGCGGTTGTGATGTCCCATCTGGCCTGCGCGGATGAGCCGGACCACCCAATGAACCAGCAACAGCTGACCGCGTTTCGCGGGATGACCGAGGGTATGACGGCCCCACGGTCTCTGGCTGCGACCGGAGGCACTTTGCTGGGGCCTGAATTCCACTTTGACTTCTGCCGCCCGGGCATCGGCCTTTATGGCGGGATGCCCTTTGCCGACGCCAAGCCCGTCGTCACCGTCGATCTGCCGGTCGTGCAGGTGCGTGACGTCGCGGTTGGAGAGACCGTAGGCTACGGCAACAGCTGGACGGCACGCCGCCCGTCCAAGATCGCCACCGTCACCGCCGGATACGCCGACGGCCTGCACCGTGCCATTGGCGGCGGCATTGATGCCTTCGCAGGCGATAAGCCCTGCCCAGTTGTCGGCCGTATTTCGATGGACCTGATCACCATCGATGTCACCGATCTGGGCTTTGAGCCCGAGAAACTGCGCATCCTCAACGGACATCAGACCGTCGATGATCTGGCCGAAGCCGCTGGCACAATCGGTTATGAAATCCTGACCTCAATGGGCCGCCGTTATTCACGAGGGTACGTGGAATGAACCCGCTGTCTCTGCTGGGTGGGTTGGGCCGCACAGTTCTGACCCTGCTGGCTGCGTTTGGGCGCGTGACGCTGTTCGCTCTGGACTCGCTGTCGCACATCCTGCGCCCGCCCTACTACCCGCGCGAGATCGCGATGGCGCTGCTGAATATCGGCTGGCTGTCGCTGCCCGTGGTCGGCCTGACCGCCATCTTCACCGGCGGCGCGCTGGCCCTACAGATCTATGCAGGCGGCGCACGGTTCAATGCCGAGGCCGTGGTCCCTCAGATCGTTGCCATCGGCATGGTGCGAGAGCTTGGACCGGTGCTCGTCGGCCTGATGATCGCGGCGCGCGTGACCTCCTCCATCGCCGCCGAAATCGCCACAATGAAAGTGACCGAACAGATTGACGCGCTGGTCACCTTGTCGACCCACCCGATGAAATATCTGACCGCCCCGCGTGTGCTGGCGGCGCTGATCACAGTGCCGATCCTTGTCGGTATCGGAGACATCATCGGCATCATGGGCGGCTATACGGTGGCGACGCAGAACCTCGGGTTCAACCCGGCTGCCTATCTGCAAAACACGGTGAACTTTCTTGAAGCCCGCGACATCGTCTCATCCTTGGCCAAAGGGGCCGCTTTCGGCCTGATCGCGGCAATCATGGGCTGCTACTACGGCATGAACTCGGGCCGGGGCGCACAGGGCGTGGGCCGCGCCACCAAAGGCTCGGTCGAGGCCGCAGCCGTGCTGATCCTCGCCGCCAACTTCGTTCTGACAGGAGTGTTCTTCTCGCTATGATCCGGATGGAGAACGTCAAAAAGTCCTTTGATGACAATCACGTGCTGCAGGGCATGAACCTTGAGATCCCCAAGGGCACCTCGATGGTGATCATCGGAGGGTCAGGCACGGGTAAATCGGTCGCGCTGAAATGTATCCTTGGTCTGATCAAGCCCGACAGCGGCATGATCTATGTCGACGGCAAGGACGCCAGCAAAGGCGACCGAGACGCATTTCTGGCGCGCTTTGGCATGTTGTTTCAGGGCGCGGCCCTTTTTGACTCACTGCCCGTTTGGCAGAACGTGGCCTTCCGTCTGCTGCGCGGGTCGCTGAAACGCCCCACGGAAGAGGCGCGCGAGATCGCAATCGAGAAACTCCGCCGCGTGGGCCTGAAATCCAACGTCGCTGACCGCTTTCCGTCCGAGCTGTCGGGCGGGATGCAGAAACGCGTGGGCCTTGCCCGCGCCATCGCCGCCGAACCCGAGATCATCTTTTTCGACGAGCCCACGACGGGGCTGGACCCGATCATGTCCGGCGTCATCAACGATCTTATCCGCGAGATCGTGACCGAGATGGGCGCAACCGCCATGACCATCACCCACGACATGACCTCCGTCCGCGCAATTGCTGACAATGTGGCGATGTTGCATGACGGGGTGATCCAGTGGACTGGGCCTGTGGGTCAGATGGATGCCTCGGGCGATCCCTATCTGGAGCAGTTCATCAGCGGGAGTGCGGAAGGGCCGATTGAGGCGGTGCGGTGATAAAACCAGTCGATCAATTCGCTAATTTCGAGTAAAGTTTGCTCTCAAGCAATTTTGAGCATCCATATGGTCGACAGTATAAAAGTTGGCTCCATTGTAGACTGGCTAGTCGCGGGAGCACCCCCGCCCAAGTCAATTGAAGAACTTTTGTTAGAGTGCTCTTCTCGTCTTATCGACGCTGGGGTGCCGCTTTCTGCATGTGTGGTTAACGGTATTTTCGTACATCCTCAAATCAGAGGTATTCGGTACAGCTGGACACGAGAAAAAGGTGTCAGAAGAAGAACTTTTGATCATTCCTTTATGAAATCGCCAGAGTTCCTCGAAACGCCGCTTTCCAAGATGATTGAAAATCCCGAAGAGATTCGTTTTCGCTTTTCGAGCGGAAAGACGCGAGTTACGTCAAGGTTTCAAAGAGCCTACAAAGACTTGGGATATAGCGACGTCTTGATTTTACCTCTAGTGAACACTGACGGAAGCGCCACGGGAAACATAGAGTTTTCGACTAAAAATGCAGGAGGCTTCAATGGCCAGCAAGTTGAGGCTCTCAATGCGCTCCGGAACCCAATTGCAAGGCTGAAGGAATATCACACCGAGCATTTTGACAAAAAATTTGTTCTGGAATCCTATGTCGGACGCGAACCATGCAAAAAAATCCTTAGCGGCAAAGTAAGTCGAGGTGAAGGCGAAGTGGTTACCGCGGTTGTCTTGTTTGCGGACCTTTCGGGCTTCACTCAGATTGCTGATGCATCAAATTATGAGAGCGTGTTGGGAACTCTTAATTCCTTTTTTGGAATCGTCGGGCAGAACGTCGAAAAGTACCAAGGTGAGATTTTAAAATTCATTGGAGATGGAGTCTTAGTAATTTACAGCTCTTCATTTTCTAGAGACGCGCAAAAAGCAGCTGCGCAATGTGCCTTAGCAACTGTTGAAGATATAAAAAAAGAAATGAAAGCTCAATTTCCAGAGAAGCAACTTTCGTTCAAATCGTCCCTCCATGTAGGCGAAGTGTTCCTAGGAAACATTGGAACAGAATCGAGATTAGACTTTACTGCGATAGGGCCAGCAGTGAATTTAACAGCGCGGATGCTCGAAGAGGCGACCAAACAAGGTATCAAGATGATATGTTCTGCTGCTTTTCAAGATCTTCTTGACGACGTCGAAACGGTTGCGATGGAGCGTGAGCTTCGTGGTTTCAAAAAAAGCCAAAAAGTCTACCAAATTCGGAACTACTCCATCCCTGCAACGTGGAAAGGATTCTCATAGTGTCAGCCAGATCAGTTTGTACATGACTATTAAGGACTCAGTACTTTGTACGTTTTCGTGTATCTGCGTTCTTGTTCGAGACTATGACCCTCCGCCTCGCTACCCTCTCCCTCCTGATCCTCTACCCGATCGCGTGGTTCGCGCCTTTGATGCGCGCGGGCCTGCTGCCGATCTTCGGCTTATCCGAAATCAGCGTCATCACCGGCCTGCAATCTCTCTGGAAATCCGACATCTTCCTCGCGCTGGCCGTCACCGTATTCGCCCTCTTCGCGCCCTACATCAAAACCATCGGCACCGCCCTGATCCAATGGGACCTGCTAGATGCCCGCGTCCAACCCGCACTGAACATCCTCGGCAAGCTCGCCATGGCCGATATCTTCCTGATCGCGCTCTATATCACGCTGGCCAAGGGGATCTCTTACGCGACCATCGAGACGGCCTGGGGCCTCTACCTTTTTACCGGCTGCATTCTGGCCTCGATCGTGCTGGGATATATTACCGAGATGACATTCACTTCACGAAAAGCTTAGACCGTGTTGATTGAAAACACATTTCTAAGTATCATCTTTATATTTCGAGCAGCAAAATTCTAGTGTGTACGGGTCCACAGAGGATCACCTTGCGTGTTTGATATGTCCTCCGCTTCGGCCCGTTTTGTATCGGTTTGAGAAGGAGATGGACGACCATGCCCGCCCTCAACAACATTACATTGCAATTTCAGAATGCCTTTTTAAGACTGACTTTTTTCATGATCTGCATCGCGGCCCTTGGCGCGGTGGTTGCAACTTCACTTTCGGCGCTAGGAGTTTTGCCCTGGCTGTCCCTTCAGGCCGGGTTCGGCCAGACCGGCGTGATCGACGCTGGTATTTTTGTTCAGATCGGCCTGACCTGCCTGATTCTTATGCTCGGCTTTTACCTGCCCTCCAGCGCCCGGATGATGGCGCTCGAGAACGCGCACAGGAAGTTTTCGCTGAACATGCAGGACATCGTCGAAGCGTACCAAGTCGCCCATGCTGCAGATCGCAGCGGCGTTTTCGCTCTGGCGTCGGAATTCGATGCGGTAAAAGAGCGTATGGCCTTTCTGCGCGACCACCCCGACCTTCAGGCGCTCGAGCCTGAAATCCTGGAAACCGCCGCTCAGATGAGCCAGATCAGCCACGAACTGGCGGAAACCTATGGCAACGACCGGGTCGAACGCGCCCGGATGTTCCTGAAACAGCGGCAGGAAGAGGTCGAACTGTTCCAGCAACGGATCGAGGACGCCCAGACCATCCTGCACGAACTCAGCCAATGGACCCGCGATATCGAGATCGAGGAATCCATCGCCAAATCCCAACTGTCGCGCTTGCGGGATGAACTTTTCGAACTTCTACCTGAGCTTTCGGCACAATTGCAGACACCACCCGACGGCAGCGACCCAAGCGCCTCCAGCGTGGTCGCCATGTCGCCCCCTCGCGCGGCGGAATAGGCGCGTCAGCGCCCGCCGCACCCGATGGCCCGCAGGGCCTGAGGGCGCGGCGCGCCACCGGCGGAGAGGAAAGCCCGCAAGGGCTTGAAGAACCGCCCATCCTCGGGCACCAAAGGCCTCATGGCAAAGACGACTTCTTTCTCCTGTTCGGCCTGCGGCGCGACACATACAAGATGGTCCGGGCGATGCGACGCCTGCGGCGAATGGAACACGATCACCCAGGACGTGCCCCTGTCGGCGGGCCCGGCAAAGAAATCCCTCGGCGGCAAGCGGGGCCAGTCCATTGCACTCACGGACTTGTCGACCGAGGAGACCCCGCCACCCCGTACACTCAGCGGGGTGGATGAGCTTGACCGCGTTCTGGGCGGCGGCCTCGTCCCCGCCTCGGCCCTGCTGGTGGGCGGAGACCCTGGCATCGGCAAATCCACCCTTCTGCTGCAAGCCGCCGCTCGGTTCGCGCGCGCGGGCGTCAAAACGATCTATGTCTCGGGCGAAGAAGCCAGCGCGCAGGTCCGCATGCGTGCCCGCCGTCTGGGGCTCGAGGATGCGCCGGTTCAACTGGCCGCCGAGACCAATCTGCGCAACATCCTGACAACGCTTGAGTCCGAAAAACCCGGCCTCGCCATCATCGACTCGATTCAGACCATGTGGGCCGACAATGTGGACAGCGCGCCCGGCTCCGTGTCACAAGTCCGGGCTGCAGCGCATGAATTGACCACGTTTGCGAAACGACACGGTGTGTCGATCGTGATGGTCGGTCATGTCACCAAAGAGGGCCAGATCGCGGGCCCGCGCGTCGTTGAACATATGGTCGACACCGTTCTCTATTTCGAAGGCGAACGCGGCCACCAGTTCCGTATCCTGCGCGCGGTCAAAAACCGTTTCGGCCCCGCAGATGAGATCGGCGTGTTCGAGATGACGGGCAAAGGGCTGGCGCAGGTCACCAACCCCTCGGCCCTGTTCCTGTCCGAACGCGGCACGCCCAGCCCCGGCTCGGCCGTTTTTGCCGGGATCGAGGGCACCCGCCCCGTCTTGGTGGAATTGCAAGCCTTGGTTGCCCCGTCGCCGCATTCGCAACCCCGCCGCACTGTCGTCGGCTGGGATAGCGGACGGCTGGCGATGATCCTCGCCGTGCTTGAGGCCCGCTGCGGAATCCCCTTCGCGGGTCTCGACGTCTATCTGAACGTGGCCGGAGGGCTGAAGGTCAGTGAACCCGCCGCCGATTTGGCCGTTGCCGCAGCGTTACTAAGTGCACGAGAAGACAGCGCCCTGCCTGCTGATACGGTCGTTTTCGGAGAAATCTCGCTATCCGGGGCACTTAGACCAGCCCCTCAGACCGAAAACAGGTTGAAAGAAGCACAAAAACTTGGTTTCACATCGGCAATCGCTCCGGCGGGCGGCAAAACCGGCACTGTGGCAGGTCTGACACTCACCCGACCCTCTGATTTGGTGGGGTTTGTTGGCGAAACCTTCGGAGCAGGTTAAAGTCCGGCCCTGAGGGGCAGAAAAAGAACAGGCGAGGGCCATGGAAGGTTTTACAATTATTGACGGGGTTGTGGCCCTGATCATCGTGCTGTCAGGCATTCTGGCCTATTCGCGCGGTTTCATGCGCGAGGTTCTTGCCATCGCGGGTTGGGTGGCAGCAGCCGTTCTGGCATTCATCTTCGCACCGCAGGCCGTGCCGCTGGTCAAAGAAATCCCGGTGGTCGGAGATTTCCTGCGCGACAGCTGCGAATTGTCCGTCATCACTGGCTTTGCAGCCGTGTTTGCAATCGCCTTGATCATCGTCAGTATCTTCACGCCGCTTTTTTCGTCGCTGGTGCAACGGTCGGCCTTGGGCGGTCTGGATCAGGCCCTTGGCTTCTTCTTCGGCATCGCACGGGGCATCCTGCTGGTCGCTATCGCGTTCTTTGTCTACGACACCGTGATGACCGGCCAGTCCTACACTCTGGTAGATGAAAGCCGCTCTGCCAAGGTGTTCGAACAGTTCAGCACCCAGATCGAAGAACAAAACCCCGAGGCAGCGCTGGGTTGGGTCACGGCACAATACGAAGAGCTGGTTGCCAGCTGCACCGCAGGCGACGCGGCCCCTGCTGCGGAAACCACCGACAGCTAATTCATACAGAATGTTATTCGAAAAGCCCGGCCTCGCGCCGGGCTTTCTTTCATTGAACGAACCCCTCACCCCCGCAGACCGTACAGCGGATGGTTTTCAACCCGAAACAGCCATCACAGCGGCTGGAAATCGGTTTACCCAGAATATCTCGGCTTTTGACCACTTCACCCGCGCCCTTGCAAATCTCACACGGCGCACGCCCCATGCCGCGGCACCGATGGCACCGCCTTTTGGGCGGCTCATCTTTCTTGTTTGGTGAGCGATCCTGCCACATTCTGGCCCCCTCCCCGATAAGATCCGCGATGAAATTATGCATATGTCAGCACAAATGAATTCATATGTCACCACGCCGCAACTGAAGAAATCAGAACTGCGGCCTGTAGAAATGTGATCCTTTGATGACAGCCGCGTTCTAAGGCAGTATGTGGAGGCCAAACTGCCACGGAATCGGAGCTGTCGGGTTTGTCCTTTCAATGTTCATCTGCCTGCAATGCGGTGATAATGCACCGTCTGGCTTGCAAGATACGAACGGTACGAGCCCTCCCTGTCCGGCAGTCACTCAACCCTCTGGTCAAAACGTCATAGAAATTGGAGCCCGTACATGTGTGGGATTTTGGGGATCGCAAGCCGGACACATGATGTGTTTGCGGAAATCTATGACGGGCTGCTGATGCTGCAGCACCGGGGGCAGGATGCCTCTGGGATCGTTACATACAACGGTGAGTTCTTTCGCGAGAAAAAAGCCAACGGTCTGGTCAAGGACGTGTTCAACGCGACGGATGCCGAAACGCTTCTGGGCAAGGTCGGCATGGGCCATGTGCGCTATCCCACCGCAGGGTCGCTCAGCGCGTCCGAGGCGCAGCCATTTTTTGTCAACGCGCCCTACGGGATCTATCTGGTCCATAACGGCAACATCACCAACACCGCCGAGCAACGCGAAAAGGTCACCGGCAAGTACAGCCGTCACCTGCGCACCACGTCAGATTCCGAGATCCTGCTGAACGTTCTGGCCGACAAAGTGGCCGACGCGATCAAAGTGAACGGAAACGCCGAGCCCATCCGCAACATCTTTGCCGGAGTTAAGATGACGATGGAGCGTGTGCAAGGCGCTTACTCGGTCATCTGCCTTGTCGCCGGTGTTGGCATGCTGGCCTTCCGCGACCCGCACGGCATTCGTCCCCTTTCGGTCGCAATTCGTGAGACCGAGGGCGATGGCAATGACTACGCCTTCGCCTCTGAGGATGTGGCCTTTGGCATCAACGGCTTTACCAAGATCCGTGACCTGAACCCGGGCGAGGCCATCCTGATTGATCTGGACGGCAACATGCACGAGTTTCAGGCCGTCGAAGGCAAGTTGACGCCCTGTATCTTCGAATATGTCTACCTCGCCCGTCCGGATTCCCTGCTGGACGGCGTCTCGGTCTACAAAACCCAGATGCGTATGGGGCAAACGCTGGCCAAACAGATTCAGGACTCGGGTCTTCAGATCGACCGGATCATCCCGGTTCCCGACAGCGCCCGCCCCGTGGCGCTTGAGGCCGCCAAGATCACCGGCATCCCCTATCGCGAAGGTCTGGTTAAGAACCGCTATGTCGGTCGGACATTCATCATGCCCGGTCAGGAAGAGCGCCAGAAATCCGTTCGCCGCAAGCTGAACGCCATTCCACTGGAGTTCAAGGATCACAATGTCCTGCTGATCGACGACTCGATCGTGCGCGGCAATACGATCAAGAAGATCGTTCAGATGTGTCGTGAAGCCGGGGCCAAGAAGGTCTACATCGCCAGCGCCTCGCCCCCGGTGAAATACCCCAATGTCTATGGCATCGACATGCCCACCAAGCACGAGTTGATCGCCAATGGCAAAGAAATCGAAGAGATTCGCGAAGAACTGGGCGCGGATGCTCTGTTCTATCAGAACCTCGACGATCTGATCTGGGCCGCCAAAGAGGGCAACCCCGAGATTGAGGCGTTCGACTGTTCCTGTTTTGACGGCAACTACATCACCGGCAGTGTCAGCGGTGACTATCTCGACAGTCTCGAAAACAGCACCCGCGTCAGCAAAAAGCGCGAAGACATGCAGGTTGTCGGTGGGTCGTGGAACGCGGCGAAACTGGCGTCGGGCTAAAGAGACAACGCGAATCGGAAAACAACGCAGGCCGAGGGCATCGCCACGGCTTTGGCTGGATTTTGCCGATAGGAATGGCCTGATTGCAAAGGCTTCTGGCCGCCTCACCCCGCCGTGATCTGATGAGAGCGGGGTGATCTTTTGATTTACTTTGCGGTTTGGTAGGCAGCTCTTCACCACCACTCACAAAAGGGGTTCGAACCCGGTTCGAGCCGCAAAAAATGCCAAATGCCAATGTCAAAAGCGCGGCCACGCAGCGGGGCGCGTTGAAAAGAAATTCGGTCTCGGTTCTGGGTGTCTTTGGCCCGAAAGCCGAACTGCGCGCGTTGATGCGCTTGTCATCGGGGCGTTTAAAAGAGGTCAAGCCAGGAAGCCGCGTGGCGTCGGGCACCGTTGTCGCCATTGATGAACACGGGATCATGCTGCGACAAAGCGGCCAGACCCGCCGGATTGGAATTCCGGGGGGCTAGCGCCCTCTTGACGACCCGCGCGCGGGCGTTCAAACCGCTGCCATGACCGATCAGACCAAAATTGCCCTCGTCACTGGGGCCTCTCGCGGGTTGGGCGCAGCCCTGGCCGAAGCACTGGCCCCCGAGTATCACATCGTCGCCGTCGCCCGCACCACCGGCGGGCTGGAAGAGCTGGACGACCGGATAAAAGCCAAGGGCGGTTCGGCCACACTTGCGCCCATGGACATCACCGATGCCAACGCGATGGCCACCCTGTGCAGGGGTATTCATGATCGCTGGGGCAAAGTGGATTTGTGGCTGCACACGGCCGTCCACACTTCGGCCCTCACACCGGCGCATTTCGTTGATTCCAAAGAGTGGGCAAAGGCGATGAACACCAACGCCAATGCCACCTCGGTTCTGATCCCTTATGTGACGCCTCTATTGGGTGAGGCCGGGCATGCCGTGTTCTTTGATGACCCCAAAGCGGGCGAGAAGTTCTACGGCATCTACGGCGCCACCAAGGCCGCCCAGATGGCTCTGGCACACAGTTGGCAGGTTGAGACTGAACGGACTGGGCCCAAAGTGTCGATTGTGGAGCCTGCCCCGATGCCGACAGCCGTGCGCGCGCGGTTTCACCCCGGTGAGGATCGCGATGTGCTGACCAGCACAGCGGATGAAGCGGCTCGGATTCTGGCGTTGTTGTAGGGAATGGCCCTTTGGGCCATGCCTCCGGCGGAGGTATTTTTAGCCAGATGGAGCTGGGATCACGCGATATGGACGCCGTTGCGCCCGGCGAGATCGACGAAGAATTGCCACGCAACACGGCCCGAGCGTGACCCGCGCGTCGCCTGCCATTCGATGGCTTCCGCGCGCAGGGTTTCCGGCTCGACCGACACATTGTAGGCCGCGCAGTAACGGTCGATCATGGCGAGGTATTCGTCTTGGCCACAGGGGTGGAAGCCCAGCCACAGCCCGAAACGGTCGGAGAGCGAGACCTTTTCTTCGACCGCTTCCGACGGGTTGATAGCACTGGAGCGTTCGTTCTCGATCATGTCCCGTGGCATCAGGTGGCGGCGGTTCGAGGTGGCGTAGAACACCACGTTTTCGGGGCGGCCTTCGATGCCTCCGTCGAGTACGGCCTTGAGCGACTTGTAGTGCTGGTCGTCATGGCTGAACGACAGGTCATCACAGAACAGGATGAACCGGTGCGGCGCGGCGCGCAGGTGGTTCAACAGGCGCGCGACCGAGTTCATGTCTTCGCGTTGAAGCTCGACCAGTTTCAGACCGGGATACTCGGTTTGCAGCGTACCGTGAACGGCCTTTACGAGGCTGGATTTGCCCATCCCCCGCGCGCCCCAGAGCAGCGCGTTGTTGGCTTTGTACCCCGCCGCAAAGCGCCTTGTGTTGTCCAGCAGGGTATCGCGTGAACGGTTGATACCTACCAATAGATCCAGGTCCACGCGGTTGACCTGAGGGACAGGCGCTAGCCGGTCAGGCTCAACCTGCCAGACGAAAGCCGGCGCGGCATTGAAGTCCGGAGCCGCCAAAGGGGCCGGAGCCATCCGCTCTAACGCGTCTGCGATACGGTTCAGGGCTTGGGTATCCATGGTGGCCTCCGGGGTCTTATTCCAACGGTGTCAAACCACGTTCGGCTTTTGGCAACAAGGGGTTCCAACGAAAAAGGCGCGCCTGTCATGGGCGCGCCTGTCTTGGGAACAGCAAGAGACTACTTCCCGTCTTCTTCCTGCATCAGGTCCTCATCCGCTTCGGCCTCGTCATCATAGTAGCCATCCGCGCGGAGTTGTTCTTCGCGTTTCTTCTCAACCCTGGCGACGAGGAAGATCGACACCTCATAAAGGCCGTAGACCACCACGAACAAAATGATCTGTGTGATCACGTCGGGAGGGGTCACTAGCGCAGCAAGCACCAGAATAGCAACCACCGCGTATTTACGGACACTACCCAGCCCCTCAGCCGTGACCAGCCCCGCCTTGCCCATCAGCGTAAGCAACACGGGCAGTTGGAAACACAGCCCGAAAGCCACGATGAACTTGATCGTCAGGTTCAGGTATTCCTGAGCGGAGCCTTGGAACACCACACTAAGCGGTGCCGCGGTGGCGCCATCCACGACGGCCTCTCCTTCAGCGCCGAACTGCTGGAACCCGAGGAAAAAGTCATAGGCCAACGGCGTTACGACGTAGAACGCGAAGCTTGCCCCCAACAGGAACATGAAGGGCGAGGCCAACATGAACGGCAAAAAAGCGTTCTTCTCGGACCTATAAAGCCCCGGAGCAACAAAGCGCCACATCTGCATCCCGATATAGGGGAACGCAAGAATGAAGCCTCCCAGCAGCGACACCTTGATCGCAACAAAGAAGCCTTCCTGCGGCGAGATGAAGATCAGCCCGCAATCCTGCCCACGTTCATTAAGCACCTCGCACAAAGGATGCGTCAGGAAGTTGAAAAGAGGCGTCGCAACCGTGAAACAGATGATCATACCGATCAGAAACGCCACGACGCAGTGAATGAGTCGTGTGCGCAACTCGGCCAGATGCTCGATCAGCGGGGCCGAGCTGTCTTCGATTTCGTCGGTCTTGCTCATGTCTTGTTCTCAGTGTTCAGCGCGGCTTCAGCCTCTTCGGCCTTGGCCAGCGCGTCAGCGGCTTCTTTGGCCTTACGTTCGGCAGCGGCGCGGGCGGTTGAGGCTTGAATCTTCTTGGCCTGTTCAGCCCGCTCAGCCGCCAGCTTGCCCGTTTCGCTTTCAGGATCGAACTTGGTAGGGTCGATACTGCTGCTGAGATCCTGGGCGGCCTTTTTCACACCGTCCATCGCGCTGTTCACGGGATTCGTGGCCGCGTTCAGGCCTTTCTTGATCTCGTTCACACCCGCCTGATCGGCAGCCTCGTTCATGGCGCTGGTGAATTCACGCGCCATGCCCCGGGCCTTGCCGACAAACCGACCGACATTGCGAAACAGCACGGGCAGGTCTTTCGGCCCCACCACAATCAGGGCAACGATGCCGATGACCAGAAGCTCGGTCCAGCCCAGATCAAACATCCGGGTTTAGACCTTGTCTTTCTCGGTTTCGGGCGTGACGTCCTTGGCCACTTCCGCTGCGTCCTGCTCCAGCTCGTCCGCGCCTTCCTTGACGCCTTTCTTGAACGAGGTGATGCCCTTGCCCACTTCACCCATAAGCGAGCTAATCTTGCCGCGGCCAAACAGCACCAGCACCACAACAGCGATCAGCAGCAGGCCGGGAAGTCCGATATTGTTGAGCATGTTTATTCTCCGTCACAAAGGCGCACTGCGCCTGAACCCTTTTCTGACCCCGTGTTTACGCGGCAAGCCGCGTTCTCAAAAGGTGATCGAGCCAATTCTGGCGGCAAATTTGATGTGATCTTGCGGATTCATGGCCCTCGCTTTTCTCAACTGACAGGTTTATGTCAGTTGTAACGGGCTAGGACAGCGGTATCGCAACCTGGTCAACGGAGAAACACATGACCCATGTCGCCGAAATCGTCACCTTCACCCTGGCCGAGGGCACCTCACCCGAGGCCTTCGTCAAACTCAGCCAATCGACCGAAAGTTTCGTTCGCGCAGCACCCGGCTTTGCCCATCGCCACCTCAGTCAAGGGGAAGACGGTCGCTGGACGGACTATGTCGTTTGGCAAGATATGAAGGCCGCTCAGACGGCGGCTGCAGAATTCCCGCAACAGGAGTTTGCACCGGCCCTGATGGCAGCCATCAACCCCGAAAGCCTGCAGATGCGGCATGAGGCAGTCCTATGGAACATGACCTGATGCAGGTCAGAACGGCGTATCATGCGCCGCACTGATCGACTGTTCGATATCATCCAGATCCTGCGCGACGGCAAACTGCACCGCGCGCAGGACATCGCGGACCGGCTCGAGGTGTCGGTCCGTACGATCTATCGCGATATGGACACATTGGTCGCCTCGGGTGTTCCCGTTGAAGGCGAACGCGGCGTGGGTTACATGGTTCGCGAGCAGATCACCCTGCCCCCGCTCAACCTGACCACGGCCGAGCTTGAGGCACTGAACCTCGGGATGGCCATCGTCGCCGAAGCAGCTGACCCGGACCTGAAAGCCGCGGCCGAGTCACTTGCAGAAAAGATTGACGCTGTACTGCCCACGCAGGTTGTGGCCGAGGCCGATACTTGGAAATTTGCGGTCTACCCCTTCGCCGACGCCGCGCGTGGGTTGGCGCATATGGCCCCGCTGCGCGCCGCCATCAAAACCCGCCAGAAGCTGCACCTGTCCTATCGCCGCATCGACGGCACCCTGACCGAGCGCACTATCCGCCCCCTCCATATGGAATACTGGGGCCGCGTCTGGACCCTCACCGCATGGTGCGAGCTGCGCAACGGCTTTCGCGTTTTCCGCATCGACCTTATCGAAACCGTCACCCCCCTGCCCGAGCTTTTCACAGACGAGCCAGGAAAACGCCTAAGCGACTTCGATCCACACGGGTGATCCGCCCTTCATCTGGCTGAAAATATCCCCGCCGGAGGCACGGCCCGGAACGGGCCATTCTGGTCACCTCAGATAAGGTTCAGGATCAACCGACTCAAAACCTTTGCGGACTTCGAAATGAACATACGCATTGTCGCCGCCGCGCAGTTCCGCCAATTTCTGCCCCCGCCGCACGCGATCACCTTTCTTGACGGTGATATCGTCGACATTGGCATAAACCGTCAGCAAGTCATTGTTATGCTTCACAACGATGATCGGTACCTGATCGGCATCTGCGGTAATCGCCGCCACTGTGCCTGCCTCGGCTGCAGTGACCGACGTGCCCGGAGCGGCCGCGATATCGATGCCTTCGTTCTTACCCTTGTCATATGTCCGGATAATATTGCCCGCGACCGGCAAGGACAGCGCGGAATTGCCGGAACTTCTGGTCGGCGCTTCAGCTGTGACATCCGGCGCCTCGGGCGCCTCGGCCAAAGGCGCGACCTGCTCATCCGGTAGTGGCTGGGTCGCACTCGGCGGTGTCGGCGTCGGAGATCCCTGCCCCGGCTGCGTCACCTCTGTTGCTGCGACCGGAGCCGCTGCCGCCGCCTGACGCGGGGCAGCCTGGTTCTTCACCGGAATCAGCAGATACTGCCCCTCACGAATGGCGAAATCCGGTCCCAAGCCGTTCCACTCTCCCAGAGCTTCAACCGGCACCTGATAGAGGCGCGAGATGGTAAAGGCCGTCTCGCCCCGCTTCACCTTGTGGCGCACCGGCTCTGGACCAGAAGCGACCGGTGCAGGCGTTGGCGCCGGTTCGACCGGCTTCAGCACCGTCGTCTGCACCCCGCCCGTATCCGGGGCCTGATCAATCGCGTTTCCAGCGATTGAGGCAATATCCACGCCGCTTGACGCGCCAACAGATCGCGGTAGGGCCAGAACCTCGCCCTCGCGCAGCGTGTCGGTTGTCTGCAAACCGTTGAACCGCGACAACTCACCTTCTGGCAGGCCGACCCGGGCCGCCACATCGCGGACGGTATCGCCCCGGCGTGCCACGGCGACCTGATAGTTCGGATAGGTGATCACCCCGCGCGCGTCGGGCGTAGGGCGGCTGGTGGTGGCGGATTGCGCCGCATCCGTGGTGGAAAACCCGCCGAGTTGTCCGCGCAGGTCGTAATCCAACGGCCCCTCGCACCCGGCCAGAATGGCCAGAGCCGCAACTCCTGTCGCACAACGGCGCATCGTTGATTTGGTAACTGCTCTCATGACTTTTGTCCTCAACACCTGCCCCTGTTATCCGGGGTTCCGGCGATCCATTCCCAAAAACCTGTTACGTCTCGTCCTTGCCAAGCCCTTCAAGCAACGGCACGAACCGAACCGACGTCAATTCATCATAGTCCAGACCGGTCTCAGTGCGCGTCACCTTGATCAACTGCTGCACCGCATCCGACTGCCCGACGGGTAGCACCATGATACCCCCGATTTTCAGCTGCGCCAAGAGCGGGCCTGGCGGGTCCTCAGCCGCCGCAGTCACGATGATCCGATCAAAGGGTGCCTGTTCCGGCAAACCGAACGAGCCATCCGACAGCATCGACGTGACATTGGTCAGCCCCAGTTCGGCAAACAGCTTGCCGGTCTCGCTAACAAGCCGCCTGTGCCGTTCAACCGTGTAAACGCGACGCGCCAGTTTCGCGAGGATCGCCGCCTGATACCCCGACCCGGTCCCGATCTCGAGAACAGTGTCACGCGGACGCACATCCAGTGCCTGTGTCATCAACCCCACCACCGAGGGCTGGCTGATCGTCTGACCGCAGGCGATGGGCAGCGGCATATCCTCGTAAGCGCGGTCGGCGAACAGGCCGGTGACGAAGCGCCCCCGGTCGACCGCTTCCATCGCGGCCAGGACACGCGCATCGGTCACGCCTCGCTTTCGCAGGGCGAACAGGAACTGCATGACGGTTTCTGGGTCCAGTCCACTCATTCGATCGACTTCAATGCCTCTAGCGTGTCATGCGCGGTCAGATCCGCGCGCATCGGCGTGACCGAAATATAGCCTTCCAGATTGACCGCCGCATCCGTGCCGGGCGCGGTCGGATTGTGCTGATACCCGCCCTTGATCCACAGAAACCGCCGCCCCGAGGGCGAGCTGTGTGGCTCGACCGAAAAATGCGTATCGCGGCGGAACCCTTGCGGGGCAACGCGGGTGCCCAGAACCTCATCGGCGGGAACGGGCGGGAAATTCACATTGTAGAACAGGCGGTAATCGCCTTGTTCCGTGGGCGTCGCGTCCAGAATGCGGCGCACCAGATCGGCGCCAAAGCGACTGGCGGCCTCGAACGGATCCTCGAGCCCCAGATTGCGTGGGCCGAAATACTGCGACAAGGCAATGGCCGGCACGCCCTGCAAAGCGGCCTCCATCGCGCCGCCAATGGTCCCTGAATAGAGCGTATTTTCCGCCGAGTTGTTGCCCCGGTTCACGCCAGACAACACCAGATCGGGCGGGCAGTCTCTCATCACGTCATGCAAGCCTGCCAACACACAATCCGCCGGAGAGCCTTCGGCCGCAAATCGCCGCTCATCCAGTTTGGCGACCATCATGGGATGGGTGTAGCTGATGCAATGGCCGACACCGGATTGCTCGAACGCCGGGGCCACGACCCAGACCTCGCCCTCTGGTCCAGCCAGATCCTTTGCAATCGCCTGAAGCGTGATCAGCCCCGGCGCATTGATGCCATCATCATTGGTAATCAGAATACGCATGACCGTCCCACCCCCGCGTTTCGCCCTTGATAGACCCGACCCCGCGTTGCGGCAAGCAATGCAGGCCCGCAATCTGCGGCTTTCGCGCACCACTTGCGGGGAAATTGCGCTCTATCTAGGGAAAACGAAACAGCGGTCGCGCCGAATGGTCAGCCACATCGCCCGCCCTGGCGCGGGGACAAACACGTTCGGAACCGTCGCCTTCAGGATCGAGCCGTCATAGTCCATCCGAAACTCGACCAGGCTTTCATTGCCCAGAAACCGAGCGCGTTCAACAACGCCCCGCGCCGCAACACCATCTGTGGCCGTGGGTAAAGGCCCTTTACCGTTACGGTCGAAATCCAGCCGGAGGTGTTGGGGGCGGAAAACGATCTCGACATCGGTACCGTCCGGAAAGCCCGGCGCCAGGAATTGTCCGAACGGGGTCTCGGCCAAGGCACCATTCACTTGCGCCTGCAACACGTTGACATCACTGAAGAATGCGACGGCTGCTTTGTCCGCTGGCCGCGTGTAGACGTTGTAAGGCGCGCCTTGTTGCACGATCTTGCCGCCCCGCATCAGGGCGATCTCGTCGGCCATGCGCATGGCCTCTTCCGGTTCATGCGTGACCAGCAGAACGGCGGCGTCTTCCTCTTTCAGGATAGCCAGCGTTTCGTCCCGGATACCGTCGCGCAAACGGTTGTCGAGGCCCGAGAACGGCTCGTCCATCAACATGATCCGGGGGCGCGGTGCCAAAGCGCGCGCCAAAGCTACCCGCTGCTGTTCGCCGCCGGACAGTTGATGCGGGAACCCGTCGATGAATCGCATCAGATCGACTTTGGTCAGCAGCTCCTCGACCCGGGCTCGTTTTTGATCCTTGCTGCCTTTCAGGCCGAAACTCACGTTATCGGCCACGCTGAGATGCGGGAACAGGGCAAAGTCCTGAAACATCAACCCAATTTCACGACGTTCAGGCGGAACGCGGAACACCGTGTCACAGATCAGCTTGCCGTCGACATAGATCTGCCCTTCGTCCTGCATCTCGACCCCGGCGATTATCCGCAAGGTTGTGGATTTGCCGCAACCGGACGGCCCAAGCAGGCAGGTCACCCGCCCCGCCTCGACCGTGAGCGAGACGTCATCCACCACAACCCGGCCTTCGAACCGGCGGATCATATTGCGAATTTCCAAACGAGGAGGAGGTGTGTTGCCTGTCACAGATGGGTCCTGTTGCCTTTCCCGATCAATTCCATCGGGCTTGAGCGGGGATAGCAACCCCGCCCGTCCGGCGCAAGGGATCAGCTATTCCGCAAGCAACTCGAAATCGACACCGGCGCGGATTTTTCCGTTCACCTGAATCTCAAGCCGATGCACTCCCGGCACCAGTTTGAACGTGGTCGCATTGCCTTTGAGCTTGTGGCGTTTGTCCAGACGCAACGCGCCGTTCTTCAGCGCGGCCTGTTTCAGCTTGTGAACCTTGGCCGAAGTCTTTCCGTTAGGGCGTTGAAAGTGGATGATATAATCCACTAGAACAGGTTGGTCAGAAGACCCTTGCAACTCGACCGAGAACGCCAACGCGCCATTGATCCGGGCCTCGCCCTCAACAGAAATGATTGCAGTGACATCCGCGTCCGGGTCATAGCCCAGCATCTTCATCGCCCCCGGATGCCCCGCCTTCACAAGACCACGCAGGGTATGAGAGATCATCCACTCCAGCTCTGCCTCTTCTTGCTCACCTGCCTCGCGCCAGCGCTGCAGGCAGTCCAGAACCAGATCCGGGTCCCTTTTGGTAATATCGTTCAGATGGTTCGCAACCGAGCGCGTCACATAACGTGTTTTGTCCCGATGCAGATCATCCAGCAAAGGCAGCGGGTCTGTCAGCGCAAGACCCACCGCCTGCCCCCATGGCAAACGGGGCCGCGTGCCCTCACTGACGAGACGGCGCACATGATAGCTGTCGTGCTTGCTCCAGCGTTGCATCCGCGCCAAGACCAAATCGGGATGGCTGTTCAGGAACGGACGGATCGCCCATTCCATCGAAAAACGCTGTGTGATTTCCTCCAGCACGTCCAACGCCAGTTCCGGATGCTCGGCACCAACTGCGACAACCCAATCCCCAAGCGGCGCAAAGATGAAATCGCCGAAATCATCATCCGTTTTGCTGGGGTCTAGTGGAGGCGGCAAGGCGCGCAGGATCAACGGCGCGACCGCGGGCAAATTGCCCGGAACGGACTGCTGCAGGCAATTGGCGATCCAGGTCATTCTCTCTTTCAGTTCCAACTCCAACAGGCGCGACATGACCTGCGCTTCGAATGCTTCGGCGTCGAAGTCTGGGTCCGCCGACTGGAACAAACCCGCCAGATAGCGGGTCTTTTCCATGTTGAACAGTTGGTCCTTCAGAGAGAAATTCTGAGCCATTCTTACATCGTCAAATTGGTTGCGCCGCCATCCAGCAGGATGTTCTGCCCAACGATAAAGCCCGCGTGTTGAGAGCATAGGAAAGCACAAGCCGCGCCGAACTCCTGACGCGTACCGTAGCGACGCGCCGGGATCGTGGCGGACCGGGCCGCGCGGGCTTCATCCAGCGAAATCCCCTGTTGATTGGACACACCGGTATCCAGCGACAAGGCGCGGTCGGTGTCATGAATCCCCGGAAGCAGGTTGTTGATCGTCACACCTTGCGGGGCGACCTGACGCGCCGTTCCGGCCACATAGCCGGTCAGCCCGGTGCGCGCAGCATTCGAAAGACCCAGAGCCGGGATCGGCGCACGCACGGATTGCGAAGTGATATTCACCACCCGCCCCCAGCCTTTGTCCATCATCCCCGGCAGCAGCGCTTTCATGAAAGCGATCGGAGTCAGCATGTTGGAATCCAGCGCCTTGATGAAATCGTCACGATCCCAGTCCGACCACAGACCCGGAGGCGGCCCGCCCGCATTTGTGACCAGAATATCAACAGCTTGCGCGGCCTCCATCACTTTCGCCTGACCTTCGGCCGAGGTCACATCGCAGGGCACCGTCTCAACAGCGACGCCGTGGTCCGCACGCAACCGCGCCGCTTCAGAATCCAGCGCTTCAGCACCGCGCGCATTCATCACCAGATCAACGCCTGCTTCAGCCAACGCCTCGGCGCAGCCCAGTCCAAGCCCTTTGCTGCTGGCACAAACCAACGCACGCTTGCCGCGAATTCCCAGATCCATTCTGATCCCCTCTGTCTGTTGTTGCCCGCATGTCTAGCACCAGCCAGACAGAGAAGACCAGAATGCAACAGGCCCTAGTAGAAGAACTCTTCCCTCACAATTTTGCCATCGGCCACGTGGTAGACACCCACTTCGCTCATATCGAAATTCTCGCCGCTTTCTATGAACTTGCCCTTGATCTCGAAAATCACGGCAAAGCGGTCGTCGCCATGCAGCATCGGATCACTGACCGAGACATGGCTGACCTCTGTCGCGCTGTCCCACCATTCATGTTTGCCGCGAATGGCATCCAGACCCTGGACCTCACGCCCCATGCCAACATCATCCACCGCCTCGGCCGAGACAGCATCCGCGGCATAGAGTTTGCCCAAGTTCTCAGCGGTACGGTTTTCGCGGCAACCGGCCACAAGTTCGTTCGCAATCTCTTTCAATTCCATTGGTTCACTCCCACAATTTGTTCACTATATGTTCTCTTTGCCACAACTTGCCGATTCGAACCAGTCCGTTTGTCTTGCTTCGGCGGGTTTCCCCGCCTATACGCGCGCTCATGCTTGATACCGCCTCGAACCAACCCGTATTGCCGCCCGAGATCGCTCGTCGTCGGACATTCGCCATCATCTCGCACCCGGATGCGGGCAAGACGACGCTGACCGAAAAGTTCCTGTTGTACGGGGGCGCGATCCAGATGGCCGGTCAGGTGCGCGCCAAGGGTGAGGCGCGGCGCACGCGGTCGGACTTCATGCAGATGGAGAAGGATCGGGGTATCTCGGTATCCGCCTCGGCGATGTCGTTCGACTATGGGGATTTCCGGTTCAACCTTGTCGACACGCCCGGCCACAGCGATTTCTCGGAAGATACTTATCGCACGCTGACTGCGGTGGATGCGGCTGTGATGGTGATCGACGGTGCCAAGGGTGTGGAGAGCCAGACACAGAAGCTGTTCGAGGTCTGCCGCCTGCGCGATCTGCCGATCCTGACCTTCTGTAACAAGATGGACCGCGAAAGCCGCGATACGTTCGAGATCATCGACGAAATTCAGGAAATGCTGGCCATCGATGTCACGCCCGCTGCGTGGCCCATCGGCGTGGGTCGCGACTTCATCGGCTGCTATGACATGCTGCGCGACCGGCTGGAACTGATGGACCGCGCCGACCGCAACAAAGTGGCCGAGAGCATCCAGATCGACGGTTTGGACGATCCCAAACTGGCCGAACACGTACCCGAACATCTGCTGGAGAAACTGCTGGAAGAGGTCGAGATGGCGCGCGAATTGCTGCCCGCACTGGACCCTCAGGCCGTATTAGAGGGCCACATGACCCCGATCTGGTTTGGCTCAGCGATCAACTCGTTTGGCGTGAAAGAGCTGATGGAGGGGATCGGCGCCTATGGTCCTCAGCCGCAGATCCAATCGGCTGAGCCCCGCCAGATCTCCCCGGATGAAAAGAAGGTCGCCGGTTTTGTCTTCAAGGTGCAGGCCAATATGGACCCCAAGCACCGCGACCGGGTGGCCTTTGTGCGTATGGCCTCGGGGCATTTCAAACGCGGCATGAAGCTGACCCATGTGCGGTCGAAAAAGCCTATGGCGATCTCGAACCCTGTTCTGTTTCTGGCCTCCGACCGGGAACTGGCCGAAGAAGCCTGGGCCGGCGATATCATCGGCATTCCGAACCACGGCCAGCTGCGCATCGGCGATACGCTGACCGAGGGCGAGGCGATCCGCGTGACCGGCATTCCGTCCTTTGCGCCGGAACTGCTGCAGACCGTCCGTCCGGGCGATCCGATGAAGGCCAAGCATCTGGAAAAGGCGCTCATGCAGTTTGCCGAAGAAGGCGCGGCCAAAGTGTTCAAACCCTCGATCGGCTCGGGCTTTATCGTGGGAGTCGTTGGTGCGCTGCAGTTTGAAGTGCTCGCCAGCCGGATCGAGATGGAATACGGCCTGCCGGTGCGGTTCGAGGCGTCTCAGTTCACCTCGGCCCGTTGGGTCAGCGGTGAGAAGACCGAGGTTGAGAAATTCGTCAACGCCAACAAACAGCATATCGCCCATGACCACGATGGCGACATAGTCTATCTGACCCGTCTGCAATGGGATATCGACCGGGTCGTGCGCGACTATCCGGCGCTGAACCTGACGGCCACCAAAGAGATGATGGTGTGATCCAACTGCCTGATTGCACAGCCAATCCCGGCTGTGCAATTCTGCCCGCATGAGCGACGACGACCTGACCTTTCCCGGCGGCCTGCCCGACATGCTGGAGATCCTGGAAAACAGGCGCGCGCCTTTTGTGTTCGGCACCCGTCCCCTGCCCGATCTGGACGTTGATCTGGACGCATTGGCGCAACAGGTCGTGCCCGAAATCGCGACCCTCGCCCCCGAAAGCGACGATGCCACCGCGTGGGACCAAAAGCGCGCCAAGATCGCGACCGAGTTCGTGGGCAATTCGGAACTGGCCTTCCTGAACGCTCAGCTGATCGCCAATCTGCGCAAACGCTCCTATCCGCGTCACACACCCGCTTTGTTCCGGCGGCTCTGGGCCGAGCAATCCCCGCATCTGCTGGAAGCGCTCGATCCGCGCTGGCTCGTCTCCTCGGTGCAGACCTTTGCCGATCACGGCGACACCCCGACGCAACGCGAGGTCGGTCAGGCGCTGCGGATGCTGTTCGGGCTGATGAAGCTCTATGAGTTCGAGCGGCTGTTCTCCAAACGCGGCCCCGAGGAAACCCATTGGTTTCGCGGCAAAAGCACCGCTCCGCTGCCGTTGCAGATGCAGTCTTTCTCACTGGAGCGCGGAGGGCTGGCCGTGGCGCTCATCGCGCCGATCTGGACCAAGGCACTGACCGATCCGACCATTGCGCCGCTGGCGGATCACTTGATGACCGAGCTGAACAAAGACCCCGGAACCGTCTTTCGTCGCCTGAAAAAGATGCGCGAACGCCGTCTCGCCCGGATACAGCGACGATGACCACATGGGGTGTTGTCTCAATGGTGCGAGGGCCCGCGCAGGATATCCTGCGGTTCGCGGCCCACCACCTGGATCTGGGGGCCGACCGGCTATACCTCTATCTAGATGAGCCCAACCCTGAGGCGCAGCACCAGTTGGAGCAGCACCCGAAGGTACAGGTGACACTCTGCGATGACGCATTCTGGCTAAGCCGGAACCGGACGCGCCCGGGCAAGCATCAGGTGCGCCAATCCACCCATGCCAGCTATACCTATCGCAAAACAGATCTGGATTGGCTGGCCCATATCGATGTGGATGAGTTCCTGTGGGCGGACGCCCCCATCCCGGAGCGGCTGGATACCGTGCCCGCAGATATCCCCGCTGTTCGGGTCCGCCCGATCGAGGCCATTGCCGGGG
The DNA here is from genome assembly GCF_056538485.1 of Ruegeria sp. BG3. Lineage (NCBI taxonomy): Bacteria > Pseudomonadati > Pseudomonadota > Alphaproteobacteria > Rhodobacterales > Roseobacteraceae > Ruegeria > Ruegeria sp. BG3. The sequence continues at coordinate 326,349 of NZ_JBQFTE010000001.1, read as the reverse complement.
CCGAGGACCTGTACAAAGCGCATATCCCCAAAAGCCCGGACCGCGAGGCTTTGGTGCAGGCGCTCTATCCCACCTATGGCGCCCATGTGCTTGGGGGGTTCCTCAGCCATGTGCAGGGCAAATTGATCGTGCGCACGGGTCTGAAAAAGCTGAGTTTTCGTATCCACAACCTGTTTCAGGACAAGACCCTCCTGCCCTGCAAGTTCGAGCTGCCGGGGCTGGAGCTGTGCCACCATCACGCCCCGAGTTGGGAGCATTGGTTCAAACATTACCGTTTCCGGATGGAGCGTGGCTCCTACAAACCTGGCATGTCCCCAAACCTGCCCCGCGATCAAGGCGGTGTGAACAAGAACGAGCTGTTCAGTCATATCGAATCCGCCCATGGTCTTGATGGGCTACGTGCGTTTTACGATGAACTCAGCGCTACCGACCCGGACGTCCGTGCCCGGCTTGAAGCGCATGACCAGATCCGACACCGCCCGTTGCAACTGGATGAAAAAGTGGCGAAACACTTTCCCGGAAGCTGCTGAATTGTTGCAAAAAATGCCAATTCCAGCCGGTTGACGCCGTCGGGATTTCAGTTCATTTGACCCCGCCCCACGTTTTTGTTATGTCCCGCCTCAAGCCGAAACGCGCATGGTGCGCATGGTCAGATTGACCCGGCATGACGCAGACGCGCGGGCCAGGTCAAGTGTCCGCAATAATCGGACATATATGACAAAGTTTACCGAACTGAACCTGAACCCGAAGGTCCTCAAAGCCATTGAGGAAGCCGGATACGAAACCCCCACTCCGATTCAAGAAGGTGCGATTCCACCCGCGCTTGAAGGGCGTGATGTGTTGGGCATCGCCCAGACCGGCACCGGGAAAACCGCAAGCTTCACGCTGCCGATGATCACCCTGCTGGCCCGTGGCCGCGCCCGGGCCCGGATGCCGCGTTCGCTGGTGCTGTGCCCGACACGGGAACTCGCCGCGCAGGTGGCCGAGAATTTCGACACCTATACCAAACATCTGAAACTGACCAAGGCCCTTCTGATCGGCGGTGTCAGCTTCAAAGAGCAAGAGGCCCTGATCGACCGCGGCGTAGACGTTCTGATCGCCACGCCGGGCCGTCTTCTGGACCATTTCGAACGCGGCAAGTTGCTGCTGACCGGCGTGCAGATCATGGTCGTGGATGAGGCCGACCGGATGCTGGATATGGGCTTCATCCCCGATATCGAGCGCATCTTCTCGCTGACGCCCTTCACGCGCCAAACGCTGTTCTTCTCGGCCACTATGGCCTCGGAGATCGAGCGTATCACCGACACCTTCCTGTCCGCCCCCGCGCGGATTGAGGTCGCCCGTCAGGCCACCGCGTCCGAGACGATTGAACAGGGCGTGGTGATGTTTAAAGGCGGTCGCCGGGATCGCGAGGCGAGCAGCAAACGCAAGGTTTTGCGTGCGCTGATCGATGCCGAAGGTGAGAAATGCACGAACGCGATCATCTTCTGCAACCGCAAGACAGATGTGGATATCTGCGCGAAATCGCTGAAGAAATATGGCTATAACGCCGCCGCGATCCATGGCGATCTGGATCAGTCGCAGCGGATGAAAACGCTGGACGGGTTCCGCGATGGATCACTGCGCCTGTTGGTTGCCTCGGACGTGGCGGCACGTGGTCTGGATATCCCGTCCGTTAGCCATGTGTTCAACTTCGACGTGCCCGGCCATGCCGAGGACTATGTGCACCGCATCGGCCGTACGGGCCGTGCCGGACGCGAAGGCAAGGCCGTGACGATCTGTTCGGGTCGCGACGAAAAGGCTCTGGATGCGATTGAGAAGCTGATCCAGAAGGAAATTCCGCGCCTCGACAATCCGGTCAAGGAAGAACCAAAGCCCGAGAAGCCGAAAGCCGAGAAGCCCCCCAAAGCAGCGGAAAGCAAGCGCAGCGAAGGCAAGAAAGAGCGAGAGCCTCGCGAACCCAAGGGTCGCGGTCGTGGTCGCAAGGACGATCATGGCCCGGCCGTTGTCGGCATGGGCGATCACCTGCCCAGCTTCATCGCTCTCAGCTTTGATGAACGCCGCGCGGGCTAATCCCTGGCGCTTAGATCGACAGCACCAGCGCGAGAATCGACGCACCCAGCAACAGCATCCCGGCGATCTCGCGCCGGGTGATGGTCTCACGGAAAAACAGGGTCGAGGCAAGCAGGCTGAGCAATAGCTCAACCTGTCCCAGTGCTTTGACATAGGCCGCGTTCTGCAAGGTGAAGGCGAAGAACCAGCAGAACGATCCGCACAGGCTGGTCAGGCCAACGAACACGCCGGTTCGGCGCGTGTTCCACACCGCGCGCAACTCGGCCCGGTCGCGCCACAGCAGCCAGATCCCCATGCTGACGAACTGAAACGTGACCACTGCGGCCAGCGTGACCAACGCACGAAACCACGCGTCGATATCGCCCAGCTCAAGCGAGGCTCCGCGATAACTAACTGAGGAAAAAGCAAACAAGACCCCCGAGCCCAGCCCCAGCCGCGAGGCGCGATTGGTCAGATGCTGCCACCACGCCCCGTCCCCACCGGGTGTTTTGGACAAAAGCAGCACCGCCAGAAGCCCCACGACAATCGCCCCCAGCGCCCCGGTCGAGACCTGATCGCCCAACACCACAAATCCAACGATCGCGGTTTGGATGACTTCGGTCTTCTTGAACGTGATACCGACGGCAAAGTTGCGCTGCTTGAACAGGGCGACGACACAGATCGTGGCCAAAATCTGCGAGGTGCCGCCGATCACTGCAAACACCCAGAACCGCACGGACAGTTCGGGCAGGCTCAACCCGGTGACCTGAATGGCCACGACCAGCCCCACCAGAGCCAGAGGCAAGGAATAGGCAAAGCGCGCAAAGGTTGCCCCCGCCGCAGACAGTTTCACACTGCTCAGCGATTTTTGCAGCATAAACCTGACCGTCTGAAAACCGGCGGCGGCGATGGTGATTGGAATCCATAGACTCATGAACTCCGTTCTGTCTTTAAATCAGGGTTTTGGCCAGAGCGGATGCGGCACCGGGTCCTTCGCCCGCCAGAAATACGCCCTGAATATCTCGGCATAGGATGTGTAGACATAGGCTTCGTTGCAATCCTGATACCGCTCTTTCCCCGATTGATAGAGCGCGGGCAATTCGTACCAAGGGGCCGATGGATTCATGTGATGAACCACGTGCAGGTTGTTGTTCAGAAACAAGAAAGCCAGGATACCGCGATCTTCGACGATCACCGTGCGGGCGCGTGATTTCTCATGCGCGCGGTGTTCAAGGAAGGTGCGGATCTTCACGAGACCCAACCCGATATAGGCCGCCATGACATAGGCCCAAATCGGCATGGAGGAGTGCGCGACGACCCACAGAACCACCGCAACTCCGGGGATATGCAGCGCCCATGCAAGAGCGACTGAACGGTCACCACGGATCAGGCTGTTCCATTCGTCCCGCAGAAACATGACCTGCCCAATCGCAGGCCCCGACACCATGCGCCCGAACAGGGTGTTGTTGGCGGTAAGCACCCTCTTTTGCCATCCAGACAGCTGCGCCCAGACCTTTGGGTCATGGTAGTTGCTCTCGGGGTCGTCATAGGGATCTGTCAGGTTCGAATCCTGATGATGCGCAAGGTGTAGGTCGCGAAACCGGTTAAATGGAATGAACAGGGTCAATGGCAGGGCCATCAGTGCCTCGTTCAACCATTTCGTGCGAAACGGATGACCATGCAGAGCCTCATGCGTCAGCGAGGAATGTAGGGCGGCAATCGCCCCCATCATCGGGATGGCGGGCCACAGGCTCCAACCTGCCACGTAGAAAGTGGCAATCAACCAGGCCGCGTAACATGCGGCGATCAGGGCCAATGTGCCCCATTCGGGCGTTTTAGCTTTCCCCATGACGCCCCCATGAGATCCCCGCCCAGACCCGCTCATAAACAATGTAAAGCGTCAGACCGATAGCGGTGTTGACCAGCGCCACCACGCCGCCCAAGGAAACTGACCCGGTGGCGATCAGGCCCACCAGCGTCATAATCACAAAACCCATCACATTCCAAATGAGTGCTTTCACGACAGATCTTCGTCGCGTTTCCATTCCGAACCCCGTTTTTTGTTGTTATCACAAAAGCGTTACTCAACGGGTGGCGTGTTGGGAATTCTGAATATGATTAACAAAAATCATCAGAAGTGATATTTATCTTCATATGATAGAGAAAATCGACAAACGAGTCCGCGCTGCTCAGTTTCGCCAGCGACTTTCCCGCGCGATGGAGGACACCGGTGTCAGCCAAAGCGCACTTGCCCGACATATCGGTGTCGACCGCTCGACCGTATCACAGCTACTGACCGATGAGGGCGCCCGCCTGCCCAACGCCCATGTGGTCGGCAGTTGCGCCTCTGCTCTGGGCGTCTCAGCAGATTGGCTGCTAAGCCTCTCGGACCGCCCCGAAAGCGCCGCGGAACTGCTGGCGAGCTCCCTAACCATGACCGAGGCCCCCCGCGCCCTTGTCGATGAGCGTATTTTCCAATGGCATCAAGAGGCTGCAGGCTACAAAATCCGCTACGTGCCCGCGACCCTGCCCGATATGCTCAAGACCCGCGCGATCCTCGAATGGGAATACGCCCCGCATTTGGGCCGCACAGCAGATCAAGCGATTGGCGCGTCCGAGGATCGCCTGTCCTGGATGCGCAGCGCCCAGTCGGACTATGAGATCGCAATGCCTTTGTATGAAATCCGCAGCTTTGCCCTCGGGACCGGCTACTACGAAGGCCTACCCTTACCGGTCCGTCTGGAACAGATCGACCACCTTTTGGACCTCAGTGAGCAGCACTATCCCCGCCTGCGCATCTATCTGTTCGATGCCAAACGCCTGTATTCCGCACCTGTCACGATCTTCGGCCCGCTTCTTTGCGTCTTCTACGCGGGCAGCCATTACATGGCCTTCCGAGACCGCGACCGTATCGAGGTGTTCAGCCGGCATTTCGACACCCTGATCCGCGAGGCTGAGATGACCGCCCGCCGATTCCCGGAATACCTGCGCGGGTTGCGAGCGGAGATTGCAAAGGGCTGACGCCTCAAACGTGCGGTTTTTCAGATCCTGTAGTATAGTGACACCGCGAACGCGCAGACACTCTACGGAGGATGATCAGAATGGACGCACTACAAACCGCTCAATATGCACGCGCCCTCTACTCCGCGCACGGCGACCGGGCCGAGGCGGAAGCCGCTCAGAAGATGCGCGAATGTGAGGCCGCCGGAAACACGCAAGAGGCCAAAGACTGGCAAGCCGTCCGCCGCACAATCCGCCAAATCCGAGGCCCGAATCAAGGCTGACGCCTTAGCTCTACGCGCTTGTCGCGCCATCAAAAACAACACGCTCCGCCCATCCGGTTCGCGGGCCAATTCGGCTGGCCAGCAGATTGCACACGGTGCCCGGCCCTGTCTGATGGGCGGGCGCCTAACAATGGAATACCTGCCGTTTTCCGGGCAAAAACGTTTTCCCCAAGTTATACCCAGTTTTGACCAAAGTTTTCCCCAGGCTTCTCCCCGGATTCCGATTTGCGCAACCGCCGCCTCTGGCGCAGCCTTGTGGAAACACTTGTCAGAATGCGAATCGAACTTGATGAAATCCGCAAAAAACATACTGCAACCGGAACATCGCGCCCTGAAAACGGCGCTGTTGGTGCTGGATGAATGCAGCACACTCAGCCTCGCCTCGGCCGTAGATCCGATACGCGCCGCCAACCGTTTGGCCGATCGCCCGGCCTTTGATTGGGACTATGTGACCCCAACGGACGAGCCGGTCATGCTGACCAGTGCGCTCACCGTTCCCGGTATCCCGCTGGCCCGTCTGCAAAGCTGCGACCTGATGATTGTCGTCGCCGGATTTCAAATGGCCCGCCAGGCAACCCCCAGCCTGATCGCAGGATTGCGGCGCATCGCGGCCACGGGTGCCACCATGGCCGGAATAGACGGAGGGCCCTGGCTGCTGGCCGAGGCTGGTCTGCTCGATGGTCACACCGCGACCACCCATTGGGACGATCTCGACAGTTTCGCGCGCCGCTTTCCCAAGGTCGATGTTCAGGCAAACCGCTTTGCAATCTCCGAAAACCGACTGACCTCGGGCGGCGCGATCCCCGCGGTCGAGATGATGCTGCACATCATCGCCGCACGCCATGGTGCAGGTTTTGCCGCACGTGTCTCGAACCAGTTCCTGTACGAAGGCGCTCCGGCCCAAACCAAAACAGAGGCCCCCAAGGCGAACCACCACTCCGCGCTGACGTCCAAAGCCAATAGCCTGATGGAGGCCGCGCTCGACGATCCGCTGCCACTAGCCCATATCGCCGACAGATTGGGCACCAGCCCGCGCACCCTGCAGCAGCAGTTTCGCCTGCGCCTGAACACCACGCCGCAGGACCACTACCTGCAGCTGCGCATGGCCGAGGCCCGCCGTCTGGTCACCGATACCGACATGTCGCTGATGGACGTGGCCCAAGCCACCGGGTTCACCTCGCAATCCAGCTTCGCCCGCGCCTTTCGCACAGCCCACGGCCTGTCAGCCCGTGACCTCAGACAGGATAGCGCGCACCCCACCCATCACTGAACGGATCCGCTTCATCTGGCCAGAAATACCTCGGGGGAGGCGCGCGGCACGCGCGCCGGGGGCAGCGCCCCCTAATACGGCATCGGATGCGCTTTGTGCGCCGCCTCGATCTCGGACAGAACCTCATCGGACAAGCGCAGGTCGATACCAGACAGGATATGCTCCAACTGCGCCACTGTCGTCGCGCCAAAGATGGCTGACATCATGAACGGACGGGTCCGGCACCACGCCAGCGCCATCAATGTCGGGTCCAGCCCATGCCGCGCGGCAATCTGCAAATAGACGTCAACGGCATCAAAAACCCGCTCGGACTTGCGCCCCCCCAGCTCCGGCGTCAGTGACATGCGCGAGGCTTCCGGAATGGCACCGCCCTGATATTTGCCGGTCAGCAACCCAGTTCCCAAAGGCGAGAACGCCATCAGGCCCACGTCTTCATGAACGCTCAACTCGGCCATGTCCGTATCAAACAGCCGGCACAGCAGAGAGTATTCATTCTGAACCGACGCCACCCGTGGGGCGCCCATCTGCTCTGACAGACGCAGCCATTGCGCCGTACCCCAGGCACTTTCGTTGGACAGACCAAAAGCCCGGATATTGCCCTTGTCGACCTGAACCTGAAGCGCCTCCAGACACTCCTGCATATTCTCCAGCACTTCATCGGTGTTGTGCCCCTTCGGGGAGAACGTCCAATTCTGCCGGAACATATAGCTGCCGCGATTGGGCCAGTGAAACTGATAGAGGTCGATATAGTCGGTCTTCAAACGCTGCAGTGAGCCCTCGATGGCCTCGGGGATTGTCTGAGCGGTGATCGGCGCGCCATCGCGGACAAAGCGAAGCCCCTCACCCGAGTGCTTGGTGGCCAGAACATAATCCCCCCGACGCGCAGAATTGGCCGCATTCCAGTTGCCAAGGATTTCCTCGGTCCGGCCAATGGTTTCTTTGGCGACCGGGTTGACTGGGTACATCTCGGCGGCATCGACAAAATTGATCCCGGCTGCCAGCGCCACGTCCATCTGCGTATGCGCGCCTGCTTCCGAGGTTTGCGATCCGAATGTCATCGTCCCAAGACACAGATCAGACACCATGATCCCGGTGCGGCCCAAAGGCTTCATTTCCATTTGTCGCTCTCCTGATTTCCGCAACAGCCGCGCGCTAGGCTTCGGCTTTCTTTTCCCACCGGCCCGATTCCTCGGACCAGTATTGCGCTGAACACCCCGCGCCGGTCAGCGCTTTCCACTGGCCGCGCGCATGTTGAACGGCCTCCATGTCGTTGCCATCGAACAGAATGCAGACCCGGTCCAAAGCGGCGACCTCATCCGGGTCAACCGCCGCACCGTCCACCGCCATCACGCAGGTGGCATCATTTGCGGCCTGCATGTCCGAGGTCAGCAGAATCGGTTGCATCGCATCATGCGGCCCACCGACCCGTCCGTGCGGCAAGAACCCGTCCTCGGGTCCCAACCACAGTTTTTCATCAAGCCAGTCCAGCCGCGCAGGATCAGTCCCCCGCACGGCAATCTTCCACCCGGCCTTACGCGCCTTGTCCAGCAGGACCGGCAAAGTATGCTCCAGCGGCTGACGGGTCAGGTGATAGAAATAGACGGCCCCCATGGGTCTACTCGAAATTGTCCTGCACAAAGCGGCTCAGCGCGCGCACACCCCAGCCTGTGGCGCCTTTGGGAGCATAGGACGTCTCAGCCGCGACCGAGGCGACACCGGCGATGTCGAGATGAATCCAGGGCGTCTCTTCCTTGACAAAGCGTTGCAGGAACTGCGCCGCTGTGATCGAGCCAGCAGGCCGTCCGCCCACATTCTTCATATCCGCGATGCGTGACTTCAGCTGCTTGTCATAGGCCGCGCCCAACGGCAGCCGCCATGCGCCTTCGTCCTCAGCCTTGGCCGATTTCAGGAAGGCATCGCAGAAGGTATCGTTGTTCGAAAACACTCCTGCGTTCTCATGGCCAAGTCCGATGATGACCGCCCCGGTCAGGGTCGCCAGATCAATCATACCGACTGGAGAGAACCTCTCCTGCGCGTACCACATCGCGTCGCACAGAACCAAACGGCCCTCAGCGTCTGTGTTGATGATCTCGACCGTATCGCCCTTCATTGACTTAACCACATCACCCGGACGGGTCGCATTGCCCGAGGGCATGTTCTCGACCAGCCCCACAAGACCGACCACATTGGCCTTGGCCTTGCGCTTGGCCAACGCGCGCATAGTGCCAGCCACAACGCCCGCGCCGCCCATGTCCATGGTCATGTCTTCCATGCCACCCGCCGGTTTCAGCGAGATCCCCCCAGTGTCAAACACAACACCCTTCCCGACCAGAGCCAGAGGTGCATCATCCTTGTCGCCCCCGTTCCACTGCATCACCACAACTTTCGAGGGGCTGACCGAGCCTTGCCCAACGCTCAACAGTGTGCGCATGCCCAGTTCGGCCAGCTTGTCTTCCTCCAGCACCTCGACCTCGAGGCCCAGCGATTTCATCTCGTCCAGACGGTCGGCGAATTCGGTGGTGGTCAGGATGTTTGCAGGCTCATTCGTCAAGTCGCGGGTCATCCGAACACCATCGGCAACCGCATACATTGGGGCAAAGGCCGTCTCGGCCTCGCCATGCTTGCTGTGGCTGATCGTGACCGAACCTGTCGCATCGCTATCCTTGGTCTTGTGGACGTCGAAATCGTAGCTGCGCAAAGCGATGCCCATCGACAGATGTTCCACGCGCACCTGATTGCCCGCCATCACCAAAAGGTCTTTTCCGCCGGCCAATTTTGCCAATGCAGCACCCGCTTTGCGCGCCTCATCCACTTCAGGGCGGCGCGGCAGGACCACGATGTCCAATGCTTGCGCGGCCATACCAACCGGCCAGGCCAGCGAGATCACATCCCCGGTTTTCACCTTTTCGAACCGATCGCTTTCCACCAACCGAGCAACCGCTCCACGCGTCAGTTTGTTGGCACGTCGCACGGCGGGGCTCATCTTGCCATCCGCGGGAATGATGATTGCCACGCGCCCTTCCGCCTGCGCCATGGCATCCACGTCAAAAGCCTCAAAACGGATTGGTACCAGACTGCTCATAGCAAACTCCTCAAAATCTGTTCCCCAAGACCTAGCCCGCGCTGCGCGGCTTGACCAGATAGCAGTTTTCCCCGCACGCCATTTGCATTAAGGTCCTGCAAAAATAAACGGCAGGCTCGGGGGAGATCTAAGTGGCACCAAACGGCAGGCATTCGCTGTCGCGCATGATGACATGCATTGGCGATCCGGGCGTGAACCCCTGCGTTTCAAGCCCTGAGAGGGTCTTCCCGTGATCCTCGACCGCTATTTCGCGCGCCGCTTTCTTCAAAGCTTTCTGGTCATCGGCGGCATCTTTTTGACGCTGATGATTCTGATCGACCTAATCGAACAGCTGCGCCGCTTTGACGACTATGACCTGTCCGTCGGCCAACTGCTGGGTCTAACACTGCTGAACACACCTGCCGCGATCAGCGAGATGCTGCCCCTGCTGATCATCCTGTCCACCATCGCGCTGTTCGTTGGGCTGGCGCGCACCTCAGAACTGGTGGTGACCCGCGCCACCGGACGCTCGGGCCTGCGGGCACTGGTGGCCCCCGTCACCCTGGCCCTGATGATTGGAATTCTGGCCGTTGCGTTACTGAACCCGATCGCCGCCGCGACCTCGGAAGAGTTCGAGCGCTTATCGGACGCCTATCGCGACGATGGTAGCTCTGCCCTGTCGATAAGCCGCGAGGGCCTTTGGTTGCGCCAAAGCTCGGACAATGGCCAATCGGTGATCCACGCCAGGGGTACATCGAACGGGGATACTCTGGGTCTTGACGATGTGACCATCATCACCTTCTCGGGCGACGGAAAGCCGAACCAGCAGATCGTGGCCGAACGCGCCGAGCTGACCAACGGAACCTGGGTTTTGACCGACGCCAAACTCTGGCCACTGCGGGACGACTTGAACCCTGAAACAAACGCTGTTTCGCATGAACGTCTTGAGCTTCCGACCACACTGACCCGGGAACGCATTCTGGATACGCTGGGTAAGCAGGACTCGGTCTCGGTCTATGATCTGCCCAAACTGATCCGCGATTTAGGTGAGGCCGGGTTTTCGACCAAGCAATATGAGGTCTGGCTGCATGTCCAACTTGCCCGGCCGCTGTTTCTGGTCGCCATGGTCCTGATCGGAGCGGCCTTCACCATGCGCCATGTGCGCTTTGGTGGAACCGGTGTGGCGGTGCTGACTGCTGTTCTGTTGGGCTTTGCGATCTATTTCGTGCGCAACTTCGCGCAGATTCTGGGCGAAAACGGCCAGCTTCCGATCTACGTCGCCGCCTGGGCACCGCCCTTTGCGGCGATCCTGCTCTCGCTTGGCCTGTTGCTGCACGCGGAGGACGGCTGATGCGAGGTTTTATGCCGTTTGCAGCGACCAGCCTGCTGGCCCTGACCCTACCCTTTGGCCTGGCCGCACAAAATCTGACCGACCCGACCGTCACCCAAAGCCCAGCCCAAGAGGAAGAACCGGCGCTGCTTGTGGCCGACAAGATCTTTATCACGCCCGAACGCAAGCTGGTGGCCGAGGGCAATGTCGAAGCGTTTCAGGGCAACGTCAAACTCAGCGCCAATCGCATCGTCTATGACCGCGAAACCGGAGAGCTGACGCTCGATGGCCCGGTCCGCATTGATCAAGGCGGGCAATCGACTATCCTGGCGGATTCGGCACAGCTGGACAACGGGCTACAGAACGGCCTGTTGGTGGGCGCGCGGATGGTGTTCGAGCAGCAGGTACAAATTGCATCCGTTCAGGCCCGCCGCGCCGGAGGGCGCTACACGCAATTCAGCAAGATCGCCGCAACCTCGTGCCATGTCTGCACCGATGGCCGTCCGCCTCTGTGGCAGATCCGGGCGCGTAAGGTCACGCATGACTCGCTCGAGCGGCAGCTTTACTTTGAGGGAGCGCAGCTGCGGGTGCTGGACGTTCCCGTCTTCTACTTCCCCTATCTGCGCCTGCCCGACCCGACTCTGGAGCGTGCGACCGGTTTTCTGGTGCCGTCCATTCGCACCACCTCGCAGCTTGGAACCGGGGTTCAGGTGCCGTATTTCTTTAAAATTGGCGACCACAAGGACCTGACCCTTACGCCCTATCTCTCGTCCAAAACCACGACGCTTGGCTATCGCTATCGACAGGCTTTCGTGAATGGCCGGATCGAGATCAACGGCGCGCAGACCCGGGACGACATTCAACCGGATCAGGATCGCGGTTATCTGTTCGCCGAAGGCTGGTTCGACTTTAAAAATGACTATCGCTTTACCTTCGATCTGCAGACGACCTCGGATGATTCCTATCTGGCCGACTACGGTCTGCCCGATTTGGACCGCCTCCGCAGCGAAGTTGCGCTGGAACGGATCAAGCGCGACACGGCGTTCCGGACCAGCTTTATTCACTACAAAACGCTGCGTGACAGCGAAGATCAGGATGAAATCCCCTCGCGCATTTTCGATCTGAACTTCCAAAAGCGCTATTTCCCAACCTCCGTCGGCGGAGAGGTTCGGGTAAACGTCATCGCCCACGCGCATGAGCGCACCAGCGATGAGGACGTGGTCGGACGCGACGTGGCGCGCACAACCTTTGACGCCGAATGGCTGCGCAGCTGGACCTTTGCCACCGGATTGCGGGCTGATGCGTTGTTCGGTGCCTCCATTGACGCGTTCAACATCCGCCACGACAGCAATTTCCCCACGCAAGCCACCCGGACGACCCCTCGGGCCGCCCTGACCTTGCGCTATCCGATGACACGCCGCGAAAAATCCGGCGCGACGCAGTTTCTGGAACCCATCGTTCAGTTCGGCTGGACCAATGTTTCCGACAATGATGTGCCGATCGACGAAAGCACGTTTCAGGAATTCGACGAAGGCAACCTACTGTCTCTGTCGCGCTTTCCGGCCGAGGATCGCCGCGAGGATGGCGCAACCGCCGCTGTCGGCGTCAACTGGGCGCGCTATGGTCGCGGAGGCTGGCAGGCGCTTGCCACGGTGGGCCAAGTATTTCGTGCGGATGCCGATCCGGATTTCACTCTGACTTCGGGACTGCAGGGCACATCGTCCGATATCCTGCTGGCCGGTCAGCTCAAAACCGCCAATGGCTGGTCTTTGGCCGGGCGCGGAATTCTGAACGGCGACCTGAGTTTTGCCAAGGCCGAGCTGCGTGGAGAGTGGGCGAAAGAAGGTTCAGCCTTCACCGGCAGCTATATCTGGCTGGAACCCGACCCGGCTGAAAACATCGAAGAGGAGGTCTCTGAGGTCTGGCTGCGCGGGCGCTATCAGTTCGACCAGAACTGGCTGACCCGGGCCGAGGCACGCTATGATCTCAACGAATCCGAACCCATTCGCCTGGGCCTCGGCGTGACCTACCAGAACGAATGCGTTCGGGTTAACATGTCCGTAAGGCGTCGCTTTACTTCAACATCAACTATTGAGCCTTCGACCGAATTCGGCTTTACCGTATCCTTGACAGGATACGCCCTCGAAGGCGCTGGTAACACTTACAAGAGAACATGCAGTTGATTCCAACTTTCTCACGGTTTCTTCGTTCCGATTCGATCCGGCTGGTACTTCCGGCCCTGGCCGCTACGATTCTGACCTTCACTGCGCCCCAGACGTTTGCGCAAAGCCTGTTTTCGCCTGCAATCCGGGTCAATCAGGACGTGGTCACTTGGTATGAGTTAGAGCAACGTCAGCAATTCGTAAACGCACTCGGCATCTCTGGCGGGTCCGAGGCCGAGGTTCGGCAGGCCCTGATCGACGACCGCCTGCGCAAACAAGCCGTGCGCGAAGCTGGGATCGAGGTCCCGCCCGAGGCGATTCAGGCGGGTGTCGATGAATTCGCGGCCCGCGGGCGCCTCAGCACCGAGCAGTTCCTGCAATTGCTGGCCAACGAAGGCGTCGATCCGGAAACAGTCCGCGATTTCGTCGCCGATCAGCTAACATGGCGCAACTATATCAGCGCGCGCTTTCTGTCTCAGGCCAACCCCTCCGAGGAAGAGATCAACCGTGCCCTGGGTCAGGGCGGCGGTGGCGGACTTCAGGTCTTGTTGTCTGAAATCATCATTCCTGTAAACCAGCAGACCCTCGCCCAGACCGAGCTTCTCGCTGAAGAAATCGCCAATCTCGAAGGGTTTGACGCATTTTCAGCAGCGGCGGCGCAATACTCGGCTGCAGAAACCCGCAGCAATGGCGGCCGCCTCGACTGGCTGAACCTGTCTGGCCTGCCCCCAGCTCTCCAGCCCGTGGTTCTTGGCTTGAAGAATGGTGAGATCACCAGCCCGATCGCCCTGCCCAACGCCATCGCTCTGTTCCAGATGCGCGGCTTACGTGAAGTTGCAACCGGCACGCCGTCTTACTCCAAGATAGACTACGCCATCTACTACATGGCCGGAGGCCGTAGCGCCGAGACTTTGGCAGCCGCTGCAAAACTTCGCGAAGAGATCGACACCTGTGACGATCTCTATGGCATCGCGCAGGAGCAACCCGCCGAAGTGCTGGAACGCGTCGAAGCCGCCCCCTCCGAAATCTCGCGCGACATAGCGATCGAACTGGCCAAGCTAGACCCGAACGACGTCTCGACCACGCTGACACGCAACAACGGCCAAACGCTGATGTTCCTGATGCTATGCAACCGCACACGCAATCTGGGTGAAAATACCTCGCGCGCGGATGTGGCGAATGCGCTGACGCAACAGCGCCTGCAAGCCTTTGCTGACAGCCTGTTGGAACAATTGCGCGCCGACGCCAGCATCATCGAACAATGAGCGCGCCCATCGCGCTCAGCTGCGGCGATCCGGCGGGCATAGGCCCCGAGATCGCCGCCAAAGCATGGGCGGAATTGCGCGACGCCTGTCCCTTTTTCTACATAGGCGACGTCGCGCACCTGCCGTCAGACACACAAGCCAAGCTGATCAGCGATCCGGTCGAGGCCATCTCGGTTTCCCAAACCGCGCTACCAGTTTTGCAGCTGAACTTCCCAGCCCCCAACACGCCCGGCCAACCCACGCCAGCCAATGCGCCATCGGTCATTGATGCCATCGAACAGGGCGTTTCCCTTGTGCAATCCGGCGCGGCCTCGGCCCTGTGTACGGCCCCGATCCACAAAAAGGCGCTCATCGACGGGGCCGGTTTCTCCTACCCTGGCCACACCGAATTTCTGGCGGCTCTGGCGGGCCGTGAACGGGTGGTGATGATGCTGGCCAGCGATCAGCTTCGGGTCGTGCCCGCGACCATTCACATCCCCCTCTCCCGTGTCCCGCAAGAACTGACCCCGGCCCTGCTGCACGACACGATCGAGATCACCGCCACCGCCCTGCACTCCCAGTTCGGCATTGAGGCCCCGCGCATCGCCGTGGCCGGTCTGAACCCCCATGCGGGCGAAGGCGGCAAAATGGGAACCGAGGAGCTGGACTGGATCGCGCCGATGCTGGCGAACCTGCAGCCTGAGGGCTACAGCGTCACCGGCCCACATCCCGCCGACACGATGTTTCATGTCGCCGCGCGCAGCCGCTATGATGCAGCCATCGCGATGTATCACGATCAAGCCCTGATCCCGATCAAAACGCTGGATTTCGACCGGGGCGTGAATGTCACCCTCGGCCTGCCCTTCATACGCACCTCGCCCGATCATGGCACGGCGCTGGATATCGCAGGGCAAGGCATCGCCAATCCAACCAGCCTGATCGAAGCGCTGAAACTCGCGCAGAAGATGGCACAAAGCGCTTGATCCTTCACTTGGCTGGAAATATCCCCGCCGGAGGCAAAAAATCACTGGCGCTGACACCCCCAAGCGCGTCACGGTAACCGGATCATGAGCGCTATCGACACCCTCCCCCCCCTGCGTGAGGTCATCGCGACCCACCAGCTATCCGCCCGAAAATCGCTGGGCCAGAACTTTCTGCTCGACCTGAACCTGACCGCCAAGATCGCGCGTCAGGCCGGAGACCTCAGCACTTGTGACGTTCTGGAAATCGGCCCCGGCCCCGGAGGGCTGACCCGTGGGTTGCTATCTGAGGGCGCGCGCAAGGTCGTGGCGGTGGAAAAAGACACCCGCTGTATCGCTGCCCTAAATGACATCGCCGCCGCCTATCCGGGCCAGTTGGAGGTGCTCAACGGCGACGCGCTGGAAATCAACCCGCTGGAACACCTGACCCCGCCCATCCGCGTCGCGGCCAATCTACCCTACAATGTCGGCACCGAGTTGCTGGTGCGCTGGCTGACCCCGCCGGAATGGCCGCCCTTCTGGCAAAGCCTGACGCTCATGTTCCAGCGCGAAGTGGCCGAGCGGATCGTCGCCCAACCCGGAAGCAAAGCCTATGGTCGCCTTGCGATTCTGGCTCAATGGCGCGCCGAAGCACGTATCGCCATGTCTCTGCCCCCCGGTGCGTTCACCCCGCCGCCCAAAGTCTCCAGCGCAGTGGTTCACCTGACCGCCCTGCCCGAGCCGCGCTATCCAGCCGACGCCAGCACCCTATCGCGCGTCGTTGCCGCCGCCTTCAATCAACGCCGCAAAATGCTGCGTGCCTCATTGAAAGGTGTGGCGCCTGATATCGAAGATCGCCTGATCGCAGCCGGCATCAAGCCCACCGATCGGGCCGAGCAGGTCCCGCTTGAGGCCTTCTGCGCCCTCGCCCGCGAAGTTAAAAAAACCTAGGCCCAACGAAAAAGCCCCGGATAAAACCGGGGCTTTCTTCGTATCAGTGTCCGGCTTACTCCGCCGCTTCGGGCGCGTCCCCATCGGTTTTTGGCGCTTCCTCAGCCGTAGGTGCAGCTTTGGGCTTGCGCGGCGCACGCGGTTTGCGCGCGGGCTTTTCTTTCTTCTCAGGGGCCTGAGTACCTTTGTCTTTGCTCTCAGGGGTCTCGACCAACCCGCTTTCCGGCGCAGGTTCAGGCGCGCTGAAATCCATCACATCAGGCTGGGGCGCCTCGGCCGGGTCGGCCTGACGGGCGGCTTCACGCTCCTGACGTTCGGCGCGTTCACGGTCGCGCTCGGCCTGACGTTCGCGGTTCTGGCGCTCCTGCTCTTCGCGGCGCGCTTCAATCTCGCGCTGCGCCTCGCTCAGCATCCGCAGATAGTGTTCGGCATGCTGCTGAAAGTTCTCAGCCGCGACACGGTCGTTGGACAGCTGTGCGTCGCGCGCAAGCTGGTTGTATTTGTCAATGATCTGCTGCGGTGTGCCACGCACCTTACCCTCGGGGCCCGAGCTGTCGAACACACGGTTGACGACGTTGCCGCCAGAAGGACGATTGCGGTTATTTTTGGCCCGCGAGCGGGATTTGGAAGATCTCATCTTACTTTACGTCAGCCTTATCAATTCGCTGCCGATCAACCCGTACCTTACGCTGCTCAGAGGCCTGTCCCGTAACGTGTCATCGGCTTTTTTGGGCTTGGCGTCAGGGGCGCGCTGAAGCAGCGTCAACCTCTCCGACCATTCCTGAGTAAACATGTCCTGCCGCCTCAGACAAGAGGTTTCTGGGATATTTCGCAGCTTTTTTACAAAGACCGGCGCTTTTCGGCCTCTAACGCTGCGTTCAACCCGGGATTCTGCCCAAAACAACACGGTCTCGCCCGTCCAGATCGGGGATGACGCGGATATCCGACAAGCCAGCGGCACCGAACAAAGCCGACACGTCCTTGGCCTGTGTCGGTCCGATTTCTACCAGCAAGCGCCCGCCCGCCATCAAGAAATCAGGTGCACCCGCCGCGATCCGGCGATAGGCGTCCAGCCCGTCCCCTTCATCGGTCAAAGCCATGCGAGGTTCATGCTCGCGCACTTCGGGCGACAGGTCCTGCATTTCTGACAGCGCGATATAGGGCGGGTTCGAGACGATGAGGTCAAACTGCCCCTCAATCCGATCGAACCAATCCGAGCGCACAATCTCGGCCCGGTCCTGCACATTATGCTCAACCGCGTTGGCGCTGGCCTGCAAACAGGCCGCTTCGCTCAGATCTGCCCCCAGGCCCGTAGCACTGGCGCGCTCGGCCAGCAGCGTCACCAGAATACAGCCCGAGCCGACCCCAAGGTCCAGAACATGGTCAAACGGCTCGCTCAGCGCGGCTTCGATCAGCGTTTCTGTCTCGGGGCGCGGGTCCAGCACATCGCGGCTGACGCGGAAATTGCGACCGTAGAACTCCCGCTCTCCCAACAGATGCGACACAGGCACCCGGATCGCGCGCAGCGACACCAGTTGCTCATAGCGTTCGGCAATGTCGGGCGACAGTTCCTCGGGTGCGATCAGAGTGACGCGGCTGGCCTCGATTCGGGCCGCGTGCGCCAACAGAACTCGCGCGTCACGTGCCGGGTCATTGACACCGGCAGCGCGCAGGCGGGCTGTTGCGGCAGCCATCGCCTTGGCGGCGGTCAGGGCCGCAATCATT
Source organism: Ruegeria sp. BG3 (assembly GCF_056538485.1). Classification (NCBI taxonomy): domain Bacteria; kingdom Pseudomonadati; phylum Pseudomonadota; class Alphaproteobacteria; order Rhodobacterales; family Roseobacteraceae; genus Ruegeria; species Ruegeria sp. BG3. The sequence continues at coordinate 308,311 of NZ_JBQFTE010000001.1, read as the reverse complement.
GCGCCATCTCGGCCAGCAGCCGGGCCTGATCATCTGCGGTCAGGGCGTCGATCACCTCATCCAGATCGCCCTGCATGACCTGATCCAGCTTGTAGAGCGTCAGGTTGATGCGATGATCCGTCATCCGGCCTTGCGGGAAGTTGTAGGTCCGTATCCGCTCAGACCGATCGCCCGAGCCCACCTGACTGGCCCGATCCGCCGAGCGTTCGCTGTCGATCCGCTGACGTTCCAGATCATAGAGGCGTGTTTTCAGCACCTGCATCGCGATCTCGCGGTTGCGGTGTTGCGACTTCTCGGAGCTGGTCACCACAAGACCGGTCGGCAAGTGGGTAATCCGCACGGCCGAGTCGGTGGTGTTCACATGCTGCCCTCCGGCGCCGGACGACCGCATCGTATCAATGCGAATGTCATTGGCGTCGATTTGGATGTCAACATCCTCAGCCTCGGGCAGAACCGCGACCGTTGCAGCCGAGGTGTGAATCCGCCCCCCGCTTTCGGTTTCGGGCACGCGTTGCACCCGATGCACGCCGGATTCGTATTTCATCCGCGCAAAGACATTGTCGCCTTTGATATGGGCGACGACCTCTTTGATGCCGCCAAGGTCCGAGGCCTGTTCTTCGATGATCTCGAACCGCCATCCCCGTGCTTCGGCATAGCGTTGGTACATGCGCAGCAGGTCCCCAGCGAACAACGCCGCTTCATCCCCGCCGGTGCCGGGACGGATTTCCAGCATGGCCGGTCGCGCATCCGCTGCGTCCTTGGGCAGCAGCGCCAGTTGCAGCGCATGTTCGGCCTCGGGGATACGGGACTGAAGCTGGGGGATTTCCTCCTCGGCCAGTTCCTTCATATCCGGGTCGGCTAGCATCGCTTCGGCCTCGGCCAAGTCCGAGACCAACTGACGCCAGGACAGGATCTGATCGACCACCGGTTTAAGGTCGGAATACTCTTTGGCTAGGGTCGCGATATCCCCGCCCGAGGCGCCATCGGCCATGGCGGCTTCGAGGTATTGGAATCGCTGGGTTATCTGCTCAAGGCGTTCTTCGGGGATCATCCGGCGGGTGTCTCTTAATCTGGGGCTTTGGTCAAGGGCCAGCCTTGTGCTAAGGTTCCCGGCATGAAGGGGTTGGTTTTCATTTTATCGCTGTTCGCACTACCTGCCATGGCCGACTATGTTGGGCCGGATGGCAAGGTTCGCGATTGCTATTGCACCGACAAGTCGGGCTCGCGGATCGAGTTGGGACAAATGATCTGCCTGCAGGTCGATGGCCGGATTTTCACCGCGCAATGCCAGATGTCATTGAATGTGCCGATGTGGCGTGAGGTCCAGGAAGGGTGTTTGTCGTCAGATTTGGACTGGCCCGATCTGGATCAGACCCTCAAGACATCCGCGTCCTGAACGCCGCCTACATCTGCGCCAGCCACCCATCAACGCGGGCCTTGTTCACCCCGAAATCCTTGCGGCCAAAGCGCAAGCGGCCATGGATACGCAGCACGTCTCCGTCCTGCTGGACCGTGGTGTAGTCGGGAAAGCCGATGATCTTAGTGCGGGTGATATAGGTGATCTGCCCCTCACTCACCGATCCAGCCAAAACGATTGTGCGCGGCGCGTTGCGAGCAATGGCATCCAGCCTCGCAAGCCCCTCTGGCCCTGTTTCGACCACGCGCAGTACGCCACCTTGCAGATCCTGGTTGGTCTCGGCCCGAGGGGCAATGTGCCAGTCCGCCGGATCGGAGGGCGCAAGCCGGATGTAGGCTCCCAATGCGATCACCACACCAACAACACCCAAAATCAGCATGCGTTTCATTCCGTCTCTGTCCTTTTCCTGAACCCTATGCGGAACAGGTGCCGTTTCAAGGCGAACCCGGTCAGCTACCGTGACGTCACACCGGGCAGGATGCAAAGAATTTCGAACAGAAGATTGGCGGCCGTAAGGGCCGTGTTCCCCGACGGGTCGTAGGGCGGAGAGACCTCCACCAGATCGCAGCCCACCACATTCACCCCTTGCAGCGCGTGGATCAATTGCAGCGCTTGCGGGGTTGTCAGCCCTCCGATCTCGGGCGTGCCGGTGCCGGGGGCGTAGGCCGGATCCAGACTGTCGATGTCATAGGTGATATAGACCGGATGATCGCCGACCGTCTTGCGGATTTGCGAGCCGATCTGCGTAAGGTTCTGCTGCCACAACTCCCACGCGGGGAATTGCTGGAAGCCCCAGCCTTGCGCCTCGGTGAAATCGGTTGAGGCATAGCCCGAGCCGCGAATGCCGATCTGAAAGGTCTTGTCGGGGACGATCAGCTTTTCCTCATAGGCGCGGCGGAAGACGGTGCCATGGGTCTCACGCTCGCCAAACATCTCGTCGTTTACATCCGCATGGGCATCCACATGCACCAGGGCGACCGGCCCGTGTTTCGCCGCAATCGCGCGCAGGATCGGCAGGGTGATGGAGTGATCTCCGCCCATCGCCACAGGGACCACATTCTGCGCGAGGATACCGTCATAGCTGTCCTTGATGATCTTGAGGCTTTCCGACAGCGAAAACGTATTGATCGCCAGATCGCCGATATCGGCAATCTGCAACGTATCGAAAGGGGCTGCCGATGTAGCCATATTATAGGGCCGGATCATCGCGCTTTCGCTGCGGATTTGCTTGGGTCCGAACCGCGTGCCCGACCGCCACGAGGTGCCGATATCCATCGGTATTCCCAACAGCGCCACGTCCAGCCCCGCCAGCGAAGTCGACTGCGGCAGCCGCATGAACGTGTTCGGCCCGGAGAACCGCGCCAGATCATTTCCGCTGATCGGTTGATTAAATTCAGTCATTTGCAGTTGGTTCCCATCCCATCAGATCACGTTTCTCAGCACATACCGGAAACTTGGCTAACCATTGGTTAACGCGCTTCGATCCCCGTTTACTTTTTCTCTGCGATCAGCCGGTTCCACCCCAGCAGGCAGATGATTTGCGTGGCCACATGCGCGCCTGCAATCGCCGTCGCCCCAGATGTGTCATAGGGCGGGGAGACCTCGACCACATCTCCGCCCTTGATGTTGATCCCGGCAATGTCGCGCAGAATGATCTGCGCCTGAATCGAGGACAAACCGCCCCAAACCGGCGTCCCGGTCCCCGGCGCAAAGGCTGGGTCCAGACCGTCGATATCGAAGCTCAGATAGACAGGTCGGTCGCCGAGTATGGATTTGATCTTCTGCGCCACGGCAGCGGGGCCGGATTCGTAGACCTCGCGCGCGTCGATGATGTTGACGCCCAGCGTATCCTCGTTGCTGGTGCGAATACCCACCTGAACCGAGCGCTTCGGGTCCACGATCCCCGATTTCACCGCTTTGTAGAACATGGTCCCGTGATCGACGCGGGACATATCATCGTCCGCCCAGGTGTCCGTATGCGCATCGAATTGCAGCAAGGACATCGGGCCGTATTTCTCGGCATAAGCTTTCAGGATCGGAAAACTGATATAGTGATCGCCGCCTAAGGTGACCGAGGCCACGTCAGCCGCCAGAATCGTGCGGATATGATCGGTCAGCGTATCCGGAAAGGCCGGGATATTGGCGTAGTCATAGGCCATATCGCCATAGTCAACGATCGCCAGCTCGCTCAACGCGTCAAAGGGCCAACCGTATGGTGCATCGGGGGATTGCAGCGCACTCGCCTCGCGGATCGCGCGGGGGCCGAGCCTTGTGCCGGGGCGGTTCGTCACCGCCTGATCGAACGGCACGCCGGTGACAGCGATATCCACACCCTTCAAGTCCTTGGTGTAAAGCCGTCGCAGGAACGAGGTCGCGCCGCCAAAGGTGTTCTCATAGGACAGGCCCTTGAGGTCGGGGTTGGTAAAGGCCTCATCGACCTGATGCTTTGCGTCTTCCAGTGCCATGTCTTGTCCCCTCAGCCCAGCGGCTGCGCCTTTTCCACGATCCGGGCAAAGAACGAGGCCCCGACCGGTGCGATATCATCGTTGAAGTTGTATTTCGGATGATGCAGCCCGGCGCCCTCACCCTGACCCAGAAACAGATAAGCCCCCGGACGCGCCTGCAGCATGTACGAGAAATCCTCGGCCCCCATGTCACGGCCCATATTGTCGACAACGCGGTCGTCGCCTGAGACCTCGCGCGCTACATCCGCGGCAAAGGCTGTTTTCTCAGCGTCATTGATCGTCGCTGGATAGCCGATCTGATAGTCCAACTTCGCATCAACCCCATATGAGGCCGCCTGGCCCGCCACGATCTGCTCCATCCGCTCAATCACCATCTTCTGAACCGTAGGGTCAAACGTGCGAACGGTGCCGTTAAGATAGGCGGTATCCGGAATCACATTGTTCACTGTTCCGGCGTGAATTTGCGTGACGGAAATCACCAGATCCTGCACCGCATAGTGGTTTCGACTGACAATAGTTTGGATCGCCTGTGCAATCCCGCAGGCCGCCATCACCGGATCCTTAGTCTGGTGCGGTAATGCTCCGTGACCGCCCTGCCCTTGCACGTGAATCTCGAACGTATCCACAGCGGCCATCAGAGGCCCGGCTGTCGTGTAGAAGGCGCCCTCGGGGTTTCCCGGATCATTGTGAATGCCATAGACCTGAGAGATATCGAACCGGTCCATGATGCCTTCCTGCACCATAACATCCGCGCCGCCGCCTTCTTCTTCGGCCGGTTGAAAGATCAGCGCCACACGGCCTGCGAAATTCCTCGTCTCGGCCAGATAGCGTGCAGCCCCCAAGAGCATGGTCGTGTGCCCGTCATGCCCGCAGGCATGCATCTTGCCGGGGTTCTTCGAGGCGTATTCAACGCCCGTCTCCTCGGGGATCGGCAGCGCGTCCATATCGGCCCGCAACCCGATGGTCGGGCCGTCGCCCTGTCCGTTGATGATCGCTACCATCCCAGTCTTGGCAATGCCTTCATGTAGCTCATCCACGCCGAACTCCCTCAGACGCTCGGCCACGAAAGCGGCTGTCTCGTAGCATTCGAACTCTAGTTCAGGGATCGTATGCAAGTGCTGGCGCCACTTGGCCATATCGGCGGCAAAATCGGCAATTCGGTTGACGACGGGCATCTGGGGTGGACTCCTGATCGGGACTGCGGAATGGATGCATCTGACACCGGAACGAAAGGGTTCGCAATGGCTGAAAATCCTCTGATCCATGACAGCGATGCGGGTATCGAGCGCCTGCTGGAAATCATGCGCCGCTTGCGTGACCCGCAAAGCGGTTGTCCGTGGGACATCGAACAGGATTTCGCCACCATCGCCCCCTACACGATCGAGGAAGCCTATGAGGTCGCCGACGCCATCGAACGGCAGGCCTATGATGAGCTAAAGGGAGAACTTGGCGACCTTCTCTTCCAATCCGTATTCCACGCGCAAATGGCTGAGGAAGCGGGGCATTTCACCTTTCAGGACGTGGTCCGCACCATGTCTGACAAGATGGTCAGCCGGCACCCGCATGTGTTCGGCGACGAATCCCGTGACAAGTCCGCCGATCAACAGACCGTTGATTGGGAAACCATCAAAGCCGCTGAACGCGCAGGCAAGGAACAGAAAGGCGCGCTGGATGGTGTGGCCGCCAACCTGCCTGCCCTGCTGCGCGCGCACAAGCTGCAAAAGCGGGCTGCGCGTGTGGGATTCGACTGGCCCGATGCCAGCCATGTCCTCGCCAAGATCACCGAAGAAGCTGCCGAGTTGGAAGAAGCGCGCAACGCCAAGGACGCCGACGCGCTCGAAGATGAATTCGGCGATCTGCTGTTCGTGATGGTCAATCTCGGGCGGCATCTGGGGATCGAACCCGAGGCCGCCCTGCGCCGCACCAACGCCAAGTTTACCCGCCGATTTGAGCAGGTTGAGGCTCGCCTGGCCGCGCGCGGCAAAACCCCCTCACAAAGCGATCTGGCCGAGATGGATGCGCTGTGGGATGAGGTGAAGACCGAGGAACATCGCGCCAATGGCAAACTCCCGCCAGTTGGAGCCTGAATCAGGTGGACAAGTCACGTGACACTTGCGACTGTCCGACCTTCACGCTCCCCGGAGACTCCAATGCCCCGCAAGATCATCATCGACACCGACCCCGGTCAGGACGACGCCGTCGCCATTCTTTTAGCGCTCGCCAGCCCCGAAGAGATCGAGGTTCTGGGTATCACTGCCGTCGCCGGGAATGTGCCGCTTGAACTGACCGCCAAGAACGCGCGTATTGTCTGTGAGTTGGCGGGCCATACCGAGGTGCCGGTCTATGCCGGATGCGACCGGCCGCTTAAACGCCCTCTTATCACGGCTGAACATGTGCACGGCAAAACCGGGCTGGACGGTCCCGTTCTGCCGGATCCACAGATGCCTTTGACCGAGGGCCACGCGGTTGATTTCATCATCGAAACCCTGCGCACGCAGGAACCCGGGACAGTCACGCTCTGCCCGCTGGGGCCGCTGACGAACATCGCGACCGCCTTCCAGAAGGCCCCGGATATCGTCGACCGGGTGCAGGAAATCGTGCTGATGGGCGGTGCCTATTTCGAGGTCGGGAACATCACGCCAGCCGCGGAGTTCAACATTTATGTCGACCCGGAAGCTGCTGATATCGTGTTTAAATCTGGCGCTAATATTGTCGTCATGCCTCTTGATGTGACCCATGACGCTTTGGTTACACCGCATCGCAATGACGCATTCAGATCGCTAGATAGTAAGGTCGGTCATGCCGTCGCTGAAATGACCGATTTCTTCGAGCGCTTTGATAAGGAAAAGTACGGCTCGGAAGGCGCACCATTGCACGATCCCTGCGTTACCGCCTATTTGATTCAGCCAGAACTGTTCTCGGGTCGCCACATTAACGTTGAGATCGAAACCAAGTCAGAATTGACGCTGGGAATGACAGTCGCTGATTGGTGGCGTGTAACAGACCGAAAACCGAACGCTATGTTCATGGGCGACGTGGACGCCCAAGGATTCTTCACCCTCCTCACGGAAAGGCTGGCCCGCCTATGACCGCCGCTTTAAGACTGGCTCGCCCCGAAGATCTGGACCGCCTGATGGGTCTGGTCTCTGCGTTCCATGCCGAACAGGGGATCGCACAGGACCCCGACCAACGGCGCGAGGCGCTGATGCCTTTGCTTGAGGGCATCCCCCATGGCTGCATCTACCTGATTGGCCCGGGTCGCGCGCCTTTGGGCTATATCATCCTGACCTTCGGTTGGTCGGTAGAGTTCGGTGGCATGGATGGGTTCGTGGACGAAATCTACATCCGCCCCGCCGTTCGAGGACGTGGCATCGCTACCGAGGTTTTGCTGGAACTGCCCAAGGCCCTGGCTGAAGCCGGATTGACCGCCCTGCACCTTGAAGTCGACCGCACGCATGAGGCGACGCAGAAACTATATCTGCGCACCGGCTTCAAACCTCGCGAGCGCTACATGCTGATGAGCAAAGCGCTCTAGCGCGACTCGCCCCGGAAAATCACACTCGGGTTATAGTACATCTCCTGCACCGGATCGTCGGAGGAGACCTTTTGCCCTGTGATCGGATAGGTCCCCGGCCCTGCACAGGCCGCCAGAAATACAGTGCTGAGAACTGTCGCTACGAGAAGGAATTTCGAACCAGTCATGGTGTGCTCCTTTCTGTAATGGCGACAGTATAGAACACGAAACCGTGAGCGCTGTGTGATTAAGTTCACACATAACATCCGTTAACCCGCTAAATACCTGCAAATAAGGCGAATTCTCCTAGCCAGAGGAATTCACAGTCGCAATCGTCTTTTTGCTATCAAAAAGGCCCTCTTTCCGGGGAAAGAGGGCCTCTAACAGAGTTCAGAACCGGGTTTCAGATCACCGTTTCAGGATCGACGCTCCGGCATACTCCGCAACTTCACCCAGCGATTCCTCGATACGGATCAGTTGGTTATACTTGGCCAACCGGTCCGAACGCGCCAGCGATCCGGTCTTGATCTGACCGCAATTGGTCGCCACAGCCAGATCAGCGATGGTGGCATCCTCGGTCTCGCCCGAGCGATGCGACATCACGTTGGTATAACGCGCGCGGTGGGCCATATCGACAGCGCGCAGGGTCTCGGTCAGCGAACCAATCTGGTTCACCTTGACCAGCATCGAGTTGGCGCAACCACGCTCAATCCCTTCGGCCAGACGTTCCGGGTTGGTCACGAACAGGTCGTCACCCACCAGTTGCACCTTGTCACCGATGGCATCAGTCAGCGCTTTCCAACCATCCCAGTCGTCTTCGGACATGCCGTCTTCGATCGAGATTATCGGATAGTCTTTGACCAAGGTTGCCAGATACTCGGCGTTTTCCTCTGAGGTCAGCGAGATATTCTCACCCGCCAGCACATATTTGCCGTCCTTGAAGTATTCGGTCGCGGCGCAATCCAGGGCGAGGTGAATTTCCTCGCCCGGCTTGTAGCCCGCTTTTTCGACCGCCTGCAGGATGAAATCCAATGCCTCACGGGTCGATGCGATGTTGGGGGCAAAGCCGCCTTCGTCGCCCACTCCGGTGGCCAGACCGGCAGCCGACAGCTCACGCTTGAGTGTGTGGAACACCTCGGAGCCCATGCGAACCGCCTCGCGAATATTCGCGGCCGAGGTCGGCATGATCATGAATTCCTGAATATCGATCGGGTTGTCGGCGTGCTCGCCGCCATTGATGATGTTCATCATCGGAACTGGCAGGACGCGGGCCGAGGTACCGCCGACATAGCGGTACAGAGGCTGCGTGGTGAAATCCGCTGCCGCCTTGGCCGCAGCAAGTGAAACACCCAGAATGGCGTTTGCGCCCAGACGGCCTTTGTTTTCGGTCCCGTCCAGTTCGATCATCGCTTGGTCGATAGCGACCTGTTCGGTGGCGTCAAAGCCTACCAGTTCCTCGGCGATCTCGCCGTTGACGGCGGCGACGGCCTCGAGCACGCCCTTGCCCATGTAACGCGCCTTGTCGCCGTCGCGCTTTTCAACCGCCTCATAGGCGCCGGTGGAGGCACCCGAGGGCACAGCCGCGCGGCCCATTGTGCCGTCTTCCAGAATGACGTCGACCTCGACCGTCGGGTTGCCCCGGCTGTCCAGGATTTCGCGTGCGTGAATGTCGATGATGGTACTCATGAGGGCGGTCCCTGTGGCTGCATTCCGTTGCACGCGTCATAGCAGCACGGAACTAAAAGTAAACCATTTCCGTTATCGCTAACACGTATATTCCCGGCCCTTTAGGGCTAACAGCGTCATGTTTGCGCCAACAGGGTTACGCGGCGGCCAAGGCCATTGCGCGCGCCAATTTGCGTTCGCGTAGAAAGGTATACAGGCCCGAGCCGATGATCAGGGACGCCCCGGCCAGTGTCATCAGGTCAGGACGTTCGCCAAAGACCAGGACACCCGCAAGGATCGAGAACAACAGCCGCGTGTAGCGAAACGGCGTGACAGCTGAGGCTTCGCCGACGCGCATCGCGATCACAATCGCATAGTATCCCAGAACACCGAAAAAGGCCGCTCCGGCAAAAGGCCAGACCTCAGCGCTTTGCATGGCTTCCAATGGATGGCCGCTCATGATCATCAAGGCTGCACCGCCGAAAGCCAAGGCCAGATAGGCCTGCAAGGACACCACCGCTGACGAGACTTTGCTGTCCAGCCGCCGTGTTATCAGATCGCGCGCCGCCACGCCGATGACCGCAGCCACCACATAAAGGGATTCCGGGCGGAACCCTTCAAGCCCGGGGCGGATGATCATCAGCACGCCGATGAAACCCACGCCAATCGCGCTCCAGCGTCGCCAGCCGACCTGTTCACCCAGAAACAGCGCTGCCCCCATAGTGACCGCTAGTGGCATTGCCTGAAACACGGCCGCGACGGTCGAAAGGTCCACACGGGCCAGCGCCGTCACAAAGGCCACCGCAGCGACGGCCTCGGACATAGCGCGGATCATCGGCAAAAGCTGCCACGCCTCGGGCACAAAAATCCGTTTGCGGGTCGCGATGGCCATGACCAGAAATACGACAGAGCAGACCAGCCCCAGCATGACCAGAATCTGGCCCGGCGTGATGGAGGACGTCAGCTGCTTGATGAACACATCCTCAAGCGTGAAAGCCGCCATAGACGCAATGACCAGCAAAATGCCGTTGACGTTGTTCATGGGTCTGTCCGTAAAGAAACGGGCGGCACCAATTGCCGCCTTCTCCCTTCAGCAAAACCGTATGTATTGCGTTAAATCAAGACCTATCACATCGCGAGCGATGAATTGTCTTGTTGCCACCCATCGCGTTTGGTGATGGATCACTCGGGCTTGATGGGAACGCCATATAGCTCCAACCGGTGGCCTTTGAGGCGGTAGCCCAATTTTTCCGCGATCTTTTCCTGCAGAGCTTCGATCTCGGGGTCGACGAATTCGATCACTTCCCCCGATTGCATGTCGATCAGATGATCGTGGTGATCCCTCTCGGCATCTTCATAACGGGCGCGGCCATCGCCGAATTCCAGACGCTCCAGAATGCCGGCCTCTTCGAACAGTTTCACAGTGCGGTAGACCGTTGCGATCGAGATACCCGAATCCAAAGCCGAGGCACGGGAATAGAGTTCTTCGACATCCGGGTGGTCCGCGCTCTCCTCGAGAACCTGCGCAATAGTGCGCCGTTGGCCGGTCATGCGAAGGCCCTTGGCCTCACAACGCGATATGATCGTATCCGGCATGATGCCCCTCAGAAACTACTCGGGTGTCTGTCTTAGTATGTCCACACGCGCCGCGCCACAAGAATTCGACATGCCTGCGCAGATCATCCTCCAAGGCGCAGATCGGCCCAGATCGGCAGATGGTCCGAGGCGATGTGCGCCGGGCGATCCTCATGCACGCCATGCGCATGCACCTCAACCCCCTGACCAAGGGCAATCCGGTCCAAAGCGCCCAAGGGCTGGGCGGCGGGAAAGCTGGGGAGCGGAGGCAGAAACCGCATCTCGGGCACGAGGTTATCCAGCACAGGTGAGCGCGACCATTCGTTGAAATCTCCGGCCCAAACCGTTGGCATATTCTCCAGATCCGCACCGAATTGGCGTATATGGGTGATCTGTCGGCGACGCGAGGCGGACAGCAACCCCAGATGCATACCCATCACCCGAAGCGGCCCGATGGGGGTATCGAACTCAACCCGCACCGCGCCGCGCGGCTCGAACCCAGGCAATTCGTGATGGCCGGTTTGACGGACCGAGATCGCATCGCCGCGCCAGATCACTGCATTTCCGTGCCATCCCAAACTGCCCGCCCCGCCCAGATCGACGATCTGCCATCCGGCCTCATCCAACATGAACTGCGGCAGCGCGGCAGGCCGTGGCGGCAAGCGTTTGTCTGCCTCCTGCAACACGACGATATCGGCGCGCATTCCTTCGAGAACCTGAAGGATACGCTGTGGCTGACGCCGGAGATCAAGGCCGACACATTTCTGAATATTGTAGCTGGCAAGCCGCAGAACTGAGGGTATTTTCATATCGCTTTTCAGAGTCAACGGCACCGATTTGGAACCTTTGGAAAGGGCGCGGTGTTGCAATTCTCAGCGCGTTCCCTCAAAGGTTTATGAGCATTACATTAAATAAGTTTACACGAAATCAAGCGGGGTTAAACTGCCGCAAAAAGGAAACTCGCCCTTGGACGTTGAATCCACATTCGCCACGATGATCATTGCCGATATCGTGGGCAGTACGCCGCTCTACAAGGCGGTGGGCGATGACGAAGCCCAGCGCCTGATCCAGCTTGAGATTGATCGGCTGCGCTCGGTCCTGCAGGAGTTTGGCGGCATTCCAGTCGGGCAAAAGGGCGACGATGTTCTCAGCTATTTCGAGAACCCAAGTGCGGCCTACAATGCAGCCCTGAAGCTGATCGAGCCTTCAACTCATACACCGCTGTCGGTTCATGTCGGCGTGCATTGCGGCCCCATCGTGATTGGCAAGCGCGGCATCTATGGCGAGGCCGTCAACGTGACGGCTCGCTTTGCAACCGCAGCCAATCCGGGCGAGGCCTGTTTCAGCCAGGGGATCGCCGTCTTGCTGCCCGCCGAACTACGGAGCACACTTACACCACTCGGCCAGCTTAGCCTTAAGGGCCTTACCGAGGCGCAGACAGCATATTCGTTGATCCACCCCGAGTCTGACTCGATCATGCAAACGAGGCTGCCTCAGAATTTCGGCCGCACCGAGGAGAACTGGCAGCCCCGCGAAGGTCTGACCCTGATCCTGCGCCATGAGGACCGCGTCTGGCGCTGTCTCGGCAACGGAGAGTTCAAGATTGGCCGCGCGCCTGACTGTGATGTGGTGCTGCCGCAGCCCTGGATCTCGCGCCTGCATGCGGTCCTTGCCATGAAAGCGGGTAAGCTGATCCTGACAGACCGCAGCACCTCGGGGACCTACGTGAAATCAGAATCCGGACGCGAAATCCAACTGAAACGGGAATCCGTCATGCTGGCCGATAGTGGCCTGATCTCACCGACCCTGCCCATCGACATGTCCGAGACCTGCCTGCAATTCGAACTTTTGGGTCGCAATCAGGTTCCGCAAAACGTGGCGTGAACTACCTCATTTGCACTGGGGGGCCGTGTTAGGTCGGGATCCTCGGGCTGATCCACAAAGGGGCGTGACAACACATCGTTCAAACGATGGAACGGGGCATAGTCCCCCTTCACCGCAGCTTCGATCATCTGCTCAACACGGTGGTTTCGCGGGATGAAGGCCGGGTTTGTCGCCGACATTACCTCTAGCGGGTCCGCTTCACGCGAGATGCGGGTCTGCCAACCCTCAGCCCAGCTATCAAATGCCTCGGGGTTCGTGAACTGGTCCCGCGCGGTCTCACCGCCCAGCGCCCGGAACGTGTTGGTGAAATCCGCCTGCTCTTCCGCCATACGCTTCAACAGGTCGGTGATCAGCCCAAGATCGCCATCCTCCTCGCGCGTCAAACCCAGCTTGGCACGGAAGCGGCTCAACCACTCCTGCTGGAGCAAATCGGGCATGGCGTGTACGATCTCGGTCGCTTCTTCGACACCGTCCTGAGGATTATCGTATTGCTGGATCAAGGCCGTCGCCAGTTGCGCCAGATTCCACACTGCGATTTCGGGCTGGTTGGAATAGGCATAGCGCCCCATCCGGTCGATCGAGCTGTAGACCGTATTCGGATGATAGCTGTCCATAAAGGCGCAAGGACCATAGTCGATGGTCTCCCCCGCGATCGAGGAATTGTCCGTATTCATCACACCGTGAATAAACCCAACGCTCATCCACGCCGCGATCAGCTTTACCTGCGCATCACGAACCGCCCGCAACAGCCCCATAGGCCCTTCAGCCTCGGGGTAGTGGCGCTGGATGGCATAGTCGGTCAATTGCTTTAGACTTTCGACCTGCCTGCGCCCGGCAAAGACCTGAAATGTTCCAACGCGCAAATGGCTCTGCGCCACTCGGGTCAAAACCGCCCCGGGCATCGGCCCTTCGCGGTAAACGGCTTCACCTGTTTCAACAGCGGCCAAAGCCCGCGTGGTCGGAATGCCCAGCGCATGCATCGCTTCTGAGACCACATACTCTCGCAACACCGGCCCCAGCCATGCCCGCCCATCACCTTGCCGCGAATAAGGCGTCCGGCCTGAACCCTTGAGCTGAATGTCTCGGCGTATCCCGTCTTCGCCCACAGTCTCACCCAGCAAAACTGCACGCCCATCCCCGAGCTGAGGATTATAAGTCCCGAACTGATGCCCCGAATACAGCTGCGCCAAAGGCTCTGCTCCGTCGGGTACCGTATTCCCTGCAAAAGCCTGCGCCATCTCGGTGACATCTCCAGGTGAGATGCGCAAAATCCGCGCCAACCCCTCGTTGAACGCAATCAACTGAGGCTCTTTCACAGGGACCGGAGACTGCCGCGTGTAAAAGGCATCCGGCAAACGGGCGTAGGAGTTATCAAAGGGGATCCTAAGGGTCATGGCGCAAACATATGACCTGACGCGATGATTGCCATAGCGGATCGCGCGAACCCATGCATAATCGCGCAAAAACCCAAAGGGCCAAACATGACCGCGCAAGAGATCGTCAAGCACCTGAACCTGCAAAAACATCCTGAAGGCGGCTGGTACCGCGAGACGTGGCGCGCGCAAAACGAAGGCCGCGCCTCAGGTACTTGCATCTATTTCCTGCTAGAGGCCGAGGAATCCAGCCACTGGCACCGCGTCGATGCGACCGAGATCTGGCTTTACCATGCAGGCGCCCCTTTGATCTTGTCGATCAGCGAAACCGACCAAGGCCCCGCCACCGACCACCTGCTAAGTCCCGATCTATCCAAAGGCGCGCCGCAACTGATCGTTCCTGAGAACCACTGGCAAGCGGCCCGAACGACCGGAGACTATACTCTGGTCAGTTGCACCGTCTCCCCCGGTTTCGAATTCCAAGGCTTCGACCTCGCCGCCCCCGGTTTCGACATTCCTCGCAGCCGGTAGCACAAGGGATCCAAACTTCATCTGGCTAAAAATATCTCGGGGGAGACGCGCAAAGCGCGGCGGGGGCAGCGCCCCTAACCCCGCACCCACCTATTTCTCGGCCCGGTTCTTCAAAACCGCAGTCAACAAGGGCACCAGCAACGCCGGTAAAGATCCCAACGGATTTGCCCCGATACTCTTGACCGCCTGAACCACCTCACGCGCCTCAGTGGCCATCTCTTCCATCTCGTCTTCTACGTCCGCGATTGCCATGTCGCGCACTTCCACCGCCGGGGCGATTTCATCCTCGACATTGGTCCGCCGCGCAAACAGAACAAGCAGCGCCGCCAAAAGCAAGTTCCCGGCCGCCAGCAGGCCAGCCGCACCGGCGGAAGACATCAACGCGTCCAGTGCGAAAAAAATGGCAACATTCAGGGCAACCAGACCGGCCAGTGCAGCGATACCTGCCAGCACCATCAGGATCGTCTGCTGCTGCATCACCGCAAGACGTCGACGCGCGATCAGGCGTTCCGTGCGATAGATCGTTACAAGATTTCTGCTAAACCTGCTCATCTCACCCTCTCTATCTACTGGCCCGACCGACCACATACCCAAGCGAGAACGCAATCAGCAGAACTGTAATCGGATAATCCTTCTGCAAACGACCAAACTCGGCAACGACCTCCTCACCCATCGCCTCGGCCCCGGATAGATCAACGCCATGCTCTTTCAGCAACCGCCGAATCTCATCGCTGGTCTTGGTCGAGGTCTTCTCTTCCGCACCCGCCTCCGCGCTTTCCTCCAACTTCGCATTGCGCGCGCGCAACGCCTCAAGTTCGGCTTCCAGTTCCGCTTTTGTCGCCATGAAACAAGACCTTTGTTGAAACACGTTTACACAAGCGTTGCACATTTATGCCTGCTTTTGAACCACTTGGTCCGAGTTCCCAGCTTAGCTGGCCTGATCCACCGAGACACGGCTGACTATGCCACCGCCCACCAGAGCCTGCACCCCCGTCGTTCCAGGGCATGAGGTCGGCAAGCCCCGCGCCACGCGAACCGCAAGATAGGCGAAGGCCTGAGCTTCGAGCATATCGCCGTCCAGCCCGACGGCCTCGACCGGCTCAACCGGGCAATCCAACGAAACGCGCAGCATCTCCATCAGAACGGGATTATGCCGCCCTCCGCCGGTCACCAGCACACGCGCGGGCGGTTTCGGGCAATGCTGCATACCCTGCGCCACACCCGCCGCACACATCGCGGTCAGAGTGGCAACCGCGTCCGCATCGCTCAACTCCTGCACCAGACGCACCATCTCGGCAAAGTCGTTTCGGTCCAGGGATTTGGGCGGCATGCGCGCGAAGAATGGCTCGGCCAAGAACAGCTCAAGCGCACCGGTTTCCACGGTGCCGCCTCGGGCCATTGCACCGTCGCGATCCATCGGCAGGCCCAGACGAGCCTGCATCAGATCATCCACAGGTGCGTTTGCCGGGCCGGTGTCAAAAGCCAGCAACGCCCCGGGCGCTTCAGGGCCATCAAAGGACGGGTCAACATAGGTCAAGTTACCGACACCGCCGAGGTTCAGGAAACACAGCGGCTCCCGCGCATCGATCCATTTGGCACAGGCGAAATGGAAGAACGGCGCCAGAGGCGCGCCCTCGCCCCCCAAAGCCACGTCATCACTGCGGAAGTCCCAGACAACCGGTAAGCCGAGCGCCTGCGCCAGTCCGACACCATCGCCCACCTGCAAGGTTCCGCGCCCGCGCGGCTCATGCGCAAGGGTCTGGCCGTGAAAGCCGATCAAATCCACATCTTCGAATTCCGACAGGGCCTCGGCATGGGCCACGGTCACCAGCTCGCCCGCGACCTCCACATCAGCGCCTTGCCATTGCCCCAAGGCCGCCCGGATCACCGCGCGTTCGGCCTCGGAATAGGCGCGATAGCCGGTTTCACCAAAGCTGAAGATCCGATGGCCATCGGTTTCGACCACGGCTGCATCCACGCCATCCATCGACGTTCCGGACATCGCCCCAAGAGCACGGATGGGCCCTTGTATTTTATTGGACTGCCGCACGGCTGCCTCCTGCCTGTATCAGTCGTTGCACCTGCCTTCTGAACAATCAGAGCGTGCAACGGCGCCAACCTGCCCCGCCTATGGCAGACAAGGCAAGCGCCTTGCGCCCAAGCTGCAAAGAATTCTGCCCCGAGCGCCATGTATGCGACGCTGGTCCGAGGTGTTTTTCAGCACAAAAGGCACCTTCCCCTTCCCTACGCCGCCGCCTATACAGAGCCCCGCAACAGTAACCCCGAGGGCACGATATGACCTACCACCCCAAATCGGATTTCATCGCCACGATGATCGAGCGCGGCTTTCTCGCCGACTGCACCGATTATCAAGGCCTTGACGACGCGCTGATCGACGGGGTGCAGACGGCTTATATCGGCTATGACGCCACTGCGCAGTCGCTGCATGTGGGCCACCTGATGAACATCATGGTGCTGCGTTGGCTGCAAAAGACCGGCCACAAGCCGATTACCCTGATGGGCGGCGGCACCACCAAGGTAGGCGACCCCTCGTTCCGCTCGGACGAGCGCCCCCTGCTGGGACCCGAACAGATTGACGCCAATATCGCCGGAATGCAGAAGGTCTTCGCCAAGTACCTGTCCTATGACGACAGCGAGACTGGCGCGCTGATGCTCAACAATGCTGAATGGCTCGACAGCCTGAACTACCTCGATTTCCTGCGCGATATCGGGCGGCATTTCTCGGTCAACCGGATGCTGTCCTTCGAGTCCGTGAAATCCCGGCTGGACCGCGAACAATCGCTGAGCTTCCTGGAATTCAACTACATGATCCTGCAGGCCTATGACTTCCTTGAGCTGAACCGCCGCTATGGCTGCGTTCTGCAGATGGGCGGCTCAGATCAGTGGGGCAATATCGTCAACGGTATCGACCTGACCCGCCGCGTCTTGGATCAGGAAATCTATGGCCTGACGACGCCTTTGCTGACCACCAGCGACGGCCGCAAGATGGGCAAATCGCAGGGCGGTGCGGTCTGGCTGAACGGCGATATGCTGTCGCCCTATGAGTTCTGGCAGTTCTGGCGCAACACGACTGACGCCGATGTAGGCCGCTTCCTGAAGATCTTCACCGAGCTTCCGGTCGATGAATGCGACCGCATGGGCGCGCTGCAAGGGTCTGAGATCAACGAGGCCAAAATCCGTCTCGCCAATGAAGTCACGACCCTTCTGCATGGTGCCGAAGCCGCTGCCACAGCCGAGGCCACGGCCCGCGAAGTGTTCGAAAAAGGTGGTGTTGGCGGAGACCTTCCGACCCTCACGCTCAGCGCGGATGAACTAGGCGCTGGCATGTCCATCGTGCAGTTGATCGTGAAATCCGGTCTGGCCAAATCCGGGAAGGAGGCCAAGCGCCTGATCTCGGAAAATGGCGCCAAGCTGGACGACGCGCCGCTGACGGATGCAGGCCTGATGATTGACGCAGGCGCGCTTTCCTCTCCGATCAAATTGAGCGCAGGCAAGAAACGCCACGCGCTGGTTCAGCTAGGCTGATCTTTCTCGTTTCCGGGCGCAAACACCTGCGCCCGGAGCGCCTAATTTCGTTGATGCCGAAATCTATGCTAGACTGCCGACTATTGAAGCGTTTTAGTATGATTTGAACATGGTTATTGCGAATAAGTTCACATCTTCCCGCCGCGCCGACGTTGTCTTTGAAGGCGAAAAATTCTCAACCGGCGCGGATGAGGTCACCTGCATCCTGACAACCGACAGCTTGAAGCAAAAGGGCAGCTCTCCAGCTACCGGCCATTGCGCGATTGTCGAACGGTTCAACTCGCGCTGGGATGTAAAAGACCTGATTGATCTGGCTGCCGTGCAGAAGGCCCTGTCCAGCAAGTCGACGCTCCAAAAGCTTGCCAAGGCAAATTCGGTCGATAAGATTTTGGAGCTTCTGGCGCTGACAGAAATTCAGATGCTGTCCGACTACTCGGAACTGCAGGCTCAGACATACATCAAAGGCCACATCCTAAGCGAAAAACTTGGCGGGCCCGGCACCAATGTCAATCTGACGCCCATGTCGGCCAGCTCGAACTCGACCTACTACAGCGCCTTTGAATCCAAGCTGATCAAGAGCTTGCAGGACTTCAGAAAAGAAGAGAAAGCCTCGGGCTATCGGGTCCGCATCCGGTTTCATGCAAAGTGCAGCGGCGGCATGAAACCCTGGTGGAGCAGTGCGTCAAAGGAAACCTCGCGCATGTTGAGCAAACTGCCAAGAACCCTGAAAGCAAGCTGGCGGGTCGACAGTTTTTTCAAAGACGGCAAACCAGGCGAGCGGATCGCAAAGTCGAAATTACCGGCATCGGCAGCAAAGAAGATGCCTAAAGCGACTGGCGCTAAACCGGTCACATACCCGCTGGCGCTGTAAATTGCCGAGATGGCGCTAGTTGTATCCGGGGTTTTATGTTGGTGTAGGTCGCCGGATGTGGAGACCTACAAAAATTTCAGGGACTGCGCCACGATGGGCTACTTCTTGCCCTTTCCTCCGCCGCCTTTGCCCCCACCTTTGCCGTCGCCGCCCTTGCCACCGCCTTTGCCGCCACCGCCTTTACCGTCGCCGCCTTTACCGCCACCGCCTTTGCCGTCGCCGCCCTTGCCGCCACCTTTTCCACTGCCCTTACCAGGGCCATCACCGCCCTTGCCGGGGCCGTCACCGCCGTCACCAGGACCGTCACCGCCATCACCCGGGCCGTCACCGCCATCACCAGGGCCGTCGTCACCACCTGCGTCACCGCTGCCAGCCGAACCACCTCCACCGCCATTACCCGAGCCGTCAGACGATCTGTTCTCGCCTTGGTTTGATGCCGTCTGCACACTCGCCGTGGGCAAATCGGTCAGCAACGTGGCCAATCCCGGACACTGCGCACCTGTTACGCTCAGAGTGGTCTCGAAATCGGCGCGACTCTGCAGTCGCTCCAGAAAGCTCGGCGTAACCTGAGCGCAATCGCACAAACCCGCGTAGTCTCCGGCATTGGCGAGATCACGCGCTGTTTTCCAGTTACAGGTTTCAGGCGCGGCTGCTGCGCTTCCGACCATGAACACCCCGACAAACGGCGCAATCGCAAGCGCGCCAAGTTTTTGCTTTGTACTCTTTAACATTTCAGCACCTCCTGACAAAAAAACACCCGACCGCGTCAGGTTGTTCATTCACGAATTGGCGATCTTCCGTGAAGCCGATCTGAAAACTTTCTGAGGATTTCTTCAGAACCCAACGCGGGGTCCAAAGCCAAACCTATAGACAGGACGCGGCCAAACTGTTTATTGAACATATGTTCATTAACCCGCGAGGAGGCCCATCATGAACCTGTCCGATACCGCAGCCATCATCACCGGCGGTGCGTCCGGTTTGGGCGAAGCCACCGCCAGGTACTTTGCCGCGCAAGGCGCTCAGGTCACGCTACTGGATTGCGATGCCGACCGAGGCGCGAAGGTCGCCGCCGAGATCGGAGGGCATTTCACTGAGACCGATGTAGCCCAAGAAGCCTCGGTCGCAGCAGCGGTTGGGCTGGCCACGGACAAAATGGGTAAGATCACTGCTGCCGTGAATTGCGCCGGTATTGCGGACGGTATCAAAACCGTTGGACGTGACGGCCCGCACCCTCTGGACGCGTTCCAGCGCACCATCGACATCAATCTGGTGGGCAGTTTCAACGTGGCCCGTCTGGCCGCGGCCCAAATGGCCTTGAATGACCCCGACACAGACGGGGCCCGCGGAGTCATCATCAACACCGCATCTATCGCGGCGTTCGACGGGCAAAAGGGTCAGGCGGCGTATGCGGCCTCAAAAGGCGGCGTTGTCGGCATGACCCTACCCATGGCGCGCGACCTGGCCTCAACCGGTATCCGCGTAATGACCATCGCCCCCGGCATCTTCATGACGCCGATGCTGGCCGGTCTGCCGGAAGAGGTGCAGGCCCAATTGGCTGCCGACGTTCCAAACCCACCCCGTTTGGGAGACCCGAAGGAATACGGACGCCTCGCCGCCTTCATCGTCGAGATGGGCTACCTCAACGGAGAGGTCATACGCATCGACGGGGCGCTGCGGATGCGCTAACCCTAAGGACATGAGTGAACGGCAGAAAATGGCGGCGGGTGCGTGGTACACCTGCCTCGATCCGGAACTGGAAGACTTGCGCCAGACCGCCCGTCGCGCCGTTTACGCCCACAACATATGCCGACCCGATGATCGCGGCCCGATCGCGCCCGAGCTGCGTGCGCTTTTGGCCGAAACCGGGCATAAGTGCTTCATCGAAGCCCCGTTTCATTGCGCCTATGGATTCAACCTCTCTCTGGGCGATCGCGTCTATTTTAACGCGGGCTGTACCGTATTGGATACCGCGCCGGTAAGGATCGGCAGCGACACAATGCTGGGCCCTAACGTCCAGATCTACTGCGCCGAACACGCAAAGGACCCCTCCCTGCGCGCAGACGGTCTTGAAATCGCGCATCCGGTCACGATTGGAGAGAATGTTTGGATTGGCGGCGGCGCTATAATCCTGCCTGGTGTCTCAATCGGTGACCGGGCCATTATCGGCGCGGGCAGTGTCGTGACCAAATCGGTCGCACCCGATGAAACCATCGTTGGCAACCCTGCACGCCCGATCCGGGGACGCGCATAGGACGACCTTGAAAGTCTGAGGAAGACGACCTTGAAAGTCTGAGGAAACTGAGTTTCGGGTCTTTTACTACCCGCCTTCTGCCTTTTCCTCCAGCATCAGCCACTCTTCCTCGGAGGCCGACAGTTTCTCCTGTCGTTCGACCAGCGCTTCGGTGGCTTTCTGGAATTTGACCGGCTCGCGCGTGAACAGATCGGGGTCCGCCATCAGCTCTTCCAGCTTGGCAATCTCGGCTTCCAGCCGCGCAATCTCGGCCGGGAGCTTCTCTAGCCGGTGCTTTTCAGAGAAAGAGAGGCCAGACTTTGGCTTGGCTTCCTGCTTCACCTTTGGCTTGGAAGATTTTGTTTTCTCTTCTTTCTTAGGGGCAAGATCACCCCGCTGAGCGATATAGTCCGACCACCCGCCCGCATAGACGGTCGCGCGGCCATTGCCCTCCATCGCGATGGTTGTGGTGGCAACGCGGTCCAGAAAGTCCCGGTCGTGGCTGACCAGCAGAACCGTGCCGTCATAGTCGTCCAACAGCTCTTGCAGCAGGTCCAGAGTTTCCACATCCAGATCGTTGGTCGGTTCGTCCAGCACCAGCAGGTTCGACGGTTTCGCCATCAGCTTCGCCAACAGCAAACGCGCTTTTTCTCCGCCGGACAGGGACTTAACAGCTGCTCTTGCCTGGCGTTCATCGAACAGAAACTCTTTGAGGTATCCCACAACATGCTTGGGCTGCCCGCCAACCATGACCTGATCGGCCTTGCCCGACACGCGCATTTCGGGGTCGCCGGTCAGGCTGTCCCACAGGCTCATCTCGGGGTCCAACTGCGCGCGGGTCTGGTCAAACACCGCGATTTCGAGATTGGTGCCAAGGGTTACAGAGCCCTCATCCGGAGCCTCCTGCCCCAGCAGCATCTTCAACAGAGTGGTTTTACCGACCCCGTTCGGCCCAACAAAGGCAACGCGATCGCCGCGCTGCGCCAATAGATCAAAGCCGCGCACGATCTGCTTGTCGCCATAGGCTTTGGACAAGGCTTTGGCCTCGATCACCTTGCGCCCAGACTTTGGCCCCGCCTCAAGCGACATAGCCGCCGAGCCCTGACGCTTGATCTGCGCCGCCTTTTCGGCCCTCAGGGCCTGCAACGCGCGCACCCGCCCTTGGTTGCGCTTGCGCCGCGCGCTGATCCCTTCGACCGCCCATTTCGCCTCGGACTTGATCAGGCGATTCAACTTGTGACGCTGCTGATCTTCCTCTTCCCATACCTTGTCGCGCCAAGTTTCGAACGCCTCAAAGCCCTGTTCCTGCCGCCGCACCATGCCGCGATCAATCCACAGAGTTGCGCGGGTCAACGCCCGCAGGAACGCGCGGTCGTGAGAGATCAGCACATAGGCGGCCCGCGTCGCGCCCAATTCGCGCTCAAGCCAAGCGATGGCTTCGATGTCCAGATGGTTGGTTGGCTCGTCCAGCAACATCAGATCTGGCGCTTCGGCCATCAGCTTGGCCAAAGCGGCCCGCCGCCGTTCCCCGCCCGAGGCAGTCTCAACGGGGCGCGATGGGTCGAACTTCAAGCCCTCACCGGCGCGTTCGACCTTGTACAGCTCGCCCGGCTCCAACCCGCTTGAGGCATAATCGCCCAGCGTCGCGAACCCGTTCATCCCCGGGTCCTGCTCCATATACCCAACGGATTTGCCGGGAGGCACAACGATCTCACCCTGATCCGCCTCAACCAGCCCCGCCATCACTTTCATCAAGGTGGACTTACCCGAGCCGTTGCGCCCTACAAGCGCAACGCGATCACCCGGCTGGACCACCAGATCCAAACCGGAAAACACCGGATCACCCCCGAAGGTCAGGGAAATGCCGGACATCTGCAACAAAGGAATTCTCGCCATGCCCGCCAGCTAAACCGGCAGGGCTGGCGCGTCAACGCCCACACCTTCTTCTCGTCGAAAATCCGGAGTTACCGAGCCACCGCCCGCAGCAACCGTTTGCGGGCCGGGGGAATCGCCCCAATCTCCAACCCGGTGAAAACGTGCAACGTGTTCATGTGCCGATCCACCACCGCATGATCGCTGACCCAGCCGCCCATCATCAGATAGGTGCGCAGCAATGGCGGCATCCGCAGCATCGCTTTCTTGACGTCCGGCCTGCGACGCAGCTTGGACGCAAACCGAAACACATCCGGAGCCTTCACCCGCGGCAGCCAGCGTTTCGGGGCCAAATGACGGTGTTTGAGCATCGCGAACGCGTCCAGATACTCGGCCGTCTCGGTCCCTGCGAATGAGGAACATCCAAACAGCATCTCGATCCCGTTCTGGTCCACATAGGCCGTCATTGCACCCCACGCCACACGTAGGATGTCCGGGTCTGTCCAGTCGGGGTGGATACAGAACCGCCCCATCTCGACCATACGGCCCGAGAACCCCTTGAGGCTGGATAGATCGTAAAACTGCGCCGAGTAGCTGCGCCCGATCTCAGCCCCACTATCCATGGTCAGCATACGGAAACAACAGACCAGAGCGCCCTCGTCCTGCAGGTCTTCGACCAGAACATGGGCGCAAACCGGATCGAACGCGTCAGCATCCAATGCGCCGGTGCCAAACGCCCGCGTTCGGAGCGCCTGCGCCGCCGCCAGATCTTCGTCACTCTGCGCCAGACGCGCCCGAAAGCGCCCTTTGCTCAACAAAACAGCCATGACCGCATCCTCCGCCCTTGCCGACCGGATTTCAACCTTATGGCTCTGCTATCACGGCAGATGTGACCGCCTTGTGAAGACGACACGACAGTCCTGTGACTTAGTTGGTGGCGCCCGGAATGTTAGCTGGGTTGAAGTTGCCGATGTTACCAAGCAGCTGACGCAGGAAGCCGTTGTTCTGGATACTGGATTCGGTCACGCGCCGTTCAAGGGTCACGACGACTCCGTCCTCCAGACCGAACCTCTCGATATTGCGGACGACGCCGCGCTGGTCAAAGCTGATGGCAACCAACTCGCGCGAGACGACCTCGGGACGTTTGGGGCCATAGAAGCGCACACGAGAGGCGACGTAGTAATAGCCCGAGTCTTGCACAACGCCGGAAATGCCGGGCGCGCCGATGGCTTCGGCCACGGTGTCGCGGGTATCGACACCCACTTTGATCTCGGCCAGATCTTCGGCAGGCGGAATATAGCCGTGATTCTTGAAGGTTGGCGTACAGGCCGCAATCGCAGCCAGACAGGCAATAAAGACGAGCGATTTCGCTGCTCGTTTCACCTTGTTTACACCCATCACCATATACACCCTCTTGCCTTGATCCGTAACGGCCCCTATCCGCTTACAGAAACCGATGCCCCGGTTCAACACAGGAAAGGGTCACGAATGAGCAACAAGACATCTCTGCGGGTGGCCGACCTGCCCCAAAACACGCCAACATCTTTTGAGTTGCGCCCAAACGCGACGGAACTGGACGACATCAAAGCCGCGCTTGACCTGCTGGGTCTTCGCAAGCTCAGCTTCGTCGGCAAAGTTGAGGCGCAAGGGAAGAAAGACTGGGTCCTGACCGCTAAACTGGGCGCAACTGTCGTGCAACCCTGCGTCGTGACGCTGGAACCGGTAACCACACGCATCGACGTCCCCGTCACTCGTACCTTTCTGGCCGAATGGGCGGACCCCGAGGATGAAGAGTTCGAAATCCCCGAAGGCGACGAAACCGAAGCCCTTGGCGCCGAAATTGATCCGGCCCAGGTGATGATCGAGGCGCTGTCGCTGGCCCTCCCCCTCTATCCTCGCAAGGAGGGTGCGGAACTGGAGCAGGCCGACTATACCGAGCCGGGCAAACAGGCGATGACGGACGAAGATGCCAAACCCTTCGCCGGACTGGCAGGTTTGCGCGATGCGCTGAAAAAAGACGAGTGACAGGGCAGAGATTTCCTGTCATAGCAAGCGGTCAGAAAAATCGCTTGAACATGTCGAGAATCGCAGTATTTTCGCGCGCTCATCGGATTTAGGGTTGGACAACGTGGGGCATGTACCCTAAACGCGCGTCAAACCACGATAAACGAAATATGAAACCCGGTCGGCGGCGATTCTGCTGACCCTCAGTAGACAAAGGTTGAGACCATGGCCGTCCAACAGAACAAAGTTTCCAAGTCGCGTCGCAACAACCGCCGCGCACACGACGCTCTGGTTGCTGCAAACCCGAACGAATGCCCGAACTGCGGCGAGCTTAAGCGCCCGCACCACGTTTGCGCATCCTGCGGCCACTATGACGACCGTGAAGTCGTCGCTCAGGCCGACGAAATCGACCTGGACGAAGACGCAGCCTAAGCCTGATCGAGCGCAAGCCTTCGCATGACGGAACAACCCACGCACGCCGGACGGATCATCATTTCCGTTGATGCCATGGGGGGGGACGATGGTCCCGTAGCTGTTGTTGCAGGTTTGGCGCAATCGGCGAAGAAGAACCCCGATATCGGGTTTCTGCTGCACGGTCCGGAAGACAAGCTGCGCAAGCTCGTAGCGAAACGGCGCGTCCTTGATGGGCGCGTCGATTTTCGTGATTGTCCAGACGTCGTCACGATGGAGGACAAGCCTAGCCAGGTTGTGCGCAACGGCAAACAGACCTCGATGTGGTCCACGCTTGAGGCCGTGCGTCAGGGTGATGCCCATGGCGCGGTATCCTGCGGCAACACCGGCGCGCTGATGGCGCTGTCGATGATGCGTCTGCGCAAACTGCCGGGTGTCAGCCGCCCGGCGATTGCGATTCTGTGGCCCTCGCGCAACCCTCAGGGGTTCAACGTGATGTTGGATGTAGGCGCCGATGTGCGCGCCGACGCCAAGGATCTGCTGCAATACGCGCTCATGGGAGCCTCCTACGCGCGCAACGGCATGGCGCTGCAGCGCCCTCGTATCGGGCTTCTGAATGTCGGCACCGAGGAACATAAAGGTCGGGCAGAGCTCAAAGAAGCGCATGCCATGATTACTGACTTCGCCGAATCCGCGAATTTCGATTTCGTGGGCTTTGTCGAAGGCAGCGATATTCCCGGCGACAAGGCAGATGTCATTGTGACCGATGGGTTTACGGGAAACGTTGCGATCAAGACTGGCGAAGGCACGGCCAGCCTGATCGGAGATCTTCTGCGCGAAGCCTTCAAATACACACCCCTCTCGCGGCTTGCATCGGTGCTGGCGATCACGTCTCTGAATCGCCTGAAAAAACGCATCGATCCGCGTCGGGTGAACGGAGGCGTTTTCCTGGGGCTGAACGGAACTGTGGTGAAATCCCACGGCGGCGCGGACGCGACCGGAGTGTCAGCCGCAGTCAAGCTGGCCTTCACGCTGGCCCAATCAGGTTTTGCCGAAAAATTGGCAGCACGGGTTGCATCAACGGCCCAGCTTGCACAAGATGCCGCGCATGCCGCGCCGCAGGCGGAAAAATAACAAAGAAGGCAGTACCTCAAACATGGCAGGCCGTTCAGTCGTTGTAGGTGTCGGACATTATTTGCCCGAACGTGTTGTCCCGAATTCCGAGTTTGAACAGACTTTGGATACGACGGATGAATGGATTCGAACCCGGTCCGGAATCGAACGCCGCCACTTTGCTGCCGAAGGCGAAACCACCTCAGATCTGGCGACCAATGCCGCACAAGCCGCCCTTGCAGATGCGGGGCTGGAAGCCGACGACATTGACGCCATCGTCCTTGCGACCTCAACCGCTGATCTGACCTTTCCGTCTGCAGCGACGATGGTTCAGGCCCGCCTTGGCATGACGCGCGGCTTTGCCTTTGATGTGCAGGCCGTCTGCGCCGGATTCGTTTTCGCGCTGAGCAATGCGAACGCGCTGATCCTCTCGGGTCAGGCTAAACGCGTTCTGGTGATCGGGGCCGAAACGTTTTCCCGAATCATGGACTGGACCGACCGCTCGACCTGCGTGTTGTTCGGCGACGGCGCAGGTGCCCTGATCCTTGAGGAACAGGAAAGCACCGGCACGTCGGACGACCGAGGCGTTCTGGCAACCGATTTGAACTCGGACGGCCGGTATCAGGACCTGCTCTATGTGGATGGTGGCGTGTCGACGCAATCCACCGGTCATTTGCGGATGCAAGGCAATCAGGTTTTCCGCCATGCCGTTGAAAAGCTTGCCAAAACCGCCAATACCGCGTTGGATCGTGCCGGGCTTGCGGCCTCGGACGTGGATTGGATCGTGCCGCATCAGGCCAATATCCGCATCATTCAGGGCACCGCCAAGAAGATGGGCCTGCCGATGGAGAACGTCGTGGTCACCGTACAGGATCACGGCAACACCTCGGCCGCGTCTATACCTCTAGCCCTGTCGGTTGGCAAACAGCGCGGGCAAATCAAGCAAGGCGATCTGATCGTAACCGAAGCCATCGGCGGCGGGCTGGCTTGGGGCGCGGTTGTTCTGCGCTGGTAACCGGCGCAATTCAGCTTACGCCCCCACCTGCAATTCATTGATATTGACAGTGAATTTGCCCCCGCCCTATGCTTTGACAGCAACAGGGGAAAAGGTATGAGCGACAAAACACTGACCCGAATGGATCTAAGTGAAGCCGTCTTTCGTGAGGTGGGCCTATCACGCAACGAAAGCGCGCAGCTGGTGGAAAGCGTTCTGAACCACATGTCCGACGCGCTGGTGCGCGGTGAGCAGGTGAAGATTTCCTCATTCGGCACGTTCAGCGTTCGGGACAAAACCGCTCGTATCGGTCGCAACCCCAAAACCGGCGAAGAGGTTCCCATTCAACCCCGCCGCGTGCTGACTTTCCGTCCGTCGCACCTGATGAAGGATCGCGTCGCCGCCGGGAATCGCAAGTAACCGTAGGACCTCGCGGACATGAGCAAATCTCCCGACGCATTTCGCACCATAAGTGAAGTTGCGGATTGGCTCGGAGTACAGGCCCATGTCCTGCGCTTTTGGGAAAGCCGGTTTAGCCAGGTCAAGCCTGTGAAACGGGCTGGAGGGCGTAGGTACTACCGCCCTAATGACATGCGTCTGCTGGGCGGTATCAAAAAGCTGCTGCACGAGGATGGGATCACCATCAAGGGCGTACAGCGAATTTTGCGCGAACAGGGCGTTGCCCATGTCGCCGCGCTCTCGCCGTCTCTGGATGAGCCTGCGGTCGTGGAAACGGACAGCACCGTTGTTCCCTTTTCCACCAAGCCTGCCCCGCAGACCGAACAAATCCCGATGGAGCTCGACGCCCCGCAAGCGGCTGAGGCACCAGAGGAAAGCGCCGAACCAGCCGAGCTGGATGCCGCGCCTTTGGTTGGAGGCATCGCTTCACTGGCATGGAATCGGTCCGAATTCGACGATGAACTACTCAGCCGTATCGCGCCCCTGGCAAAGGATTTGCGCGCATGGTTGAACCGGGTGGAAACACGGGCGGCAGGATAGAAAAAAGGCAATGATTTCCTCTTGCCCCTGCTGGGAAAACCGTTATGAACACTCCAACGTCGGGCTATGGCGCAGCCTGGTAGCGCGTCCGTCTGGGGGACGGAAGGTCGCAGGTTCGAGTCCTGCTAGCCCGACCAAATCACACCGACGTTTATGGCAGACAGGCCAGATCCCGCTCTGGCATCAGGGGGGATCGAAATGACAGGTGTATGCCCAAACCAGCAGATCGAAGCGATGATCACACGCGGTGAGATCAGTGCCAGCCCGGACGTGATCCCGGCGCAGGTGCAACCCGCCAGCCTTGATCTGCGTTTGGGAACAGTGGCTTACCGCGTCCGCGCCTCGTTCCTTGCAGGTGAAGGGCGATCGGTCGCCGACCGTTTGGCCGAGTTCGAAATGCACCGAATCGACATCACCGACGGGGCCGTGCTCGAGAAAGGCTGCGTCTATCTGGTGCCGTTGATGGAATCACTCGCCCTGCCCGCCGAGACCAGCGCGGTGGCGAATGCCAAAAGCTCAACCGGGCGGCTGGACCTGCTGACGCGAACAATCACCGATGGCGGCACCGAGTTTGACAGAGTGCCCGCAGGCTATACCGGTCGGCTCTATGCTGAGATCTGCCCGCGCTCCTTCTCGGTACTCGTGCGCCCCGGCATGCGGCTGAACCAGATTCGATTCCGTCAGGGTCAGGCCGTTTTGACCGACGCGGAATTGACCGACCTGCACACCGAATCCCCACTGGTCGATGGGCCTGCCGTCATTCAGGACGGTCTGGGCTTTTCGGTTGACCTGCAATTGCCTGACACCGATCTGGTCGGCTACCGCGCAAAGCCGCATACCGGCGTGATTGATCTGGACCGGATCGGCGCATACGACCCTCAGGACTATTGGGAAGAGGTGCGCACGAGCGACGGCTGCATCATCCTCGACCCCGGCGCGTTTTATATCCTCGTCAGTCGCGAGGCGGTGCATATCCCACCAATGTACGCGGCGGAAATGGCCCCCTATCTGGCCATGGTCGGCGAATTCCGGGTGCATTATGCAGGCTTCTTTGACCCCGGCTTTGGCAATGCCGCCGCAGGTGGTGCCGGATCGCGCGGTGTGCTTGAGGTCCGCTGCCACGAGGCCCCATTCGTGCTGGAACACGGCCAGGTCGTCGGGCGCTTGGTCTATGAGAAGATGTCTGAAATGCCCACGCAGCTATATGGTGCAGGCATTGCCTCGAACTATCAGGGACAGGGGCTGAAACTGTCCAAACACTTCAAGGCAGTTACCTAAAACCGCATGAACCGCCGCATCTGGCGGGTCATCTGCTTGGCCTGTTTGATACTCTGCGACTGGGTCGGCCCCGGTTTCCCTTTCGGTTGGGCATCGCCTGAATCCGACGAACCGCCCATACGGCTTGCCATATCAAAGCCTTTGTCGACCCCTTTGTTGACAAGTCGGCGCGTGATCTGGCGGACGATCATGTCGATGATCCGATTTGCATTCATTGCTCAACTCCGTTTCCTGCGCCTAAAGATAGGGTATCCATGCGGCGGTAAAAGGGCTGTCTGATCACTCTTCCTCGAAGAGTTCGGTCTGATCTTCGTCAACTTCGTCTTCGCGCCCCTCGCCCAGTGGGATAGTACCCGGCGGCGGGCGATTTTCCAACAAGCCAGCGGCGCGCAATTCCTTGAGGCCCGGTAGGTCGCGAGCGTTTTCCAACCCGAAATGATCCAGAAACTCGGGTGTGACGACAAAGGTCACCGGGCGGCCCGGCGTCATGCGGCGACGGCCCAGCCGAATCCACTCCATCTCGAGCAGTTGGTCGATTGTCCCGCGTGAGACGGAGACACCGCGAATCTCTTCGATCTCAGCCCGCGTGCAAGGCTGGTGATAGGCCACGATGGCAAGTGTTTCGATTGCCGCGCGGCTCAGTTTGCGAGTCTCAACCGTTTCTTTCTGCATCAGAAAGCCAAGGTCAGGGGCGGTCCGGATCGCCCATGCCTCACCCACCTTGACCACGCGTACGCCGCGGCCCTCGTAGCGTTTCTGAAGCAACTCAACCGCTTGCGCGGCATTGCTACCATGTGGCATCCGCGCCTCAAGATCGGCATTCGTCACCGGTGCGGCGCTGGCAAACAGCACCGCCTCGACCATCCGCTCCTGCTCGGCCAGAGGGGGCGCTTCGAACAGGGTGCCGGTTTCTTCGGGGGCGTCAGTCACGGGTCTCGGTCCTTTTGCGCAGATGGATCGGGGCAAAGGTATCGCTTTGCTTGATCTCCATATGTCCTTCTTTCACCAGCTCCAGCGAGGCCGCAAAAGTCGCCGCCGTGGCCGAGCGTCGCCGCACCGGATCACCGTCCCATCCGTCTGGCAGATAGGTCTCCATATCGGTCCAGGCACCGGCAAACCCGATCAGAGGGCGCATACGTTCCAGCGCCTGCTCCATTGTGAATACCGAGTCGCGGTCCATTACAAAGGGACGGAACTCGTCGCGCGTGCGGATGCGCGCATAGCCCTGCATCAGGTCCAGAAGCGTGGCGGAATAGGTTACGGTGCGAATACGGGTGACGTCTTCGGCCTGCCCGCGCTTGAAGAAATCACGTCCTAGCTGGTCGCGCGCCATCAGCCGGGCGGCGGCATCACGCATGGCCTGCAGGCGCTCAAGCTGAAACGCCAAGTGGGCCGCGAGCTCCTCGCCCGATGGCCCCTCATCATCCGGGTCAGGCGGCAGCAGGAGGCGGGATTTGAGAAAGGCCAGCCAAGCGGCCATCACCAAATAGTCTGCGGCCAGTTCGATCCGCAGCGCGCGCGCCTTTTCGACAAAAGCCAGATATTGCTGCGCCAGTGCCAGGACCGAGATCTTGCGCAGGTCGACCTTTTGCGTCCGCGATAGGGTCAGGAGCACATCCAACGGGCCCTCGAACCCGTCGACGTCAACGATCAGCGCTTCGGCTGCCAGTCGGTCGGCGACCGAAACCGGATCTTCGCTGAAAAGACTATCGTTCATATACCTGCCCGCCCATTAGGGCAGATAGTTCAGCCTCAGTGGCCTCGATGTCAAGTTCGGCGGGCTTTTTGCGCATGGCCAAGGCCCGATCTGCGCGGGCCTGCGCCGCCTCATTCATCTGGCCTGCGGCCTGAAGCACATCGCGACGCTCAGCGAAGCTGCCGTTGCAGTGCAATACGACATCACAGCCTGCCTGCAAGGCCTGTGCCGCGCGCTCGGGCACCAACCCGCTGAGCGCCTTCATGGTGATGTCATCAGTCATGACCAGCCCGTCAAAGCCGATTACCTCGCGGATGACCTTCATCATCGGGGCCGAGATCGTGGCCGGAGTCGGGTCGATCTGTTCGAACACCAAATGAGCAGTCATCGCCATCGGCAAGTCGTTCAGAGCTTTGAACGGGGCAAAATCGGTCTGCGTCAGCTCTTCGAGCGTCAGGTCGACGCGCGGCAGATCGAAATGTGTGTCTAGCGTGGCCCGGCCATGACCGGGCATGTGCTTGACGACAGGCAATACCCCACCATCCAAATGCCCCTGCGCAACGGCGCGCCCCAGTTGAGCGATGCTACCTGCATCGCTGCCGTAGCAGCGGTTACGTAGAAAGGCGTGGGTTTCCGGGCGCGCGACATCCACCATCGGCGCGCAGTTGCTGTCGATCCCCAGCTCAAAGAGCTCATGCGCAATCAGGCGATAGCGCAGATACATCGCGCGCTCAGCCTGTTCTCCGGCCCGTTCGGCATGATCGAGCGGCGGGATCCATTCGCGCGCCAGAGGGGCGCGCAGACGTTGAACACGGCCTCCTTCTTGATCAATCGTGATAGGGCAATTCCGTCCGACGGCCTCACGAAAGTCGTCGCACAAGGCGCGGACCTGATCGGCACTTTCGATATTTCGGGCAAAAAGGATGAACCCAAACGGATTCATCTCACGGAACAAGGCCCTTTCGTCATCGGTCAGCCGCAGCGCTTCTGCGTCAGAAATCGCGGCTCCGAACGTCACCTGACGGCCACCGGGATACAGTCGGCCCCTTGCGCCACCAGTGCCGCACAAAACTGGCGCGAGTCGCTCAGGTCATCAAAGCCGAGCACGCGCAACCGGTAGAAAGTGCGACCACCGCTTGAGGTTTTCTGGATAACACGCTGTTTTCCATCCATATACTCACCGAACTGACCATTCAGACGCGCCCATTCGGATTTGGCGACATCGGCACTTTCAAAAGCGCCAAGCTGCGCCAGACGAGTGCCTTTGCTCAGCGTGTCAGGGTCTACATCCAACCCAACGGCGGATTTGACGGCCGCATTGATCGCCGCCTCAGACGTATCGGTGACCACCGCACGGCGGGCCGGACGGGTCTGCGGGCGCAACGAGCGGCGCACACCCGGAAGCTCGGCAATGGCCGGGTCCGGCAGGGCTGCGGCCAAATCCGCCGGGTCAATCGCAGGCTCTTCCTCTGGCGTCACCAGAGAGGCCAGCTGCACGCCATCCTCAGTTTGTTCATCATTGGCAAGCGCCGCCTCGCCCGCGAGTTCGGCGACCAGAGCGTCCACTGCGTTCTGCCGCAGGGCCGCGGCCTCTTCGTTCGAGATCGGCTCTTCGACCACGTGGACAGCTTGGGTGGGCTTCAATTCACCAGCGGGCAGGTCCTCATCGGTCAGCGAGACCGGACGCGGAGCCAGGATCAGACGATCCGCAGGGGCCGCAGCCGAGCCTTCGGCAGCAACGGCATTCACTGCCAGACCCTGATGATCAGCGGGGCGCCCACCCGGATTTTCGGGCTGAATACGCATCGGACCTTCGGCGGCGCGGACAACAGGCACGCCGCTGACATCGCGCATCACCAGCTTGTAGCTCCAGATACCGATTCCGGCGACCAGCGCCAGAGAAGCGACCGCCCCCAGCACGTTCATCGCCTTGCCAACGCCAAAACCGCTGCGCGGCGCGGCATGGTCGGCCATTTCGTCTGGGTAATCATACCCATCATCGGCATAGGATTGATTCGGGTAATGCATCTGCCCGGGGCTTTGATGCCCCGAGTAATCGTAACTCGTCATGTCCGCCTCACCGCCCGATTGCGCCTGAAATTAAGGCGCGCGGGTCATTTCTTGTCTGCCTCAGACCGGCGGTTCGGGCGGTATTGGTTACCGCATCTCCTGCGCCGGAGTAACGCCAAGAATACCCAAGCCTGCTGAAATCACAACAGAAACGGCACGGGCCAATGCGATTTTCGACTGGCTTGTGGCAACATCGCCATCCTGGATGAAGCGCAGCTGAGTTTCTTCGTTGCCCTTGTTCCACAGAGCATGAAAATCCCCTGCCAACTCATACAGATAGAACGCGACGCGGTGTGGTTCGTTGGTGCGAGCTGCAATCTCAACCAAGCGTGGCCATTCGGCCAGTTTCTTGGCCACAGCCAGTTCCGAGGCATGGTCGATCTTGCCCAGATCCGCGCCCACAAGGGTCGCATCGTCGGCGGCAATCTCGGCTTCAGCGGCGCGGCGCAGCACGCTCATGACGCGGGCATGGGCGTATTGCACGTAGAACACGGGGTTCTCGCGGCTCTGCTCCAGCACCTTGTCGAAATCGAAATCCAGAGGCGCGTCGTTCTTGCGGGTCAGCATCACAAAACGGGTCACATCCGGGCCAACCTGATCGACCACATCGCGCAGGGTGACAAAGTTTCCGGCCCGCTTGGACATCTTGAACGGCTCGCCATTCTTCCACAGCTTCACCAGCTGGGTCAGCTTGATGTCCAGCGGCACCTTGCCGTCAGACAGAGCCGAAACAGCGGCCTTCATCCGTTTGACATAGCCACCGTGATCCGCGCCAAACACGTCGATCAGCGCGTCAAAACCACGGCTCACCTTGTCGTAGTGATAGGCAATATCCGGGGCGAAATAGGTCCATGCACCATCCGATTTCTTGACCGGACGGTCGACGTCATCGCCATGTTCGGTCGATTTGAACAGGGTCTGCTCGCGCGGCTCCCAATCCTCGGGCTTTTTGCCTTTGGGCGGCTCCAGCACGCCTTCGTAGATCAGTCCCTTGTTGGTCAGCGACTGCAGCGCAGCCTCAATCCGGCCCGTGCCGTAGAGGGATTTCTCCGAGAAGAACACGTCCATCTCAACGCCCAGCGCCTTCAGGTCAGCACGGATCAGGTCCATCATCGCGTCGGTGGCGAAGTTGCGCAGATCTTCCAGCCATTCGCTCTCGGGCTTGTCGATCAGGCTGTCGCCGTATTTCTCTTTCAGCGCCTCGCCGATCGGGATTAGGTAGTCACCGGGATAGAGACCCTCGGCAATCTCGGGGCTGAGGCCATTGGCCTCGCGATATCGTTCGTAGGCCGAGCGCGCCAACACATCCACCTGCGCGCCACCGTCGTTGATGTAATACTCACGGGTCACGTCATGGCCGGAAAAGGCCAGCAAGCTCGCCAGAGCGTCCCCGAAAACGGCACCGCGCGTATGACCCACATGCAGCGGGCCGGTCGGGTTGGCCGAGACATATTCCACGTTGACCTTCTGCCCCTGCCCCATGGTCGAGCTGCCATAGTCAGTGCCCATCTCCAACACGCGCGCAAGAACACCCTGCCAGACCGTCGCGGCCAGACGCAGGTTTAAGAACCCCGGCCCCGCAACCTCTGCGCTGGTGATCCGGTCATCGGCGGCTAGCTTGACCGCCAAAGCGTCCGCAATGTCGCGCGGCTTCATCTTCGCGGGCTTTGCCAGCACCATCGCCGCATTGGTCGCCATATCGCCATGCGCGGCATCGCGCGGCGGCTCGACCGCCACGTTGTCAAAGCTCAACCCCTCGGGCAGAGCGCCTTCGGACTGCATCTGCGCCAACGCGTCCAGTACAAGGCTGCGGATCTCGGAAAACAGGTTCATTTCGGATGTCCTTTTGCTTGCCCGGCGGTTTACCACGCAAAGCGTCAAGGTCAATGGAAGGCATCGGTTTGGGCTTGGATTGTCCGCGAACAAAGCTAATTTGGGCAGGATTACAAAACCGGAGACGACCCATGCGCCTAGTCCTGCCCCTTGTCCTTGCCCTAGCGACGCCCGTATGGGCCGAGATGCCCGCGCCCAAGGGGCACGTTCTGCTGACATTGGGCGGCGCGGTCTCTGAGACCAACCTACCCGCACGCGGCGAGAATGACGGCGGTCTGCTTGGGTATCTGGAGGTCACTCATAACGGAGCTGCCGGTTTCGACACCGCGATGCTGGATGCGCTTGATCAGACCGAAATCACGATCCCCTACGGCCCCGAAGGCAACAAACGCGAGATCACGTTCTCGGGCCCTCTTCTCTCGGCGGTGATGTCAATGGCCGGAGCCGAAGGGAAAACCGCTAAACCCATGGCGATGGACGGCTATCAAGCCGAAATTCCTTGGAGCAGTATCGAGGCCCACAGCCCCATTGTCGCGACCCATGCGGACGGCAGCCCAATGGGCATCGGCGGCTACGGTCCCACCATGATCGTCTTCCCGCCAACCGACGACGCTGATCTGGCTGCGGAACAGGCCGGTCAGCAGGTCTGGGCGCTGGCCTATATCGGGATCGAATAGTTACTGGCCTGTCAGGCGCTTGTGATCCTGCAGCGCGAACCGATCGGTCATGCCCGCAATGTAGTCTGAAACGATCCGCGCCAGCGCGGTCTCATCCTGCGCCGCTTCGATATCGTCGTGCCACCGGGTCGGCATCTGTTTTGGATCATTCAGGTAGATCGGGAACAGGTCTTCGACCACACGAGCCACTTTTTCCCGAACTTCCATCACACTGGGGGCGCGATACATGCGCGCGAACAGGAAGGCGCGGATTTCCTTGAGTTGCGCCCAAAGCCCGGCAGAAAACTGAATGACCGGAGCGCCATGGCGCCTGATATCCTCAACCGACTGCGCGCCCGATCCGGCAATGAGCTCTCGCGATGTATCAATCACATCCGAGACCATGACACCAAAAACACGGCGCAACGCCTCATGCCGGCGGCGATATGGATCAAGACCGGGATAGGCCCGATCAACCGCCGCATAGCATTCTCCCACAATCGGGAGTAGCTGGATTTCATCGTCAGAGAACAAGTCGGCCCGAAGCCCATCCAGAAGATCGTGGTTGTTATAGGCAATATCGTCCGATAGGGCCGCCACCTGCGCCTCGGCACTTGCATGGGTGTGCAGTTCCAAATCGAACCCGCCGTTGCATTCGGCCAGAGCCCAAGGAAGCTCTCCGGTCACCGGACCGTTGTGCTTTGCGATCCCTTCCAAACATTCCCAGGTTAGATTGCAGCCGTCGAACTCGGCATAGTGGCGCTCCAGCTTGGTGACGATGCGGATGGCCTGCGCGTTGTGGTCAAAACCGCCGTAAGGGGCCATTAACGAATGCAGCGCATCCTCACCCGTGTGACCAAAAGGCGTGTGACCCAAGTCATGCGCAAGCGCGATGGCCTCAGTCAGCTCAGGGTTCAGGTTCAAAGCCCCAGCAATTGTGCGCGCGACCTGAGCGACCTCGATCGAATGCGTCAGACGGGTGCGGTAGCTATCGCCTTCATGTTCCACAAAAACCTGCGTCTTGTGCTTAAGCCGCCGGAACGCGCTGGCATGAATGATGCGATCCCGATCACGCTGAAAGCATGACCGGAAACTGCTTTCCTCCTCAGGCACCAACCGCCCCCGTGCGCGGCCTGGATCCGAGGCAAAACCCGCTCTGTCCAAAACTCTGGTCCTTGTCGCCTGTCGATAGGTTTCATATATTGTACGTTGGTTGGGAAATAAACCTTTGGAGTCCGGCATGAATCTGCCTCCGACAGTCACAGAACGCGCGTTTGAGCGCCTTGCTGAAATCGGTGCCGCCAATCAGGGTCAGGCCTTGCGTGTCGCCGTTGAAGGCGGGGGATGTTCCGGTTTTCAATACGAAATCGCGCTGGACGAACCAAAAGAGGACGACCTTGTGCTGGAAGGCAAAGGCCAAAAGGTGATTGTAGACTCGATCTCCCTGCCCTTTCTGGAAAATGCAGTCATTGATTTTACCCAGGAACTTATCGGCGCGCGGTTCGTGATCGAAAACCCCAACGCGACGTCCTCCTGTGGATGCGGCACGTCGTTTTCCATGTAAGCCACGTGGGGGCTTTGCCCCCACACCCCCAAGGTATTTCCAGCCAGATGAAGAAGGGATTCACTCTCCGACCTGAAAGCCGGAGAGCTTCACCTGGCGCGGTCATCGGCGCCTCCGCCTGTACCGCATTTCATCGCTACGACCAAATTGGTTAAGGATCCGTTTCTTCATCTGGCCAAAAATACCTCGGAGCGCGAGGCAGAGCCTCGCAACTCCACCCACCACCTTGCCGCTGGGGTCATTCTGGGCGATAGGTTGCAAACGGCTTCGGAGGATCGCGCATGAAAATCGCCACGTTCAACATCAATGGCATAAAAGCGCGGGCCGAGGCCTTACCGCGTTGGTTGGATGAAGCCCAGCCTGACGTGGCTCTTTTGCAGGAAATCAAATCCGTCGACGAGAACTTCCCCCGAGAAGTCTTCGAAGAACGCGGGTACAATGTCGAGACACATGGCCAAAAGAGCTTCAACGGTGTCGCAATCCTCTCGAAGCTACCTTTGGAGGATGTAACGCGTGGCTTGCCCGGTGATGATGAAGATGAACAAGCGCGTTGGATCGAAGCAACGGTTGTTGGAAAGCAGGCGCTGCGGATCTGTGGCCTTTATCTACCGAACGGAAACCCAACGCCCGGGCCGAAATACGACTACAAACTGGCGTGGATGGAGCGTCTGTACGATCGCGCCCGCGCCCTGTTGACCAGCGAAGAGCCTGCGTTGATGGCGGGCGATTACAACATCATTCCGCAGGCAGAAGATGCAAAACGCCCCGATGCATGGCGCGAGGACGCCTTGTTCCGGCCCGAAAGCCGGGCTGCGTTCCGCAAGATCCTGAACCTTGGGTTCACCGAAGCGTTCCGTGCCCGCGTACATGGCGCAGGTCACTATTCTTTCTGGGACTATCAGGCCGGAGCATGGAACAAGGATGACGGCATTCGCATCGACCATTTTCTACTGACCCCTCAGGCCGCGGATCTGATGCAAGACTGTCAAATCGACAAAGAGGTGCGCGGGCACGAAAAACCCTCGGACCACGTGCCGGTCTGGGTCGATCTGGACATCTGAGATCAGACGGTCGGGTCGTAGCTATAGATCCAGTCATATTTGCGCGTCAGGCGCGGACCTATTGCTGCCAGAACCGCTTGCGCGGCCAGACGCATCGGACCGCGCAAGTGGAAGTTGCGTGCATTTGCTGATGCCGCAGCGACCACATGTTGCGCGCGGCGCTGGCGCGCGGATTCGTAGGCTGCAAGAGCCTGCTTCACACCCGATTGGCTGTCTAAAGAGCGTGCAAGTACCCAGGCGTCCTCAAGCGCCAGACATGCCCCTTGCGCCATGAAGGGCAACGTCGGATGGGCCGCATCGCCCAACAGGACCAAGCGCCCGTTCTGCCATTTCTCGGCCACCGGACGCAGGAACAGAGCCCACAGATGCGTTTCTTCGACCTTTGTCAGAATATCCCTCACCGGCCCGCCAAAATCGGCAAACCGAGCGCGCAAGTCATTGGGATCGCCCTTTAAGCGCCAGCCCTCCTGCTGCCAGTCCGAGCGTTCTTCAATTGCGACGACGTTCATCAGGCGTTGGTCGCGTAGCGGATAGGTGACGACGTGCCGCCCCGGCCCCATTGTCAGTGAGGCTTGCGGTCTCTCAACCCGGTTCTCCCAAGGCACCGTGGCGCGCCAGGCGATCTGGTGGGTGAAGGCCGGAGCTTCGGGGCCATTTATGATCTGGCGAAGGGCACTGCGGCCTCCATCTGCTGCAATGACACATTCGGTGCGCAGGCGCTCACCGTCATCCAGCACAATCTCGGCCTCGGACGGGTGTTTGCGAACCGTCTGCACGCGCGCGCCAAGGCGTATGTCGACACCTGCGTCCTCTGATGCCCGTCGCAACAATTCAAGCAAATCGGCGCGGTGATAGTAGAATGTCGGGCCCGCCGCCGGGGCTGGAATACGACTGATCACCCGGCCCTTTCGATAATCGCGCAGAATAGTTCCGTACGAGAATTGCGCGGCTTCAGGCTGATCCCCCGCAACCCCCAAAGCGCGCAGAACAGACATTCCGTTGGCGCTGATCTGAAGGCCTGCTCCGACTTCGGTCAGCGCAGGGGCCTGCTCTAGCACCGTCACTTGCGCCCCGCGCTGGCGCAGGGCCAACGCCGCCGCAAGGCCGCCAATGCCGCCTCCAACCACGCAAAACTTCAAACCGTTGATCTTCATGGCCTTGCCTTAACGCAAAAACGCCGGAGCAACAGGCCCCGGCGTTTGAATTATTCACTTTTTCAGGACGATCAATCGTCGCGGTGGACCTTTTCGCGACGCTCATGCCGCTCCTGCGCCTCAAGCGTCATGGTCGCGATCGGGCGCGCGTCCAGACGCTTCAGCGAGATCGGGTCGCCTGTTTTTTCGCAATACCCGTATTCGCCTTCGTCGATCCGGCGCAGGGCCGAGTCGATCTTCGCCACCAGTTTGCGCTGACGATCCCGTGTGCGCAGTTCCAGCGCGCGGTCGGTTTCCTCACTGGCGCGGTCGGCGACGTCCGGAATGTTGCGGGTGTTGTCCTGCAGCCCTTCGATCGTGTCGCGGCTGCCTGCGAGTAGTTCTGTCTTCCAGTCCAGCAGCTTGCGGCGAAAATACTCAAGCTGCAGATCATTCATGAAAGGCTCATCTTCGGCCGGACGGTAGTCCTCCGGCAGAAAAACTTCCTGCTTCATATTTGCTCCCTCGGTATGGCCTGTAACGTCGGTCACGGTTGCTTCACCAGACATTTGGCTCTCCCTTCTGCGCAGCGTTTAGCCGACGGGCGCTGGAATGTCACTACACAAACGTAGAACCGACGCCCCGTCGCAAGCCTTCATCTAAATATGAGACTTAAAACAACAAATCCTTGTTTTTCTGTGAAAATCGACAGACAATTTCAGGGCATTGTTCAACCCTCAAGAAAGGCACCTGCCTGCGAATCATGCAAAAGCGGTTGGACTCGCTGGTAAATTTGAGTCACCGACGCAGCGGCCCGGGTTGTCAAATTCCCCATCGCTCGGTAACCCGGACACCACAGTTTCGCCGGAAACATCAAGAGGACCCGATGACCGCACGTTTTCAAGGCACAGCCGAATATGTCGCCACCGAAGATCTGACCATCGCCGTGAACGCCGCCGTCACGCTGGAGCGCCCCTTGCTGGTCAAAGGGGAACCCGGCACTGGCAAGACCGAATTGGCAAAACAGGTCGCCGGCGCGTTGGGTCTGCGCATGATCGAGTGGAATGTGAAATCCACCACTCGCGCGCAGCAGGGCCTTTACGAATACGACGCCGTCAGCCGGTTGCGGGACAGCCAGCTGGGCGAAGAGCGTGTGCATGACGTCTCGAACTACATCCGCAAGGGCAAGCTCTGGCAGGCGTTTGAGGCCGACGAAAAGGTCGTTCTGCTGATTGATGAGATCGACAAGGCGGATATCGAGTTTCCCAATGACCTTCTGCAGGAACTCGACAAGATGGAGTTCCATGTCTACGAGACAGGCGAGACGATCAAGGCCAAGAACCGCCCGATCGTGATCATCACTTCGAACAACGAAAAAGAGCTGCCCGACGCTTTCCTGCGCCGCTGCTTCTTTCACTATATCCGCTTCCCGGATGAGGCCACGATGCGCCGCATTGTCGAAGTCCATCATCCTGGTATCAAGGACGCGCTGCTGACCACCGCGCTCACGCAATTCTACGAAATTCGCGACACCCAGGGCCTCAAGAAGAAACCCTCAACCTCCGAGGTTCTGGACTGGCTGAAACTGCTACTGGCCGAGGATCTGAGCGCCGAAGACCTCAAACGCGACGGGGCCAATGCGCTGCCCAAACTGCACGGCGCGCTGCTGAAAAATGAACAGGACGTGCATTTGTTTGAGCGATTGGCCTTCATGGCACGCAGTCGGCGTTGAACAGGGTGTGAGCGCGGCTTGCTTCTTGGCGGTCCGGGTGTCAGCATCCCAGAAACCAAATAAGCAGGACGCATCGCTTGGCCAAAGACCTCAAAATCCGCCCACTGACCGCCGAGGACAAGACCCAATGGGCCGAGATGTGGCGTGATTATCTTGCGTTCTATGAAACCACCCTGCCCGACACGATCTATGAGACGACATTCGAACGTCTGCTGGGTGATGACCCGCAGGATTTCTCGGGCTTTGTTGCCGAACAGGACGGCAAGCTGGTCGGATTGACGCATTTCCTGTTTCACCGTCACGGCTGGAAGGTGGAAAATGTCTGCTATCTGCAGGACCTGTTCGCCCGCCCCGAGGCGCGTGGAACCGGCGTAGGGCGCGCCTTGATACAGGCGGTCTACGATGAGGCCGATCGCCAAGGCGCTCCGTCAGTCTATTGGCTAACACAGGAGTTCAACCACACCGCACGCCAGCTCTATGATCGGATTGGCACCGTGACGCCGTTCATAAAGTACAATCGCGCATGAAGCGGTTTGTCACCTTCATCGCAGTGCTGGCGCTGTCGGCCTGTACCACGGTCGAACGGATCGAACTGCCGGACAACGTCAAGGTCGTTGAGCAATCCCTGCCCCCCACCAAGTCGTTCTCGGCGTCGCGGCCAACGCCCCCTGCGCGGTCCAATACGAACATAGCTGCCGACTTCCTTGACCTGCATTTTGCGCTGGAAAGCGGTGTGGAACTGCCGGTTTTCACGAGGTTCGAAACACCCATCACCGTGCGCCTGACCGGCACGCCCACGGCCAGTATGCAGCGCGACCTGAACAGCCTGTTGAACCGCATTCGGCGCGAGGCCAGGATCGACATCCGGCAAATTCCCGAAGGTCAGGCCAACATCACCATTGAGGCCGTCACCCAGCGCGACATCCAACGCATCCTGCCCAATGCTGCCTGCTTCGTGGTCCCCAATTCATCGAGCCTCGAGGAATACCGCCGCGACCGCCGCAAGCCCAAGAGCAGCTGGACCGAGTTGCAACGGCGCGAGCGTCTGGGCATTTTCATCCCTGCAGATGTCAGCCCACAGGAAATCCGCGATTGCTTGCATGAGGAACTGGCGCAGGCGCTGGGGCCGCTCAACGACCTCTATCATCTGCCCGATTCCGTGTTTAACGACGACAATATTCACACCGTTTTGACCGGGTTCGACATGCTGATCCTGCGGGCGGCCTATTCTCCTGAACTGCGCTCGGGGATGTCCCGTGAACAGGTCGAGGCCGTAATCCCCGGTCTGCTCAGCCGCCTCAACCCGCGCGGCGACCGGCTGCCGGTGCAACCGCTGACCGAAACCCCGCGCGAATGGGTCGATGCGATCAACAAAGCCCTCGGCCCCGGTCCCGGTTCCCCCCGACAGCTGCGCGCAGCAAAACGCGCGGCCGAGATCGGACGGCGGCAGGGCTGGACCGACCACCGCCGTGCTTATCCGCATTACCTTATGGGCCGCATGATCCAGTTTCGCGATCCCGCCGCCGCCTTGCAGAACTATCAGATCGCGCTGCAATTCCTGAACGCCACCCCCGGAACCGAGGTTCACCGCGCGCATGTCACGGCCCAAACCGCCTCTTTTGCGCTGGCGCAGGACGGAGGGCCCGAAATCCTGCCCGATCTGAACTCCGCAATTGACGTGATAACACGAGCCGAGAACGCCTCACTTCTGGCGACGTTGCTGCTGTTGAAATCCGAGGCTCTGAAACAAGCCGGACAGGAGCAGCAGGCACGTGCCGTCAGGCTGGACAGTATCGGATGGGCGCGATACGGGTTTGGCTCGGATCTGGTGGCCCGGTCTCTGGCAGAGGGCGACGCTGGAACGTCGAGAAACAATACAGGCGGATGACAGACGAATGCTCGTAGTAGTGGGAATGGCTGTTTTGGGTGCGATCCTAGGCGTAATGGCCGCGCGCAAGCGCAACGGCAACCGGGCCGACATGGCGCAATACGCCGCCGGTTACGGCATCGCCTTTGCGCTTTTGGGCCTGATCCTGTCTCTGATCCTTGTGCGGTTCTTGGTGTAGCCCATGTTCCTGCCCTTTTTCGAAAACCTCAGAAAAGCAGGCATTCCGGTCTCTCTGCGGGAATATCTGACCTTTCTGGAGGGGATGAAAAAGGGCCTGGCCACGTATGATGTCGAGGCGTTCTACTACCTCGCCCGTGTCTCGATGGTGAAGGATGAGCGCAATATCGACAAGTTCGACCGCGCTTTTGCTGCCAGTTTTGAGGGGCTGGGTGAGATCAGTTTCGATCAGGTGCTGGAGGCGGTCGACATCCCCGCGGATTGGCTGGCCAAGATGGCCGAAAAACACCTCTCGGACGAGGAAAAGGCCGAGATCGAAGCCCTCGGCGGCTTTGACAAACTGATGGACACTTTACGCGAACGCCTGAAAGAGCAGCAAGGCCGTCATCAGGGGGGCAACAAGTGGATCGGCACGGCAGGGACCTCTCCGTTCGGGGCCTATGGCTACAACCCCGAAGGCGTGCGGATCGGCCAGAAGGAAAGCCGCCACCAGCGCGCGGTGAAAGTCTGGGACAAGCGCGAATTCAAGAACTTAGACGACACTGTTGAACTTGGAACGCGCAACATCAAGGTCGCCTTGAAGCGTCTGCGCCGCTGGGCCCGCGAGGGCGCGGCAGAGGAGCTGGACCTGGACGGCACCATCCGCGCCACTGCCGAACACGGCTATCTCGACGTCAAAACCCGGCCAGAGCGGCATAACGCGGTCAAGGTCCTGCTTTTTCTCGACGTCGGCGGTTCCATGGACCCGCATATCAAGGTGGTTGAAGAGCTGTTCTCGGCCGCGCGGACCGAGTTCAAGCATTTGGAATACTACTACTTCCACAATTGTCTCTATGAAGGCGTCTGGCGCGACAATCGCCGCCGTTGGGACCAACAGATCCCAACCCACGAGGTGCTGCGCACCTATGGCGGCGACTACAAATGCATCTTCGTGGGCGACGCCTCGATGAGCCCCTACGAGATCGCCTACCCCGGCGGCGCCAACGAGCACTGGAACCAAGAAGCAGGCCAAGTCTGGCTGCAACGCGCGCGCGAGCAGTGGACGTCAAACCTGTGGATCAACCCGGTGCCCGAGAAATACTGGGGCTACACCCACTCCATCGGCATGATCCAAGAGATTTTCGA
This sequence comes from Ruegeria sp. BG3, assembly GCF_056538485.1. Classification (NCBI taxonomy): domain Bacteria; kingdom Pseudomonadati; phylum Pseudomonadota; class Alphaproteobacteria; order Rhodobacterales; family Roseobacteraceae; genus Ruegeria; species Ruegeria sp. BG3. The sequence goes on along the minus strand of NZ_JBQFTE010000001.1, from coordinate 263,634 downwards.
GGACCGCATGGTGCCAATGACGCTGGCTGGGTTGGAACAGGGCATGCGAGAGTTGACTCGCTAGACGTCACTGCGCGCCGAAGTAGATCAACGCTGCTAAAAACAAGACAAAGTCATAGATTTTGCCCTCGAAATAGCTTCAGAGGAAACAATCGAAGCGATACTCCCCACATTTTTGAGATTCGTGGTATAACCCAGATGGATCGATGCTGGGGGGCTGAGATGACCAAATCTAAACTTCGCAATTACCTGACATCTTTTTTGACCATTTCTGCATTGGTGCTGGCGTCCGGTACCGTTGCGACTTTTGCCTTTGCACCGGATGCGGCTTACGCAAAAAACGATAAAGGCAACGGCAAAGGCAAAGGGAACGGAAGGGGCAACGGAGGTGGCAAGGGGAATTCCGGTAAGGGAGGAAAAGACGGGGGCAAGAGCGGCGAAAAGGGAAAATCTGGTAAAAGCAACGGCGCAAAAAATGCCGGTAAGGATCATGGAAAAGCCAAATCCAAAACCCAGAGTTCTCGAAACCTCTTCGGAAGTGGCAACAAGCAGAAAGCGAAGTCCAAAACCCAACGCTCTGGCAACCTATTCGGAAATGGCAACAAGCAAAAAGCCAAGTCCACAACTCAACGCTCTCGCAACGTATTCGGAACTGGCAACAAGCAGAAAGCGAAGTCCCAAAAATCGTCCAGCAACAAGTCGCGAAGCGGCAAAGTTCAGGAAACAACCCTGGCGAACGTTGGGCGAGAGTTCAAACGCGATGTGGAAGAACTGTTCGGCAAACGCTCACGCGTGAAACCCAAAGCCAGCGGAAAACGCGTAAACAAAGCCTACCGCAAAGCGTCCATTGCTCCGGTCGAATACTCCCCGCGACCAGTTGCTCGCTCGGACTATCGCACCAAGCGATACGACGAACAAAACCCGGACAAGCGTAGATACCGCGATCCGCTTGTGGCTGCGATTACCGACCCGTATGGCTCGGACAAGTTGCGCAATCTGAACGCATCGAAAGCGGCGGCTCCGGCGTTTCGCAACGCGTCTCCCAACAGCAATGTCGGCAAGATCGCGACCTATCAGGCCGCTGCGGAAACCTACTATGACCTACGCGGAGATCTTTATGAAGCACGGCGCGAGCTGCGTGACCTGAACGAAAGTTATGACGGCCGCAGCAGCGACGACATCGCCGACGACATTGCCGCGCTTGATCCCTCGGACCCCAACTACCAAGACGACCTGAACGCGCTTGAAGACGAACTGCGTGACGCCGAAACCTATGAAGAGGCACGTGACGACTTGCGCGCAGATTTAAGGGACTTGCGCCACGAAACGCGCGACGCCCTGCAAGACGCAGAAACCGCCTTCTTCGACGCGTCCAAAGGCAGGACAGTGACCAAAGGCACTTTGTCTCAGTTCCACGGCTACCTGGATCTGCCGCAGCCGCGGCATCGCTACAAGGATGGAGCAACAATCCAGCCCGTGCCCTACGACCCTGATCGTTACAGATACACCAAAGACGATGCGGCGTACGAACAGTGGGATGATCGGCGGGATGTATATGACACCTATACGCATCAAAAGAAGGATCGGTATCGCTACTACCGCGATCCGCTTGTGGCTGCGATTACCGACCCGTATGGCTCGGACAAGTTGCGCAACCTGAACGCATCGAAAGCGGCGGCTCCGGCGTTTCGCAACGCGTCTCCCAACAGCAATGTCGGCAAGATCGCGACCTATCAGGCCGCTGCGGAAACCTACTATGACCTGCGCGGAGACCTCTATGACGCACGGCGCGAGCTGCGTGATCTGAACGAAAGCTATGACGGCCGCAGCAGCGACGACATTGCGGACGACATTGCCGCGCTTGATCCTGCAGACCCCAATTACGAAGACGACCTGAACACGCTTGAGGATGAACTCCGCGACGCAGAAACCTATGAAGAAGCGCGTGACGACCTGCGCGCAGATGTAAGAGACTTGAGAATGGATGCACTGGTCGCGGAGAAGGAGGCAGAACATGCCTTTTTCGAGGCTTCAAAAGGTGCCACATTAACGAAACAATCTCTCTCTGAATTCCATTCGAACTTGCAGCTTCCTCTGCCGGGTAGGTAGGTTCAGCATTCGGGGCATGTTTTGACCTAGAACTTAACTGCAATTGCGGCTTGCCTAGACTGGGTGAGCCGCCCATATCTATGTCATGCTTCGCTTAACTCCGATCCTTCTGGCGATTGCCTATGGCCTTGTGATGTACCGGATTTCCATCTGGCGCACCCATCGTGAATTGGATCAGAAGTCGACCGAACTGGCTGACCCTGCCCTCAAAAGGATGACAGACAGGCTGGCCGCTGCTTTGAATATCGCGCGGGTGCCGGTCTATATCTACGAGATTGACCCGGTGAACGGTTTGGCGGCTCCGGACGGGCGGATATTCATCACGCGTGGGTTTTATCGAAAGTTTCGCAACGGTGAGGTCTCCGCCGAGGAGATGGCGAGCGTGATTGCCCATGAGCTGGGTCATGTGGCCTTGGGGCATGCGAAACGGCGGATGATTGATTTCTCAGGCCAGAACGCAATGCGGACTGCGTTGATCATGGTGTTGAACCGGTTCATTCCTTTCATCGGGGCGATGATTGCGAATGCGTTGACGTCATTGCTGGCGTCGCGCTTGTCTCGGCAGGATGAGTATGAGGCGGATGAATATGCCGCCGCCTTGCTGACCAAGGCTGGGATTGGGATCGCGCCGCAGAAATCTCTGTTCCACAAGTTGGAAGACCTGACGCAGCAGCGTGCCGGAATGGCGCCTGCGTGGCTGATGAGCCATCCAAAGACGGATGAGCGAATTGCGGCGTTGGAGGCATTGGAGCAGCGTTGGGCGCGTGGCTGACGGTGCGGCAGCGAGAGGCCAGCCTCTCGCGCTCTCCGGGATATTTTTAGCCAGATGAATGGGGATCCCGTTTAGGTGGTCAGGGCTTTGCCCAAGCGCGGCAAGCGGGCTTTTTTCATGAGCACGCGCAGCGTCCATTGATCGCCTGATAGGCGGTTGGCTTCGGACAGGACCGCGGTGGCCGCCTCAGTCATGCCTGTGGGGTCGGTTTGCCAGAAGCTGTGGAGCAGGCTGTCCGGGTCGCGGCGCTCAAGACCTTCTTCGGACAGGATGTTTCTGGGGAAATCCTTGGCGTTGACGGTGACGATGATGTCTGCCGAGGCCTCGACGGCCGTAGCCAGCACATGGATATCGGCCTTGTCGGGCAGCCAGAGACGTTGTTCGATACCCGATGCGACCTTACGTTCGGCTTTGGGCCAGTGCGCTTGGGCCAGAGCGATCTCGGCGCGGGCCTGTGCTTCGCCTTCGGGGCCCAGTTTACGGGCGGCGCGGGCCCATTCTTCGAGGATGCGCGCGGACCAGATTGGAGTGAAATGGCCCAGTTTTGCCGCGCCCAGCAGCATCTCACGCATCACCGTCGGGTAGATGACGCAGGTATCTAGGACCGCCTTCACAGCCGGTAGAATACGGCTTTGAGGTAACCGCTTTCGGCCAGTTGTGGCAGCTGCGGATGATCGGGTCCGGCAAAACCGGTGTGGATCAATTGCGCCTGCCGCCCGGCCCGTCCGATCCCGCGGGATGAGGCATCGCGGAAGCGGCCCAGATCTGCGGCATGAGAGCAGGAACATAGGCCCAGATAGCCACCTTGTTTGACCAGCGGTGCAGCGAGGCGGGCGATGCGTTCATAGGCGCGCAGGCCGGCATCGAGGGCTTGTTTCGAAGGCGCGAAGGCGGGCGGGTCACAGATGACGACGTCGAACTGTGCGCCCTCTTCGCCCAGTTGTGTCAGCACATCGAAAGCGTCGCCTTGGCGGGTCTGGAACCGGTCAGCATATCCGCTTGCCTCGGCCCCTTTGGTGGCAAGATCCAACGCAGCAGCAGAGCCATCTACGGACAGCGCCTGTTCCGCCCCTCCAGCCAGCATGGCAAGGCCGAAGCCGCCCACATGGCTGAACACGTCCAGCACTTCAGCGTCAGGATGCACCAAACGCGCAGCAAAAGCGTGGTTGGGACGTTGATCGTAGAACAGGCCGGTTTTCTGACCGCCTGTCAGGTCGGCCATGTAGGTTGCGCCGTTCATTGGCACAGGCAGAGGCGTGTTGGGCGCCGTTCCGCGCAGAGTTTGGTTGACGTCGTTCAACCCCTCTAGCCCGCGAGCCCGGCCCGAGGCGTTTTTGAGAACAGTTGTCACGCCGGTCACCTTGACCAGCGCGTCGGTCAGCATGTCCAGATGCGCTTCGGCCCAGGCCGCGTTGGGCTGGATCACGCAGGCATCGCCGAAACGGTCAATGATCACACCGGGAAAGCCATCGGCCTCGGCGTGGATCAAGCGGTAATATGGCGCGTCGAACACGCGTTCACGCATCTCAAGCGCGCGCTGCAGGCGGGTTTCGAACCAGTCCGCATTCAGATCGGTCTCAATATCGCGATCCAGAACACGACACATAATCTTCGACTCGGGGTTCACCGCGACCAGAGCGATCGGCGCGCGTCTGTCATCCTCAAGCACGGCCAGCGCCCCGGCCGGGATTTTGCGCGTGCGCCGGTCGGTGACGATGTCATTGGCATAGACCCACGGGAACCCATGGCGCAGCCCGCGCGCATTGGCTTTGGGTTTCAGGCGGATACGGGGGCGGTCAGCGACTTGGGTCATGACCGCCTCATAGTCGCGAACAGCCCGAAGGAAAACCCCCCTAGCGCGGGCGCGAGCGCCAGCCGCCGCGCCGCTTTGGCGCTTGCGCGGCCTGCAGCCCTTCGGTCATCACTTGAGTCATGGGATGTTCGGGCTCCTGCGCGGAATAGGCCGCGTGCAGCCGCGCCAGAGCCTGTTTCTGATCTACGCCATCGGGCAGGCTAAGCGCCCAGTCCAGAAAGATGCTGCGGCATTCCGGCATGGCGATGCCTTTGATGTTATACGCCTCGCGGATCAGGCCCTTGGGGTCGTTTGGATCAGTGCTGCGCGCCATCTTCGTCCTCTTTGATTACGCTGCCGATGATTGCGGCGGCGGTGGAATAACTGTCCTGCAATGCGGATTGCAGCGCTTCGACCTGTTCGAACCCAGTGGCGCGGCACAGGAAGGCCGCTCCGCCCTCGCCGATTTTGTCCGCCTCGATCACCTTGCCCGAAAGCAGCCGCGCTGCGCATTGTACCGACCAGCATAGATCGTAGCTGTCCTTTAGTGTTTGCGCCTGCGCGACATCCAACAAACCGGCAGCGACTGCCCCGTCGAGGCCAGACATCACGTCCCGGTTTGCGAGACCTGCCATTAGCGCGCCGGTCTCGGCCATCAACTCGATATCCATCATCCGGCCCGGGCCGTTCTTGGCGTCCCAAACGCCCGCCGGAGCCTTGGCCGCCGCCAGACGTGTCCGCATTTCGGCCACTTCTCGCAGAACTATGTCTGCCTCCCGAGGGCGCGATAAAAGCTCGGTTCGGAAGGTCTCGATATCCTGAGCCAAGCCTACGTCTCCGGCGACGACATGGGCGCGTGTCAGGGCGAGATGTTCCCACACCCAGGCCTCTTCCTGCTGGTAGTGCGTGAAACTTGCCCAACTGGTCGCCACCGGCCCCTGATTGCCCGAAGGGCGCAGGCGCATGTCGACTTCATAGAGCCGCCCCTGAGACATCGGAGCTGAAAGCGCTGTGATCAGTGCCTGCGTGAACCGTGCATAGTAGGTACGCGTTGCCAGCGGGCGGGGACCGTCGGACATGTCCTGATCGAGCGGATCGTAGATCACGATCATATCCAGATCGGATTGCGAGTTGATCCGCCCTGCCCCCAACGACCCCATGCCCAAAATGGCCGCTCCGCGCCCCGGTGCCGGGCCGTGTTTTCGGGCGAAGGCATCGGTCACATAGGGAACGATCGCGGCGATCACGGCTTGCGCCAGCTCGGCATATTGCCTGCCGGCCCGCGCCCCGTCGATCAGGCCGCGCAGGTGGTGAACGCCAATGCGGAAATGCCATTCCTTGCACCAGCGCCGCGCCAGATCGAGCTGCGTTTCGTAGTCAGTTTCCTGCGCCAGTGCGTCTACCAACTCGGCCTGTAATGCCTCCAAACCGGGCCAATCGCTGAAGAAACTGCCTCCGATCACCGCGTCAAAAACGGAAGCGTTGCGCGAAAGGTGTGACGCCAGCGCATGCGAGGTGCCGACGATGTCGATCAACAGGTCGATCAGATGTGGGTTGGCCTCAAAGAGCGAGAACAACTGAACACCCGCAGGCAGGCCCGCCAGAAACCCATCCAGCGCCAACAGGGCCTCATCGGGTTGCGCGGTTTTGGCAAGGCGCGAGAGGAGCTCGGGCTTCAACCGGTCGAAGATACGTCGCCCGCGCTGGGACCTCAGGGCCGGATAAGTGGCCCAGCGGGCGAGGATATTCTGGTCGAACGTCACCTCAGGTGCGGGCGTCGGCGCAGGCCCTGCGCCTGGTGCAAAAAAGCCTTCGGTCAACTCATGCACCTCGGTCAGGCGACGGGTGAGATCCTTGGTCAGATCATCGCTACTAAGCCCCATCAGACAGGCGACCCGTTCGATCCCGTCGTCTGATTGAGGAACCTTGTGGGTCTGAGCGTCGTGGATCATCTGAATGCGATGTTCGACTTCGCGATGCGCGCGATAGTGATCGGTCAGTTTGGCAGCAACCTCTTCCGGCACCCAGCCCTTTTGCGCCAATGCCGCCAGCCCGGGCACCGTGCCGCGCACGCGCAGATCGGGGTCGCGCCCCCCTGCAATCAACTGCCGGGTCTGGGTGAAGAACTCGATCTCGCGAATACCGCCCTGACCCAGTTTCATATCATGACCGGGGATCGAGAGACTACCGCCGGTCCCTTTGTTTTCACGTATACGCAGGCGCATGTCATGGGCGTCCTGAATGGCGGCAAAGTCCAGATGCCTGCGCCAGACAAAAGGTTTTAGGGTGTCCAAAAACCGCTCTCCGGCTGCCAGATCCCCCGCGCAGGCGCGCGCTTTGATATAGGCGGCCCGCTCCCATGTGCGGCCGAGGCTTTCATAGTAGCGCTCTGCCGCCTCCATCGCCATGCAGACCGGGGTCACCGCCGGGTCGGGCCGCAGGCGCAGATCGGTGCGGAAGACATAGCCATCCGCGGTTTTGTCGCTGAGCGTGGCGCAGAAATTGCGCGTGGCCCGGACCATTCCGTGGCGGGCTTCGTAAAAATCATCCGGGTCAAAGCGCGTCTCATCGAACAGAACGATCAGGTCGATATCCGAGCTGTAGTTCAGCTCATACGCGCCCATTTTGCCCATCGCTAGAATGACCATCCCGGCGGCGGTTTCAACATCGTCCTCGGTCATTCCGGGCAGCTTCTTGCGACGGATCAGGGCGGCAATCTCGGCCTTTGCGGCCACATCCGCCGCCAGAGCGCCAAAATCGGTCAGCGCAGCCGTGACTTTTTCCAACGGCCAAGCCCCTGCGATGTCAGCCAAAGCGGTCAGTACCGCCATCCGTCGCTTGGCCAGCCTTAACCCCGGCTTGAGCTGATCCGGTGCCAGAGTACGCGCGGCCTCCATCACCTCTGCCATAGCGTGGTCCGGCTGGTGCAAGGCCTGCGGCAGCCACTCCCTCTCTTGCTCGATCAGGCCCTTCAGATACGGGCTGGACCCGGCGGTTCCGGCGATCAAATCGCCTTGTTCGGGCGTCAGGTCGGCAAGCCGAGCGCGGGTTTCATCGCCCAAAGACTGGTCGAACGCGCGCGGCAGACGGTTGATGGTCAAACTCTCAGTCATACCCGGACCCTGCGCACCGCTGGGCGGCAAGGTCAATGCGGCAAACGCATTATTCCTGTTCGACCGGAGTGTCCTGACTGAAACTGTTGATCCAAGCCCCCGCCCGACGTTCCCAAAGGGAAGATATGAGCATCGCCTCCCACTCCTCCGCGCCCGGTCGCACATAATCGGCCCGATAGGACAGCAACACGATATCCGGGGTCAAAATCCGCAGGTGCTCTTCGCTCAACTTGAATTCCGCCATTGTCGGAGCCTCAGCGAACTGCCCTACATGGTCGTCCCGATTTGCAAAACCCGACGGGTAGACACCCAGAAAATCGGCGCTCAGAAGCGCCCTGTCAGCCTGGGCGTCGCCTGTTGCCAAAGCAGACCATACCTGTTTTTCCAGCTCCAAGATCTCTGCAAGCGCCGGTGCATTTGTGTTCTCAGTCATCATGCCCGCACCCTGCTGCCCGAGGCATGCGTCGTCAACCAAATCTGAAAATGTAAATCTTTTTCACATATACCCCTTGCAACGCCGCAAGCGCTCCCCATCTAGATCATGTGAAAGGAATTTACATCAACCCCAGGAGAGACCACATGACCGCATTGTCCGAACCCGCCGCACCCGCAAACCCGGGGTGGCTCTATCGTGCCGAGGCTTGGATGGACGACAAAGGCAAAGGCGCCTGGATCGCCGCCATGGTTCTTGGGTTCATCTTCTTCTGGCCCGTGGGCCTCGCCCTTCTGGCCTATATGATCTGGAGCAAACGCATGTTCAGCAAGTCCTGCAGCCGCCGCAAATCCTGGCACAGTCACATGAGTGCAATGAAGCCATCAGGCAACAGCGCCTTCGACGCCTACAAGGCCGACACTTTGGCCCGTCTGGAACGTGAACAGCAGGATTTCGAAGCCTTCCTGCGCCGCCTGCGCGAAGCCAAGGACAAAGCCGAGTTCGACCAGTTCATGGATGAACGCGCACGTGAAAACCACGAAGACGATGGCAAAGGCGAACCGGCCTGAATTGACTTGCCCTGTCCCGACCATTCGGGACAGGGTAACACGACCTACCCTTTCGGAAACCTGACAATGAACCATCTGCCCGATCCCGATACTCAACCCGAGTTCTACCAGTCCGTCGCAACCAAGCGTTTTGTCGCATGGTTGTTCGACATCGCCTTTATCTCACTTCTGTGCATCGTCCCCGTCTTCCTGACACTTGGGGCCGGGCTGTTCTTCTTGCCGCTGATCTATGCCGTGATCAGCTTTGTCTACCGGGTCATCACGATCTCGAACGGATCTGCCACGCTTGGCATGCGGTTCATGGGGATCGAGCTGCGCGACGCGTTCGGCGAACGGATGGATATGGGCAAGGCCGTGGCCCATACGGCCGGATACTTCATCAGCATGGCGTTCTTCGTGGTTCAGATCGTATCTGTCATCATGATGCTGACCAGCGCGCGCTGCCAGGGTCTGACGGATGCCTTCCTTGGGACAGTCATGATCAATCAGCGGGCCTGAACGCAACAAACTTGAATCACTTGGCGGCTTGAAAATCCGTTGCTATCATCCGGTCCGAGGCTACATGGGACCTTCATGCGACACACGCTGCCAATTGCGCCACAATTCTATGTGACGGCCCCCCAGCCCTGCCCTTACCTTGAGGGCAGGATGGAGCGCAAACTCTTCACCGCTCTGCAAGGCGCAGGCGCGGATCAGTTGAACAATTCACTGTCCCAACAAGGGTTTCGCAGGTCGCAGAACGTCCTCTATAGACCATCCTGCACTGATTGCGCAGCTTGCCTTTCCGCCCGGATTGACGTGTCGGCCTTCCGCCCGACCAAAAGCCAGAAGCGCGCCGCCAAACGCAATGGATACCTAGAGCGCCGCGCAACCTCGCCCTGGGCCACCGATGATCAGTACGAGCTGTTCCGTCGCTACCTCGATACCCGCCACGCCGATGGCGGCATGGCCGATATGGACGTTTTCGAATTCGCCGCGATGATCGAGGAAACTCCGATCCGCAGCCGTGTCGTGGAGTATGCCGACCCTGAAACCGGAAACCTGATCGCCGTCAGCCTGACCGATGTTCTGGATGACGGCCTCAGCATGGTTTATTCCTTCTACGACCCAAACCAGCCGCAGAACTCCTTGGGCACCTACATGATCCTCGACCATATCGAGATCGCGCGTGAGGCCGGCCTGCCATACATCTACTTGGGCTATTGGGTCCCCGGCAGTCCGAAAATGGGCTACAAAGCCAAGTTTTCCGGGCTAGAGGCCTACGTCCAAGGGCAATGGCAGAAAATCTCCAACCCCGAGGCTTTCGCAGATGCCTCACACCATCCTCTCGCCTCGGCCCCAATAGCCGAGCAGGTGGCAAACATCCAACTGCCCGACCGCCACCCCACTAAAGGCTGATCCTTTCATGAAACAGAGCCTGCACGCTGTCACCCTTGTGGTGCCTGACTACGATGCTGCGATCAATTTCTACACTGCAACGCTGGACTTCACCCTTTCCAAAGACATTGATTTGGGAGGCGGGAAACGCTGGGTCCTCGTCACGCCGCCGGGTTTAGGAGAGGCCTCCTTACTGCTGGCCAAAGCCGATGGTCTTGAACAAGAAACTGCTATCGGCAACCAAACCGGGGGGCGTGTTGGGTTCTTTCTGCAAACAGATGACTTCCAACGCGATCACGCAGCAATGCGGGCAAAGGGTGTCCATTTCGAAGAAGAGCCCCGTGTTGAACCCTATGGCACAGTCGCGGTATGGCAGGACCCTTTCGGAAATCGTTGGGACCTCATCCAGTTCGCATGAGCCCGTTCATCCGGCCGAAGATAACTCTTTTAAAGTCCGCGCAAGCTCTTCGCCTTAAACCTAAAATAAGAAAGTAAAAGGGGGCCTTCCAGGCCCCCTTTTTCATTTGGACTACACTCAGTGATCAGTTCGGAATCAGATCCGGCACGATGGTCACAATGGTCGGGAAGAACCATAGGATCGCAATACCGACGACCTGAATGATCACGAACGGTACGACACCGCGATAGATATGGCCTGTCGTCACCTCTTTTGGTGCGACCCCACGCAGGTAGAACAAGGCGAACCCGAAGGGTGGCGTCAGGAACGATGTCTGCAGGTTCACCGCCACCATGATAGTCACCCATTTCGGATCGAACGACCCGCCATAGATCACCGGCCCAACAATGGGGATCACGATGTAGATGATCTCAAGGAAGTCCAGCACAAAGCCCAGAATGAACAGCACCAGCATCACGATCAGGAAGACCGTGAACTCGTTGTCGAAGCTGCGCAGGAACTGCTGGATGTAATGCTCACCCCCGAAGGAGATCACCACAAGGTTCAGCAACTGCGACCCGATCAGGATGGTAAACACCATCGAGGTCACCTTCGCCGTCTCGCGCACCACGGGCGTCAGAACTCCGCTTGAGAATAGGACCCAGCAGCCGAACAACAGACCGAACAGAGCGTAGAGGTATGTCGCATATGCCAGGATGAAGGCGATCCAGGTCTCAACCGGGACATTACCCTGATTGATCCGCAGATCGAAATTCACACCCATCAGCAAACAGATGATGACTGCAAAGGTCGACCAGATGATCACACTACCGGACCGGCCCTGATCCTGCAGCTTGCGGTAAGCAGCCAGCATGATCGCACCACCGGCACCTAGTGCCGCAGCAGGTGTCGGATTGGTGACACCGCCAAGGATCGACCCCAGCACCGCGATGATCAGAACCAGCGGCGGGAACACCACTCGGATCAGATCGTTGGTGGCACAGCGGGCGGCGGCCTCTTTACAGCCGTAGATCGCGATGGCGAAGGGGATTGCCAGCAACACGAATGTCGCCCCGGATGAGGTCGTCGGCTGGATGAAGAGAATATCCACCAACAGCATCAACAACAGGCCAATCGCCCCAACGATCAGAGGTTGCGGCGAGCGCGAAGGCGCGATTCCACGACCCAGAACCAAGGTCAGCGCCAGCAGCACCACCACAATCGAAACGCCGGTTCCGATAGGAGCCGCATTGGCGATCTTGGCGTCACGGGCGGCGGCGAGTTCTTCCTCGCTCAGGCGCTCGGCGCTGGCAACGCCACCGGCGGCGTCGATTGCCTCCTGCTCGGCCACGGCCTGATCCCAGGCGGATTGGCCATGCAGCTCGATCATCGAGGCCTGACACTCAGCCGAGACATTCGTGCGCAAAGACGCACCCTGCCCCACATCCGAGAAGGCCGAGACCGAGATGTTCTGGCTGCCGATCACACCCGCGCTGCCCAGTAGCACCGCACCGACGATGATCGCAACCGGCGCACCCAGCAGCCAAGTCAGACCCTCAGAACGGGTGATCGTCTCACCAGAGCCACCCGACAGCTCAACAGCCGGAGCCTTGTCCGGGTTCAGCAGCGCATAACCAAAGGCATAAAGCGCATAAAGCAGCGCTAACATAATCCCCGGCAACAAGGCTGCTTGGAACAAGGTTCCAACCGAGACCACCGCAGGTTCCCCCAAAAAGGTCAGCGCATCGGTACAGCCCGCCTCGACCGCACGCTCTTCCTGCGCCGTCGAATACAGGTCACCCGCCAGCGTACCCAGAAGAACAATCACGATCGAGGGTGGGATGATTTGCCCAAGTGTCCCCGAGGCCGCGATCACACCTGTCGCCAACTCGGGCGAGTAGTTGTTTCGCAACATCGTCGGCAGCGCCAGCAGGCCCATGGTAACCACGGTCGCACCAACGATACCGGTCGAGGCGGCCAGAAACGCACCCACAACAACAATCGACACGGCCAGACCACCGGGCAGCGGTCCAAAGACACGCGCCATCGTTGTCAGCAGGTCATTGGCGATCTTGGAGCGCTCCAACGTGATGCCCATCAGAACGAACATCAACACGGCCAGAAGGGTCTCAATCGACTGACCGGCCAGAACCCGTTCGTTCATGCGGTTCACGATGAAGGAAACATTCCGGTCCAGCGCGGTTTCCCAACCTGAGGGGAAGACCGGCTCGCCTATCCTTGGTAAGTCCGGGTATCTGAAAACCGAGACCGTATCGGGTTTGACCCCCGAATTCACCAGGTCTCGGTAAGCTTGTGAACCAGTGTCAATCGCCTGGTGGATCAGCAATCCAGCGCTGTCCAGCGCGGCGATGATCCCGAAGGAGATCACACCTGCCCCACCGATGGCGAAGGCCACCGGAAAGCCTGAGAGGATGCCTCCGAAAAGGCAAAAGAAAACGATAATGAGGCCTATCTCGACGCCATCAAGTCCGAATAGCATTGTCTTGGTCTCCGTCCTTAATGTGCGCCTTCGTAGGCTTCTTCACCTTCGCCAAGGCTATCCTTGTCGAGGTATTTTCCGGCGCTTTCCGGCCCTTCCACGTATTCCAGATACGACCGCCACAGGAAGGCAACCGCGTGCAGGAACACCATGCCCGCAAAGATCACGAGCAGGATTTTGAACAGGAAATACGCGTTGAAACCGTTCGGGCTGAAGCCGATGGTTTCCACGTTCCAGCGCAGGGCGCGCGACTTGGCCACCAGCCTGTCCAGTGTGTCACTGGCCGAGGGTTTCGGTACGATCAGGTGCCGCCACATGAAGTACCAGCCATACATCCAGGTCAGTACGGCCATTGGCATCATGAACAGAACGGCGCCACACATATCAACGACGCGCTTGGCGCGGTGGCTGATACCGGCATAGATCAGGTCAACCCGTACATGCCCGCCCTGCACGAAGGTGTAAGTGCAACACAGGCAGACGACCATCGCGTTATAGAGCTTCAGCTCTTCGGCAAACCAGCTGATGTCCTGATTGAAGGGGATACCCAGACCAAAAGACATATCGGGCCGGGCAAAGACACGCTGCATGAACACGATAACGATCTGCTGGATCACCATCAGCAAACCCGCCCAGGCAAAGAAACGCCCGGTTGTGTTGGCGAAGGCCTCCAGCCCGCGCACCATGCCCCACATCACGTTTCGGTAGTAAAGGCCGATGGCAGTCAGCACCAGAAACAGCGTGAAAACCACAAAGAAGAACTCGACCGAGCCTCCGTAGTAGACAAAGCGCATGATCGATTCTTTGTCGGACCAATCCAGCCACAGCTGCGGATGCGTGATCGCATATCCAAAATTATAGAAGGCTTCGGCAATGTTCTGAATGAACCAGATCAGTCCATTCCACAGGGCGCCGAAAAACGAGATACCGTTATCGTCCTGCATGTTGTCCCCGGGTCACGTCAGTTGCACTGCAAATTATAGCGGCATGATGGGTCCGCGCATATGCAACAAGAAAGGCTCCCCCGCGATTGCGGGGAAACCGTTTGGTCAGTTCACTTGGGACTAGCCGCGAACGCGGTCGCGCTGAGCGGTGTAAGCACCCGACGACAGGTTCAGCCAGCCCGAGGACGATGCCATCGACGCCATTGCGCTGTCGTGGATCTTCTTGAACAGCTCGTCGCCCATGTTCTCGTCCAGAACCTCTTGCGAAGCCTGACCGAATGCGTCCCAAACGCTGTCTGGGAATTCCATGACTTTCACGCCACCCGACTGCAGACGCTGCAGAGCTGCGCCGTTGTTGGCCAGGAACTGCGCTAGGTTCCACTGGTGCGCTTCGGCCGCGGCGATCTCGATGATCTTCTGCTGGGCCGGTGTCAGTTCGTCGAATACGTCGCGGTTGGTTGCCAGCGACAGACCTGCGCCCGGCTCGTGGAAGCCCGCGGTGTAGTAGGTCTTGGTGATTTCCTGGAAGCCCGCTTTTTCGTCCGCCCAGGGGCCGATCCACTCGGTGCCGTCAATCGCACCCGAAGACAGCGCCTGATACACTTCGGAACCCGGAATGTTCTGAACCGATGCGCCCAGCTTGCCCAGCGCTTGGCCACCCAGACCCGGCATGCGGAACTTCAGACCCTGGAAATCCTCGGGGCCGTTGATCTCTTTCGAGTACCAGCCACCTGCCTGCGCGCCGGTGTTACCCGCCAGAAAGGATTTCAGGCCGAAGATCGAGCCCAGCTCGTCATGCAGCTCCATGCCGCCATCGTGGTAGTACCAGTTCACCAGTTCCTGCGCGGTCATGCCAAACGGAACAGCGGTGAAGAAGGCATAGCCGGGGTGCTGACCCACAAAGTAGTAGTCAGCCGCGTGGTACATGTCGGCCTGACCCGAAGATACCGCGTCAAACACTTCAAACGCGCCAACCAGCTCGCCTGCGGCCTTGATTTCTACGTTCAGGCTGCCATCGGACATCGCGTTGATGCTGTCGGCGCAGCGCTGCGCGCTGTCGAACACGCCGGCCAGACCACGACCCCACGAGGTCACCATGGTCAGGGTCCGCTGACCCTGCGCATAAGCCGGTGCCGCCAGTGCGGTTGCCGCAGCAGCCGAGCCGCCCAGAGCAGATTTCTTCAGAAATGAACGACGATCCATATGAGTGTTCCTCCCCTTCATAAGTCATCACCCGGAGGTGTCCGGGCCTGTCGCTTTCAATGGATCGGAGCCTAGAGGCAGCGATATGAAAGGGAATACCTACTACTGCGTAGAAACCCGAATTTCTGCCCGTTTTTCGCAGATAAAATCGGCAAAAAAGCCAGCCATCCCATGTTCCAGAGGGCATTTGCCCCCAGAAACGCTCAATCTTTTTGCATTTTCGCCGCCGCTTGCGTATCGATTCGACCATGCAAAGACTCCGACATCTGGTTTCGCTGACCTATGCGCAGAAACTGTCTTTGGTTGCGGCCATCCCTTTGGTCGTTGCCGTCGCGGCCATTGCCGTTCTGGTCGCCTATCAGGCCCGTGCGACATCCGAGCGCGAAATACAGGCGCTGGAGCTGCGCCTGATCGAGGCCAAGAAGGAAGAACTGAAGAACTATGTCACACAGGCGCGTAACGGATTTGCCTATATCTACGGGCGCGCCGAACCCGATGATGACGTTGCCAAAACGCTGGTCACCCAGATCCTTTCAGCGATGATCTACGGTCAGGACGGGTTCTTCTTTGTCTATGACTACGACGGCACGAACCTTGTCAGCCCTCGCCAGACCCAGTTCATCAACCGCAATTGGGACGGTCTGACCGACAGCGACGGCACTCCGGTCGTGGATGAGTTCATCCGTCTCGCGCGCCAAGGTGCGGGCTGGCACAGTTTCATGTGGGAAAAGCCCTCAACCGGAGAAGAGGCGCAGATGATCGCCTATGTCGTGGGCCTGCAGGATTGGCGTTGGGCCGTGGGCACCGGTGTGTTCATCGACGACGTATTGGCCACCGTCGCCAATGCCCGCGCCGAGGTCGAGGACCGGGTCCAGCGCACCTTCATGTATATCGGCGCCATCGTTGTGGCCTCGGTTCTGATCGTCTTCGCGTCCGGCATGTTGCTGAACATACGCGAACGGCGGCTGGCGGATGCCAAGCTGAAAGAGCTCACCCAGCGGGTCTTCGACGCCCAAGAAGAAGAACGCGGCCGGGTTGCGCGCGAGCTACATGACGGGATCAGCCAGATCCTTGTCGGTGTCCGCTATGCGCTAGACAATGCGCGAAGGCGCTTGTCTCGCGGCGATGACGCGGGCGCGCAGGCCCCATTGGACAAGGGCATTGATCACCTTGGCACGGCGATCACCGAAGTGCGCCGCATCAGCCGCGATCTGCGCCCTGGTGTGCTGGATGATCTGGGCCTCGGCCCGGCCCTCAAGGCGCTGACAGATGACTTCCGCGAGCGCACCGGGATCGAAACCGAGTTTTCGACCGTTGTCTTCCGCAACCGGCTGGATCAGGACAGCAAGATCGCCCTCTACCGCATCGCTCAAGAAGCTTTGACCAATATTGAGCGCCACGCAGACGCCTCGCATGTTACAATCGACCTGCGCGGGCACAAGAAAGGCGCGACTATGCGGATCACCGATGACGGGCGCGGGCTACGCTCTGAACCAGATCAGAGCGGCACCGGCATCGGGCTACGCAACATGCAGGAACGGATCGAACAGCTTGACGGCACGTTGCGTATTCTGTCATCACGCGGCCCGCATGGGGGCACGGTGATCGAAGTCAGCCTGCCATTGAGCCACCTGCTACCGCCGCAGGAAGACGCAACACCGAACCGAAAGGCCGGGACATGACCATCCGAGTCCTCATCGTCGACGATCACCCCATGGTAGCCGAGGGCATCCAGTCGATCCTCGAAAGCTATGATGAGATTGAGGTCGTCGGCACTCTGGGCAGCGGTCAGGCCGCCGTTGATCACGCGGCCGAGTTGGCACCCGACGTAATCCTCATGGACCTCAACATGCCCGGCCTCGGCGGCCTGAGCGCGACCGAACTGATCCTCGAACGCCTGCCCGAGACCCGCATTTTGATCCTGTCGATGCATGACAGCCCCGAATACATCTCGACCGCGCTCAGCCACGGGGCCAAAGGATATGTGCTGAAAGACGTGCCCACGGATGAGATCAAAGAGGCGATCGATGCCGTGATGAAGGGCGAGCAATATCTATGCACCGGCGCCAGCGGGTCCTTGAAGCCCAAAGGCGACAGCGCCCGCGAAGCCCTAACCGGGCGCGAACAGACCATCCTTCTTGAACTTGCGCAGGGAAAATCCAACAAAGAAGTCGCCCTGGCACTCGATATCTCGGTCCGGACTGTCGAGACGCACCGAAAGAACATCAAACGCAAACTGGGCATCTCCTCTACAGCAGGCCTGACCCGTTATGCGCTGGAACATGGCGTATTGCAGGGTACCGGCGTCGGCTTCTGAGCCACCCACAGCGCGGCACGCGCTGCCCGGCCCAACCAGAGGAGGCGCGCCGCAGGCGCGTTGACGATGGGCGGGAGGGCTACCCGCGCGGCCTGATATCCTCGCCGAAAAAGATCAATGTCCCATCCTCGTCAATGACGTGAAACTCGCGTTGCTGGTACGGCTGATCAAACGGAGGGCGCACACGTCCGTCGGGCAGATCTTCCAACCCCGGTTTGAGGCTGTCATACAGCGCATCAACCCCCTCGACATCTATGTAGAAGGACTGCTCTTCCCCCAGCAGCTTGCCATCGTCTCGCGGCGGGCATTCCAGCAGCCGAATAGCCAACGGTCCGCGCGAAAGAAAAGCATAATTGTCCTGTCGAAACCCGCAGCTGAATCCCAAGCGCTCACAATAGAAATCAATCTGGTTCTGCAACGACGAACACAAAACAAACGGAGTGAGTTGCAGTATACGCGCCATGCCAAAGCCCTCCCTGAATGGGCCCTAACCTACCTGTGTCGGCAACTCAGTCCAATAATTCATCGGCCCGGCGGCCCTCTCGCGCGTAGTGATGCGGCAGAACCCGACCATAGAGCTGCCGCGTCCTCTCAACCCCGCCACACATGCCTTCGGTGTCCACAAATGAGAAGATGCCAACGTAGCGCTTGCGCGCGCCTTCAACCGGCGCAACACGATGCAAGGCATAGCGACCCTTGAATATTTGCAGATCACCGGGCTGCAAGTCGATCCGGTGAACGGCCTGCATATCGCCATCCAGAACTCTTCTTACCGCCGAAAAATTCTCATCCTCAGAACTGCGTAGATCCGGGGCATATTCAAACGCGCCGCCTGTCTCGGCGTTCTGAATGGCCAAGGTCACCGTGTAGTTGTTGGTGTCGAAATGCCAGGGAAACCCCTGCCCCTCTTCCACGACGTTGATGATGACATCCGCCAGCGGATCATCATAGCGAAAGAACCGATCCTCAGGCTCATCCAGCGCATCGCGAATGAACGGCAGAAAACCGTCAAACTCATAAATACGCCGCAGAGGACCCGATCCGGGGAAATTGTCTGCAGGTACAAACGCATTCGACCTATCATAGAACCGACGCACCGGATGCCCGATCCCATAGCTGGGGTCATCCTTGGTGAAATAAACATTCGTACGGTTGAAAGACCGATGAGCCTTGGGCGCGACGGCATCTGCCTCTACCAGTAACTGCTCCAACCCGCCCTCATGCACAAATCCCGGCAGAACCGCGCAACCGTCATGCTCAAGCTCTCGGCGCAGATCACCGATCAACTGGCGGTACGCGGTCGAGTCCGGACGATCAATCGGATAGCGCCCCAAATCCACGAGTTCCTGCAGCAAGGCCGACCTCCCTATTTGCCCCTCATAAAAGGCAGCCTGCCGCAGCACATGACGCGCTTCTGGTTCATTTCAGACATCGCGTTGGCGGTTTTGGACAAGTCGGAAATCCGTCAAAACACCGCGCGCGCCCTATGGTTTTACCGGAAATTCCCGACATGCGGCATTTTGCGCAACAAAATGTCGCAAAATTCATCAATCCGGTCATGAAATTCATACGATTGACTGTTGACGCTCCGTCGTGCCGAACATAATGTCCCCTGCAAGCTGATAAGGAGCCTCTGGCGATGAACACGCTAGTCGTAATCGTAGGAAACACGCGTATGGGCCGGTAACGGAAAACCACAATCGAACCCATGCGCCTCCGAAAAACTCGGGGGCTTTTTTTTGGCAAACGCAAGACACATGTCGCGAACGGAGCAAAGCAGATGACACGTGAGATGACCGGCGCAAAGATGGTGGTTCAGGCCCTCAAGGATCAGGGCGTGGACACAGTATTCGGATATCCCGGTGGCGCCGTCCTACCGATCTATGATGAGATCTTTCTGCAAAACGACATTCGCCACGTCCTGGTGCGGCATGAGCAAGGCGCGGTCCACGCGGCCGAAGGCTATGCCCGCTCGACGGGCAAACCCGGCGTTGCGCTTGTGACATCCGGCCCCGGCGCGACCAATGCGGTCACCGGTTTGACGGATGCGCTGATGGACTCGATCCCGATCATTGTTCTGACCGGTCAGGTCCCGACCTTCATGATCGGCTCGGATGCGTTCCAAGAGGCCGACACCGTTGGCATCACCCGCCCCTGCACCAAGCATAACTGGCTGGTGAAGGACACGGATTTGCTGGCCGAAACCATGCACGAGGCGTTCCACGTCGCCACCTCGGGCCGTCCGGGTCCGGTGCTGATCGACATTCCCAAGGACGTGCAGTTTGCATCCGGAGACTATACTGGCCCCAAGACCTCGACCTCTCGCTATCAGCCTGTTCTGAAGGGCGATCTGGAAGAGATCACCGAACTGGTCGCTGCGATGGAGATCGCCAAGAAACCCGTTTTCTACACCGGCGGCGGCGTCATCAACTCGGGCCCCGCAGCCAGTCAATTGCTGCGTGAGCTGGTGGATGCGACGGGTTTCCCGATCACCTCGACCCTGATGGGCCTTGGCGCTTACCCGGCGTCGGGTGAGAACTGGCTGGGCATGCTGGGGATGCATGGTCTCTATGAGGCCAACCTGGCGATGCATGACTGTGACCTGATGATCAACATCGGCGCTCGGTTCGACGACCGGATCACCGGCCGCATCGACGCGTTCTCACCGAACTCGAAAAAGGCGCATATCGACATTGATCCGTCTTCGATCAACAAGGTGATCCGCGTCGACATCCCGATCGTCGGCGATGTTGCGCATGTTCTGGAAGATATTTTGAAGGTCTGGAAATCGCGCGGTCGCAAGACCGATGCGGCCTCGGTCGCCAAGTGGCAGGAGCAGATTGCCGACTGGCGCAAGGTCAACTGCCTTGCCTACACCAACAGCGAGAAGACCATCAAACCGCAATACGCGCTGCAACGCCTTGAAGAGCTGACGAAAAACCACGATCGCTACATCACGACCGAAGTTGGTCAGCACCAGATGTGGGCCGCACAATACCTTGGGTTCGAGGACCCCAACCGCTGGATGACATCAGGCGGTCTGGGCACGATGGGCTATGGCACTCCGGCTTCGATCGGCGTGCAGATGGCGCATCAGGATGCGTTGGTGATCAACGTCGCGGGTGAGGCCTCATGGCTGATGAACATGCAGGAAATGGGCACCGCCGTGCAGTACCGCCTGCCGGTCAAACAGTTCATCCTGAACAACGAACGCCTCGGCATGGTCCGCCAGTGGCAAGAGCTGCTGCATGGTGAGCGCTACTCGCATTCGTGGTCCGAAGCCCTGCCCGATTTCGTCAAACTCGCCGAGGCCTTCGGGGCCAAGGGCATCTTGTGTTCCGACCCCGCCGATCTGGACGACGCGATCATGGAGATGATCAACTACGACGGTCCGGTGATCTTTGACTGCCTTGTAGAAAAGCACGAGAACTGCTTCCCCATGATCCCGTCGGGCAAAGCCCATAACGAGATGCTGCTGGGCGAGGCCGAAACGCAGGGCGTGATCGACTCCAAAGGTTCGGTTCTGGTTTAACAACATTCGTCGGAATTGACCGGGCACCCGACGTCCGGTTTTCGCAAGATGATGAAAGGGACGTAAATGTCTGCCCTACATATCAAAAAAGGCTCTACCCGCCATTCGGCCTATAACCTACGCCCGACCTTTTCGGACGTGCAGGAGCGCCATACGATTGCGGTTCTGGTTGAGAACGAGCCGGGCGTTCTAGCCCGCGTGATCGGCCTGTTTTCGGGCCGTGGCTACAACATCGAAAGCCTGACCGTGGCCGAGGTCGACCACACTGGACACCTCAGCCGCATCACCATCGTAACCACCGGCACCCCGCAGGTGATCGAACAGATCAAAACACAGCTGGGCCGCATCGTGCCTGTTCACGAGGTCCATGACCTAACGGTCGAAGGCCCCTCGGTCGAGCGGGAACTGGCGATCATCAAGGTCGTTGGCGAAGGTGACAAGCGGGTCGAGGCGCTGCGTTTGGCCGATATCTTCCGCGCCAATGTAGTCGACAGCACGTTGAACTCGTTCATTTTCGAGATCACGGGTGCTCCCGACAAAATCGATGCATTTGCTGACCTGATGCGCCCGTTGGGGCTCGTTGAGATCGCCAGAACCGGCGTGGCCGCCCTTTTGCGCGGCGACTGACAACTGCAAGGTCCTGGCAGGGCATCTCCGGGACCTTTCGTATTTCCGCAGCAAGAAGTATCTATTTGACACTTCTTGGAAAATAAGCCTGCAAATAAACCGTAAAGATCACCCCCAATAGACAAATACCTATTGCCTTTACCCTACGTCCGACTAGCATCTCAGGTGCAACGCGGCGTGGGGAAACGTTGCTTTGGGGTCATCTTTACGATTTCGGTCACACATCCGGTCCGCCGGTCCGCACCGCTGTTTTCAATACTGAAACCGCCGATGCAGGGGGAACCGATGCCAGAGGATACGCGCAGCCCGGACGAACTTCGCGCCATGTTCGGCGCAAACCTCAGAAGCTTGGCGCGAAACTACCCTTCGATTTCTGCATTGTGCCGCGAACTGGGCATCAACCGAACGCAGTTCAACAGGTATCTTGCGGGCGAGAGCTTTCCGCGCGCGGATGTTCTGGACCGGATATGTCGCTTCTTTGATGTGGATGCCCGTATCGTTCTCACCCCGCTTGACGACATCCCGGATGCCAATACGCACCATGTGAACGCCACTCTGACGCAATTCTTCGGCTCGGGCGCCCAGGCCACTCACGACTGCACCTTTCCCCCGGGGTTTTACGCGGCGACGGACACCCGTACATCCATCATTTTGCACGCCAAACGGCTGCCGCAATGCACGTTGATCCGCGGCTTCACACCGCGCAGCGCCATGCCCGGCAGCCCATCCATGGCACGAGAGGTGCGCGGTATAGCGAGCTGTTCCGGCGACTATGTCTACATGCTGATTTCCGGTCGTAACGGCCAGAACAGCCGGGTCTATGTGGTCAGCAAGAAAGATACCCTCTGGCAAGGCACAAGCTACACGCGCCCGGACAAAGACGACGCGCGCCCTGTGACCCTGACCCAGCTGGGGCAGGATGCAACAGATGCGCTTGGTGCTGCGCGCAAGCTGATAAGGGCCCACAGGCCCGACGAACGACGCTAGCTCGGGTCATCCTCGCAGATCAGGCGATACAGGTGCCAGCTTGCATGGCCTAAAAGCGGCAGCACCAGCAGCAGTCCCAAGAACCACGGCACCATCGCGACAAACGTCAGCACGGCGATGAAAACGCCCCACCCGATCATGACCGGAAAGTTGTCCCTTACGTAGGAGAAACTTTCGATCATTGCCGTCACAAAATCCAGCTCGCGGTCCAACAGCATCGGGATGGACAGCACGGTGATCATGTAGAGGATGGTGGCAAAGACAGCTCCGACGGCCGACCCTACGGCCAGCATCATCAACCCGTTTGCCGTCAGATACACTTCGAGCGAAGAGGATACGTTCGTCAGCGTCGACAGCCCCATGAACAGGGCAAAGATCATATGGCCCAGAAAGAACCAAAACAGAAACATCACCACGATGATCGCGCAGATTGAGGGCAACTGACGACGGCTCTGTTGCAGCACGACCCCGAATATCGCTTTAAAATCAAGATCCTCCCCGGCTTCCAGACGGCGCGACACCTCATACAGCCCGACCGCTGCAAACGGTCCGATCAGAGGGAACCCGATCGCGGCGAGGACCAGCCAATAGCTTGTTCCCGACTGGAGTGTCACCCAGGCGATCGCCCAGCCCGCCAGCACATAAAACCCCGCAAATATCAAGCCGAACAGCGGCGCCCTGCGGAGGTCAACCCACGCCCGCCGCATCGCCTGTTTGAGCATCCCACTGTCAACAGGGCGCATCTGAGGCGCTCCGAAAGGTCTTTCCATCTGTTTCTCCTCCCCGACTGGCCCTATCTCATCGCGGGCCTTTTCTGCGGCCATGTCGTTGCCTCGTGATACGCTGCACCCATGGACAGTAGCCGTGCATCCGACCCCTTGGGTCCAAATAGCTGAAAGCCCATTGGCAGGCCTTCCACTCCGAACCCGGCAGGCGCAGCTAGACAGGGCAAACCAATCAGGCTGACCGGCACCGTCACCTGCATCCAGCGATGATAGGTATCCATCGCCCGCCCCATGATCTCACGCGGATACGGCGTCTCGACATCGAATGGCCAGACCTGTGCGGCCGGCAGAACCAAAGCATCATAGTCCTTAAACAGCTCAGCCGCCCGCCGGAACCACTCCGACCGGGTAACGCTGGCCTCGTGCACCTGCATCGCGGATAGCATCAGGCCACGTTCCAACTCCCACTGCGCGCTGTCCTTCAAGGCCTTTGATTTGCCGTGCAAGGGTTGCAGACCCGCTGCCACGGCCCAAGACCGGAGGGTAACCCAACTGTCCCACATCTTTTCCGCATCGAAGGGCGGAGACAAATCTTCGACCACTGCGCCTTGGTCTACGAAAACGCTTAGGGCATCGCGGCAAAGGTCCAGAATGCCGTTCTCAACCGGAAACGCGCCGCCCCAATCTCCCAACCAGCCAATCCGAACGCCGCGAAGATCAGCGGCTTGAACGGGGCTCACATGCCCGGCATCTGCGACCAAAGGTGACCGGGGATCAGCACCCGAGATCACGTCGAACAATAGCCCCAAATCCTCAGGGCCGCGCGCCATCGGGCCCAGAGTCGACAACTGATGCAGAAACCCGTCCCCAATGGGTTCCGAAGGTACCCGCCCCCAACTGGGGCGAAATCCGTAAACGTTGTTCCACGCGGCCGGGTTGCGCAGGCTTCCCATCATGTCAGAGCCGTCGGCCAACGCGACCATCCCAGTCGCCAGCGCAACCGCCGCGCCGCCGGATGACCCCCCACATGTGCGCGCCCCATCATAGGGGTTCCGGGTCGCGCCATAGACCGGGTTGAACGTGTGCGACCCCAGCCCGAACTCGGGCGAGTTGGTCTTGCCAATCAAGATCGCCCCCGCCGCGCGCATCCGCGCCGCAATCAGATCGTCCTGTTCGGGTACAAAATCGCGAAACAGCGGCGATCCCTGCGATGACACTATCCCGGCAACATTGACCAGATCCTTCACTGCAATCGGCACACCGTGCAATGGCCCCCGCTTAGGACCCGCGTCCAATGCTGCCGCCTCGGCCATGAGATCATCCGCGTCGCGCAGGGCCACAATCGCATTGACCGTACCATTCACGGCCTCGATCCGCTCCAGCGTCGCAGCCATCACTTCGAGCGCCGAAACAGCACCAGATGACAGCTGATCGACCAGCGCCTTTGCGGAAAGCTGAGTGACATCCATCCGGGTTTCAATCGCCTCGATCTGTTTGGTTCAAATCCAGCCTAGCCGCGCACCCCGACCAATAAAACCCATTGTTTAAATACATCTTTTCCCGAATGACCAAGCACCACCCGGATCCCCTTCATCTGACTAAAAATATCCCGGGGGAGTCGCGGCTTGCCGCGGCGGGGGCAGCGCCCCCTGCCCTGCCTTAGTCGCTCTGCGCCTCGGACCGGCTTTTGCCCGCCACGTTCAACGCCAGTGTGGCCGCCATGAACCCATCCAGATCCCCGTCCAACACACCTTTGGTGTCCGAGGTCTCATGATTGGTCCGCAAATCCTTGACCATCTGATAAGGCTGCAAGACGTAGGACCGGATCTGATTGCCCCAGCCCGCATCCCCCTTGGCCTCATGCGCCGCGTTGATATCGGCGTTCCGACGATCCAGCTCTTGCTGGTAGAGGCGCGATTTCAGCGCCTTCATGGCAATATCACGGTTCTGATGCTGCGACTTCTCGGACGAGGTCACAACGATCCCGGTCGGGATGTGCGTGATCCGCACCGCCGAGTCCGTGGTGTTCACGTGCTGACCACCCGCACCCGAGGACCGATAGGTATCAATCCGAATATCGGCCGGGTTCACCTCAATCTCGATATTGTCATCGACCACGGGGTAGACCCAAACCGAACTGAACGAGGTATGCCGCTTGGCTGCCGAGTCATAAGGCGAGATTCGTACCAGACGATGCACGCCGCTTTCCGATTTCAGCCAACCATAGGCATTGTGACCGGAAATCTTATAGGCCGCCGACTTGATCCCGGCTTCTTCACCCGCGGTCTCGGATTGCAGCTCGACCGTATAGCCCTTCTTTTCCGCCCAACGCACATACATCCGCGCCAGCATCGAGGCCCAGTCACAGCTCTCGGTCCCACCCGCGCCCGAGTTGATCTCGAGGAAGGTATCGTTGCTGTCAGCCTCGCCGTCCAGCAAAGCCTCCAGCTCTTTCTTGGCGGCTTTGTCCTTCAGAGACTTGATCGAGGCTTCGGCGTCCTGAACAACCTCTTCATCTTCTTCCATCTCGCCCAGCTCGATCAGCTCGATATTGTCGCTGAGATCGGTTTTGATGGACTCATAGGTCTCGATCGCGTCGACCAGCATCTGCCGTTCGCGCATCAGTTTCTGTGCGTTCTCGGGGCTGTCCCACAGGTTCGGATCCTCGACCCGCGCATTGAATTCCTCAAGCCGATGGGGCGCGGTTTCATAGTCCATGCGCTGCGCCAGCAGCTCCAGCGACTTTTCGATTTCCGCCACGATATTCTGGGTTTCGGCGCGCATGGTCTTGCCCCAACTTGGTCAAACAGGACTGCGTGATAGCAAGAGCGGAAGGCCACTACAAGACGGGCCAGACGCGATTACACGTCTGGCCATCAGAGTTTTAACAAAGCGATCAGTAAAGGCCGCCGGTACTCAAATCCCCTTGCGAGGCTTTGGGGCCAACAGTGACGGTGCTGCCGGTCGAGGTCTGGACCTGAACGCCTGCGCGTTGCGCCTCTTCGAACAGCGGAAGGTCCGATCCGATCGCAAAGCCGCCGTCATAAACGCGGTCGATAAACCCATCGACACCATCCCGGAAGAATTCGGCAACGACGTATTCGCCGGATGCATCCGCAGGCAGGCGTGCGCCGCTGAAACGGTCGATCTTGATAAAGTGACCGCCCTCGGGCACCTCGAACGGACCACCACCGTATTTCTCAACGGCTTTTTCCATGAAGCTCTGGAAGACCGGCCCGCACATGGTGCCACCATATGCCCCCCGGCCCATCGGACGCGGGCGGTCATAGCCGATATAGCAACCGGCCACGATGTTCGAGGTGAAGCCGATGAACCACGCATCCTTGGATTCGTTGGTCGTTCCAGTCTTACCTGCGGTCGGTACCGGCAGGCTGACATAGCGCGACGCCGTCCCGCGATCCACAACGCCCTTCATCATCGAGGTCAGCTGATAGGCGGTGATCGCATCCATGACCTGAGAGCGATTGGTTTCAATGGTCGGCGACTCATTCGGCTCCAGCCAGGTCGAGTTACAATCGAGACACTGGCGATCGTCATGGCGATAGATCGTCTTGCCAAAGCGGTCCTGAATCCGGTCGACCAGAGTAGGCTCGACCCGCTCACCGCCATTTGCGAACATCGCGTAGGCTGCAACCATTTTATACAGCGTGGTCTCCTCGGACCCCAGCGAGTTGGCCAGAAACGCACCCATTCGGTCGTAGACACCAAACCGTTCCGCATAGCCCGCGACGACGGGCATCGTGACCTCTTGCGCCAGACGAATGGTCATCAGGTTCCGCGACTGTTCGATCCCGGTGCGCAGTGGCGTCGGGCCATAGAACTTGTTCGACGAGTTCTTGGGGCGCCACAGGCCCTGAGGGGTATTCACCTCAATCGGAGCGTCCACAACGATTGTTGCAGGGCTGTAGCCACTGTCGAGCGCAGCCGCGTAAACAAACGGCTTGAACGAGGACCCCGGCTGACGCTGCGCCTGCGTGGCGCGGTTGAATACGGTGTCCTGATAGGAGAACCCGCCCTGCATCGCCAGAACGCGGCCCGAGTTCACGTCCATCGCGACAAAGCCACCCTGCACTTCGGGCACCTGACGGGCGGACCATTGGCCCTCTTCCCCGGCCATGACAAGGATCACATCGCCGCGTTTGAAATTATCGAAGAAGTTGCCCTGCATCCATTTGATGTCAGAGCGAGGAATGGTGCCATCGGCAGGGCCATCCTCGATTCCGACGGTCAATTGTTGCTCGGCCACATCCAGCACAACGGCGGGATACCATTGGGTCGGCAGGACGACGTCACGGGGAATCTCCATCTGCGCGAGCGCATCGCGCCACTGGGCTTCATCCGCCAGCTTTTCTTCGGCGATCACCTCGCCCGTGCCACGCCATCTGCCGCGGGACAGGTCGTATTTCTGCAGCGCCTCGCGCAGCGCACGCGCGGCTTCGACCTGCATCTCTTCGTCGACCGAAGCGCGCACGGTGAAACCGCCGGTAAAAAACTCACCTTCGCCGAAGTCTTCGCTCAGTTGACGGCGGATTTCATCGGTGAAGTAATCGCGCGGCGGCAAGGCCGTGCGGAAGCTTTCGAAATCCCCGTTCTGGACCGAACGCAGAGGCATCTCGACCTCGGTCTCGTAAGTCGCCTGATCGATGTATCCGTTCTGGTTCATTTCCCGCAGCACATAGTTGCGGCGGGCCAGCAGACGTTCCTGCTGGCGGACCGGGTGGTAGTCCGACGGCGCCTTGGGCATCGCGGCCAGCATCGCTGCCTCATGCGGGGCCAGTTCCTGCAGGGTCTTGTTGAAATAGGTCTGCGCCGCAGCGGTCACTCCGTAGGAGTTCTGACCCAGAAAGATCTCATTCATATAAAGCTCGAGGATCTGCTCCTTGTCGAGCGTGTCCTCAAGCCGGGTGGCGAGAATGATTTCCTTGATCTTGCGCTCGGCCCGACGGTCGCCCGACAGCAGGAAGTTCTTCATCACCTGCTGCGTGATGGTCGAGGCCCCGCGCACGGTCTCTCCCTTGGTGCGCACAGCTTCAACACCGGCAGCGATGATGCCGCGCGGGTCATAGCCCTGATGGGTGTAGAAATTCTTGTCTTCCGCAGAAATGAAGGCCTGTTTCACCAGATCAGGGATTTCCTCGGACGGGGTGAAAAGACGGCGTTCCTGGGCGAATTCGTCGATCAACTGTCCTTCGCCGGAATAGATCCGGCTGATCGTGGGCGGCTTGTACTGGGCCAGCGACTCGTGGCTGGGCAGGTCGCGGCCATACATCCAGAAGACCGCGCCGATCACCAGCGCAACCATGAAGATACCCAAAGTCACGAGGCTGAAAACTGCCCCGAAAATCGATAGAATGAACCGGATCACGTCACTGCCTTTTTTTCGCGCTGCCGCCTATATAGGGATGCCAAGCCCGAGGGTCAAAACCACAAGCGCATTCTAGCCGTTTTGCGTCGTCAGGTCACTGTCCAATCAGGGATCGTCTGATCACATCTTGCTGCCGCCAGTCCTCGAGCCCCTGATAAATCCCCAGCGCCATTTTAGCGCGCCAGTCGGGATTTCTGATGTTTTTCAGGTCTCTGGGGCTGGAAAGAAACCCAAGTTCGACCAGAACAGACGGTATGTCCGCCGCCTTCAGCACCGAAAACGATGCGGTGCGCAGCGGTTTGCGATTCATCGGCCCGCCCTGTTGCGCCATGCCATTGGCAATCGCGCCCGCAAGCGATGTGGTGCGGGGTTTGGTCTCCTGCCGCGCCATATCCAGCAGCACATCGGTGACCTGATCATCAGCCCCGTTCAGATCGACCCCAGACAAAAGATCGCCCCGATCATGGCGCTCGGCCAGTTTGACGCTGGCCACGTCCGAGGCATCGTCGGACAAGGTATAGACCGCCGCGCCGTGGGCCTGCCCGTCGGAGAGGGAATCGGCATGCAGCGAGATGAACACATCTGCACCCGCCCTGTGTGCCAGAGCGATACGACGCTCTAGCGAGACGAACTGATCCTCGACCCGCGTCAGCACCACCTCGTAACCACCTGACCTTAATAGCAATTCACGTAATTCCCGCGCGAAGGTCAGCATCATGGTTTTCTCGTCAATGCCGCCAAACTCAGCGCCCGGATCGATACCGCCGTGGCCGGGATCCAGCATCACCCGCATGACCTGCGCCACGTTACGCGGGGCCTCAGACGTGGTGACCGCGGGTTCGGGAAGATCCCAACCGTGGTTTCGCGGCACGCCCGCAGACGCGTTGAACGTGTCAAAATCGGTGCCCACCAATTGCAGGGTCAAAAGCGCCGCGCCCGAGGTCTCATCCAAACGCAACTCGGCTGTGTCCACCGCCATCGGTGCGCCAAGCTCCAGAACCATGCGTGACCATCCGGGGACATAGGCCCCAAACTGCACGCCGCTTATCCTGTCGGTTTGCAGAAATTCTTCGGCGTTGAGGCCGGTCCAGTCGACCTCCTGAAAGTCGAGAACCATGCGGTAGGGATCGCGCAGCGTGAAAATGCGGTAAGACACCCCCTGACTGACGCCAAGGTCGACCTGAACCGCCGTGCGACCGGAATCGATGATGCGGCTTTGGTCCGGCTGCACGCGCGCCAACGCAGTGAAGTCCTGCGCCAATGCGGCACCGGACAGCGCCCAGATCAGCGCGATGCAAAAGAAAATCCTGCTCATGGCCTCAAGTTTTCCCGAGATCGTTTGAGCGTGACCCTAGCGCATCCGCCCCCTCTTGTGAACGCTTTACACCGGCTGCAACGCGCCGCGTTCGGCCATGAAGCTGCGCAGACGCTCTAACCCGTCCTGAATATCGGCAGTGGCCCTTGCGTAGGAGAATCGCAGGGTCGTATGTCCGCGCTCAGGATCGAAGTCCAAACCTGGCGTGACGGCGACACCGGCCTTTTCCAGAATCTCGGCTGCAAAGGCGCGGCTGTCATCTGTCAGGTCAGAGACATCGGCATAGACGTAGAATGCCCCGTCAGGTGGCGCGATATTCGTGAAACCGGCTTTTGGCAGCCCTACGAGCATCAGCTCGCGGTTGCGGCGGTAAACATCGAGATTGGCCTGCAGCTCCTCATCGCAATCCATCGCGGCCAAGGCGGCCACCTGGCTGGCATGGGGCGCGCAGATGAACATGTTCTGGGCGATCCGCTCAACCACACGAACCTGATCCTCGGGCACGACCATCCAACCGACGCGCCAACCGGTCATCGAGAAATACTTCGAGAACGAGTTGATCACGTAGCACTCATCCGTCAGCTCCAGCGCAGTGACGGCTTTGGCCTCATATTCCAGCCCGTGGTAGATCTCGTCGCTGATGAAAGAGGCACCCTGCCCCTGCGCGGCGTCGATCAACGCGCCCATCGAGGCATGATCCAACATAGTGCCGGTCGGATTGGCGGGTGACGCGACCATCAGGCCCTGAAGATCAAGTCCGGCAAAATCCGAAGGCACCGGTTGCAGCCGATTCTCGGGCAAGGTCGGCAGGTCGACGGGCACCAGCCCAAGCGCCTTGAGGATCTGACGGTAGGACGGATAGCCTGGCGCACCGATCCCCACGCGATCCCCGCTGTCGAACAGCGCGGTAAAGGCAAGCAAGAACCCGCCGGAAGACCCCGGCGTCACCACCACCCGTTCGGGGTTCAGATCGACATTGTACCACTCGCCATACATCTGCGCGATCCGCTGGCGCAGAGCGGGCAGTCCAAGCGCGACGGTATAGCCTAACGGGCCTTGCTCCATTGCCTTTGCGAGGGCTTCGGTCGCCCCTTTCGGGGCGCCGGTTCCGGGCTGACCGACCTCCATATGAATGAGGTGGCGTCCGGCCTCTTCGGCTTTGCGCGCGGCCTCCATCACGTCCATCACAATAAACGGATCGACCCCGGACCGGGTTGAGTTTCTCATGCCCATCTCCCATGTTGCAGCCATGGCTTTTGAACGCGTATCCCGGCTGACGTCAATCCCAGCCCTGATACTTGCGGCTGTCCTCTGGCTGACGGCGGCAGCGCAGAGCCACGCCCAAAGCCTGATCCGCGATCCCGATATCGAGTTCGGCCTGCGCGAACTGGCCTTTCCGGTGCTGCGTGCCGCCGGGCTAAGCACCAATCAGGTGCGTATTCTGGTCGTCAACGACAACACCTTCAACGCCTTCGTGATCGACTACAACGCGATCTACCTGAACTACGGCCTGATCCTGTCGGTAGACAGCCCCGAAATGCTGCAAGCCGTCATCGCCCACGAGGCCGCCCATATAGCCAACGGTCACTTAGCCCGCCGTCACCAAAACCTGCAGGACGCACAGCGTAAGGCGAGCCTTGGCACGGCGCTTGCTCTGATCGCAGCCGCGGCGGGCGGAGGGGAAGCCGCTGCCGGGATAGCAGCCGGGACGCAAGGCGCGGCCATTCGCAGCTTTCTGGGGCACACACGGGCCGAGGAAGCCTCAGCCGATCGCAGCGCAGCCAGCTATCTGCGGTGGGCTGGAATCTCACCCAAGGGGATGGTCGCGATCCACCGCAAATTCGCAGGTCAGGAATTGCTGAGCACGGCCAATCAAGACCCCTATATGCGCTCGCACCCCACCAGCCGGGACCGCTTGCGCGCAGCTGAGGCGTTTCTGGACGAATTCGGAGATCAAACCCAACCCAATGAAAGCGCCGATTACTGGTTTGCGCGGGTCAAGGGTAAGCTCTCGGCCTTTTTGCGCTCTCCGAGTTGGACAATGCGCCGCGCGAAAGAGGAAACGGCCTACGACATCCGAATGATGCGCGAGGCGTCAGCCCATCACCAGAACCGCGATCTGGCCCGTGCGCGCGCAGCGATAGATGAAGCCTTGAAAATTCGGCCCGAGGATCCCTTCTACTACGAATTGAAAGGGCAAATTCTTCTGGAAAACAGGCAATTATCTGAGGCTGTTAATGCATATGCCCAAGCGGTTGAAATGGCGCCGCGCGATGCGTTGATCCTTGCAGGATACGGACGGGCGCTGCTGCTACAAGGCCAGACCGACACGGCGTTGGAAGCGCTTGAGAAAGCCCGCGCCCGCGACTACCGCAACGCGCGGCTGATGCGGGATCTGGGTGTCGCCTATTCCAAGGTCGGCAATAACGGGATGGCCTCGACCGTCACCGCAGAACGATACGCATTGCAGGGCCGACTGGCCGATGCAGGTATTCACGCAAGACGGGCCATCGGGCAACTTCCCGAAGGCTCACCGGGTTGGCAAAGGGCACAAGATGTGTTGATTGCCTCGAAACGCGCAGAGAAAGCGAAAAGGAAACGCAAATGATCCTGAAACATGCAGCCCCCGCCCTTTTGGGGCTTTCCCTGATATCGACTTCGGCGCACGCGCTGGACCTCAATGCGCTCAGCGATGCCGAAAAGGCCGAGTTCGGAGCGCAGGTGCGCGAGTATCTGCTGGAAAACCCCGAAGTGATCATCGAAGCGATCACCATTCTGGAAGAGCGCAACGCAGCGACCCAGGAGCAGGCCGACCGCGATCTGGTCGCCTCGAACGCGGATGAGCTGTTCAATGATGGCTATAGCTGGGTGGGCGGCAATCCGGATGGCGACATCACTTTGGTTGAGTTTATGGACTACCGCTGCGGCTATTGCCGTCGTGCCGTGCCCGAGGTGGCCAGCCTGTTGGCCGAAGACGGCAATATCCGTCTTGTGATCAAAGAGTTCCCGATTCTGGGCGATGCCTCGGTTCTGTCCTCGCGCTTCGCCGTGGCAACCAAACATGTCGCCGGGGATGACGCCTATAAACAGGTCCACGACGCCCTTATGGAATTCAGCGGAGAACCCAGCGAAGTGACCTTGCGCCGTATCTCAGACGGGCTTGGGCTGGATAGCGACGCCATCATCGCCGCGATGGACAGCAACCAGGTCACCGAAGAGATCACCCGCACCCGAGAGCTGGCACAACGGATGCAGATCACCGGAACGCCCTCGTTCGTTTTGGGCACCGAAATGCTGCGCGGCTTCCTACCCGCAGATCAGATGCAGCAGATCGCAGACGGCGTGCGAGCCGAACAAGGGTAGACTCCCGAAGTGAATCGTCGACAGCTTTTGATTGCCGGAGGGGCGCTGGGAGTTATGGGTTTGCCAAGTCAATCCTCAACCCAGCCTCGTTCTGGCTACTACGTACCGGCCGAGGAAATGCGTCATCAGCGCACTTTCATGCAATGGCCCAACAGTCGCAAAGTCTATCGCGACCACATATTTCTAGACTCGGTACAGCAGACAATCGCGGACATTGCCAACGCGATCTCGGATTTTGAGCCTGTAACCATGTTGGCCGAGGCTGAACATCACGACACCGCGCGCCGGAGGCTCTCTGCGCAGGTCGAGCTATGGGACATCCCGACCGAAGATCTTTGGTGCCGCGACTCCGGCCCGGTTTTTGTCGTCGACGGACAGGGCAAATTGGCCATCAGCCAAATCCAATTCAATGGCTGGGGGCAAAAGCAACCCCACGCCCTCGATGCAAAAGTGGCCAGCAGGGTCGCGGATCGGTTGGACCTAACTCTGCGACCCACCGGTTTGCAAGGCGAGGCTGGTGGGGTCGAGCAGGATGGGCATGGGCTGCTCATGGCGCATGAAAGCTCTTGGGTGAATGAAAACCGCAATCCTGGCATGACACGCGCCGAAATCGAAAGCCGTCTGCTGGCAGCTTATGGCGCTGACCGCATCATTTGGTCCGAAGGTGTCTTGGGCGAAGACATCACCGACTACCATATTGATAGCCTAGCCCGCTTTACAGGGCCGGGGCGCGTTCTCATCAACCTTCCAGATGAACCAGACATGGGTGATCCGTTTCACCGTGCTGCACTGGACACTCACGATCGGCTTGCGGACGAAGGCTTGCAGATCGACGTCATCCCCGAACCTTTCGAACGTCGTGTTCAAGACCCGGAATTCGTAGCATCATATGCAAACTACTATGTCTGCAACGGTGCAGTGGTGATTGCCGAGTTCGGCGATAGTGAAACGGACAAAACTGCGCGCAATGCCCTTGGGCGTCACTACCCCGGGCGCGAGGTCGTTTCATTGAATGTCGACACGTTGGGCGAACTGGGCGGAGGCATTCATTGTGCGACGCAGCAAATGCCCGCAGTATAGCTACTCTGCAGCCTCCTCTGCCGCATCCAGTTCAGAGGCCTTTTTCTCGACCTCTTCCACGATATGATCGATCATCTGATCGTTCGACATCTTATGGCTGGCTTTACCCGCCAGATAGACCATGCCCGACCCTGCTCCGCCGCCCGTGAAGCCAACATCGGTCATCAGCGCCTCGCCCGGTCCGTTGACGACGCAACCGATGATCGACAGGGACATCGGCGTCTTGATGTGTTCCAGGCGGTGTTCCAGCGCCTCGACGGTTTTGATCACGTCGAATCCCTGACGCGCGCAGGACGGGCATGAGATGATGTTGACGCCGCGATGGCGCAAGCCCAGGGATTTCAGGATTTCAAAGCCAACCTTGACCTCTTCGACCGGGTCGGCAGACAGGCTGACGCGGATCGTATCTCCGATCCCCATCCACAGCAGGTTGCCTAGACCGATGGCGGATTTGATGGTGCCGCTGACCAACCCTCCGGCCTCGGTGATCCCAAGGTGAATCGGGGCATCGGTGGCCTCGGCAATGCCTTGGTAGGCCGCCGCCGATAGGAAGACGTCGCTGGCCTTCACGCTGATCTTGAATTCGTGGAAATCATTGTCCTGCAGAATGCGGATATGTTCCAACCCGCTCTCAACCATCGCCTCGGGACAGGGTTCGCCGTATTTCTCAAGCAGGTGCCGCTCTAACGAGCCTGCATTCACACCGATCCGAATCGAGCAATTGTGGTCCCTTGCGGCCTTGATGACCTCTTTCACGCGTTGTTCGTTGCCGATATTGCCCGGATTGATCCGCAGACAGGCCGCGCCGGACTCTGCCGCTTCGATTCCACGACGATAGTGAAAATGAATGTCAGCCACGATGGGCACCGGGCTTTCGCGCACGATCTCTTTCAGCGCCTTGGCCGAGTCCTCATCCGGAACGGAAACCCGCACGATATCAGCTCCGGCCTCAGCCGCAGCCTGAACCTGCGCGACCGTTGCCGCCACATCAGTGGTCAGGGTGTTGGTCATGGTCTGAACGGCAATCGGAGCATCGCCGCCGACCGGCACGGTACCGACCATGATCTGGCGGGATTTACGGCGGTAGATATCGCGCCAGGGACGTACGTGGTTGAGCGACATGAAGAGTGGTCCGCATCTGCCTAGGTTGCCTCATAGATAGTTCGGCAACCGGACTAGAGCAATGGCAAGACTATTCGGCAGGCTCGTCGGTTACTTGCGTCTGAAGTTCGGCAACCAATTGCTTGAGGGCACTGTTCTGTTCAGCCTCGAGATCGGCGACGGCATAGGTCTCAACCACCGCGTCCTTGGACAGGACGACGCCCTTCGCCACAGTGCCAGGGGCACCAACCGGACCGAAATGCTCACCATTCATCGAAAAGAACACCGAACCCGACGCCCCGGCCCGCAACAGAGGAGGTTCTTCGGTCAGCGGCACTTCAAACACGCTGCCCTGTTCTACCGTGCCGAGCGTACCTTCGAAGATCACGCTGCCATCGGCGGCCGTGACGCGCATCCACGCAGGGTTCACGGCGACAATCTTCAACGTCGTATCCAGCTGCTCAACCACCTGCGGCAAGGCCGGGCGTTCAACCGTGTGCAATTCGGCCACCTGAACCTCGGGCAGTTCCGGGGGGCGGAACGTGCCGACGGTTCGTGGGTCAAGCGTGGAAATCGGAGCATCCCGCGCGACCATCACCGGAACATCCAGCGCTTGCGGGCGATAGAGGCGATCCAGCGCTTCGGTCGAGGCAGTCTCGACAGTTTCTGTGCTACGCGCCGCATCAAGGGGGTCGAGATCCGACAGAACCACGGGGGCTTGCTCAACCGGGCTGACCTGCACCTGCTGGATCTTGTTCAGCACGGCCCAGCCGCCATAGCCAATACCGCCGATAACGGCCAGCAACACTAGGGATGAGCCAATCGCGCGCGGTTCAACCTGACTGACAAAAGATTCTTTGCCGGGGATATATGGCGTGTTCGGAGACACAAACGGATCTCGCCCCATCGGGCCACGGGCCGGAAGATCTCCGGTCGGTTTGCGCACGACCGAGGCCTCGGCGGACATGCCATGCGCGACCTCAAAGCCGCTTTCCTTGCAAAAGGCGGCAAAGGTCTCATCCGGGTTCATGCCCAGATACCGTGCGTAAGAACGCACATACCCGGCGATGAAGCCGGGTGTATCGAACGCATCAGGATCGGCGTTTTCGATGGCAGCGATGTAGTTGGCTTTGATCCGCAGCTCGCGCTGAACATCCAGAAGGGATTTGCCCATGGTGGCGCGTTCGCCGCGCATCTGATCACCAAGCCGTACTTCATAGTCGTCAAAACCCTTTGGTCTGACTTCTACACCTTCTTCGGAATCGCGCTGTGATCTGCGCCCAATCATTCCTGCCGCCCCATTTTGCCTGTCGCGTGTTTCACGCTAATGGCGAATCGTCCCCATAACGATTCGTCCACTTATTTTGTTAGCGTAAGCTTAACACGCGGCAAACACGTTGCACACTTTAGCGTGAGGTTAACCGGCAAGTTCGGCGCGATTTAGCGCACAATGTGACCAAAGTTCGTCCATCGCCTGAACCAGACGGTTCATCTCACCGGGTCCATGGACCGGAGATGGGGTGAAGCGCAGGCGTTCCGTACCGCGTGGAACGGTCGGGAAATTGATCGGTTGCACATAGATACCGTGATCATCCAACAACCGGTCGCTCAGGATTTTGGTATGAACTGGGTTTCCGACGATGACTGGAACGATGTGGCTGCCATGGTCGATCAGCGGCAGGCCCAAGCCTTTCAGGCGTAGCTTCAGGATTTTGGCCTGTGTCTGATGCTGCTCGCGCAGTTCCGGCGTCACTTTCAGATGCGCGACCGAGGCCGCCGCACCAGCCGCAACAGCGGGCGGCAGAGACGTGGTAAAGATGAACCCCGGCGCGTAAGAGCGCACGGCGTCACACATCTTTTCGCTAGCGGCGATATAGCCCCCCATTACGCCATAGGCTTTCGCCAGAGTGCCATTGATGATGTCGATGCGATGCGCCAGACGATCACGTTCCGTCACACCACCACCGCGCGGGCCGTACATGCCAACCGCGTGGACCTCGTCAATATAAGTAAGCGCACCGAATTCATCCGCCAGATCGCAAATCTCTTCGATTGGGCCGAAGTCACCATCCATGGAGTAGACCGACTCAAAGGCGATAAGCTTGGGGGCTTTAGGGTCGTCTGCTTCGAGCAGCTCACGCAGGTGCGCGACATCGTTGTGGCGGAAGATACGCTTGGCGCCTCCATTGCGCCGCACGCCTTCGATCATCGAGGCATGGTTCAGCGCGTCCGAATAGATGATCAGACCGGGGAACAGCTTCGGCAAGGTCGAAAGCGTCGCGTCATTGGCGATATAGGCGCTGGTGAACAGCAGAGCGGACTCTTTGCCGTGCAAATCGGCCAGCTCAGCCTCAAGACGCTTATGATATACAGTCGTGCCCGAAATGTTGCGCGTCCCGCCCGACCCTGCACCCGCCGCATCGACGGCTTCGTGCATTGCGTTCAGGACAACCGGGTGCTGGCCCATGCCAAGATAGTCATTGCCGCACCACACGGTAATGTTCTGTTGTGTTCCATCGGGACGGGTCCGAACAGCATGCGGGAAGTGCCCGTTGCGGCGTTCGATATCGATAAAGGTCCGATAACGTCCTTCGTCATGCAGCCTGGCAATCGCTGAATCGAGCTGAGCAGTATAGTCCAACGGACCCTCCTTGATCGCCTCGGGTAAACCCCTCACCCAAAGCCTGTATTCCGCTACCTTACAGGACATCGCCCCTAAAGCAGCTTTGTGTTCGCACGTTCTACCTTATTAAAGCCGCCCGTTAGAACCCAACTTTGATTTGCATCAAATATAAGCTTCATAGCCGCGCAGCAAGTAAACTTACGTCTAAAAGACGCGGGGAAACGACGCAGGTACAGAAGCTTAACTTCGGCCGTTCACTACGGGGCGGTACTGCGCACTCTGCTCTGGACGGCAGCGCCAACACTGATAGGGTTCGCGCAAATCATTCCCAAGCAGGAGCCCTGTTATGTCGCTAGACGCCGTGCTGAGCCGGATCGACTCTGATCTGCAAACCTCGATCGACCGCCTGATGGAGCTGTTGCGCATCCAATCGATCTCAACCGATCCCGCTTACAAAGCGGATGTCGACAAGGCCGCAGACTGGCTGGTTTCGGACTTGCAGAGCATTGGTATTGCAGCAGAAAAGCGCGAAACACCCGGCCACCCTATGGTCGTGGGTCATGTAGGTGAGGGCAGCGAAGGCCCGCATGTGCTGTTCTATGGGCACTATGATGTACAACCCGTCGACCCACTGAACCTGTGGAACCGCGATCCGTTCGACCCCGCCATCGAAGAGACCGAAAACGGACCCGTCATTCGCGGCCGTGGTTCATCCGATGACAAGGGCCAGCTGATGACCTTTGTCGAGGCCTGCCGTGCATGGAAAGCCGTCCACGGCACCCTCCCTTGCCGCATCACCTTTTTCTTCGAAGGTGAAGAGGAATCAGGCTCGCCCTCGCTGGTGCCGTTCCTCGAAGCGAACAAAGACGAGTTGCAGGCCGATCTGGCCCTGGTTTGCGACACCTCGATGGTGTCACGCGGAGTGCCTTCCATCGCATCGCAACTGCGCGGCATGCTGAAGGATGAGTTCACCATCGTAGGCCCCCGCATCGACCTGCATTCCGGCCACTACGGCGGCCCCGGCCTGAACCCGCTGCGCGAATTGTCCAAGATCGTAGCTTCTTTCTATGACGATGAGACCGGACGGGTCGCTGTTGGAGGTTTCTACGAGGGCGTTCACGAGGTCCCGGCAGATCAGCTGCGCCAGTGGGAAAACTGCGGCTTCGACGAAGCCGAATACCTGAACTCGGTGGGATATAGCCAACCGCATGGCGAAAAAGGTTATTCCACGCTGGAACAGCAATGGGCACGCCCCACGCTTGAGGTCAACGGGCTTTGGGGAGGCTACAACGGCGCCGGATCAAAAACGGTGATACCGTCAGAGGCCCATTGCAAAATCACCTGCCGCCTAGTCGGTGACATGGACCCCGACGCATTGCGCGACAAAATCCGCAAGCACGTAGAAGAACGCCTGCCCCCGGACGCCAAAGTTGTCTGGGACAATGACCTCGAAGGGTCCCCAGCCTCGGTCATGAATCTTGATCGCCCTGAATTTGAAGCGGCCCGCGCTGCGCTGTCTGACGAATGGGGCCGCGAAGCCGTGTTCACCGGAATGGGCGGCTCAATCCCGGTCGTTGGTTATTTCGACACCGTTCTGGGCCTGGATTCGATGCTGGTGGGTTACGCCAATGACGACGATGCCATCCACTCTCCGAACGAGAAATACGATGTCAAAAGTTTCCACAAGGGCATCCGCTCTTGGGCCCGCATTCTCGATGCTTTGAATTCGTAGAAGTCTTTTGCGAGACTCTGCCTCGCGCTCCGAGGTATTTTCGGCCAGATGAAGGACGGATCCCATGCTTCATCTGACTAAAATTTCTCAAGGGAGACGTGGTTTGCCGCGGCGGGGGCAAATCCCCCCTGACCCACATCAAAGTCAAAGCGCCCGCCACCCAATATCGCGCCGATAAAAGCCCTTGGGCCAATCTACCCCGTCAACCATTGCATAGGCCCGATCCCGCGCCTCTTGCAACGTCGCACCTCGGGCGGTGACATTCAGAACACGCCCGCCAACTGCTTGAATCTGCCCCTCAACAGCCTTTGTCCCCGCGTGGAACACCATGTTGCTGCTGTCTTCAGGAAGTTTATCCAAGCCTTTGATAACCGAGCCTTTCTCATAAGCACCCGGATACCCGTTGGCTGCCATAACGATGGTCATCGCATGATCATCGGCCCAGTTCACCCGCGTCTCGTCCAAACGCCCTTCGGCCGCGGCATGCATAAGGTCCATCGCCTGTGCCCCAAGACGCATCATCAAAACCTGACATTCGGGATCACCAAACCGGACGTTGTATTCAACCAAACGCGGCTGCCCATCCTTGATCATCAAACCGGCATAGAGAACCCCTTGGAACGGCGCGCCTCGGCGCTTCATCTCGGCCATAGTCGGGCGGATGATTTCATCCATCGCGCGCGCCTCGACCTCGGCGCTCAGAACCGGAGCCGGGGAATAGGCCCCCATCCCACCGGTGTTCAGACCTGTATCCCCCTCGCCCACGCGCTTGTGATCCTGCGCGGTGCCGATCGACAGGATGTCCTCTCCATCGCACAGCACAAACAACGAGGCTTCTTCGCCATCCATAAACTCTTCGATGACAACCTCGGCACCAGCCCCACCGAAGGCCCCGCCAAACATGTCGTCAATTGCGTCCAGAGCGGTCTGCTCGTCCATCGCCACAATCACGCCCTTGCCCGCCGCCAGACCATCAGCCTTGACCACGATCGGAGCGCCCTGCTCTTTAATGTAAGCCTTGGCGGGCGCGGCTTCGGTGAACCGTGCATAGGCGGCGGTAGGCGCACCCGAGGCATCGCAAACCTCTTTGGTGAAACTCTTCGAGGCTTCCAACCGGGCCGCTTCGGCGGACGGGCCAAACACCAGTACACCGGCTTCACGCAACCGGTCGGCCACGCCAGCGGCCAAAGGGGCCTCGGGGCCGACGATTACGAAGTCAATCGCGTTGGCCTCGGCGAAATTGACCACTGCACCGCCATTCTCGATATCCAGCGACGCGCATTCGGCGATCTGAGCGATCCCGGCATTGCCCGGCGCAACGATCAGACGGTCGCATTTGGGGTTCTGCATCACCGCCCAAGCGAGGCTGTGCTCACGCCCACCGCTGCCGAGAATAAGAATGTTCATTGGGTCGTCTCCGATCTGCTTGGCCTCGCCTGCGCGGCGTTCTAAGCTGGCACGGCATTTGACACAAGGCGCTGAAATGTCCGACCTGCTTGACGACCCAATTCCCGGCCAAAACACCCCTGAATACTCGGTTTCCGAGATTTCTGGCGAGGTGAAGCGCATGCTCGAGGGCTCGTTCGGGCGAATCCGTGTACGCGGCGAGGTCGGGCGCGTGTTCAAGGCACGCTCGGGTCATCTGTATTATGACATCAAGGACGACCGGAACGTTCTGGCCTGCACCACCTGGAAAGGTCAAATCTCCGGCCTCTCCGTCGTCCCCGAAGAAGGGTTGGAGGTCGTCGTCACCGGTCGCCTCACAGCATTCGGCGCGCAATCCAAATACAACATGAATGTCGATGAGGTCGCAGTCGCTGGCCAAGGCGCGCTGATGGCGCTGTTGGAAAAGCGTAAGAAGCAGCTGGAGACCGAAGGACTTTTCGCGCCCGAGCGTAAGAAACCGCTGCCCTACCTGCCCCAGATCATCGGTGTCGTGACCTCTCCGTCCGGGGCGGTGATCCGCGATATCCTGCATCGCCTGCGCGACCGCTTTCCCCGCAAGGTTCTGATCTGGCCCGTCGCTGTACAGGGTGCAAACTGCGCGCCCGAGGTGACCCGCGCCATCGAAGGCTTCAACGCGCTGACGCCCGGTGGAGCACTGCCGCGCCCCGATCTGATCATCGTTGCGCGTGGAGGCGGCTCAATCGAAGACCTATGGGGGTTTAACGAAGAAAGCGTGGCCCGTGCGGCTGCCGCATCAGAGATCCCGCTGATCTCGGCCGTCGGGCACGAGACGGACACGACGCTGATCGACTTTGTCTCCGACCGCCGCGCACCTACGCCAACGGCCGCTGCCGAATTGGCCGTCCCCGTGCGGATGGAGTTGATGGCCTGGACCAACGAACAAGGCGCGCGCCTGTCGCGGGCCGCCAGCGATGCGGTTCAACGCCGCGCGCAACGCCTGCGTGACGTCTCGCGCGCGTTGCCACGCCCGGATAGTTTGTTGAACTCTCCACGACAACGCCTTGATCTGATTGCGGAACGCCTGACACCGGCATTGAATCGCGGGGTGCAAAACCGCCGCCTGCAACTGGTCGAGATGTCGGCTCATCTGCGCCCGTCGACTTTGCGAGGCGTCGTCTCCTCCCGTCAGGAACACCTGCGCAACCTGTCTTCGCGTCTGTCCCTCCGCCCGATCCAGCGAGAGATTGATCAACAGCGCCAGGCCACCGCTCGACTGGCTGAGCGGCTGAACGCGGCCCAAACCGTCCGACTCGAGCGCCTGCGCCAACAACTGACAGCAACCGACCGCCTACGCGAAACGCTCAGCTACAAGGCAACGCTGGCGCGGGGCTATGCGGTTGTGCGCGCTGAGGGCGACGTCGTGACCACCAAGGCTCAGGCTGGCAAACACGCTGTGCTTGAGATCGAATTTTCGGACGGCCGCCTGACGACGGGCTCCGCTGGCCGCCCTGCCGCGAAAAAAACCAAACCCGACGCGCCGGATCAGGGATCGCTGTTCTAGAGGTTAAACTCCGACCTCGGGACCCAGGCACACCATCTCTTCCCCGAGGTCTTCCGCCTCATAGAGTTCAGTGGCCTGTGGGTCGCCTTCG
This sequence comes from Ruegeria sp. BG3, assembly GCF_056538485.1. Lineage (NCBI taxonomy): Bacteria > Pseudomonadati > Pseudomonadota > Alphaproteobacteria > Rhodobacterales > Roseobacteraceae > Ruegeria > Ruegeria sp. BG3. Next base: position 220,578 of record NZ_JBQFTE010000001.1, on the reverse strand, counting down.
AACTGTGCGATTAGCCCACCGCCCGATCTGGTGAACACCCAGCATTGCGGGTCCAGCCGGTCCTCGTAGACGAAACAGATCTGATCCTCACGCTGGTACCATACGCCTTCTTTGCACTGGCCATCCAAAAACGACCAGATCACCCGGCGATTGGGCAGATACCGCTCGACTCCGTAAACCTGCCCTTCAAAGCCATAAAACAGGGTTTTGCCCTGCGTGTACTCGTCGAACTCGGCGCCGGACAGCGCCGTTTGCGCGCCCGCCGTCTGCCCCAACAGCGCCAACAGAATCACAAGATGCCTCAACATGAGGCCATAGTGTCAGATGCGGGCGGGCATGGCCAATCACCACGCCGGTATTCGCCTGCCCCCACGTCATTATTGTGCCGCGTGCCACCGCAAAGAACAGTGGTCCCGAACACGACAAAGGGGACCGATGTGACATACCTGCTATTCTGGCTCGCCGCCGCTTGCGCTTTGGCCTATTTGCCGCTGTCCTCGCTCCCGGCAAGCGTACTCCGTACCGTTTTGAAGACTGCGTCGGTTGCTGTGCTGGCCCTCGTAGCCCTCCTCAGCGGCGGCGTAACCTTGCTGATTGTCGCCTTGGGCCTCTGCTCGGTTGGGGATGCTCTGCTGTCGCGAGAGTCAGACACCACCTTCATGGCAGGCATCGGCGCGTTCGCTGCGGGCCATATCGCTTATATCGCGCTGTTCCTAACGCACCCTGGCAGCGACATTGACCTCATTCTGGAACGGCCGGGATATTTCTGGTCGCTCCTCATGCTGGGGATCGTTGCCGCCACTTTACTGGCCCCGCGCGCCGGAGAGCTGAAACTCCCGGTTCTGCTCTACATCCCAATCATCCTCTGCATGGGCGTCGCGGTCCTGTCTTTGCCCGACACCGGAATGCTGCGTTGGGCGTTGCCTGCGGCACTGGCATTCATAGCGTCAGACCTCGTGCTTGCGACCGAGAAGTTTCTGCTAGCCCACGACCACCCGGCGCTGAAGCTAACGCCCTATCTGGTCTGGCCGCTATATTGGGCTGCGCAGGCTGGATTGCTGATCGCTTTCACCTGACCCTTTGCAACTCCGGCAAATCCACATTAGGTGGAGGGGAACACCTGCGGAGACCGAAAATGGCGTTTTTTTCAAAGCTGAAGGACAAGCTGTTCAAATCCTCATCCCGTCTTGAGGAAGGGCTGGACGCCATTGTCGAAGACGGAGGCGAGGAAGCTACCGTGCTTGAGCCTGTGGCGCAAACGCCAGAACCCGCCCCGCAGCCGCAGGAAACCGCTCCGCAACCCGAAGACCAACCCGCATCCAGTGGGTTGCTGGGTCGCCTGTTCAGCCGTACGGAAACCAAGGCCGAAATCCGCCGGACCCTGGATGACGATATGCTGGAACAGCTCGAAGAGCTTCTGATTGCCTCCGACATGGGCGTCGACACGGCCCTGCGCGTCACCTCGAACATGGCTGAAGGGCGCTTTGGCCGCAAACTCTCGTCCCGAGAGATCAAGCAACTGCTGGCGCAGGAAGTGGCCCGCGTGATGGAGCCGGTCGCCCGCCCCCTGCCAATCTACCCCAAACGCCCGCAAGTGGTTCTGGTGGTTGGCGTCAACGGCTCGGGCAAGACCACAACCATCGGCAAACTGGCCAGCCAGTTCAAATCCGCGGGCAAGAAGGTCGTGATCGCCGCCGGAGACACCTTCCGCGCCGCCGCCGTAGAACAACTGCAGGTTTGGGGTGACCGCGCTGGCGTCCCGGTTCTGACCGCGCCCGAAGGCTCGGACCCCGCAAGCCTTGCCTTTGACGCCCTGACCAAAGCGCAAAAGGACGGTGCCGACCTTCTGATGATCGATACCGCAGGCCGCCTGCAAAACCGAGCCGACCTGATGGAGGAACTGGCCAAGATCGTCCGCGTGATCCGCAAGGTCGATGAGACCGCGCCGCACAACACGCTGCTTGTGCTGGATGCGACCACGGGCCAGAACGCCCTCAGCCAGGTGGAAACCTTCCGCAAACTCGCCGATGTGTCGGGCCTTGTGATGACCAAACTGGACGGCACAGCCAAAGGCGGCGTGCTGGTCGCGCTGGCCGACAAGTTCGGCCTACCCATCCACGCCATCGGCGTCGGAGAGCAAATAGACGACCTCGCCCCGTTCGACCCGGAAGAATTCGCGGCCGCGTTAACAGGCCTCGACCAAAACTGATCCGCCTCTTCATCTGGCTGAAAATATCCTCGGGGGTCTGGGGGCAGACGGCCCCCAGCCTCGTCACACTGGACAAGTTCTGACAATTGAGCGACTGGCTGATCTCACTCGAAGGCACCGAAGCGGGCCACACCCTCGCCCTGGGCCTCGCCTTGATGGCCGCCTTCCTGCACGCTGTCTTTGGAGCACTGCAAAAGGGCCGCCACGATCCGTGGCTGTCTCGCGGGGCCATCGACGCCTGCTATTGTCTGATGGCCATCCCCTTTGCCCTATTCGTCGTGCCATGGCCCGAACCCTATATGTGGCCGATCTTCGGCATCGTCTGGCTGATCCACATCACCTACAAGATCCTTCAGGCCTTGGCCTATACCAAAGGCTCCTACACGGTGGTCTACCCGGTCGTTCGCGGCACCGGCCCGCTTTTCACTGTGATCGGAGCCTACCTTCTGTTCGGAGAAACCTTCACAGGCACGCAATGGTTCGGTGTGGCCGTCCTTCTGGCCGGCATCTTCGGGCTGGCCGCGTATAATTTCCGGTTTCTGGAAACCAATCGTGAGACTCTAGGCATCGCTCTCACCCTGGCGATTGCCACCGGTCTCTTCGTAGCGCTCTACACGACCTATGACGCCTATGGCATCCGCGCCACCGCTGATCCGTTCACCTTTCTGGCCTGGTTCTTCATGATCGACGGCTTCGCGATGCCGATCTATGCGTTCCTCAGATGGCGTGCCATGATCAACCGCCCTTCCCCAGGTCCGCTGATGCTGCGCGGGCTTGCAGGCGGCTTGATCGCGCCACTGTCATTCGGAGCCATCATGCTGGCCACCCGATTGGACAAAGTCGGAGAAGCGGCTGTACTGCGCGAAACATCAACTGTATTTGCAGCCTTGATCGGCTGGTTGGTTTTGAAAGAAACCGTTGGCCCAAGGCGCATCGCCCTGATGGCACTGATTGCATTGGGCGCTGTAATCGTTGAAATGGGCGGATGAACAGCAGGACACCAAGATGACAGGCAAAAAAGAAATCAACCCGTTTCTGAAACAGGTGCTGGAACTGGGGCCGCCTCTGGCCTTCTTCTTCATCTACCTGCGACTGCGTGATGACAGCTTTCTAATCGGCGGCATCGAATATTCGGGCTTTATCATCGCAACCATCCTCTTTGTTCCGCTGATGCTTGCGGCAATGGGCATCTTGTGGTTTCTGACAGGCAAGCTCAGCCGGATGCAGATTTTCACCGCTTTCATGGTGATCTTCTTTGGTGGCCTAACCGCCTGGTTCAATGATGAGCGGTTCTTCAAAATGAAAACCACGCTGGTCTACGGGTTCTTCTCGGTCATTCTGGGGATCGGTTTGCTTCAGGGCAAGTCCTACCTCGCCTACGTTCTGGACGAGATGCTACCGATGAAACACGAAGGTTGGATGATCCTGACGCGGCGCCTCTGTGCTTGCTTTGCCGTTCTGGCCATCGCCAATGAGATCGTCTGGCGCACCATGTCCACCGATCTGTGGGTCAAGATCGAAACCTTCGCTTTTCCCATCGCGCTAATGGCCTTCCTGATGTACCAGTTCCATCGCCTGCAAAGCTATCTGGAAGACCCCGATCGCCAGTAGTCGACCCAAAGCCCCTTTGGTATCAGTTTGACACTCATCCAAGGAAACCACTTGGCTTGTTGACCTTGCTGTGAATAATTGAGTAACCACTCACCATCCTACTCCGGAGATTAGTACCCGAATGGCGGTATTCCCAAATAGCGGCTTCCTGTCCGATGCATCCGAAGGGCTGCGCGAGATGCTCTCGGCGCTGGCGACGGAAATCTCTTTGGATAAAAACGAAACCCTGTTCGATCAGGATGACGAAGGCGATGCGCTTTATGCCATCGTCGAAGGGACGCTCGAAGTGTCCTTCCTGGCGATGAGCGGCCGGAAGCTGGCGCTGACGCTCATGCGTCCGGGCGAGGTCTTCGGTGAGATTGCCCTGTTCGACAGCGGCCCTCGCACGGCCACTGTAGCGGCGGCAGAACCCTCTCGGGTTCTGCGCGTGCGTCGCAGGGACGTGATGGAGCAAATCCGCCAACATCCCGATCTTGCGGTTGATATGGTCCGTCTGGCCGGATTGCGGATGCGGTCGATGAGTTCACAGTTGAACGAGCAGGTCTTTCTGCCGATGCCGATTCGACTGGCGCGCAAACTGCTGCACCTGTCGTCTCTGCAGGACGATCCCACCGAACGCATTACCCTGTCGCAAAGTGAATTGGCCGAATTCGTTGGGGCCACGCGTGAGGCCGTCTCGAAAACCATTTCGATCTGGAAACGGGACAATGTGGTCGAGGCATCGCGGGGCGGATTGCTGATCCACGACATCGAAGCTTTGCGCGCGTTGGCTGAATCGGACCTGATCTGACCTTTTGTGATCTTGTTCACAGACGACTCGGAAGTCAGTGCGCTAGGGTAAACCTGTTACCGTAGGAGGTCAGTAATCATCCCCGATATCTGTCCACTGATCTCTCCCTGTACCTAAGCCATATGCCCAAAAGGCATATGGCTTATTTTCTTTCTGCCGGATCAAAACTGAAAAAGGCCAGGGAAATCTCCGGCCCTTTTCGGTAGCTCTGTTATTAGCTTAGTTCTCAAGGCTCAGCGCGACGAAGCGAGGGTCGCCGCCACGGCGTACCAACAGCAGCAGTGATTTGCGCCCGGCTTCGGTAGCTTCTTCAATACGCGCCTCGAGGTCACTGAAGGATTCGACCTTCTGCTGTCCAGCTTCGGTGATCAGGTCACCCGCGCGCAGACCCTTGGCAAAGGCCTCCGAGGCTTCGTCAACCTCGGTCACAACCAGACCGTCCGCCTCGGCATCGAGGCCCAAGTCTTCACGCAGCGTATCTGTCAGCGGAGAAATAGTCAGGCCGAGAATGTCAGCGTTTTCATCGGTTGGCGCGTCCGGAGTATCTTCCTCACTCGTTTCGGCACGCTCCGCATCCTCACGGCGCCCGAGAGTGACCAGAATAGTCTGAGTACCACCATCGCGATGTACCACCACACGAACTGATTTGCCCACGGTCGTCTCACCGACTTGTCGTACCAGACCGCGCGTATCTTCAACCTCGACCCCGTCAAAGCTGAGGATCACGTCACCTGCTTTCAGACCGGCCTCTTTCGCAGGACCCTCCGGTACATCGCTGATCAATGCGCCACCGGGTTTATCCAGACCCATCGCCTCAGCCATATCTTCAGTCACGTCCTGAATCCGTACACCCAGCCAACCACGACGGGTTTCGCCGAACTCACGCAGCTGGTCGACGACCTTGGTCACGACATTGGAGGCCATCGAAAACCCGATACCGATCGAGCCGCCGTTGGGCGACAGAATCGCAGTGTTCACGCCAATGACCTGACCATCCATGTTGAACAGGGGACCACCCGAGTTGCCCCGGTTGATCGCCGCATCGGTCTGAATGTAGTCGTCATAGGACCCGCTCAGCGCGCGGTTACGGGCCGAGACGATCCCCGCCGAAACCGAGAACCCCTGCCCCAGCGGGTTGCCCATGGCAATCACCCAGTCGCCAACACGCGCCGTGTCGCTGTCGCCGAACTGTACATATTGGAGAGGGCCCGAAGCCTCGACTTTCAACAGAGCGATATCGGTTTTCTCATCCGTGCCGATCACTTTGGCAGGCAGTTCCTTCACGGGTTGACCATCACCGGGGAAGAATTCGATCAGGATCTCATCGGCCTCGGCGATCACATGGTTATTGGTTACAATAAAGCCGTCTTCCGAGATCACGAACCCCGACCCCAGCGCATTGCTGCGGCGCGGTCGGTCGCCATTATCGCCGTTGCGATCCTGAAACTCGCGAAAGAAATCTTCGAATGGAGAGCCCTCGGGCACGATCCCCTGCGGCCCGGTCTGGCCTTCGATCAGGGTCGATGTGGTGATATTGACCACCGCCGGGCTGATCTGTTCCGCCAGCGGCGCAAGGCTTTCCCCACGCGCATACGCCGCAACTGTTTGCGCTGCGATCAGAACCATCGCTCCGAAGGCCAGCCACATCAGTCGCATGAAACCAACACTGTCGTCCCGCCGGACGGAAATACTGCGCGCTTGTGCCTGCACTTGGGAACTCCTTGTCGTCAATTTCTTACAGACCGCCCTAAGGCAGACTATCTTTCCACCCAATGTAGTCGGTTTGATCACGCTCGCAACTGAGGATCGCGGGGAAATCACCGGCAAGTGAGGTCAAAGGGTCAAAACCCCAGCTGATAGGCGCCCCAAAGCAGCACAAGACCGCTGACAACGCAGAGCAGCCCTGCCAAACGCCGCGCCTGTTCTGGCAGCGTGCGCAGCGCCTCTAACATACGTTCAATAAGCGAAGGGGCCAGCGCATAGGCCAGCCCCTCGACAATCAGCACCAGCCCGAAGGCCAGAAGGATCATACCCATTACTGGGTCGCCTGCCCGGTGGGCGATTTCAGGTAGTTGAAGAACTCCGAATCCGGGCTGAGGACCATCGAGCTGTTCCCGCCCTGCAGTGCACGCTCATAGGCGGACAGCGAGCGGTAGAACTCAAAGAACTCTGGATCTTGTCCAAACGCTTCAGCGAAGATCGCGTTGCGTTCGGCGTCTGCCTCACCGCGGATGATCTCGGCCTCGCGGTTGGCGTCCGAAACCAGTTCAACCACGGTTCGGTCAGCCTGCGCACGAACACGCTGAGCGGCTTCGTTACCACGGGCGCGTTCGTCGGTCGCTTCACGTTCCCGTTCGGCTTTCATCCGGTCAAACGTTGCCTCAAGGTTCGCCTGAGGCAGGTCGGTTGCTTTCAGGCGCACGTCGATGACATTGACACCCAGCGCGCGTGCTTCGGCAATTGCGCTGTTGCGGATCCGCAGCATCAGAGCCGCACGGTCAGAGCTGAGGATATCCCGCGAGGAGACCGAACCCAGAACTTCCCGAGTTTCCGCACGAAGGATACGGTCCAGACGGTCCTCGGCCACCGGAATACCGCCAACACCGACGGCCTGACGGAACTGCTCCAGATCTGAAATCCGGTAGCGCGCAAAGGCATCAACCACCAGACGACGGTCATCAAGAGGTGTTACCTCAAGCGGCTGCACGTCGATCGAGAGGATGCGGTCATCATAGCGCACAACCTCTTGAATCAGAGGGATTTTAAACGCTAATCCGGGCTCTTCCTTGACCGCTACAACGCGACCAAACTGCAGAACCAGAGCGCGTTCACGCTCATCCACGATGAAGATCGAGGACAGAACACCGACAATCGCGAGGAAGACGACGGGTAGGATAAATGTCGTTTTACGCATCAGTTGCTCTCCGCTGCAGGGGTACGACGCAGTTCGTTCAACGGCAGGTACGGCACAACGCCCTGCCCCGAGCCACCGGTGTTTTCGTCCAGGATAATCTTGTCCACGTCACCCAGAACCTGCTCCATACGCTCCAGGTACAAACGCTTGCGGGTCACATCTGGTGCTTTGGAGTATTCCTCCAGAACCGCGCTGAAGCGGCTGGCCTCACCCTGTGCACTGTTGATCTGCTGGGCGCGATAGGCTTCGGCCTCTTCCAGAACCTGAGCGGCTTCACCGCGCGCTTCCGCGAGAACACGGTTAGCATAGGCATCCGCGACGTTCTGCAGACGGTCCCGTTCCTGCGCAGCGGCCTGAACATCACGGAACGCGGCAATCACGTCCTGCGGCGGGTCAGCCTTGTCGAAGTTCACGCGGACGATGTTCACGCCCGAATCGTAGCTGTCCATTGTCTGCTGAATCAGCTCTTGCAGTCGTTCTGCGATAATGCCGCGGTCTCTGTTCAGGATCGGAGCAAGCTCGCTTTGCGCGATAATCTCACGCATCGCAGATTCCGACACCGCCTGAATCGTTTGGCGCGGGTCACGCAAGTTAAAGAGGAACTTGGCGGGATCGTTGATATTCCAAACGACCTGATAGTCGATATCGACCACGTTTTCGTCACCGGTCAGCATCAGACCATCGTCACTGCCACGCGCGCCGCCCATGTCTTCGTTCTGTTCCCGTGTAACGGGGATGACTTCAGCAGTTACGAACGGCCAAGGCGCAAAGTTCAGACCGGGATTTCCAACAGCCGAGAATTCGCCAAGGAACAGTTCAACCGACTGTTCTTCGGGCTTAACGGTGTAAAAGCTGGCCGCAGCCCAGAGGCCGATCGCGACCAATGCGCCAATCGCCACGGTTCCCTTGGTAAAGATCGGACCACCGCCGCCACCGCCTGAACCGTTGCTGCCACGGCCGCCGCCGCCACGACCGCCCATGAGGACGCGCAGCTGCTCTTGCCCTTTTTTCATCAGCTCATCGATCTCGGGGATCTGCGGGCTCTCCCCTTCGGGAGGCTTGCGCCCGTCACCGTTGTTACCCCGATTTCCTCCACCACCAGAGGAGCCTCCGCCCCCCCAGGGGCCACCGCTGTTGCCCGCCATATGTGTCTATTCCCTTGTGTTTGACCGTGTGATCACGGTGTTCCTTGTAACTTGGTTGCGCGCAGTTGCAAATCAAGCCGTGCGTACAGGTTGCCGCATTGTCACCAGTTCTTCGGCCATGACCGGGTGAACTGCAACCGTGCGGTCGAAATCTTCCTTGGTCGCGCCCATTTTGACGGCAATGCCCGCCAACTGGATCATCTCACCCGCGCCAGGTGCCACGATGTGGCAACCCAACACCTTGCGCGTCGCTTGAGACACGATCAGCTTCATCAGAACCCGCTGAGTGCCACCGGCAAAGGATTTCTGCATCGGCTTGAACGACGTCGCATAGACCTCAATCGGTTCCTGCGCGGCCGCCTCTTCCTCGCTGAGGCCCACGGTGCCGAATTCGGGCTGGGTGAAAATCGCGGTCGGGATCAGCTCATGATCCACTGGGGTCGGGTTGCCTTTGAAGACGGTTTCGACAAAGGCCATGCCTTCGCGGATCGCAACCGGGGTCAGATTCACTCGGTCGGTCACATCACCAATCGCGTAGATCGAGGGCACGCCGGTTTGGCTGTATTCATCCACAACGATCTCGCCCTTGCGGCCACGCGCGACGCCCACGTCCTCAAGCCCCAGGTTATCCGCATTCGGAGTGCGCCCGGTGGCATACATGACCACGTCGAAATGATCCTCGGTCCCGTCGGTGGCTTTGACCCGGATCTTGTCGCCCTCTTTCGTCATCTCTAGCACATTGGTGCCCAGACGCACGTCGATACCGTTCTGGCGCATCTCTTCACAGATCAGGCCACGCGCTTCTTCGTCAAAGCCACGCAGGATCTGCGCACCGCGGTAGAACTGAGTGGTCTTGACGCCCAACCCGTTCATGATCCCGGCAAATTCACTGGCGATATAGCCGCCGCCGACGATCAAGATGCTTTCGGGCAGCTTCTCAAGGTGGAAGATTTCATTCGAGGTGATCGCCAGATCCGAGCCGGGAAAGTCTGGAACAACCGGACGACCACCCGTCGCAATCAGGATATGCTTGGCAGTTTTGCGTGTGCCATCGGCCAATTCAACCGTATGCGGATCGACTACATGGGCGCGCTGATCAAAGCTCTCGACACCGTTGTTTTTCAGTATGTTGCGGTAGATACCTTCCAGCCGATCCAGTTCCGTCACCAGCTTGTCGTGGAAGGTGTTCCAGTTGAACGCTCCGGGCTGAATGTCCCAGCCATAAGCCTGCGCGTCACCGACCATCCCCGAATATTCGCTGGCGAAGACCATCAGTTTCTTTGGAACGCAGCCACGGATAACGCAAGTGCCGCCGTATCGATCCTCTTCCGCCAGAGCCACTTTGGCGCCGTTTTCGCCCGCCGCTACGCGCGCCGCGCGGACCCCGCCCGAGCCTCCGCCGATTACGAAGAGATCATAGTCAAAGCTCATGCTGGGTTCCTTCATTCAGCTTGCAAAATTCTTTGGATATCTGGGCGCGAAAACCGCCCTGCCAACCCCCAAAGGCGCAAATTTCGGTATATTTTGCCACGTCTTCGGGATGCCGCCTTCCACTCAGTCGGAAAAATCCGAAAACAGGTTGTCCTTGGTGCCCCCAAGGAACTGGTCCAGTTCAACGGTTCCGGCATTGATGTCGCGCAGCTCGACCCGGCCATCCCCGTAGCCCACAATGACCTTGTCGCAGATGTCTATGAACAGCCCGTTCTCAACCACACCCGGCACCTGGTTCAAAACCAGCGCCATCTGCCGCGCATTACCGATCCGCTGCAAATGCAGGTCGAGAACATGGTTGCCCTCATCGGTCACAAATGGGGCCTCACCATTCATCCGAAGGGCTGAGTTCGTGCCAAGCACATCCATCGTGTCCAGAACTTCTTCGATCAGTGTTCGAGTGGTTTGCCAGCCAAAAGGGATCACCTCGACCGGCAGCGGGAATGCGCCGAGCGTTTCGACCTCTTTCCCGGCATCGGCGATCACCACCATCTGGTCGCTGGCAGTTGCCACGATTTTTTCCTGTAGATGCGCACCGCCTCCGCCTTTGATGAGGTTCAGATCACCGTCGAACTCATCCGCGCCGTCAATCGTCAGGTCCAACCATCCGGCCTGATCCAGCGACACGACCTCGATCCCGACTTCACACGCCAGTTGCGCGGTTCGGGTCGAGGTGGGTACGCCCTTGATGCGCAGGCCTTCTTGCTGGACACGCTCGCCCAGACGGCGAACAAGCCAGGCGGCGGTCGAGCCGGTGCCCAAACCCACCCGCATTCCGTCTTCGACCATGTCGGCCGCGCGGTACGCCGCAACGTATTTGGCTGTGTCGATTGGCGACAAATCCGCGGTCATTGGCAGTCTTCCCCAAATAGTCTGCAAGACTTATATGCAATGCTCCACCCAACTTCGAGACCCAATTCACGTCGCCCGGATGCGAAAGATGTCGCTCAATTGCGCGTTTCCTATCGGAAACGTCGCAAACAAGGCTTTTCCGGTTTCCGTTGCTGTATATCTAGTCCGTATGATGACGCCCTATCGCCTGCATTATGCCCCTGACAACGCCTCGCTGGTGATCCGGCTGGTGCTGGACGAAATGAGCCAACCCTATGAGACGGTGCTGGTTGATCGTCGTCAGAACGCACAGGACAGTGCGGCCTACCGGGCGCTGAACCCGAACGGGCTGATCCCGGTTCTCGAAACCCCTCAGGGGCCGATATTCGAGACGGCAGCCATTCTGCTGTGGTTGGCCGATAGCCATGGGCAACTTGCACCCGCTTCGAACAGCCCTGACCGGGCCGCCTTTCTGAAATGGCTGTTTTTCGCGTCTAACACGCTCCACGCCGATCTGCGCATCCTGTTCTATGCCGAGAAATACATCGCCCCCGAACAGGCCGAGACCCTGCGGGCCGGAATACGCCCAAGGCTACGCACCCATCTGAAAAATCTGGACGCAGTCGCTGCGCAGACACCGGGTTGGCTCAACGCTGATCGGCCTTCAGTTCTGACATACTATATCGCGTGCATGATGCGTTGGATGGCGCTTTACCCATCCAATGCGGACCGCAGCTGGTACCAACTGGCCGATACGCCCTATCTTCAGCGCATCCTGACACAGCTAGAGATGCGTCCCGCAACGCGAACGGCCATAGCCGCCGAAGGTCTTGGGGCCACGCCGTTCACATCACCCATTTATGCCAACCCTCCTGAAGGCTCAGCTATCTGACATGTTCCTCTCTGTCTTCGATATGTTCAAAGTGGGCATCGGCCCGTCCTCCTCCCACACCATGGGTCCCATGGTGGCCGCCGCGCGTTTTCTGGACATGATGCGTGCATCGCCGTTTGAATTTGCCGGGCTGCGCGGCTCACTACACGGCTCGCTGGCCTTTACCGGAGTGGGTCATGCCACCGACCGCGCCACCATCCTTGGCCTCGCCGGATTCGTGCCGGACACATATGACAATGACAAGGCCGAGGCCGCGCTGGCCGCAATTGCTGAGACGCACACGGTAACGCCCGAAGGGCTACCGACGCTGACCTTCAACCCAAAGACCGATCTGGTCTTTGACTACGACCACAATCTGCCCGGCCACGCCAACGGTATGATCCTGATGGCAGCCGACGCGCAGGGCGATGTGATACTGCGGCAGGTCTTCTACTCGATCGGCGGCGGCTTTGTTCTGACCGAAGAGGAACTGGCCGCTGGCAAAGCCACCGACGAAGGCGCCCCAGTGCCCTTCCCCTTCAAATCGGCTGTCGAGATGTTGGAGATGGCCAAGTCCAGCGGCAAATCCATTGCTGAAATGAAACGCGCCAACGAAATCGCACGTGGCTGCGCGGATAGCTTTGCCAAAGGCTCTGCTCGGCTGTGGCAGGTGATGAACGACTGTATCGAGCGTGGCCTGACCACCGATGGCACCTTGCCCGGTGGCCTCAGCGTGCGTCGCCGTGCCAAGGGTATATATGATGCGCTTATGGCCGAGCGTGGCATGAACCTAACCGCACCGCATACAATCAACGATTGGATGAGCGTCTATGCCATGGCCGTGAACGAGGAAAACGCGGCCGGAGGTCAGGTGGTCACCGCGCCAACCAACGGCGCGGCAGGTGTTCTGCCTGCAGTACTACGTTATTACCTCGACCACGTACCCGGCGCGTCGGAAAGCCATATCGAGGATTTCCTTCTGACCGCAGCCGCCATTGGGGGGCTGGTGAAATTCAACGCCTCGATCTCGGGGGCCGAGGCCGGATGTCAGGCCGAAGTGGGCAGCGCCTCGGCGATGGCCGCGGCTGGTCTATGCGCGGTGATGGGCGGCACGCCCGAGCAGGTGGAAAACGCCGCCGAAATCGCGCTGGAGCATCATCTGGGTATGACCTGCGATCCGGTTGCAGGACTGGTTCAAGTGCCGTGCATCGAGCGCAACGGCCTTGGCGCGATCAAGGCCGTTTCGGCCGCGTCACTTGCTTTGCGCGGGGATGGGCAGCATTTTGTACCTCTGGACGCTGTGATCGAAACCATGCGTCAGACCGGGCATGATATGCATGAGAAGTACAAGGAAACCTCATTGGGTGGTTTGGCCGTAAACGTCCCGAACTGCTGAGGCCAGACAGGAGGCAGCGCGATGCGTGGACATTGTTTGTGTGGCAAGGTCGCGTATGAAGTTGATCCTCCGGTCTTGTCCTGCGTCTCATGCCATTGCGACAGTTGCCGCCGCCAGTGTGCCGCTCCGATGACGACCTATTTCGGGGTGCGCGACGGCCAGTGGCGCTGGACCGGAGAAGAACCGAAGCGCTTCAACTCTTCGCCTGGAGTCGAGCGGAGCTTCTGCCCACATTGTGGAACTCCGATCTCGTTTCGGTCGACCAAGATGTCGGACGTTCTTCACCTTTACGTAGCGACTCTAGAGAGCCCCGAAGCCTTGGAGCCAACTCTTCATGTGTCACACGAAGAAAAGCTGACGTGGCTGAAACTGGGCGATGATTTGCCCACCTGCATCGGCCCGGACTACACCAAGGTTCAACCCCTTCCGAAGGCTTGAGAACAGAGCTTTTCTCGGCCTTGGGAAACCGCTAGCGTCGCGCTCATGACTCAGGATCGTCCCGTATTCGGCATCGTACTGATGCTTGGTTTCTGTGTGCTCGCCCCGATGGGGGATGCGCTGGCAAAGCTGTTGGGGGAAACAACCCCACTGGCGCTGTTGGTTTTCGTACGTTTTGCCATTCAGGCGGCGATCCTTGTGCCCTTGGTCGTGTTTACCGGCAGGCCATGGCGCATGCGGGGCCGTATTCTGCGACTAACCGTGATCCGCACACTTTTGCACATCGCGGGCATCACCGCGATGTTCTCGGCGTTGCAATTCCTTCCCTTGGCGGACGCGGTCGCCATCGCCTTCGTGATGCCCTTCATCATGCTGTTGCTCGGGAGATACATACTGAACGAAGAGGTCGGGCATCGCCGCCTTGCGGCCTGTATCGTCGGGTTCGCCGGAACCCTTCTGGTCATTCAACCCAGCTTTGCCGAAGTCGGGCTCCCCGCGCTTTTGCCCCTGATCGTTGCTGTTGTGTTTGCCTTGTTCATGCTGGTCACACGCCAGATCGCCAAAGAGACCGACCCGATGTCGCTGCAAGCCGTATCGGGTGTGTTTGCCACGATCATGCTTCTGCCGCTTCTGATCTGGGGAACGCGGTCCGAAATCTGGGAGCTGTCCTTTACCCTCCCCTCGGGCAACGAACACTGGCTGCTTCTGTCCATCGGGATATTGGGAACCGTCGCGCATCTGTTAATGACGTGGTCGCTGCGCTATGCGCCCTCGGCCACGCTGGCACCGATGCAGTATCTTGAAATCCCCGTCGCCACCCTGATCGGCTGGATGATCTTTCACGACCTGCCGAACGGTCTGGCCGCGCTTGGCATCCTGATCACGATCGCAGCAGGGCTCTATGTTATTCTGCGCGAGAGGGCCACGGCGCGCTCTGCCCCGACTGAAACGCCTGCATGACCTGATCCAACGCGCTGCGCGGTACCATCACCAACATTCCCGGACCGTCCATCTGAAGTTCAAGCTTCGAAGTGACACGATTCGAGGTACCCACCTGCCCGCTCGGATCGAAGTGAAGCCCCTCGATCGGCCACTCCAACCCGCGACTGCGCCCGGTGACGTGTTTCAGAGGAAAGAGAGAGACAACCGCGCCCGGTGTCAGATCCAACACGATGTTGGGCGGTGCGTGGAACACTACCTCATGCGCGCCGATCAGCACGCAGGCCTTGTCCGGATACCGGACCAGAGTGTTCAAGACCGCCAATTGATGGTCTAGCCGCCCTCCCAGAAATCCAGCCCCCAACACCAAGGTGGCCTGCACGTTCCGCAGCGCCTTGTCGAAATCCGTGCTGTCCTGTTCCGCAATCGGAAAAAGGCGATCCTTGGGAATGCGATTTCGGACTTCGGGAGACAACGAATCGAAATCACCAATCACGGCATCCGGAATACGCCCCGAATCAACCAGAACCGAGGCTCCTCCGTCTGCCGCGACCGCAATAGTGACGCGATTCAGCACCAAATTCAGGTCTTCAGGGCCGATCTGTCCCCCTCCAAACAGCCCGATTGGGCCATTTGAACGTACAATTGCCCCATTTTTTCTCAGATTGATCATTTTTCCCGGATTTGGACACATTGAGACCACAAAATGATAGGTTCATGCAGTTAGTTCCGAGTCGATCGGGTTGCCCCTGTCCGGGCGGATCGGCTCAGTTAGTTTGTAAAGGACGCATGTCTGATGGTACAGAACAACAAGGTATTGACCGTTTCCTATGGGACTTTCTCGTGCACTTTGGAAGGGTTCGACGACTCTTTCGAGACTATGAAAGCCATAGCCGAATACTTCCGCGATCTTGCGGCAGAAGACAGATACTTTGGTTCTGAACCCCCGCAACCTGACGCCGAAATGCTGACTCGGATTGCTCAGCGCGACAACGCGCAACAAGTTGAAGCACGCCCGAGCGATACCGGCCTGCTTCTGCGCGCCACGGAAACGCCCCCTCGTACTGAAACGCCCGCTTTCCAGGACACGCCCCCCGGCCCCAAAGCGACCCTGCCACAGGATAACGCCATGCCCCAATCGCCCGATCTGAATGTTGTCCAGCCGACCCCCTCTGCGACACCTGAAACAGACACTGCCGCATCTTTCTTCTCCGATGCTGCGCCGATCGATGCCGACGCGGGCCCGGCGCCCGATAGCCTGGCCGCTAAACTGCAACGCATCCGCGCGGTCGTTTCCCATTCGGATGTGGACACGGACAGCTATGCCGAGGAAGAGGTCGCCCCCCTAACGGCCGACGCCCCCGCGCCGATGGACGCTGTCTCAGCCGCCTTTGCGGCAGGTTCGCTGAGCCCCGAAGATCTGGCCCCTCAGGCCCCGGCCCCTACCGAGGCACCTGCCGTCGAAGCCGTTGAAGAGGCACACGCGCCGGAACTGCCGGATGCGCCAGCCATGGAATCGGCGCCGCTTGATTTGCAAGATGAGACCCCAATGCAAATCGAGTTTAAAGACTCAGAGGAAGAAGAGGCCCCCGAGGTGATCTTCGACGAAGACACCGAGACTGCGACCGATGACGGCGATGAGGTTGAGAATATCCTTAGCCCAGCAGGCGAAGCAGAAGACGACCAGCAAGGTGTTCTGACCGCTGAGGATGAAGAAAGCCTGTTCCTCGAGATTGACGAGATCGAAGAGGAAATGGACGCGCAAGCGACCATGGCGTCCTCGGATCTGGATCAGGATGTCTCGCGCCTCATGGCAAAAGCAGATGAGCAGATGGACGACCCGGACGCCAGCGGCACACGTGAGGCCTATTCCCACTTGCGTACGGCCGTTGCTGCAACCTCGGCGGAAGATGTGGCCAAGCAGGCCGCGACTGATGAAGAGTATCGTGGCGATTTGGCCTCGGTCGTCAGCCCCCGCCGTCCGGATGACGTTCAGGTCACCAGCAAACGCCCTGATGCAGACATGGCGGCCCCACTGAAGCTGGTCGCCGAGCAGCGTATTGACGCGCCCAACGCGGATACAGGCCCGGTGACCCCCCGCCGTGTCACCTCGGATCAGTCCGAGGACGCGTCAGAAGAAAGCGGCTTTGCACAATTTGCACAGGATCAGGGCGCGCAGTCTTTGTCCGACCTTCTCGAAGCGGCTGCGGCCTATTTGTCCTTCATCGAAGGGCAGGAACAGTTCTCGCGCCCGCAATTGATGAACAAGGTTCGCTCGCTGAAACAGGATGAGTTCAATCGCGAAGAAAGCCTGAAGTCCTTCGGGCAGCTTCTGCGCGACGGCAAAATCGAAAAAGCTGGCGGAGGGCGCTTTGCGGCCTCAAGTGACATCGGTTTTCGCCCGGAAGGTGAGCGCGCCGTAGGCTGATATCCTTCATTTCGCTATCGAGAGTGGGTCGGAGATTTCTTCGACCCATTTTCTTTTTGCACTTACCCTACGGAATCTCGATGCGGACATGATGTCGCTATGCTGCAATGCAGAAAAATGATATCGTCTGAGTAAAGGTAACAGATCTTTCAGTTCGTGTTCAAATCAAGGCTCCGCCATGTATGAACTACCAATTCGACGCCTCAGAGCATTCGACAAGCCCAAAATAGAAAGCCATTTCAAGAGTCTCGATGCAGAAGCGCTGACGTCTCGATTTGGCGTTCCGGTCAGCCCGGCCTTTGTTGAGGCGTACCTTGCAGGCATATTCAAAAATTCTGCGCTGGTATTTGGCGCGTTCCCCGATTCCTGCCTGCGCGGTGTCGGAGAATTGCGGGCTGTTCCCGACAGCCACAACCATGTGGCTGAACTGGCCTTCACCGTTGAAACCGTCTGGCAGGACCTGGGGATCGGCGATGCACTGCTGTCGCGGATAGTCACTGCAGCCCGCAATCGTGGATTTCGCGAAGTCCACATGTTGTGCCTTGCCACCAATCAAAAAATGCGCCGTCTGGCTGCAAAACACGAGGCCGAGCTGAAACTGACGACAGGACAGATCGAGGCGACCCTGACGGCGCCTTGGCCCACCCCCTTCAGTGTCGCCGAAGAAATCTCGGGCGAGTATCATGCCATGGCCCGAGCGATCCTAAGCTGGCCGGGAAACGATCGGCGAACCGGCTAGGGACAGACTTAGACGCGAAGCGCCTTTAACGATCAAATGCGCCAATAGAACCGGACCGCCCTAAGCCGAAACTTCGGGCTTGCCCTCATCTTACTGTCTCAGTGTCGCGCCGAAAAATGACGCGAGCCTGTGACCCAAGCGGAGATATTGATCAGTCGGGCTTTTGGTCCGGGTCTTCTTTTCCGACACCCTTGAACAGGAACTTAATAGCATCATAGTCAACAAAAGGCCGGGTCTTTGCTCGGCCTTTTTTTGCACCACAAACCATGACACCGCATATTCGGTGAAAGATCAGAAGTTGAACGCAAGCGCGACGTAAGGCCCTGTCAGGATCAGGTCTATGACTTCTCCGCCGTCTTCGAAATCAACGCTCAAATGGCGATACCCACCAGCGACATTTACCCGGTCCGTCCACTTCCAAGAAGCCTGAAGAACGGCTTCCCACTGAAAACTCGAGCCAACATCGAATCCGCCGATATTGCCCATTGCGGCGAGGGTCCAACGCGGATTGACCGCATGCGTATGTCGGGCGCCGACTATAGGGTCTGTCCAACTCTGATCTGTACTTGCGGTAAAGCCGCTTACCGTCGTGGACAGGTCCAAATCCCAGTGCCGCAATCCACCAAATAGTTCGGTTCTGGACTGATCTTTTTTCGAAACGGTATAGCCGACTACAGCCGAAACCATGATACCGTCCAATTCCCACTCGGCGCCGAGGCCGAAGGGCCCGTCCACTTCGTCGCCGAGGTTGAGATAGTTGAACTCTCCACCAATCGCCCACGGACCATTTCGCGCCTCACCCGCGATCAGGAATGCGCTGTTGAGAATATTGAAGATAGAAGTACTGCCGTCTACCGGTGGGTTTCGACCGATATCAAGTGATGTTCGGAAATCCGGCCCCCAGATATACGGCGCTATGGTGTATTCCCACTCGCTTGCTTTCGCCGGACTAGTCAGGGCAAGCCCACCCAAAAGCACAGAAACAATGCTCTTTTTGTTAAATTCTAGAAACATAATCTGCCCCAATTTAGCTTGGGGGCAGAGTGTCATGGCAGTCGCACCAAAGCAACTACCGCTTGAGTTCAGGACTCGTCCGGGCCTTCTTTCCCAACACCCTTGAACACGAACTTGAAGGGCAAAGCCCACAGGATGCCCAGCGCAACGTAAACCAGCAGCTCAAGCCAGATCGGAGGACGATCAAGCCAGTTCACCACCGTGACCACGGCGACAATATAGACAGGCAGGCCAATCACCAGAATGAACAGAGACCAACGCCTGCGCGCCTTGTAGCTAAGGCCGGGTGTCTTTTCGCCCGACATCAGTCTGCAAACGGGTCGGTCACCAGAATGGTGTCGTCCCGCTCCGGGCTGGTGGACAGCAGCGCCACTGGGCATTCGATCAACTCTTCGACCCGGCGCACGTATTTGATCGCGTTTGCGGGCAGATCCGCCCAGCTGCGCGCGCCTTCGGTGGATTCGCTCCAACCGGGCATCTCTTCGTAGATGGGCGTGCAGCGCGCCTGCTGATCGGCTGCGGTCGGCAGATAGTCCAGACGCTCGCCATCCAACTCATAGCCGGTGCAGATCTTGAGCGTTTCGAACCCGTCCAGCACATCCAGTTTGGTGAGAGAGATCCCGTTCACCCCGCTCGTCGCGCAGGTCTGGCGCACCAGACAGGCATCGAACCAGCCGCAACGGCGCTGACGACCGGTGGTCGTGCCGAATTCGTGGCCACGCTCGCCCAGTCGCTGACCGTCAGCATCCTCAAGCTCGGTCGGGAACGGCCCCTCCCCTACACGGGTGGTGTAGGCTTTGACGATTCCCAGCACGAAGTCGATCGAGCCCGGCCCGATCCCCACACCGGTCGCCGCTTGACCGGCAATCACATTCGAGGACGTCACGAAAGGATAGGTGCCAAAGTCGATATCCAGCAGCGCACCTTGCGCGCCTTCGAAAAGGATACGTTTGCCCGCCTTGCGCTTTTCGTTGAGAACCTTCCAAACCGGAGCCGCAAAAGGCAGAATTTCCGCTGCAATTTCTTTCAGCTGCGCCAAGAGAGCATCGCGGTCAACAGGTTCAATCCCCAGACCTTTGCGCAACGGGTCGTGGTGCTGCAACGCACGATCAACACGGGCTTCCAGCGTCGCCTCATCAGCGAGATCAGCTACTCGCACCGAACGGCGACCGACCTTGTCTTCATAGGCTGGCCCAATCCCACGCCCCGTTGTACCAATCTTGGTCCCCTTGCTCGCGGCTTCCTCGCGCGCGCGGTCCAGCTCACCATGGATCGGCAGAATCAGAGGGGTGTTCTCGGCAATCATCAGCGTCTCAGGCGTGATCTCAACGCC
Source organism: Ruegeria sp. BG3 (assembly GCF_056538485.1). Classification (NCBI taxonomy): domain Bacteria; kingdom Pseudomonadati; phylum Pseudomonadota; class Alphaproteobacteria; order Rhodobacterales; family Roseobacteraceae; genus Ruegeria; species Ruegeria sp. BG3. Next base: position 200,429 of record NZ_JBQFTE010000001.1, on the reverse strand, counting down.
CTGAGCGCGCACAGTCGCGATTTCTTTGACCAGATGCCACGGGTCCAGAACCACGCCATTGCCGATCACGCTCAGCTTACCGCCACGTACAACGCCCGAGGGCAAAGCGTGCAGTTTGTAGACCTCGCCATCAATAACCAGAGTGTGGCCGGCATTGTGCCCGCCCTGAAAACGCGCGATCACGTCCGCCCGCTCGCTGAGCCAGTCGACGATCTTGCCTTTTCCTTCGTCACCCCATTGGGCGCCGACAACAACCACGTTGGCCATATCCGGTCCTTTTCGCGAAAAGATATCAAACTCGGCTGATATAACGAGGCTCAGACGGTAGGGAAACCGATATTTCGCCGCATCTGCAAATCGCGCTGTGCGCGATGCCTCCGGCGGGGATATTTTTAGCCAAATGAAGAACGGATCCCCTGCTTCATCTGGTCGAAAATATCCCGGGGGAGTCGCCAAAGGCGGCGGGGGCAGCGCCCCCAACTCGCTTTACGGCAAACGGACCGGTTTGCCATGAGGCGTGGTCAAATAAGCCTTTTCCCAAGCACCCTGCAGCAAGGTGACCTCATCCGAGCGTGCATCGCCTTTTTCGGCCAACAGGGCTTCAAGGGTTTCAAGCCATGCGTGGAAGTAGTCTTCCCCGCCATCCAGTTCTTTGTTCAGGCCGTTCCGTTTCAACGTGTTCGAAAACCGGGCGGCCCAGTCGGGCCAGTCAAAACGCCCCGCTTCGTTCAACGCAACGGTGACCGCAAAGACCTGCGCATGCCAGGGCTCTAAGAACACAGGCTCTGGCGCGGAGGCTGTGATGCAGTTGCTCATGCAGGCTCCAGATAGGATTGCCACAGATCCAGCACCACCTCATCCTTGGGGTGTTCCGGATCGGCCCATAGCTCGGACGCCAGGAAAGATACGGCATAGAGAGGTTCTGGGGCCTCTCCCAGCCCGTGGGCATTGGAATCGGGTAGAACATGCGTTCCGTGCAGGCGAACGATCCGCCCTTGGGCCCCAGCGGCATAGTTTGGCAAACGTGTGTGCCCACCATCTACCAAACGGTTCGCGGCGGGTCGCACTGTTTTCACCATCTGCCCGACCTCGAACTGCGCCGCGATGTTCGAGTTGCGGTCCGCAGGGCCGCCTTTGGCCAATGCAGCTGCGACGGCTTGCGCTTTCAACATACGTTCTGCCAGTGGATGATCCTCGACCGAGGTTTCTCCGCGCAGGTCTTCGAGGGTCAGCACCCCTTTGCCGACCAACAGATCGGCCAGCCCAGAGATCCATTTCTCATAGTAGGAAAACCGGGTGTAGTCTTTCGGCGACAGCTGCTCACGCGCGTGGCGCGATGTGTCAATGTTCCATTTCCCCAAAAAGCCCGAGGCCAGCGTTACGGCCAAGGCCCGCGCGTGCCAGTCTTCGGCAAAGATGGGAGCGTCTTCAGCTTCCGGGTTGATCGGGCCATCGCCAAACCGCCCTCCCATATCGTGAACGCGCGTCATGACACCTCCTTGGGCAGACCAGTACCAATCATGCTATCGCGCGTGACCAAAGCCGCGAGGTCCTCTTCGCCCAACTCTTCTGTCCCCTCGGGACGCATGGGCAGCACAAGGTAGCGAATCTCGGCCGTGGAGTCCCAGACGCGTACCGCCGTATCCTCGGCGAGCGTGACACCAAACTCGGCCAGGACCTTACGCGGTTCGCGCACGGCGCGGGCGCGGTAGGCGTCGGATTTATACCAGCCGGGCGGAATACCCAGCAGCGGCCACGGGTAGCAACTGCACAGCGTACAAACGACCATGTTGTGTTGCTCCGGCGTATTTTCGACCACCACCATATGTTCGCCCTGACGACCATAGTAGCCAAGCTCGGCCACGACCGGCGTTGCATCTTCAAGCAATGCAGCCTTGAACGCAGGATCGCTCCAAGCCTTGGCGACAACGCGCGCGCCGTTCTGCGGGCCAATCTTGTTCTGGTACGTGTCGATGATTTCATCCAGCGCCGCCGGGTCGATCAAACCCTTCCGGGTCAGAATCGTTTCAAGCGCTTTGACGCGCAGCGCGGGTTCGGGGGGCAACAAGGCGTGCGGGTGGTCAGAATGATCATGAGGCATGGCCGCAGGGTGCGCCAAGCTTGACCGATCTGTCCAGTCCCTTTGGCGTGATGTGCAACATCATCAACTGTGATGCCAACTCGTGACTTGCCCCCAGAACCAAACTTGCATAAGTACCACGCGATACACGCCACGCTGTACAGGACCACCATGGAAAACGTCGTTCTCATCATCCATCTTCTTCTGGCTTTGGGCCTGATCGCCGTCGTTCTGATGCAGCGGTCCGAGGGCGGCGGTCTTGGCATGGGTGGCGGTGGTGGCGGCGCCATGACAGGCCGTGCAGCTGCAACGGCTCTGGGCAAAGTGACATGGATCTTGGCCGCCTGCTTTATTGTTACCTCGATCACCTTGACGATTCTGGCAGCGCAGAAGTCCTCGGGCAGCTCGGTCATCGACCGTTTGGGCGTTCCGGCTCCGGCCGCGACTGAAGAAAGCGCGCCTGCGGTTCCGTCTGCAGATGACCTGCTGCCTCCGGCGCAGGGCGACAACGCTCCGCTGATCCCGCAGGCCGACTAAGCCACAAAACCTAGAAACCTGAAAGAGAACTGCAACAGCATCTTGCGGTTCTCTTGCGCTATTGGCGCGAATCCTTTATACGTGAAGTCCCGTGATGCAGCGGTTTTTCGGAACCGTCGGGCAGCTGATTTTGACGTCTCACGGGAGCAGCCGAAAAAACATGGCGCGTTTTATTTTCATCACTGGTGGTGTGGTTTCGTCCTTGGGTAAAGGACTGGCTTCGGCGGCTCTGGGATCGCTGTTGCAGGCCCGGGGATACTCGGTGCGTCTACGCAAGCTGGACCCCTATCTGAACGTCGACCCTGGCACCATGTCGCCTTTCGAGCATGGTGAGGTTTTCGTCACCGATGATGGCGCCGAAACCGACCTGGACCTTGGTCACTATGAACGCTTCACCGGTGTGGCCGCGCGCAAGACCGACTCGGTCAGCTCGGGGCGGATCTATTCCAACGTGTTGGAGAAAGAACGCCGCGGAGATTACCTCGGCAAGACCATTCAGGTGATCCCACACGTCACCAACGAGATCAAAGACTTCATCGCGATCGGTGAGGATGAGGTCGATTTCATGCTGTGTGAGATCGGCGGCACCGTGGGCGATATCGAAGGCCTGCCCTTCTTTGAAGCCATCCGTCAGTTTAGCCAGGACAAGCCGCGCGGTCAGTGTATCTTTATGCACCTGACGCTACTGCCTTATATCAAAGCCTCGGGTGAGCTGAAAACCAAACCGACCCAGCACTCGGTGAAAGAGCTGCGCTCGATCGGCCTGGCCCCCGATATTCTAGTTTGCCGGTCCGAAGGGCCGATTCCCACAAAAGAGCGCGAAAAGCTAGCCCTGTTCTGCAATGTGCGCCCCGATAGCGTGATTGCGGCGCAGGACCTGTCCACCATCTACGACGCGCCTCTGGCCTATCATAAGGAAGGTTTGGATCAGGCGGTTCTGGACGCGTTCCAGATCAGCCCTGCCCCCAAACCCGACCTGGCCAAATGGGAGGACGTGAGCGACCGCATCCACAACGCCGAAGGCGAGGTGAAGGTCGCGATTGTGGGCAAATACACCCAGCTTGAAGACGCCTATAAGTCGATTGCCGAGGCGCTGACCCATGGCGGCATGGCGAACCGCGTCAGGGTCAAGATCGAGTGGGTCGATGCCGAGGTCTTCGACCACGAAGATGCCGCCCCTTATCTGGAAGGTTACCACGCCATCCTCGTTCCCGGTGGCTTTGGCGAACGTGGTACCGAGGGCAAGATCAAAGCCGCGCAATACGCGCGCGAGCACAAGGTGCCGTATCTGGGCATCTGTCTTGGCATGCAGATGGCCGTGATTGAAGCCGCGCGCAACGCGGCTGGTATCACCGAGGCGGGCTCGGAAGAATTCGACCACGAGGCCGGCAAGAAACGGTTTGAGCCGGTGGTGTATCACCTTAAGGAATGGGTTCAGGGCAATCACAAGGTGGAACGCAAAGTGGGCGACGACAAGGGCGGCACCATGCGCCTTGGGGCCTATAACGCGGTTCTTGCCGAAGGCTCGAAAGTTGCGAATGTCTATGGTGGCACCCAGATCGAGGAACGCCACCGTCACCGCTATGAGGTCGACATCAAATATCGCGAGCAGCTTGAAAAAGCGGGCCTGAACTTCTCGGGCATGTCCCCCGACGGCCGCCTGCCCGAGATTGTCGAATGGTCGGATCATCCGTGGTTCATCGGCGTTCAGTATCACCCCGAACTGAAATCCAAGCCGTTTGACCCACATCCCTTGTTCCGCGACTTCGTGCGCGCGGCCAAGGACAGCTCTCGATTGGTCTGATCCAGTCGCTGCAACGTGATGTACCGACACAATTAAGCGCTTAGGATTCTGGCGTCATGGGATTAACTGTTGAACGAGTTTCGACAGGAGATACCCATGACGACCCAAGCCCAACGTGCTGAAACCTTCACGCGCCTGCATGTCAAAGGCGATCCGGTTATCCTGTTCAACATCTGGGACGCAGGCAGCGCCGCTGCAGTGCGCGATGCAGGCGCGCAGGCGATCGCGACGGGTAGCGCTCCGGTAGCAATGGCGCAAGGATATGCAGACGGTCAACACATCCCGCTGGAGGCCGCGCTGGACAACGCAAGGCGTATCGTCAGCGCCGTTGATCTGCCCGTCACGCTGGACTTTGAAGGCGCCTATGCCGTCGATCCTGCTGGCGTCACCGACAATACGAAACGTGCTTTGGATTGCGGTGTTGTTGGCTTCAACTTCGAAGATCAGATCGTCGGCGGAGACGGCCTTCACAGCATCCCTGATCAAGCCGCGCGAATCGAAGCGATGCGCAAGGCCTGCGACGCGGCCGGTATTCCCGCCTATATCAACGCCCGCACGGACATCTTCCTGAAAGCACCGGCCGACACGCATGATTCTACGATGCTTGAAGATGCCATAGCCCGCGCTTCGGCCTTCCAATTCGCAGGAGCCAGCGGGTTCTTTGCCCCGGGCCTGAAAGATGAGGCCATGATCCGACGGCTCTGTGAGGCCACCGAGTTACCGGTCAACATCATCGCTCTGCCAGGCACGCCGGATTCAGCGACTCTCGCCAAGCTCGGCGTGGCGCGTATCAGCTACGGCCCGGTGCCCTATCGCCAGATGATTGCGTGGCTAACCGAACAGGCGCGTCAGGCCATCGACTACGCCGGATAGGCGCAGCTTGAAATTTTTTACGCAAACTTCGTACCTTGCCCTAAACCGATACGGGAGATTTGCATGAGCAAAGGCTACTGGGTGGCCCATGTCGATGTCGAAGATATGGAGACATACAAGAACTACATCGCAGCGAATGCTGAACCCTTCTCCGCCTACGGCGCTCGCTTTCTAGTGCGCGGCGGTTCGCGCGAAGTCAGAGAAGGCGCAGCGCGGGCAAGAACGGTTGTGATCGAGTTTCCCAGCTACAAACAGGCCCTCGCCTGTTACGAAAGCGAAGGCTACCAAAAGGCCAAAGCGCTGCGCGATCCTGTCTCGCTCGGCGATCTTGTGATCATTGAGGGCTATGACGAGTAGTCTCAACTTGGCGCGCCACAAAATATGGATTAGATTGGCCTCATGTTGAAAAAATTCTTCCAAGCGTTTCGACCGCCACAGACAGAACACCTGCCCGACCCCGACGCCGAACTGGCGCTGGGTGCATTGATGGTGCGTGTTGCGCAAGCGGACCGGGACTACAAACTGGAAGAGATCAGCCTGATTGATCGCATTCTGGCCCGCCTCTATCAGCACAACGCGATCGAGGCCGCCAAAGTTCGTGCCACCTGCGAGAAACTGCACGCAGCAGCCCCGGAAACCGACACGTTCGGCAAACTGATCCGCGAAACCACCGACCTAAACGAACGCCTCGCCGCGCTGGACGCGTTGTGGGAGGTGGTGCTGGCCGATGGCGACACGGATGAGGGTGAGGTCAAGATCGTTGAAGAGGCCCGCATGGCGATGGGACTCAGCTTCAATGACAGCAAATCCGCCCGTGAACGGGTGCAAAGTCGCTTGGAAGCTCACTAACCTGCCTCTATATCTGTCTCATGTTTCGTGATTTTCTGTCCCGGCTAACACAGCCTGACCCCGACCCTCTGGCCGAAGACGACGCCCGCCTGGCGCTGACGGCGCTTTTGGTGCGCATCGCCCGGTCCGACAATGACTACGCCGACTCGGAAATGGCCCGAATCGACAAGGTCTCGGTCGAACGCTATGGCCTCTCGCCTTTCGAAGCTGCAGGCCTGCGCGCCCGCGCCGAAGACCTTGAGGCCGAGGCCCCCGATACCGTCCGCTTCACCCGCGCGATCAAAGGGGCCGTCGCCTACGATGACAGGCTGGCTGTTGTTCAGGCCATGTGGTCGGTCGCCCTCGCAGATGGGCAAAGGACTGGCGAAGAGGATTCGCTGCTGCGCCTTGTCGTCAGCCTATTGGGTGTCAGCGATGTGGATTCAGCCCTCGCCCGTCAGAAGGCAGCCAACGCGTGAAAGCGATGCTGGGCATGTATGACATGCCCGCGTTGCGCGCCTTCAATGATCGCTTCTGGGATCTGATCAGGACGCATTTGGGGTTCGGCCCTGCCAGTCTGGAGCGGTCCCGCGATTTCTGGGACATCTGGCGTGATCCCGATCTGATCTTTGCCCAAACCTGTGGTATGCCCTACAGAACGCAGCTTCATGAAGTTGTGCAGCTGATCGGCACGCCGGACTATGGTCTGCCCGGCTGCCCAGAGGGTCACTACAGATCTGTCTTTGTCGCCCGCGCCGATGATCCGCGCAGTCTGGCGGAGCTGACGGACGGGGTCTTTGCCTATAACGAACCTCTCTCTCAATCCGGCTGGTCCGCTCCGATCACGCATTTGTCCCAGATGGGGCTTGCACCGAAGCACCTACGGCGGACCGGAGCGCATGCCAATTCGGCCCAATCCGTGGCCGAGGGCATGAGCGATTTCGCCGCGCTCGACGCGCTGACCCGGGAGCTTCTTAAGGAGCATACCGATCTGGGAGACGCATTGCGCGACGTTGCCGAAACGGAACCAACCCCCGGGCTGCCCTATATCACGTCGAAATCTCAGGATGCGCCTCGGATCGCACGCGCGGTTCAGGCCGCCATTGATGATCTGGCAGATGAGGATCGAGGCAAGCTGCGCATCCGTGGGTTGATCAAAATTCCCGCAAGCGCGTACCTCGCCATTCCAACTGCGCCTTCGCCCGAAGCACAGTTGCGCAGCAGCTAACCAATTTGATCACGACCTTTGGTCATTTTGATTGATTCCCCGCTCGAATCTGTGTTTTGCGCATTGCATTGCGCCGGATTTTCCGCCCTATTACCGCACCAACACCACTCATGACTGGAGCTTCCGTGACAGACGCCTCTGCCGTAATCGAGATCAAGGACCTTCACAAAAGCTTCGGTAATCTCGAGGTGCTCAAGGGCGTGGATATCACCGCGAAACGCGGCGATGTGGTCTCGCTCATCGGGTCCTCCGGCTCGGGGAAATCCACCTTGCTTCGGTGCTGCAACCTTCTGGAAGACAGCCAGCAGGGGGAAATCAAGTTCAAGGGCGAACCCGTCAAATGGAGCGGCTCGGGCAGCGCTCGCCGACCTGCCGATCCCAAACAGGTCCTGCGCATTCGCACCAACCTGTCGATGGTGTTCCAGCAGTTCAATCTGTGGGCGCATATGACCATTTTGCAAAATGTCATGGAGGCCCCGGTAACCGTTTTGGGCCGTGACAAAGCCGAAGTGGAAGACAGCGCGCGCAAATATCTGGAAAAGGTCGGCATCGGCGACAAATGCGATGTCTACCCTGCGCAACTGTCCGGTGGTCAGCAACAGCGCGCGGCCATCGCACGCGGCCTGTGCATGGAACCCGAAGCACTGCTGTTCGACGAACCCACCTCGGCACTCGACCCCGAGCTGGAGCAGGAAGTGATCAAGGTGATCAAGGATCTCGCCGCCGAAGGCCGGACGATGATCATCGTGACCCATGACATGAAGATGGCCGCCGATATCTCAAGCCACGTGGTGTTCCTGCATCAGGGCCGGATCGAAGAAGAAGGCAGCGCCGAGGATATCTTTACCGCGCCTGAATCCGAACGGCTTCGGGGCTTTCTTTCCGCCACTCAGGCGGCATAAGTTTCAGAAACAGAACCAAACTGGGGAGTAACCAATGAAAAACCTGATTCTGTCCACCGCAGCACTGGCGCTGACCGCCGGTATCGCCTTGGCCGACACCGTCCGCATGGGCACCGAGGGCGCCTATCCTCCGTACAACTTCATCAATGATGCCGGCGAAATCGACGGGTTCGAGCGTGAAGTGGGCGACGAGCTGTGTAAGCGCGCAAACCTGGAATGCGAGTGGGTCAAGAACGACTGGGACTCGATCATTCCGAACCTGGTCTCGGGTAACTACGACACCATCATCGCAGGCATGTCGATCACCGACGAGCGTGATGAAGTTATTGATTTCACTCAAAACTACTTCCCTCCTGCGGCGTCGGCCTATGTTGGCGCATCGGACGGAGTTGACGTAGGCGGCGGCATCGTTGCGGCTCAGACTGCAACCATTCAAGCGGGTCACGTAGCTGAATCCGGCGCGACTCTGGTCGAGTTCGCGACCCCCGAAGAAACCATCGCAGCCGTGCGCAACGGTGAAGCAGACGCCGTGTTTGCCGACAAGGACTTCCTTGTGCCGATCGTCGAAGAATCGGCTGGTGAGCTGGTCTTCGTAGGCGATGACGTTCCGTTGGGCGGCGGTATCGGCCTGGGTATCCGTGAATCCGACGGCGAACTGCGCGGCAAGTTCGACGAAGCGATCACTTCGATGAAAGCGGATGGTTCGTTGAACGAACTGATCGTCAAATGGTTCGGTGAAGGCGTTCCGACCTACAACGCCGACGGTTCTGTCGTTTCCAACTGATCTGCATTAAAAGGTTCGGCGTTTTGATTGCGCCGAACCTGCCCCGGCCTTGCGCCGGAATTGACGTTCGAAAGACGCCACATGTTTTCCTATTGCGCTGATCCCGACACGCTGGGCACGTTCCGCTGGTTTTCCTGCTATTTGACCAACGGCGTGCATTGGTCGTTCTACCTGTCCTTCCTCAAGGTACTTGGCCTACTGGCCGTGACCGCTCCGGTCGCGCTGAGCTTTGGCTTTGCGGGCGCGATGGCAGCCAGGTCACATGTCGCGCCGCTCAGCTGGCTGGGCAAAGGTTACATCGCCATCGTGCGCGGCGTTCCGGACATCGCGTTTTTCCTGTTTTTCGTCATCGCTCTGGATCAGGCCTTCGAGTGGACGCGCCACCAAGTCATGTGTCCCGAATGGACAGATCCGGTCCGTCAAGGTAATGATTTCATCGTCTGTCAGGCTGCCAAACTGCCCTTGGGCAGCGCCCCGGAATGGGTTCACGAGACCTATGGGTTCTTCCTGGCAGTTGTCACCTTTTCCATCGTCTTTGGCGCGTTTGCTGCCAACGTTCTTTTTGGCGGTATGCGCGCCGTGCCGCATGCTCAGCTTGAAACGGCCGAGGCCTATGGCATGACCCGCCGCCAAACATTCTGGCGCATTCTGGTACCGCAGATGTGGGTCTACGCCCTGCCCGGCCTGTCCAACCTGTGGATGGTGCTGATCAAGGCCACCCCGCTTCTGTTCCTGCTGGGCATCGAAGACATCGTCTATTGGGCGCGTGAGTTGGGCGGCACCAAGACGTCACGCTTTACCGACTACCCTCATGGCGACTGGCGCATGTGGTACTTCCTGTTCCTGCTGATCTTCTATCTCGGCATGACCCGCGTCTCGGAAATCGTGCTTGAAAAGCTGATGCGCCGCCTGTCCCACGGTCAGGCCACATCCGGCGGAGAGCTGCTGCGCAAGGAGACGACGGCATGAGCTGCATCCAGACGATTCAGGACTACGCCCTGCGCTCTGTCGGGCTTGGCGAACGCCTTTTACCCAAATCGGACTTCACCCTGTGCGAACAGTTCACGCTGATCGGCTCGGGCATGATCTGGAATGTCTATTTCGGCATCATGGCCCTGGCGACTGGCTTCTTCCTGGCCACCGCGCTGGCCGTCGGCAAGGCATCTCCGAACAAATGGCTGCGCAAACCCTCGGAATGGTTCATCTTTCTGTTCAGAGGGTCTCCGCTGTTCATCCAGTTCTTTTTTGCCTATTTCTTCTTCCTGTCGCTGAAGAAGCCCTATCCGATGTTCGACGCCCTGACGTCGGCCTGGTTGGGGGCGCTGATCGTGCTTTTCCTCAACACAGCCGCTTATACGGGTGAGATCTTCTATGGCGCCCTTCGCTCGATCCCCAAGGGTGACATCGAGGCCGCAGATGCCTATGGCATGACCGGCTGGGCCCGCTTCCGCCGGATTGTCTGGCCGACCATGCTGCGACTGGCTTGGCCCGCCTACACTAACGAGGCGATCTTTCTGTTCCACGCGACAACGCTGGTCTTTTTCTCGGCCTTTCCGGCCTGGCAGCAGCGCGGAGACGCATTGTATTACGCCAGCTATTTCGCGGACAAGACCTTCAACCCGTTCATCCCCTATCCGATTCTGGCCTTCTATTTCATCCTGCTGACGCTGGTCATCATCTGGGGCTTTGGACTGGTCAACAAGCGACTGAACAGGCACCTACCCGCCGCTCGGAAAAGCAAGATGAAGTTGCGGCTGAACCTGGCGCGCTGATCTCCAGCGCGCCTGAGCATCAAAATCAAACACTCTACGCCGCGCTTACAGCGCGGTTTTTTTGTTCGAAAATTTGGGAAATGGTACCGCCTCCCTGGCTTGAACAGGGGACCTCTGGATCCACAATCCAGCGCTCTAACCAACTGAGCTAAGGCGGCACTTGTGAGGGGCGATTTACCGAACACGCCACGGGAATGCAAGAGGATTAAAGCCGAATTTTCCAGCTTTGTTCGACAAGATCGACACCAAAAGAACGCACCGGCTTGCTGTCCACCAACTGCCATCCCGTGGACCGGTATAAGGCGCAGGCGGCCTTGTGGCTTTCATGCGTCCAGAGCTGCATTTCCTGGTATCCCGCTGCCTTGGCAAAGCCCATGCAAGTGCCAAGAAGCCGCTTTCCCAGCCCCAGACCGCGTGCCTCGGGTACCAGAAGAAACAGGCGCAGTTTTGCGGTCTGCGCGTCCAGTTTGACGCAAAAGATACTCCCCAGTCTTTGGCCTTCTGTCTCGGCGATCCAGCCCTTCTCACACGCTGGGTCATGATCGGCGATAAATCCATCCAGAATACGTGCGACCAGCGGGGCGAAGCTGTCATCAAACCCCTCATCGCGGGCATAGAGGGTTCCGTGACGCTCAACCAACCAAGGCGCATCCTGGGGCTGAAAGGGTCTGATGCTTACATTCTGCATACCGTATCAGAGCGCAAAGGCCGCTTGATTCTCAACCCCGTGCGCGCTAGCAGGAACGCTCAGTCCCCGGAGGCGAGTATGGGTATCAACACCGAACGCGACATTCAGGCCAACCTTCAGATCGGCCCTACCGATCAGGGTATGGTACGTCTGTTTATCGAGGCAGATGGCCTTGAGATTCCGATGGATTTCGATCCCGAGGAAGCCGAAGAGATCGCAGACGAGCTGCGTGCCGCCGCACAGGCTGCCCTGGCCGTCAAAGGCTGAAGTGCGTCACAACCGCGGATCGCGCAGCGCCTGCAATCGACGCGCTGCATCGGTCGCGAATTTCTGGATCATCTTCTTACGCCGGGCCGGAGGCATCTTGTCCTCGGGTGCCATGCGAATGATCTCGGCATCGTAGGCGTCAGCGATGATCAGACCGGTTTCCTGAGGCAAAAGATCCGTTGGGAACTCGGTATCGACAGCCCAAAAGAATCGATCGCACCACTCCAGATAGCCTTGCCACTTCGAATCTGACTGATAGTCGGCACGGCTGGATTTGCACTCGATCACCCAAAGCTCGCCCTTTGGACCTAGCCCCATCACATCAACGCGCAGCCCGCGCGCCGGCACAAATTCTTCAACGGAAACAAAACCGTGGGCGGTGAGATGGCGCGCGACGCCGCGCGCAAGTTTCTGTCCGGGCTGTAAATCCAGTGTCATGCTGAAAATGTGAACAATTAGTGAACAAATGTAAAGCCTTCCCTCAACACTTGACATGATACCAAATGGTATCTCATTAATATGGTACCAAATGGTATCTTTACCGAGGCGACAAATGCAAACCCTTACCCAAAACGCGTTCCGTGCGCTGGCAGACCCAACCCGTCGGGACATCATCAAACTGCTTGCCTCGCAGGACATGACGATCGGGCAGCTGACGAACCGGTTCGACATGACGAGGGCTGCCGTCAAAAAGCACCTGACGGTCTTGTCTGATGGCGGGCTTATTACGGTGGAAGCACGCGGCAGAGAACGCATCAACCGCATTGAACCACAGGGCATGGCCCCGATCTTGGATTGGCTCAGCTACTTTGACCAGTTCTGGGATGAACGCCTCAACTCTCTTAAGGAAGCTATTGAAAGGAAAAAAGAATGACGAATGCCGTATTGCAAAAAACGATTTTTCTACGGGCCGATCCAGATGCCGTCTGGGCCTATCTGACTGAGCCCGAACGGTTGGCAGAGTGGTTTCACAAGCCGGAACGCACGCTGACCAAGGGAAGCAAACTGCAAATGTTCGGAACCACCAGCGGCGATCTGCTGATCTGGGGCGAGGTACGGGAAGCACGTGCCCCTGAATATCTTGAATACACATTCACTGTGAAACCAATGGGAGACGCGGTCAGTCTAGTCAAATGGACGTTGACCCCCGTCGCAGGCGGTACGAAGCTCAGCCTTCAACATGAAGGCCTGCCTCAGGGCGCGGATGCGTTTGACCTGATTCTTGCGCTCGACAATGGCTGGGATGAGCATTTCGGCAAGATGCGTACAGCGCTGCACGAAACTGTTGATGCCTGACCCCTTGTGTAAACCCGCCGGACGCCCTACGTAGGCGCTTGGCGGGTTCTGCCCTTCTTGTGACTGGTAGCATTCTGGTGGCCTTAAGCAATTCCGAGGGGGCTGGCTCTGTTCAGGTCCTGGCCTGATTACCTGGCGCCCACCTGTACATACAGGTCCTCGGGAATCACACCGCACGGTTGACTGGTGGTCCCGCCGCATTTTCCCTGAAATTCAGCGCTCTGCGCGGGCTTCCTGCTTGGCCAATGCCGGCTTGAAGCTGTCCACCACAGGCGAGCCGCGACGTGGGCCGCCGGGCTTTTCTGCCATGCTCATGATCTTGTAACCGAACTGGACACCGGCAAACACGATCCCGTTCATGAACCAGATCATCGCAAGAGCGACCAGACCGATTTCCGAGCTGGTGATCAAATGACGGAGGTTTGCCACATTAAATGCCAGAAGCACCCCTACAAACACGGCCGAGATAACGAAACCCCAGGCGACTTGCGTGATATACAGGCGGATCAGTTTGGGCATGGCGAACCTCATTGCGCTATGACATTCAGGTTAGCGCATGTTTGGTTCGAGTAAAGGCGTCAGAATGCCTCGGGCTTAGCCTCACGGGCCATGTGATCCAGCACGGCGTTGACGAATTTCGGCTCTTTGCCTTCAGGGAAGAAGGCACGCGCGACGTCGACGAACTCGGTGATAACCACTTTGGGCGGCGTATCGCTTTGCGTCAGCTCGGCCCCGGCGGCACGGAACAGCGCCCGCAGGGTTGGGTCGATACGTGAGATTGGCCATTTGGCGACCAGAGCACGGTCGGTCATCTGGTCGATCGGCGCCTGATAGTTCACTGCATTGTCGACCAGCGACCGGAAGACGCTGATGTCGCCGTCCAACATTTCTTCGCCCTCATAGACGGCGCCGAACCGGTGATCCAGAAACTCATTCACGACCGCTTCGGTCGTCTGCCCCGATTGCTCCATCTGGAACAGTGCCTGCACGGCATAAAGCCGAGCGGCGGATTTCATCAGGCGTTTCTGGTTGGCCGGTTTCGGCGCGTCTGTCTGGGTCATGCTGTCGTGGATCCGTTGCTGTCGCCCGCCACAAGGATGGACTCGGACGGCGGCTTGAAGCCCACGCCCTTTTTGGAAGAGCCCCACTTACGGCTGAGTGCGATCAGATGCAAGGCCGCAGCGGCCGCTCCGCCACCTTTATTCATCTTTTCGGGATTTGCGCGGACTTCGGCCTGATCGTCATTCTCGACGGTCAGGATGCCGTTGCCGATGCACAGACCCTGCAGACCCATCAGCTGGATCGCACGGCTGGAATCGTTGCAGACGGTTTCATAGTGCGTGGTCTCGCCGCGAATGACACAGCCCAGCGCAACATATCCGTCGAAATTGCACTGACGGTCGGCCATGGCGATGGCGGTCGGGATCTCAAGCGCGCCGGGAACTTCGACGACTTCGCAGGTGCCGCCCGCCGCTTCGATCTCGGCCTTCGCGCCTGCGATCAGATTATCGGCAATCGCGCGGTAGAAAGGCGCCGCGACGATCAGCAGCTTCACCGGCTTGTCAAAGCTGGGGGTCGGCAGAATGCCATGTTTGTCTTGTTCAGCCATGATCAGTCTTCCTTCAGGATCGGACGGGTGCCAACGATGGACAGCCCAAATGCGTCCAGCCCCAGATATACGGTTTCGGGCGAGTCGGTCAGCAGGACCAGCTCTTGAATGCCCAGTTTGGAGAGGATCTGAGATCCCAGACCGGTTTGCTTGATGGTCCGCGGGCCTTCATCTTCGGCCGCATAGAGAGAGTTGCGCGGCTGGCGGAACAGACAGACGACCCCCCGGCCCTCTTCCGCGATCTTCTCCATTGCGCGTGGCAATTCGCGAGAGGACTTCGGACCGAGGCCCAAGATATCCGGCGCTTCGTGCAGCGCGTGGGTGCGGGTCAGGACAGGCTCGGGCGTGGTGATGTCGCCTTTGATCATGACGACATGTTCGATGCCGTGAAGCTGATCGGTGAACAGGCGCATTTCCCATTCGCCACCATATTCCGACGAGACCATCTCACGCGAGGTTTCGACCACGAGGTTATCGTTGCGCGAGCGGTAGGTGATCAGGTCGCTGATCGTACCGATCTTCATGCCATGGGTTTTGGCGAACTCGACGAGATCGGGCAGACGGGCCATGGTGCCGTCGGGCTTCATGATCTCACAGATCACGCCCGAGGGGTTCAATCCGGCCAGGCGTGAGATATCCACCGCAGCCTCGGTGTGGCCTGCGCGGACCAGCACCCCACCCCGCTTGGCGCGCAAGGGGAAGATGTGACCCGGTGTTGCAATATGGGCCATCGTGTTCTGTTCATTGATCGCAGTTGCAACGGTCAGCGCGCGATCTGCGGCGGAAATACCGGTCGACACGCCCTCACGTGCTTCGATCGAAACCGTGAACGCCGTCTCATGGCGGGAAGAGTTGTTCACCGCCATCATCGGCAGGGCCAGTGCTTCGACCCGTTCAGCCGTCATCGGCAGGCAGATCAAGCCGCGCCCATGGGTAGCCATGAAATTGATCGCCTCGGCATCGGCAAATTCTGCGGCAATGACCAGATCGCCTTCGTTTTCGCGATCCTCGTGATCAACGAGGATATACATCCGGCCTGCGCGGGCCTCTTCGATGATGTCCTCGATCGGGCTGATCGCATCGCGCAGCTGGGCCTCGACCGGGCCGGGGGTTTCAAAGCTCATGGGGCAGCCTTTCACAAGAGCAATTCTGCAAGGCGGGATAGACCACCCCGCATCCAAAAGCCAGAGCACAAACGGCCTGAGCTGGCTCAGACGCGACGTATTCTAACGCTCAGACGGTCTCGGCCAGGCGGGCGACGTAACGGGCCAGAGTGTCGATTTCCAGATTCACCCGATCCCCGACGGCGACATCTCCCCATGTGGTGACCTCTTTGGTGTGAGGGATGAAGTTGATGCCGAAATCGCAGCCCTCTACATCATTCACCGTCAGAGACGTCCCATTCAAAGCAACCGAGCCCTTGGGCGCAATGAAACGCGCCAAATCCTTGGGCGCGCGCAAGGTCACGCGGGTGCTGTCGCCTTCGTCGCGCACATCGACAACTTCGGCGACGCCATCCACATGTCCCGATACGATGTGACCGCCCAGTTCGTCACCAACTTTCAACGCCCGCTCAAGGTTGACACGCTTGCCCAACGCCCAGCTGTTCAGGTTGGTTTTCGAGACGGTCTCGGCGCTGATCTGAACGTCATACCAATCATCGCCCAGCGCAATCACGGTCAGACAAACGCCATCGCTTGCAATCGATGCGCCAATGTCAATCGAGGCCGTGTCATAGCTCGTCTGGATACGCGCACGCAGGTCGCCTTGCTGGTCCAGCTCGGTCACTGTTCCGATATCGGTCACGATCCCTGTAAACATTCCGTCAACCCTCGCGTTCTACCCTGTCTCAGACTATCAGAGCCGAGGTAAGCTGATCCGCGCCGCCCGGCAAGCCCAACCTTGCCGAGAAATCCTAAGGCGGGCATAGTCTCGACAAGAATATTGGCTAAATCGCGCAGATGCACCACCCAGAACAACACGCTGACCCTCGGGTCTTTCTGTTCCTGCAAGGCCCGCATGGCCCGTTTTTCAACGCGTTGGGCCGGATGCTACGGGCCTCGGGGGCGCAAACATGGCGTGTTGGCTTCAATTCAGGCGATCAGGCGTTCTGGTTCGATAGGAAAAGTTACATCCCCTATCGCGACGCGCCAGAACACTGGCCCGAGGTGCTGCAATCGCTGATCGCCGAGAAACAAGTGACAGACATCGTTCTCTACGGCGACACCCGCCCGATTCACGCCAACGCCGTCAGGATCGCCAAGACACGAGGCATCACCGTGCATGTGTTCGAGGAAGGCTACCTGCGCCCATGGTGGGTCACCTATGAGCGTGACGGCTCAAACGGCAACTCACGACTGATGTCTCTGGATCTGGACCAGATGGCACAGGCGCTGTCGCATTCGGGCGCGCAATCCCCACCGCCACCGTCGCATTGGGGGGACATGCGTCAACACATCTTCTACGGCGCGTTATACCACTGGTTCGTGCTGTTTCTGAACGGGCGATATCGCAATTTCAAACCGCACCGCGCGCTGCCAGTCTCGAAAGAGTTTCGCCTGTATTTCAAACGCCTGATGCTGATGCCAATCCACCGGCTGCAACGCAGTCTGGCCACGGCGCGGGTACGTAGCGGGGCATTTCCTTACCACCTTGTGCTTTTGCAACTGGGTCATGACAGTTCGGTCCAGTCCCATTCAGACTATTCGGGGATGTGCGCTTTTTTAGAGCAAATGATCGAGGGCTTCGCCAAAGGCGCCCCTGCACATCATCATCTGGTCATCAAGGAACATCCGCTTGAGAACCACCGTGAACCCCTCCGTCGACGTGTTCGGGATTTGGCGCTCAGACTCGGGATCAAAGGCCGGGTGCATTACGTCCCCGGCGGCAAGTTGGCGAAACTGCTGGACGACGCCAACTCGGCCGTGACCATCAACTCGACCGCCGGGCAGCAGGTGCTGTGGCGTGGCATTCCCCTGCGGATTTTTGGTCGTGCGGTCTATGATAAGCCGGAACTTGTGTCGCAACAGGAGGTTAGCCGTTTTTTCGCCGCCCCTGAACTACCCGACATCGAGGCCTACCAGTTGTATCGACGGTTTCTGCTGGAAACCAGTCAGGTCCCGGGCGGCTACTATTCTCGGCGCGGACGTCGACAATTGCTACGCCGCGCTGTCGACATGATGCTGAGGGCTGATGATCCCTATCAGGCCCTGCTGTCCGACGACGCGACCCCAGAGCCACAGTTGAAAATCGTTGAGTAGACCCGGCCATCCTTCTCTGGAAGTTGTAGCGATAAAAGAGTAGTTTGCCGAAAAACAAGTAGAACTGAGGTTATCGGCAGTGCATCGCTTTCCAATCCGTTGGGTACGGGGGGTCGCCCTTGTGACCTCACTCGTCATTCTGAGTGCATGCCAGTTGCCCAAAGCGGGCCCAAACAAGAACGAGATTCTGGCCGGCTCAGTCAATAATGGCGGCAATGCGTTTGTGGTGGAAGTCGATGATCGCGTTTCACGGGCCACGTCATCCGTGCCTCAGTTTGGGTTCTCTTCGTCCTTTACTTCAGCCCCATCGCTGACCGCAGATACTGTGCGCCCAGGTGACGTTTTGGGCCTGACGATCTGGGAGAACGTCGATGACGGTCTGCTGGCTGGCGAAGTCGGTTCCTCGACTGCGCTGGAACAGGTTCAGGTCGATAGTGAAGGCTTCATTTTCGTCCCCTATGCGGGCCGTTTGCGTGCCGCCGGCAACACTCCGGAAGAGTTGCGCGGGTTGATCACGGATGAGTTGGAAGAGCAAACTCCTGACCCTCAGGTCGAAGTACGCCGCCTTGCCGGAGACGGGTCGACCGTTTCGCTGACTGGCACCATCGGCGCTCCTGGTATTTATCCAATCGAAAGACCAACCCGCACTCTGCTTGGTATGCTGTCTCAGGCTGGAGGGGTTTCAGTGGCCTCCGATATCGCGCTGGTCACCCTGATCCGAGGCGATCAACGTGGGACAGTCTGGTACGAAGACCTATTCCGAAATCCCAAGCTGGATGTTGCGCTGCGCGGCGGTGACCGCATTCTGGTCGAGGAAGACAGCCGCTCCTATATCGCGCTTGGCGCAACCGGTGGGCAATCGCGCGTCGCCTTCGACAGTCAGGACCTGTCAGCGCTTGAGGCTCTGGCTCAGGTTGGCGGCTTGGTATCCGTCTCATCTGATCCAACCGGTATCTTCGTCCTACGCCGCGAACGTCAGGACATCGCCCGCCAGGTTATGGGACGCTCCGATCTGCAGGGCGATCAGCGCATGATCTATCTGCTGAACTTGACCGCGCCCAATGGCCTGTTCATTGCGCGTGATTTCGTGATCCGCGACGATGACACAATCTACGTGACCGAGGCACCGTATGCGCAGTGGACCAAGTCGATCTCTCTGATCGCCGGGGGCCTGACGCCGGTTGCAAATGTCGCCACCCTGACCGGCAACTAAACCATGACCCAACGGGACCCCACCGCATCCGGCGCGGCGCGGTCCCGGGCATTTGTCTACAATGGCGGATTTCTGACCAACGGGCGCATCCGGCGCATTCTGTTCCTTTCGGGATACGACATTCGGCTGGGCCTGCCCCGCCCCGAGGACACCGTCGCCATTTGGGGCAACAGCCCCACAGCCCATCGCGGGCGACGTATCGCTCAGGAGCGGGGCACCCCTTTGCTGCGGGTCGAGGACGCCTTTCTACGATCTCTCCACCCCGGTCGCGAGGGGGAACCGCCTCTGGGTCTGCTTCTGGATCGCTCGGGACTGCACTTTGATCCGGCCCAACCGTCAGATCTGGAAACGCTTCTGGCGACACATCCGCTGGATGATACCGCGCTTCTGAACCGCGCGCGTGGCGCGATTGAGCGCCTGAAGGAACTGAACCTCAGCAAGTTTTCCGCCTTTGACCCCGACGCGCCGATCCCCGACCCCGGCTATGTGCTGGTGATTGATCAGACGGTCGGCGATGCTTCGGTCACGGCCAGCCGAGGGGACCGTGCCCGGTTTCTTGAGATGCTGGTGATCGCGCACGAAGAAAATCCCGGGATGCCGATTCTGATCAAGACCCACCCCGAAACACTGGCTGGTCACCGCACCGGGCACTACACCGAGCAAAACCTCTCGGAACGCGTATCCTTCGTTAATGAAAACATCAGCCCTTGGCCGCTGCTGGACGGTGCGGTCAGTGTCTATACGCTCTCGTCGCAAATGGGGTTCGAGGCCATTCTCGCCGGTCACAAACCCCGCGTCTTCGGGCAGCCATTCTATGCCGGATGGGGTTTGACGCAGGACGAAAACCCCGTTCAACGCAGACAACGCAACCTGACGCGCGCCCAGTTGTTTGCTGCTGCCATGATGCTCTACCCCGTGTGGTTTGATCCCTATCGGGACCAGTTATGTGAGCTAGAGGTCGTGCTGGACACGCTTGAGGCGCAGACCCGCGCGTGGCGGCAGGACCGTTTGGGATGGACCGCGTCGGGCATGCGGATGTGGAAGCGTAAGCATCTGCAAGCCATGTTCGGCCAGCACCAGAAGATACGGTTTTTACCGTCGCCACCTGCCCCATCCGCCCGCCCCCACATGGTCTGGGCCAATCAATCCCGCGACTCCGAGGGTGTCACCCGTATCGAGGATGGCTTTCTCCGCTCACGCGGATTGGGGGCCGATCTTGTGCCTCCCCTGTCGCTGGTCACGGATGATCTGGGGATCTACTATGACCCGACCCAAACCAGTCGATTGGAAGAGTGGATATCCAAGCGCGAAACGCTGCGCCCGGATCAGGAAAACCGGGCCGAGCGGGTGATCTCAGCCCTCGTGTCTAAGGGGCTGAGCAAATACAATACCGGCGGCGCTGCGCCGCCTCTGCCCAAAGGGCACCGTATTCTGGTGCCGGGGCAGGTCGAGGATGACGTCTCCATCCTGCTGGGTACCAGCACTATCCGCACAAATCTGGACCTGCTGCGCGAGGTTCGGTCCGCCAATCCCGATGCCGTGGTGATTTACAAACCCCATCCGGATGTCGAGGCTGGCCTGCGCTCGGGCCGGATTGACACCGAGGGGTTGGCGGATGTGATCGCGACTGAAACCGACCCATCGGCCTTGCTGTCCGAGGCGCAGGAGGTCTGGACCATGACCTCGCTTATGGGGTTCGAGGCACTGCTGCGCGGTATTCCGGTGACCACTCTTGGCGCGCCCTTCTACGCTGGTTGGGGCCTGACCGCGGATCTGGGAAGTGTTCCGGCCCGTCGCGGCGCACGTCCGTCCCTGCTGGGCTTGGTGCACGCCAGCCTGATCGACTATCCCCGCTATCTGGACCCGTTAACAGGCGCACCCTGCCCCGTTGAAGTCGCCATCGAACGGCTGGCCCACGGTCAGCCCCCCAAACGCGGACCGCTGAATCGCGCCCTGTCAAAGCTACAGGGTGCTTTTTCCACCCATGCCCATCTCTGGCGACGTTAATGCGTCGTTCGCGCCCAACGGTGCAATACGTCGCCACCGACCGGGCGCGCCTCGATCAACTCGAACCGAGGGGCGCTGTCCAGTTTTTCCAACCCTAGTGCGCCAATCGCTGAAAGGCCTTCGGCACCGATGGTCAAACCAGCCGTGAAACCTACAAGCTCATCGACCAGATCTTGCGCCAGCAGAGACGCCGCCAAAGACGAGCCGCCTTCGCAGAAAACACTGGTCAGACCTTCCTGGCCCAGCTGTTGCAACAGGTCGCGCGCATCAACCTGATGGTCGTGCAACGCGCATGGTAGCAACTTCGCGCCCAACCCTTCCCACGTGCGGGCGCGCTCGGCGTCGGGATGCGGGCCATGACAGAGCCAGACGGGCGTTTTTGAGGCTGTGCGCGCCAGTTGGCCCATTAAGGGCAAATCCAAATGGCGCGAGACAACCACGCGCACCGGCTGACGCTCTATCCCCAGATCCCGAACCGTAAGCGAGGGATCATCCGCGCGCGCTGTGCCAGCGCCAACCATGACCGCATCGTGTCGGGCGCGCATCGCGTGAACCTCGCGACGCGCGGTTGGCCCGGTGATCCACTGGCTATGTCCAGTGGACGTAGCAATCCGCCCGTCGAAGCTGTTGGCCAGTTTCAACGTCACATACGGACGGCCCTGTTCGGTTTTCAGAAAGAACCCGGCCAGATCACGCTCGGCCTCTTGCGCCAGCACGCCGGTTTCAACTTCGATCCCGGCCTCGCGCAGCATGGCGAAGCCCTGCCCCGAGACCCGAGGATCGCAATCTTCAATTGCCGCAACAACCCGGGCCACACCGGCCGAGATCAACGCCTCGGCACAGGGCGGTGTCTTGCCATAGTGGGCGCATGGCTCCAGCGAGACATAGGCCGTGGCCCCTTTAGCCTGTGCGCCCGCTTGCGCCAAAGCCTCAGGCTCCGCGTGGGGACGTCCGCCAGGTTGAGTCCACCCTCGCCCTACGATCCTCCCGTCGCGCACAATCACGCACCCGACGGCCGGGTTGGGCCAACACGACCCTTGACCGCGCCGACCCAAAGACAAGGCCAGCGCCATAAATCGCTTATCTGTTTCGCTCACTCGTCCGTCGAAGGCTGCGGCGGGCGCAGTTCGTGGACAAACTCCTCGAAATCATCGGCCGCCTGGAAATTCTTGTACACACTCGCAAAGCGAACATAGGCGACGGTGTCAATCCGCGCCAGAGCTTCCATGACGATCTCGCCAATTCTGTTGGACGGAATATCGGTGTCGCCCATGCTTTCCAGACGCCGCACAATCCCCGAGATCATCTGATCAATCCGTTCAGGATCAACCGGGCGTTTCTGCATCGAGATACGGATCGAGCGTTCCAGCTTGTCGCGGTCAAAATCCTCGCGTTTGCCGTTGGTTTTGATCACCACCAGATCGCGCAACTGAACCCGTTCATAGGTCGTAAAGCGCCCTCCGCAGGCCGGGCAAAACCGACGTCGGCGTATCGCAACGTGATCCTCTGCCGGACGTGAATCTTTCACCTGAGTGTCGATATTTCCGCAAAACGGGCAGCGCATCCGCCGTCTCCTCGTCCCTAGCTGGCCTCTTTTGTAAGCACTTTGGCTTACTTATCCACAACTATAGGGCAGCCGCTAGGATTTGGGTAGTCGGAATTTCGCACCCCAAAATAAAGGGTCAGGACAGATGTGCCGCGACCAGCCGCTGATGCGGGGCGCGGCGGTGTTCAAACAGGTAAATCCCCTGCCACGTTCCCAAAACCATCCGCCCCTGACGGACAGGGATAGATAAGGAAACCGGCATCATCGCCGCCTTGATATGGGCTGGCATGTCATCCGGCCCCTCATAGGTATGGCGCAGGTAAGACATCGCAGGGTGATCGGACGGGGGCACCAGACGCTCAAAAAACGCATGCAGATCGGTCTGCACCTCGGGGTCCGCGTTCTCCTGCACCAGCAAAGAACAGGAGGTGTGCCTGACGAACAGCGTCAGGACACCGTCCCGTTCAAGGGATCTAAGCCAACCTGCAACCTGGGATGTGAATTCGTACAAGCCGGGCCCATCGGTCTGGAGCGCGAATTCCGTCTGCATTGCGTTTTGGCCTTTGTCCTAGTTGTCAAAAAATCTGCCGGCGACCACACCGAGCATTTGCACCCTGCACGGATATGCTGGAGCCGACAACGAAGGGGCCCTGTACGCCACCAGTTTGTGCCGGAGCATCAGCCGGAGGCGGTTTCAGCGAAAACTGAACCGCTGTTACACGCCCAGTTGTTACACTAGGTCCATAGCCGCGCAACACATAGATGGGGTCCTGCCAACCTGCACCAAGGCTGCGGCGCGCGAAATCTGCCGCCTCGCACCAATACCCGTCCGTGTCATCCCGTGTGCGGGGAATGACTTCGAAGTCGGTGCTGTTGATTGCATTGGCTTGAAAACCCAAACGTGCCGCGTTCGCCGTTACCGGAACACTCAGGGCAAACATCGCCATTGCGGCGCAATACTGTAACTGTTTCATCATACTCTTTCCTCACTTACTGCACCCCTTAGTTTAGAGGTCATCGCGCCTGCGGAAAGCAGGTCTCACAATCATTTCAGCTAACTTGCGCCTTTCCGTGAAGCGGCGTGAGCCAACCGTGGTAGCGGATCAGCAACCCCAACCCCGGCATGGAAGCCGCCACGTCAAATCGAAAGCGTCCCAAATCATCCTGCCATTCACTCGTCGACGATTGTGGCAGCAAAAACTGAGGGAGCGGCACGCCGAAAACCGTCAGGCGGTGGATATGGACCTCCAGCCCTCGTTTCGACGCCGCAAGCCTTAGCCAGATCGAAAGCGGCCCGAAACGCTCATGCACATAGCCCGTTTTTGCGTCAAACCTCAGCTCTGACGTTGTTTTGTGTCCTCCAAAGTCTCGCAGCCAGCTATGGTCTTCATCCTGATTTTGGGTCACCAGTCGAACGGGCACATGTCGACCTGCAGGGGGAAATCGCCCCATTTTGAGTGCGAGTCGAACCAGAATGCCCCGGCCACGTTCGATATCGCATTCGCCGACATGTTCGCCCGGGCTGCGATGCAGGTCTCGCACGGTTTGGGGCAGAACACTCGGGTCTGTCAAAGCCTGAAGAAACGGATCCGTCACGCGTCAAACCCCTGCTCGGCAAAAAGCTCAAAGAGAGCAGCGTCCGGCATCATACAAGTACTGTACTGCCCGAACAGAGCATACCGATTTCGAGCGATCGAGAAATACAGCAGGTCTTTAACACCGCTCGGCAGGAACTGCACAAGTGACAACAATGGCCACACCCCCGGCAGCGCACGCATAGCTGCTGCAAAGGCATCAAGACGTTGAAAAACCTCACCATCTACTACCACGAGGTTGGTCTCAAATTCCGTAGTGGGCAGATTCAGCGCCTTGTACATCCTTTGACCAAGCGGAGACTGCGCTGTTGCAAACTCAAAGCGTCGGGCTTTGTCACGCTTCAGCATGAACCGGAAAAAGCCTGAGCACAGCACGCATTCTCCGTCAAAGACAACCAGGTTGCGTCCGTTAAAGAGATCGGTTGTGTCAGTCCCCGCCATGGCGCCGTTATCTACCCAAGCTTGCACAAACAGCGTGCCATAGGGCCACCAAGTGAACAATGCGACAAGGAGGAGAGGTGTGCCGGGGAACCCGGTTACCGGTTGGTAAGACCGGCGGCGGCTCTGACCTCATCCCCAACAAGGTACTGACCCGGCAACGAAAAGGATATAGGCAGGAGCGGCAAACCGGTCTTGTGCCAAACGGTCAAATACATTCGAATTTCTGACAGAAAAGCCGTATGCTGGAGCGGCCCCGATCCAGAAAGAGAAAGGCTTCGCTGCGATGGACGTAGATATCGATCGTCTTCACCTGCTGCGCGATGCGCTTGAAGCGCGTTTGGGACAGCAGAAAGCAGCGCTTGCGGTTCTTAATCGCAGCGGACTTGGGCCGCAGGACCTACCGGAGGATGCGACCTCCTTTTGCGCCCACAAAGAGGCGCTATTTGTCCGCTATTCCTGCGATGCCCTGAACGATATCACTTTTGCGGCAAGTGTCGGGCTTGGCGTCACGTCCTCATCGACCTTGACGGCCTACATCAGCAAATACTCACGAGACCTGGAGCAGGTGATTGAAAACACGTCTCATTTCCACGACATGATCGACCCTGCTATCGCCTTCAACCTGCGGGTTTCGGGGAATTTCGCCGCGTTAGAGGCCCGTTGGAAAGACGCCAGCTTTGCTCGCTATCACCGCCGGACCGAGTTCTTGATGTTTGCCGCCGTCGCCCGAATGCGTAACCTGACACAGACAGATTTCCGCCCTATTGAAATACGTTTTCAGCATGAGGTTGGGGATCATATCCATGCCTTCCAGCAACTGGCTGGTTTTCCGGTTGTCTTCGGCTCTGAAAACCTTGAGATCGTCCTGTCCCCGTCCTCGCTTAACCTGCCGGTCCCGACTTACGACCCCAGCCTGCGCGCCCATCTATTAGAATACGGGGAACGCGTTCTAGCCGAGCGTCGCTTGCCGAAGCAATTGACTCGCGCCAAAGTCGAAGGGCTGATCACCCGCTCGCTGCCGGGCAAAATCCTCAGCGCAGATGATGTCGCAGCAAAACTCGGCATGAGCGCCCGCACCTTTGCCCGCCGGTTGCAGAGCGAAGGCACCAGCTACCGCGACATCACTGAGGATTTGCGCTGCGATCTAGCACAAACCTTCATCACCAATGGAATGAACTTGTCCGAGATCGCTTATTCTCTGGGATACGCCGATCAATCCGCGTTTTCCACGGCGTTCAAGCGTTGGACAGGTCAACCGCCGAGCGCCTTCAAAACGCGGGTCAAACATCCACTGACGCTTGGAAGCCGGGGGTCATCAACTTAGCCGCCTCGCCCCGGCCCGCCCCATGAGTGGACCAGACGGATATAGAAACGGACACGCCACAACACATGTGAACTCGCGCCAATGTGTTTGGCCAATCTGCCAATGTGAACGGCGAAACGAAAAAGGCGCCTCCGTTCGGGGCGCCTTTAACCTTACTGATCCAAGAAGGACCTCAGTTTCCGCGATCTGCTTGGGTGTTTCAGCTTCCGCAGGGCCTTCGCCTCGATCTGACGGATACGTTCGCGGGTCACGCTGAACTGCTGACCGACCTCTTCCAGAGTGTGGTCGGTGTTCATGCCAATGCCGAAACGCATCCGCAGAACCCGCTCCTCACGCGGGGTGAGTGAGGCCAGAACCCGTGTCGTGGTTTCCTTGAGGTTTTCCTGAATGGCGCTGTCCAACGGCAGCACTGCATTCTTGTCCTCGATGAAATCACCCAGCTGGCTGTCTTCTTCGTCGCCGATGGGCGTCTCAAGGCTGATCGGCTCTTTGGCGATTTTCATCACCTTGCGCACTTTCTCAAGCGGCATCTGTAGCTTTTCGGCCAATTCTTCCGGCGTCGGTTCACGGCCGATTTCGTGCAGCATCTGACGACCGGTTCGAACCAGCTTGTTGATCGTTTCGATCATATGCACAGGAATACGGATGGTCCTCGCCTGATCCGCAATCGAACGCGTGATCGCCTGACGAATCCACCAAGTCGCATAAGTCGAGAACTTGTAGCCGCGGCGGTATTCGAACTTGTCCACCGCCTTCATCAAGCCAATGTTACCTTCTTGAATAAGATCAAGGAATTGCAGGCCACGGTTCGTGTACTTTTTGGCAATCGAGATCACCAGACGCAGGTTGGCTTCGACCATTTCCTTCTTGGCTTGCCGGGCTTCTTTTTCGCCCTTCTGAACCTGTTGCACGATGCGGCGGAATTCGCTGATATCTAGACCGACATACTGACCGACCTGAGCCATATCGCTGCGCAATTCCTCGACCTTATCGGTCGAGCGTTCGATGAACATCTGCCAACCCCGGCCCGGCTTTTCCGCCATTTCGGCCAGCCAGTTCGGGTCCAGTTCACGCCCGCGATAGGCGTCGATGAACTCACGTCGGTTGATGCGGGCCTGGTCGGCCAGTTTCACCATCGAGCTGTCCAGAGACATCACGCGGCGGTTGATGCCATAGAGCTGGTCGATCAGCGCCTCAATCCGGTTGTTGTGCAGGTGAAGACCGTTCACCAGTTCAACAATCTCAGCGCGCAGCTTTTGATAGGTCTCTTCGTCTTTTTCACTAAACGAGCCATCTTCGTTCAAAGTGGCCGAAATGCGGCTGTCCTGCATCTCGGACAGCATCGAGAAATCGGTCGAGATCCGTTCCAGCGTGGTTAGAACCTGATCCTTGAGGGCGGCTTCCATCGCGGCCAGCGACATGTTGGCCTGATCGTCCTCGTCATCATCGTCGTCATTGCTCAGCGGGTTACCATCGGCATCCAACTCAGGGCCGGTGTCTTTGGCAGGTTTGGCCGATTGCACGGCCGAGGTATCGACGACCGGCTCTTGCACGTCACCGTCTTCATCCATCTGGTTGCCAAAGGTGGTTTCTAGATCAATGACGTCGCGAAGAAGAATGTCTTCGGACAGAAGTTCGTCATGCCAGATGGTGATCGCCTGGAAGGTCAGAGGGCTTTCGCAGAGACCCGCAATCATCGTGTTCCGGCCCGCTTCGATCCGCTTGGCGATGGCAATCTCGCCCTCACGGCTCAGCAGTTCGACCGAACCCATCTCACGCAGATACATGCGTACGGGGTCGTCGGTGCGGTCCAGCTTTTCGGTTGCAGCACCGGCCAGAGCCACCTCACGGTTGTTGTCCGTGGTGGTTAGTTCGGTCGAACCTTTGTTTTCTTCTTCTTCGGCCTCTTCATCTTCGATGATGTTGATGCCCATTTCGGACAGCATCGACATAACGTCTTCGATCTGTTCCGAGCTGACCTGATCAGGCGGCAGAACCTGATTGAGCTGGTCGTAAGTGATGTAACCTTTCTCTCGGGCCTCGGCGATCATCTTCTTGACCTGGGCCTGGCTCATGTCCAGCGAGATTTCCTGTTCCTGCTCGTCTGACTTGCGATCTTCTGACGTGTCTTTGGCGGCCATTCAATGCTCCTGCAGGGATGGGTGATTCGTTTGATCCGAATCATTAGCGCGTGAAACTGATTCGGCCACCCGTTTACCTGTTTTTCTTTTCCAGTGCTTTACGAAAACATCACTTCAGCGACGTTTCCGTTCGAAATTGATCCCGGACATGATTGCCTTGAACGCATCCTTTTCGTCGCGATTGATTCGCGCGCCATTGTCGGCAATGTCGAAAACGGCCCTGTCCTCATTCTGACTGCGGCTTGTACGGTTACGCTCTTCGGCGGCTTGCGCCAGCCGATAGGTCAGCGCCTCATCGGCCAGATCAGACAGTTCCTCTGCGGCTTCGGCAATCTCAGCATCCAACCCCCGGAGCGCTTTGATTTTCGCGAGTTCCTCGGCCAGTGTCATCTCGGCCTTTTCAACGTCGCCTGGTTTGAACACACAGGGGATCACAGCGACATGGCGAAGGCTCAGCAGATTTTCAAGGGGTTCGGCCCCCAAAGATTCAACGATATGGTCCCGAAGGTTTTCAGGATCATCAATCGCATGGCGCAGAATGGCATGACGCAGAGCAGCATGATCAGGGTCGTGACAATCCATCTCTTCCAGTTGCGCCTCAAACTGGACCACGACCTGCGGGTTTAAGATCGCAATGGCCAGAATCGCGGCTTCGCGCAAATGGATGTCCGCATTGTCCGAAGACGCCAGGAACGAGGCCCGCGCGCCCGCGGTCGCAGGCTGTTTCTGCGGCTGCCACTTCCCTTTTGGTTCCCACGCACGGTTTTGTGACTGTCTCTGCGGGCGAAACAATTGCCAGCGCAGATCTTTGATCTCTTGCCCGTAATGCGATCGGATCGAGGGGTCACGGATCAGCTTGATCTTGTCGCGCAGTACCTTGTCGAGCGCAGCTTTGCGTTCAGGGCTGTCAAAAACCTTGCCCTCAGTCTCGCGCTGCCACAGCAACTTCACCATCGGGATGGCCCCGTCCAGCACGGCCTGCACAGCCCCCGCCCCGTCGGCCCGCAGCAGATCATCCGGGTCTTTCCCTTCGGGCATCAGCGCAAACCGCAGAGATTTACCGGCCTCAAGCAGTGGCAAGGCCAGATCAACGGCCCGCATCGCCGCCCGCAGGCCGGCCGTGTCGCCATCCAGCGCAATGATCGGCTCATTCGAAATCCGCCAAAGCAATTGCAACTGATGTTCGGTAATCGCCGTTCCAAGCGGAGCAACCGACGCACCGAACCCGGCCTCGGCCAGCGCGATAACATCCATATAGCCCTCGGCCACGATCAGCGGCTGCCCTTTCCCGGCCGCCTGCCGCGCAGGCCCGTGGTTGTAAAGGCTGCGGCCCTTATCGAACAACTCGGTTTCGGGTGAGTTCAGGTATTTGGCGTTGTCATTCGGGTCCATCGCCCGGCCGCCGAATGCGATACACCGACCGCGCGGATCACGGATCGGGAACATGATACGGTTGCGGAACGTGTCATATGGTTTCTTGCCCTTGTTCGACGGCTTGGCCAGACCCGCCCCGAGGATCAGATCTTCGGCTACGTTCTTTCCGGTCAGATGATCCCATAGCGCCTGCCAGCCGTCCGGAGCAAAGCCGATCTCCCAACGCTCCAACGCCTTGGCGTCCAAACCTCGACGGGCCAGATAGTCGCGCGCCGCACTGCCTGCCCCGGTCTTGAGTTGCAGGCGAAAGAACTGAACCGCCTGCTCCATCACATCGGCCAGTTGCGTGCGGCGGTCTTGTTTTTCTTGCGTTTTCGGGTCGCGCGCGGGCATCGGCATGCCAGCTTCACGCGCCAGAATTTCCACCGCCTCCATAAAGGATACGTTTTCCGTTTCCTGTACGAAAGTAAACGCGTTGCCTTTGGCATGACAGCCAAAGCAGTAGTAGAATCCCTTTTGGTCATCTACATGAAAAGACGCCGTTTTTTCGTGGTGAAACGGGCACGGCGCCCACATGTCCCCCTTGCCCTGATTGGATTTTCGCTGATCCCACATGACTTTACGCCCAACAACCTGAGACAGGCTCAGCCGGGTGCGCAGCTCATCGAGAAATCCGGGGGGCAATGACATGGTTCAAACCTGCCAGAAATGAAAACGCGCGCCAAGGGTATGACGCGCGGTTGTCCACAGGGAAATTGCTGAGCTGTGGATTATTGCTGCAAACACAGCTCAAGCCACGCCGCACCAAGATCCTTTTTGCGCACATCGCGCATTTTTTGCTCATAGACCCAGGGCGTGATCAACGGGATCGCCGCGTTATAGTTCTCGGGCCATGTAGGGCTGGTTTCAGCTACAGCTTCCACAACGTCGCGCTCTTTCACCTTGTCCAGACGCGCTTTCTGGATCGCCGCCACGACGTCGGCTTGATACTGGCAGCTTTGTTCCTTGGTTTCGGCGGCGGCCAGAGGCGTTGCAAGCAAGGCTGCAGCGATGGCGATACGCAACATTGAGGTCTCCCGGATTCGTTTGTCTGGCCGCAGCTTACCTGCCAGCGCCGTTTTCGCAATCGACGCGCTGCATTCAGTTTGCGCACGGGGCAGAAAAGCCACCCCGCGCGCCTAGTGTCACAGGCCTTTGGCCCTGTAGCTTTTGGCCACGCGATCAATTGCAACGATATAGGCGGCTGTGCGCAGATCCTCGACATCGTCGCGGCTGTGCCAAACCTCGCGCATGGACTGGTAAGCGATCCGCATCGTGTCATCGAGGCCCGAGCGTACCAGCTCCAACTCATCCGCACCTTTGAGGTACTTTGCCTTGAAGTCCGGCGACATTGACCAGGCATCGCCCAGATAACGATCCAGCCGTTCAAGCTCGCTTACGATCAACTCATGCCGTGCCTCTTCTTGACGGCGCTGCATGCGACCAAATCGAATGTGGCTGAGGTTCTTCACCCATTCGAAATACGAGACCGTCACACCGCCCGCATTGGCATACATATCAGGAATGATGACGGTGCCCTTCTTGCGCAGAATTTCATCTGCACCCGCGGTCACCGGTCCATTCGCGGCCTCGATGATCAGCGGCGCCTTGATTCTGTCGGCATTGTCCAGATTGATGACACCTTCCAGAGCCGCCGGGATCAGGATGTCGCAGTCTGCCTCAAGCACCGAAGCGCCATCAGTTGAGTGGGTCGCGTCCGGGAAATCCTTCACGCCACCATGTTTGACGATCCAGTTGCGCACCGCCTCAACGTCGATACCGTCCGGGTTATATAGGGCACCGTCCCATTCGATGATCCCGATAATACGCGATCCGTCTTCCTCAGCGAGGAACTTGGCCGCGTGGTAGCCCACGTTGCCCAATCCCTGTACAACGACACGCTTACCGTCCAACTTGCCGGACAAACCGGCCTTGGCGATGTCCTCAGGGTGGCGGAAGAACTCGCGCAGTGCATATTGGATGCCCCGCCCTGTCGCCTCGACCCGCCCGGCAATGCCGCCTGCGTTCAACGGTTTGCCCGTCACACAAGCGCGTGCGTTGATGTCGGTGGTGTTCATCCGTGCGTATTGGTCAGCCATCCAGGCCATCTCGCGCTCACCCGTACCCATGTCAGGGGCCGGAACGTTTTGCGATGGATTGATCAGATCACGCTTGGCCAGCTCATAGGCAAAGCGTCGGGTGATCTGCTCCATCTCGTGTTCTTCGTATTTGCGCGGATCAATACACAGCCCGCCTTTCGAGCCGCCAAACGGCGTCTCAACCAGGGCGCATTTGTAGGTCATCAGCGCAGCAAGCGCCTCAACCTCGTCCTGGTTCACCGCCAAGGCATAACGAATCCCGCCCTTGACCGGCTCCATATGCTCGGAATGGACGGAACGGTAGCCGGTGAAAGTATGAATCTCACCGCGCAGACGCACCCCGAAACGAACCGTGTAGGTGGCATTGCAGACCCGGATTTTCTGCTCCAGACCGGGCGGCAGATCCATCAGGGACGCCGCCCTATTGAACATCAGATCCACACTTTCACGAAAGCTCGGTTCTTTGGTGCTGGTCATTAATCCCTCCGTACCGGTGAATGACGAACGTTATGGCGTTTTGTCGCACCACTGGCGCAAAGCTGCAATCTTTAACGATGAAATTTTCATCACTTTATGAAATCGGGACTCGAAACGGTCCCTGAGTCGGTTTCGGAAATTTGCGCCCGAGAATTGTCAACGCACGCGAAACAAACTTCGCTAACCTCAGTGAAATGCGGCCGTTTGCCGTTCAATCCCAGCAGCATAGTGGCAAAGTCGCCCAAATCTCGCCACGTTCGCCGACTAAATTCTTAAAGTTGATATGACCCGCCTTCCGTGCGCCGGATTACCTGCAGGGACTAGATATGAAAAAAGTGTTTAGGAATTCTGAATACAAACGACTTGAGCGATCCAGCCGCTCCGACAAAGGTGCTGCGTCTTTCCTGCGCTCGGAGCGCGGGACGATGACCATCTTAACGCTGAGTTTGATCCTTATCATCTTCACGGTGAGTGGATTTGCCGTCGATATGATGCGCTATGACCACGAACGCGCGCGGCTTCAGTATTCGCTTGATCGCGCCGTTTTGGCCGCCGCCGACCTGCAGCAGGATCTTTGCCCGAAAGACGTCGTGCAGGACTACTTGGTCAAAGAAGACTTGGACAGGTTTCTCGACGGCGAGGTCAAAGTTACCCCGAGGTCCTGCGATGATGACGGCAACAAGCTGATCGTCGGACAGCGCCGGGTCGAGGCAAGTGCGACCATGCCCGTGGGTATGCATTTCATGCAATGGTGGGACGTTGACTCGATAGACGTCAACGTCGTCAGCGTCGCCGAAGAGTCCATCGGCAACGTGGAAATCGCAATGGTTCTGGATGTCTCAGGTTCAATGAGAGGATCGCGCCTGACCAACCTGCAAGGTGCAGCCAAGAGCTTTGTTACCAAAATGTATGAGAACACGAGTTCCGACAAGCTTTCGATCTCGATCATTCCCTATGCAACGCAGGTGGGTGTCCCTTCTGCTGTCATGAACCAGCTCACGACCGCCGGCTCCAACAGATTTGCCAATTGTATCGACTTTGAAACCTCGGATCTGGCGGCGGGCGCGTTCGATCTTTCGAAAACCTACAACCAATCGCTATATTATTCTCGCTACGGCGGAGATCAGCGTCCGTCCGGTGGGTTCAGTTCACCGCGCATTGACGAACGATGCCGTTCTGAAGCCAGCCGTCAGCTTGTAGTCCATCAGAACAACGAAACGAACCTGCACACCTATATCGATTCGTTCTACGCCCGCGACAACACATCGATCAATGTCGGTATGAAATGGGCACTAACGCTGCTGGACGAAAACTTCCGCCCCGTTGTCACCAACATGATCGCAAACGGCCAGATACCGGCAGATTTTGCAGGTCGTCCCGCCGATAGCGTTGGCAGTGACACAATGAAAGTCATTGTTCTGATGACCGATGGCGAGAACACCTCTCGCACATGGGTGAAACCGCCATACAATGATGGCCAATCGGGCATCTGGTGGAATGATGACGAAGAAATCTATTCCGTCAACGTCAACCACTATGACGAGGACGACGACAGCTACAAATACGCTTGGCTGGGCGTCGATAGGGCATACTGGGACAGCAGCCGCGGCAGATACTGGGTGCGCGACGAGTTTCAGGACAACGCATACGGCGACCCTGGCTCAGACGGGAAGTTCAATGTCTACCTTTGCAGAGGAAACTACTACAGCAGCGGCTATTGCGACAACCTCGACAGGAGCGAGGTTCGCCAGCTCGATGAAGATGGAAGTGCCTTGTCTCTGACATGGCCTGCTTTGTGGGAGCGTACCTCGCGGTACGAAATCTATCAGTTGTTGTATGATTCCGTCGGCTCGAGCGACGCATACAATTGGTACTACGCGGCGACTGAGACCGAAAACCGTTCTACAAAAGACGATCAGGTCGAAGCGATGTGCGACTACGCGAAATCGGGCGCAAGAAACATCCTGATCTTCTCAGTTGCTTACGAGGCCACCACCAACGGTCGAAACCTCCTATGGTACTGCAAATCGGATGAAAACGCGTATTTCGCACCTAAAGGGTCCGAGATTGGCGAAGTCTTCGACGATATCGCTGCCAGCATTCAGAATCTGAGGCTAACCCAATGATCCGACATCTGAAAAACGTGCTGCGAAGGTTTCGCCGCGAAGAAAAGGGGATGGCCACAATCGAATTTGTAATGTGGTTTCCCATTTTCATCATGACCACCTATACCGGCGTCGAATACGGGATTTTGGCGTGGAACCATGCCAACCTGGAGCGTGCCCTGGACTCCACAATCCAGGATGTGCGCATGAATCGGATTGATCTTTACGAAGGCGAAACTGGTTGGACGCACGATCTGATAAAGCGGATCATCTGCGAAGAGGCCGGTGCCATTCCAAAATGCGAGGAAAACCTTGCCGTTGAGATGACAAGGGTCAATCAATTCGACAGTAGCGCAGTCCTTTCTGGCGATTTTGACAAACCGTTTTGCGTCGATACCCCTGAAGAAATTCGCGGCAAAGACGACCAGATCTTTTCACCCGGAACAGCAAATGAGTTGATGATCATACGTGCTTGTGTGGAGGTATCACCTTTGTTCATTGGCACAACGTTTGGCTACTTAGTTCGTCAAGATCCTGACGGCCAATATGAACTGCATGCAACGACGGTGTTTGTCCATGAACCTTAAATCACTCTTCAAAAAGCGCTTTGGCAATACTGCCGCGCGTTTTCTTCAGAAAGAAGATGGCGTCGTCAGCATCGAAGCCATTATGGTGTTTCCCCTTCTCTTCTGGTCAGTCTTCACGGCCTATTCCTATTTCGACGGATATCGTCAGGGCGCCAGCAACCTGAAAGCAGCCTACGCCGTTGCCGATATCCTGTCCCGAGAAAAGAATACGGTGACAGATCAGTACATCACATCAATGTACGATCTTCAGAAGTATATGATCGAAGAAGGTAATGGGTTGGCGCTGCGGATTTCTTTCGTGCGTTGGGACACTGGCGACGAAAGCACAGACTCTGATGATCGCCACTATGTGGAATGGTCCTGCACGCGCGGTGAAGGGCTAAATCGGTGGTCCAACGAAACAGTTGATCAGGTCTCGGATCGCATTCCTATCATGGCAGATAACGCCACGATGATTTTGGTCGAGACAAGGCACCACTACGTGCGCCCTTTCAAACTCGGGTTCGGCAGCAACAATTTCTTCATCGACAAGTTCATCTTCACACAACCCCGTGGATACACCTTCATCGAAGGGCCAGACTCGTGCAAGGACGCCAACAACGTGGGTAACGGTGGGGGTGATACCGGACATGACGACAGTACCCCTGAAGATAACACCACCGTGGAGCCGTCAACGCTGTAAGACCATAGCCGAGAGTATCTCGGACATGAACTTGGCCTCGGCGGATGCTGTCATGCCGCCGACGCCAACCCGGCGGCCCAGCCGCCACCACAGGCCGGGGGCCCAGACGTTGCTGGCCTTTTCGCGCGTTCGAACCAGAAACCCATTCGACGGTTTGAACGCGAAAACACCTCGGTCCACAGCTTCGATCTCCTCGACCCGTGCAATCACCTGCCCCGATCCGGTGCGCAGTTCAGACGCAGTCAGCTCGATCCTGTCCTGAGTGGCCATCCAAACGCGATAGGCCAGCCACAAGGACGCCGCACCAACCGCCAACAAAAACACCTGCCAGACGAGTTCGGGCGGAGAAGCCAGCGCCACGTAAATCACCAAAACACCTACGCTGCCCAGCATAGCAACACCGGCCACCCGTCTTGGGGATGATGCCTCGATCGTTGCCAGCACTTCGTCCTGCATGACTGCCTCCTGTCTGTCTGCTGTCTCGTGTATCCGCTTTGCGCAGAAATAAACAGGCCCTCCCCTGCCCTACATTTTCGCACATTCTTGGTGCCCCTGCGCAAATTGACCAGTCCCCGGATGGGCATACATCCTGCGAACAAATGAAGGAGGTTGCCATGTCCCTCAGACCCACATTGGAAACACGCAAGGCCGTACCGACGATGGAAGGAGCAGGCGTCAAGCTGCATCGCGCCTTCGGGTTTCAGGACCCGTCCGAATTGGACCCGTTTCTGTTGTTCGACGACTTTCGCAATGAACGCCCGCAGGACTATCAGGCAGGGTTTCCCTGGCATCCTCATCGCGGGATCGAGACGATCACTTATGTTCTGTCCGGCACGGTCGAGCATTCGGATTCGCTGGGCAACAGCGGGACGCTCGGTGCGGGTGATGTCCAATGGATGACGGCAGGGTCCGGCATTCTGCATCAGGAAATGCCGCACGGGAATACCTCGGGCCAGATGCATGGGTTTCAGCTCTGGGGCAACCTGCCCTCGGATCAGAAAATGACCGCTCCGCGCTATCAGGACGTTCAGGCCAAAGAGATCCCCGAGGTTGTCGAAGATGACGGCACCACAGTGCGTGTTATCGTGGGAGAGTTCTGGGGCAAAACCGGCCCGGTGGACGGCATTGCTGCAGATCCCCAATATCTGGACGTGCAGATCCCTGCCGGTGTCAAAAAGACGTTCAAGATCGACACCTACCGCCGTTCCTTTGCCTATGTGTTTCAGGGTCAGGCGGCTTTTGCCGATGCGTCCCAGCCGACCGGAGTTTTGTTGGAAAAGGAAGTCGCTGGGCAAGAGGTCAATATCCGCGACATGTCCGGAGACCGCACTCTGGTCCGGTTCGGCACCGGGGATGAGATCACGGTTCAGGCCGGGCCTAAAGGTGTTCGCTTTCTGCTGATCTCGGGCGCTCCGATTGATGAGCCTGTGGCGTGGCACGGACCCATCGTCATGAACACGCGTGCCGAACTGGAACAGGCGTTTCGTGAGCTGCGCAATGGAACCTTCATTCGCCCTGCCCACTAAGGTCAAGCCTGAGCCATCTTTGGGTCAGGCCGTCACTGCGCTGCGGACCATGTCCCAATAGATCTGCTCGACCTCGTCCAACGACAATCGCCCACCCGAGCGATACCAGGTCATCACACCATTCAGCATCGCAATCACCGCCAGCGTGGCGATCTTGGTGTCCGAGATCGCGAAGTGACCGGCTTTTTGGCCCTCACTCAAGATACGCTCCAGAGAATCCTCATAGGCGCGGCGCAGATCCTCGATCTCTGCGAAGTTGTTCGGCGTCAGGTTGCGCAACTCCATATAGGCGATGAAAACCTCGTCGGGGCGTTCCAGATGAAACCGGATGTGGAACCCGACAAAGCGGCGCAGAGCCTCTTGCGCGTCGCCGGTTTCACCAAGGGCATCATAGGTTTGCTGGAGCTCCTGCATGTGGTCGCGCATCAGGCGAAACAACAGGCTTTGCTTGTCAGGCGTGTAGTTGTACAGCGCCCCGGCCTGAACGCCGACCTCTTTGGCGATCTGGCGCATCGAAACGGCGGCATAGCCATGGCGCGCAAAAAGACCCAACGCTGCCTTGCGGATGCGCGGGCCGGTTATGTCCGAATGTGATCCCTGTGTACGAGCCATGGACCGACACTATCTGAACGTATGTTCAGATAGAACCCCGCTTGAACAGATCGGGTAAAAGAGGCATCACAAGACCAGTCCCTTGTGAAAGCACCTGTTATGAAGCGCCTGCCCGTTCTGGTTCTGATCCTGACCCTTGCCGGATGCACCAACTTCCCCGAGTTGGAGGGCAGCGAATCCCGTGCGGTCAAGACGGCGCCTTACCCCAACCTTTTGCCCCTACCCAACGTCCTGGGCGCACCTGCCGATCCGGTCAGCGAAGCCTCAGCCGTAGAGCAGGACCTGACTGCCCGGAGCGAGGCTTTGGCGAAGAAAGCCGAAGCGCTGCAAAACGCGCAGATCAACTAAAGATCGTCTTTTCCCAGCCCCGGCCAACGCGTGACGGATTGCGCCCGTGCCCTGAACCGGCTAAGGCAGCGCTGAACGGGCAAAAGGCCCGAAATCAGACTGGTACGAGCGAAAGGAACCCACGGGATGACACAGGCGCTGCGGCTTGGAATTGCGGGCTTGGGAACTGTTGGCGTGGGTGTTGTCCGGATTGTCCGGCGTCATGCCGATCTGCTGCAGGCACGCACCGGACGCCCGATTGAAATCGTCGCCGTCTCTGCCCGCGATTCAAGCAAGGACCGGGGCGTAAGCCTTTCGGACTTTGCGTGGGAAACCGATCCTGTGGCTTTGGCAAAACGCGATGACGTGGACGTGTTTGTCGAATTGATGGGCGGCGAAAACGGCCCAGCCAAAGCCTCGGTCGAGGCGGCGCTCGCCAGCGGCAAGGATGTTGTCACGGCCAACAAGGCACTGCTCGCCATCCATGGTCAGGAGCTGGCCGAAAAAGCCGAAGCGTCAGGCCGCGTGATCCGGTTCGAGGCCGCCGTCGCCGGAGGTATCCCGGTGATCAAGTCCCTCACCGAAGGTCTGGCCGGAAACGAGATCACCCGCGTGATGGGCGTGATGAACGGCACATGCAACTACATCCTGACCCGCATGCAATCGCAGGAAAAAGGCTATAACGCGCTGTTCGACGAATGCGCCGAACTGGGCTACCTCGAAGCGGATCCGAACCTGGATGTGGGCGGCATTGATGCGGCGCATAAACTGGCCCTGCTGTCCTCGATCGCGTTCGGCACGAAACCGAATTTCGACGGGATCGAGATTGAAGGCATCCAGCAAATCAGCCTCGACGATATCCATCAGGCCCATGACATGGGCTACCGGATCAAGCTGCTGGGTCTTGCGCAACGCACCGCGCGCGGCCTGGAACAGCGCATGCAGCCCTGCCTCGTGCCCAGCGACTCGCCGCTTGGTCAGCTCGAAGGCGGCACCAATATGGTGGTGATCGAAGGCGACGCAGTTGAACAAGTGGTGCTGCGCGGCCCTGGTGCTGGTGAAGGCCCGACTGCAAGCGCGGTGATGGGCGATGTTTGCGATCTGGCACGGGGTCTTAAAATCTCGACCTTCGGGCGCCCGGCCGCTGGCCTTGAAGATGCCACCCCAGCCATCACAGGCCTGCCTGCGCCCTATTACCTGCGTCTGGGTTTGCTGGACAAACCCGGTGCGCTGGCCAAGGTTGCGGCCATTCTGGGCGACGCGGGCGTGTCGATTGACCGGATGCGGCAGTACGGCCACAGCGACAGCACAGCCCCTGTTCTGATTGTCACGCACAAAACCACGCGGGCCACTCTGGACGTGGCGCTAGAGGGGTTCCGCACAACCGATGTTGTTGCGGGTGAGCCTGTCGCGCTTCGGATTGAACAGGTCTGAACCCTTGCAGCCTGCGCCATCCGCAGGCTATGCCAGACGAAACGCCATTGCCTGCCAAAGGAATACAACGCATGAACGCTGCCAAAATCGATTTTAACGACCGCCTGCTGTCCTTGGGCCTAGCGCGGGTCGCGGAACAGGCCGCGCTTGCCTCGGCCTCGCTGGTGGGACGCGGTGACGAGAAAGCCGCCGACCAGGCCGCCGTGAACGCGATGCGCGAGCAGTTGAACCTGCTGGATATCGCGGGAGTCGTGGTCATCGGCGAAGGCGAGCGTGATGAGGCCCCGATGCTTTATATCGGCGAAGAGGTTGGCACCGGCGAAGGCCCCGGCGTGGATATCGCTCTTGACCCGCTGGAAGGCACTACGCTGACTGCTAAGGACATGCCAAACGCGCTGACCGTGATCGCCA
The DNA here is from genome assembly GCF_056538485.1 of Ruegeria sp. BG3. Lineage (NCBI taxonomy): Bacteria > Pseudomonadati > Pseudomonadota > Alphaproteobacteria > Rhodobacterales > Roseobacteraceae > Ruegeria > Ruegeria sp. BG3. Next base: position 160,561 of record NZ_JBQFTE010000001.1, on the reverse strand, counting down.
TGGGCCCGCGCGGCTCGATGCTGCATGCGCCGGATGTTTATATGGACAAACTGGCCGTTGGCCCCGGCTACCCCGAAGGCGTCGTCTCGCTCGACATGAGCCCGCGCGAACGTGTTGAGGCATTGGCCAAGGCCAAGGGGTGCGAACCAGCCGATATTACCGTTTGCATCCTGGAGCGTCCGCGCCATGAGGCGATGATCGCCGAGGTGCGAGAAACCGGTGCCTCGATCCGCCTGATCACCGATGGCGATGTGGCGGGTGTTATGCATTGCGCCGAAAGCGAAACCACCGGCATCGACATGTATATGGGCCAAGGTGGCGCGCCCGAGGGCGTTCTGGCCGCTGCTGCTCTGAAATGCATGGGTGGTCAAATTTTTGGCCGTCTGTTGTTCCGCAACAATGACGAGCGTGGCCGCGCCGCCAAGGCAGGCATCACCGATCTGGATCGGATTTATGCTCGTGACGAGATGGTGACCGCAGATGTGATCTTTGCCGCGACCGGCGTAACCGGTGGCTCTCTGCTGCCGCGCATCAAGCGCGAGCCGGGCTGGGTTGAAACCACCACCCTTTTGATGCGCTCGAAAACCGGATCGGTTCGCCGCATGTCCTACCGCACGCCAATGTGGTCGCACGACGAAGCCTAAGCGGCTTGCGCCGATACCTTCGGCGGGAGTATCTGTGAAAAGATGAAGAGGCCGGGTCCAAATGGGTCCGGCCTTGGCATATGAGAGGCGCGATGAGTTTTCTTGGGGTTGAGCAATCTTTGACAGGCCGGCGCTGGGTAGGGCCCGCGCCCGAGGTAGAGCGCGCGACGGAAATGTTGGTGCAGCAGGCCGGTTTGCCTCGTGCAGTCTGTCAGGTGTTAGCGCGGCGGGGCGTCCCTCCGATGGAGGCTGCCGGTTTTCTGGAGCCAAAGCTGAAAGAGCTTTTGCCCGATCCGCGCAGCATGAAGGATATGGAGACCGCTGCGACCCGCTTTTTGAAAGCGGTCAGTGAAAAGCAGCGGATCGCGGTTTTTGCGGATTATGATGTGGATGGCGGTAGCTCGGCAGCGCTGCTGCTCGTTTGGCTGCGTCAGATGGGTCTGCAAGCGACACTTTATGTGCCGGACCGTATTGACGAAGGCTATGGGCCGAACGTGCCTGCGATGCAGTCGTTGGCAGCCTCGCATGATCTGATCATCTGCGTAGATTGCGGCACGTTGAGCCATGACCCGATCGCTGGAGCAAAAGGGGCTGATGTGATCGTGCTGGATCACCATCTGGGCAGTGAGACTTTGCCGGATTGTGTGGCCGTGGTGAACCCGAACCGGCAGGATGAAAGCGGCGATCTGGGCTATCTCTGTGCGGCGGGCGTTGTTTTTCTGATGCTGGTCGAGGCTGGGCGGCAAATGCGGGAGGCCGGGGCTAAAGGGCCAGATCTGGTGCCTCTGCTGGATCTGGTCGCGCTGGCGACTGTCGCCGATGTTGCCCCGTTGATCGAGGCGAACCGCGCTTTGGTCCGACAAGGTTTGAAGGTCATGGCAGGCCGTCAGCGCCCCGGTCTTGTCGCGCTATCGGATGTCGCTCGGATGGATGCGGCACCGAACAGCTATCACCTTGGGTTTCTGTTGGGACCGAGGGTGAACGCCGGGGGGCGTATCGGTCAGGCCGACCTTGGAGCGCGGTTGCTCAGTACTGACTCTTTGCACGAAGCGCAGGCCTTGTCTGAGCGGTTGGACACGCTGAACTCTGAACGGCGCGATATCGAAAATGCCGTACGCGCTGCTGCGCTTGAGCAGGCGGAGGAGCGCGGTTTGGACGCGCCCTTGGTCTGGGCAGCTGGCGAAGGGTGGCATCCGGGCGTCGTCGGTATCGTCGCCTCACGCCTAAAGGAAAACGCCAACCGCCCGGCGATTGTGATCGGCTTTGACGGAGATGAAGGCAAAGGATCGGGGCGGTCGATCTCGGGCGTTGATCTGGGGGCCTCGATCCAGCGACTGGCGGCTGAGGGGTTGTTGGTCAAAGGCGGCGGTCACAAGATGGCGGCCGGGCTGACCGTCATGCGCGATCAGTTGGAACCGGCCATGCAGCGCCTGTCAGAACTGCTGGAAAAACAAGGCGCAGGTCAAGGCGGTCCCGCAGACATGAAGCTCGACGGGGCATTGATGCCCGGCGCCGCGACCGTTGATCTGATCGAACAGATTGAGAAAGCAGGGCCTTTTGGGGCCAGCGCCCCTGCCCCGCGCTACGCCCTGCCCGACCTGCAGGTGCGTTTTGCCAAACGGGTGGGCGAGTCGCATTTGAAACTCTCGCTTGCGGATGGCCTTGGCGGCGGGCTGGACGCGATCGCATTCGGAGCTTTTGACGGGCCGATGGGTGAAAAGCTCTCAAATCACGGCGGCGCGCGCTTTCATTTCGCCGGTCGGCTTGAGGTTAACACATGGGGTGGTCGCCAAAACGTACAGCTTCGTCTTGAGGACGCGGCCGAGGCAAAATGACCGGTTTCAGGGCAACGGCGGGACAGGTCAAAAAACTTTCGCATCCCTGCATTTTTCGGCTTGCGGGGGTCGGGGTGAAACCGTAAAAGGCCCTCCACAAGCTAGCGTGGCCCGTTCGTCTATCGGTTAGGACGCCAGGTTTTCAACCTGGAAAGAGGGGTTCGATTCCCCTACGGGCTGCCATTTTTGCTTGTGAGCCAAGGCTCAGTGGCCCGTTCGTCTATCGGTTAGGACGCCAGGTTTTCAACCTGGAAAGAGGGGTTCGATTCCCCTACGGGCTGCCACTTCACCAGTATTCAATATTTAAAAGAAAATCAGAAGTCTGGCTTCAATCTTGCATTGTTTTGTCTTTGTTGCCTCTCGCTGTAGCTTCTATTGATGCGTTTCCAGTTGTGGTTGCTACAGTTCAATTCGTGCAAAACACTCTGGCAACCTTTCGTTCCAGAACCCCAAACCTCCGCCAGCGTGTTACGCCCTTCGACCGTTTCGACCACAAACTGATCATTGAACCTATGGCAGTCGCAGAGCCATGGTTCACCGGCACCTGCCTCGTGCTACCAGCCGCGACGGCCAAACAGAGAATGCAAGCGGTTCTGACCTGCAAACGGGTCGATCTCCTGCGCGCGTTCCAAGCTAGACACAACACGGCCGACCAAATTCCAACTGATCGCGGCGAAGATGATGCCTCCGAAAGCCTGCCCCAACAGAACTCCGGACGCCCCGGCCAGTGCCGATCCGATTGAGGCGAAGACCCAAGTGCCCACGGTATGGCGGCCCCAGTTGATCCATGTGGAATAGACCGGGTGGCCAAGGTTGTTGAAGCTGGCATTGGCGACGAAGATGACACCGTTGAAGAAAGACGCCAGCGCCAGAGGCCCGCAGAACAGGTAGATCAGCACGCGGGTCTCGCCCTCGGCCGCGAACAGATCCGCGATTGGTGCGCGCAACAGGAAAAGGACCGCCGCCATCCCAAGAACGTAGATCGCAGTAAATTTGATGCCGGCCAGAAAGGCCTCGCGCACGCGGGTGAACTGCTCGGCCCCGAAGTTTTGCCCGATGATGGGGCCGATTGCCCCAGACAGCGCAAAGATGACCGAGAACGCCACCGGCAAAAGTCGCCCGATCACAGCCATTCCGGCCACGGCATCCGTTCCGTACTCGGCAATCTCACGAACCACGATGGCATTGCCGATCGGGGTTGCCACATTGGTCAGCACGGCCGGGATCGCGATGGCCCGGACTGGTTTTAGATCGGATGCGACTTGCCCCAGCGATGGGCGGGCAAAGCCTCGGTGGACGCGCAGGGCGGGCCAAAGCGCAGCGGCGAGCATGCAGATCCGCGCCAGCACCGATGCAATCGCTGCACCGTCGAGCCCCAAACCAACCCCGAAGATCAGTATCGGGTCGAGAACCGCATTCACCACGCCGCCATAGATCGTGGCCATCATGGATCGCCGCGCATCCCCATGCGCCCGCAGAACCGCCATTGCGACCATTGCAATCGCCATCACCCACATGGTCGGCAGAATGATCGAGACATAGCGTGTGGCAAGCCTCAACACCTCGCCCTCAGCCCCCAAAAGCGACAGCAACGCGCTTAGATTCCAAAGCACCAGAACCGGGGTTACCAGCCCAACGCACAGACCCAGCGTGGCCACGCTCGAGGCATATTTCCGCGCCTCTTCCGGCCGCCCTGCCCCCAAGGCCCGTGCTGTTAACGCTCCGGCCGAGATCGACAGGCCGATATTGATTGCATTGGTGAAAAACAGAAGCGTTCCGGCATATCCCACGGCGGCGGCCAACGCGTCATTGCCAAGCATCGAGATAAACACCATGTCGACGAAATCGACCGCAAAGATCGCCATCAGGCCGATGCTGGTTGTCAGAGACATGCGCGTGACATGTCGCATCAGGCTGCCACTCAGGAAAACGGCTTCGCCTTGGGATTGATTGGCCATGTTCTACCTGCTCTGCGAGGGCGTTTGAGTTCTGTCACCTTCTCAGATGGCAGCGCAGCGTCAACAGTTTCATTTCGCCCAAAAGGCGGGCCATTTTCGGGCAATCACCACTGAGTCGGGTTTTGCAAGCCCTGAGCCGAAGCCGTGCTTGACAGAATCCAACCATCTCGTTCTGATACCAGCGTGAGCAAAAACACTGAATCAAACCAATGCATTGCCCGGATCACGCGCTGCTGTCAGCATCGCTCTCGGCATGGTTGCGTTCGGTCTGATGACCCCAAACGCCTGAAAGTCTGCCCCTCGTGACAGGACCCATGATGACTTATGTGCGGCTCATCGACCGCGCCAACCGGATGCTGGGTCGCGTGATCATGTATGGCATCTTCGTGATGATGGCGATCCTGCTCTATTCCTCGGTCTCCAAGACGTTCTTCGTGCCGTCCCTCTGGACGCTTGAAATGGCCCAATTCGCGATGGTGGCCTATTACATGCTGGGCGGGCCTTACGCGATGCAGATGGGCGCGAATGTTCGGATGGATCTGCTCTATGGTGAATGGACGGACCGTAAGAAAAGCCAGATCGACGCGCTTACCGTGGTGTTTCTGATTACCTACCTCGCTTTTCTACTCTGGGGTGGCTGGGACAGCTTGATGTATTCGTTCCAGTATGGCGGTGAGCGCTCGTCCTCGGCTTGGCGGCCCTATATCTGGCCGATCAAGACCATCATGGTTATCGGCATCTTTCTGATGCTGCTTCAGGCGATATCGGAACTCTGCAAGGACATCCTGCGCCTAAAAGGCTTTGACATGGGCAAAAAGGATGATGAGCCCGTCCACATGGCCCCCGAAGACCTTGAAGGAGGGCATCGCGGGTGAGCTACGAACTGATTGCCGCGCTCATGTTCTCGACCATGATGCTGATGCTGCTGACCGGTCAGCGGGTCTTTGGCGCGATTGGCTTTGTCGCCGTAATCGCCGCCTTCTTCCTGTGGGGCGACCGCGGAGGATACGATCTCGGCTTTGCGGCGGCGATCAAGGTGATGCGCTGGTATCCCCTTTTGACCCTGCCGATGTTCATCTTCATGGGTTACATCCTGTCCGAGTCACGGATTGCCGATGACCTCTATCGGATGTTCCACGTCTGGATGGGCGGCCTGTCCGGAGGGCTGGCCATCGGCACCATCGGCCTGATGGTTCTGATCTCGGCAATGAACGGGCTGTCTGTGGCTGGGATGGCGATCGGCGCCACCATCGCCCTGCCCGAGCTTCTACGCCGCAACTATGACAAGCTGATGGTCACCGGCGTGATACAGGCCGGATCGTCTCTGGGCATTCTGGTCCCGCCTTCTGTCGTACTCGTTCTTTATGCCATGATCGCGCGCCAGCCTGTCGGGCAACTCTGGCTGGCAGGGGTGATCCCTGGCTTGATGATGGCCACGATGTTCATCATCTATATCGCCATCCGCTGCCGCATAAATCCGGCGCTTGGCCCTGTGATGAGCGCGGAGGAACGCGCAGAGGTCACATGGGGCGAAAAGATGCGCCTGCTAGTGGCCGGCCTGCTGCCGCTGGGCATCTTCGCTGTGATGATGGTGCCCTTTGTCAATGGCTGGACATCTTTGGTGGAAAGCTCGGCTTTGGGAGCAATTGCGGCCTTTATGGCGGCCGTTCTTAAACGTCGCATGACATGGCAGGTCTTTGAAACCTCGATCAAGCAGACGCTGGGTATCACCTGCATGTTCATGTGGATTATCCTCGCCGCACTCGCCTTCGGGGCTGTCTTCGACGGTCTAGGCGCTGTGAAAGCGATTGAGAACCTGTTTACCGTTCAACTCGGCCTGAACCCGTGGATCATCCTGATCCTGATGCAGCTGAGCTTTCTACTTATGGGGACATTCCTCGATGACACGGCCATGCTGGTCATCGTCGCGCCCCTTTACGTGCCGCTGGTCGGCGCGCTTGGGTTTGACCTGATCTGGTATGGCGTGCTCTACACGATCACCTGCCAGATAGCTTATATGACACCGCCTTTCGGGTATAACCTGTTCCTGATGCGGGCGATGGCCCCGCCTGAGGTGACGATCAAAGACATTTACCGCTCAATCATCCCGTTTGTCTGCGTGATGGCTGTGGCGCTGGGATTGGTCATGGCCTTCCCCGACATCGCATTGTGGCTTCCGGGCGTCGTCTACGGAAACTGAGCATACAAGAGAAGAAGCCGGAAAAACCGGTTCGATTTCAACAAAAAGCACAGGAGAGGAAGACTATGACCACAACAAGACGCAGATTTTTACGCACTGCTGCTTTGGCCGCGCCTGCGACGCTGGCAGCGCCCGCAATCGTCAAAGCGCAGGCCCCGATCAAATGGCGCTTTCAGACCTACGCAGGGGGTGCGTTGGGTGAGCATGTGACCAAACCAGCCATCGACTACATCAATGCCAACGCCAATGGCGAGCTTGAGATCGAGCTTTTCTATGCCGACCAGATCGTCCCCACCGGAGAGCTGTTCCAGGCGCTTCAGCGCGGCACCATCGACGGTGTGCATTCGGACGATGACTCGATGGCCTCGCCCACGCCGCTGCGCGTGTTCGGAGGGTATTTCCCCTTCGCAACCAAGCACATCCTCGACGTTCCTGTCCTTTTTAACCAGTACGGTCTGGCTGATATCTGGCGCGACGAATACGCCAAGGTCGGTGTGCAATGGCTGTCCGCCGCAGGTCAGGACCCATGCAACTTTAACACCAAGAAGGAAATCACCTCGGTCGCTGATCTGGATGGGCTGAAGCTCTATACCTTCCCGACCGCAGGTCGCTTCCTTTCCAAGTTCGGCGTGGTTCCGGTGAACATCCCCTATGAAGACGCCGAAGTGGCCGTTCAGACAGGTGAGCTGGATGGCATGGCATGGTCCGGCATTACCGAGGACTACACGGTCGGCTGGGCCGATGTGACCGACTACTTCCTGACCAACAACATCTCGGGCGCATGGATCGGATCGTGGTTCGCCAACCAAGAGCGTTGGAACGAATTGCCGGATCACCTGAAATCCGTCGTGATGGCCGGGATCGAGGCCGGACACACCTATCGGAATCAGTGGTACTGGGGTGGCGAAGCGGCGCTGCGAGCCAATGGGGATAAGCTGGAGCTGCGCTCGGTTCCGCCCGGCGAATGGGCCGAGGTTGAGAACGCGGCCAAGGAGTTCTGGGACGAGATTGCTCAGGAAGGCGAAGTCCACCAGAAGATCATCGGCATCTTCCAAGAGTATAACAGCGTCATCAATCAGGCCGGCGTGCCCTACAACTTCGAATAAAGAAACGGGCGACCCCGCGCAAAGGGGTCGCCTTTCAATTTGCCATCCACAGCAACAACCCGACATGCTAGAGGTTCTGAGACACCTAAGGTTCAGGGTAAGGGCAGAGCATGAAACTGGAATTCCACCACATCAACTTCGTTTCCGAAGATGTTGATCGTATGCACGATTTCTACACCAACGTGCTGGGGCTGGATAACATCCCGCAAGATAATTTCCCACGGACCGAGGCCAATGAGGACAGCGGCTATGACGGCAAGATCCGCTTTGCGACCGAGGGCCACATGCAGATGCATCTGGCCGAGCGTGCCTTTGACGTCGCCTTCAAGAACGGCCAAGTGATCAACCCGGTGGAACGCGGCCATATCGCCTTTCGTACCGATGACCTGCCTGCGTTCCTGGAGCTGCTGGACGAGCGCGGCATCCCCTATTCTGACTACGGCACCACCTTCGCAAAAGAATGGCATCAGGTCTTCTTTCAAGACCCTGAGGGCAACGTGATCGAGGTTCATCAACAGGTCGATCCGAGCGGCTAACCCAAAAAAGGCCCGCGCACTCAGGTCGTGCAGCGGGCCTTTGGTAGAGTTGTTGGGCTGGAAGCCCGCCCGAACGTGGCGGTTCAAACGAACCTGTTGACGTAGTTCTCGAGAATTTCCTGCCGACCAGAGCGAGGCTGCGGATTGATATCCTCGGCCAAGACGCGGGCCGTGATTTCATCCAGACCAGAGGACAGCATGGATTGTGCGGTGTCCGACGACCATCCCGCGTATCTGTCCACCAGCGCGGCTTCTAACCCGCCATCTTCGATCATGGCGGCGGCCGCTTTCAATCCGCGCGCGCAGATATCCATACCACCCACATGTGCGGCGATCAGATCCTCGGCGTCGATCGACTGACGCCGGATCTTCGCGTCGAAATTGGTGCCGCCCGTGGTGAAGCCTCCGGCCTTGAGGATATGATAGTAGGCCAATGCGACCTCGGGCGTATTGTTAGGGAATTGGTCCGTATCCCAACCCGACTGATAGTCGTTGCGGTTCATATCTATGGAACCCAGCATGCCTTCGGCCGTCGCAGTTGCGATCTCATGCTCAAAGCTGTGACCGGCCAGAATGGCGTGCCCCTGTTCGAGGTTCAGCTTGACTTCGTCCTCAAGGCCGTACTTGCGAAGGAAGCCGATGCAAGTGGCAGCGTCGTAGTCATACTGATGCTTGGACGGCTCCTGCGGCTTGGGTTCGACCAGAATGGCGCCCTTGAAGCCGATCTTGTGCTTGTACTCGACCACCATGTTCAGGAACCGGCCCATGTGATCAAGCTCAGCCCCCATATCGGTGTTGAGCAACGTCTCATAGCCTTCACGCCCGCCCCACAGCACGTAGTTCTCGCCCCCCAGTTTATGGGTCGCGTCGATGCAGGATTTCACCGTGGCGGCGGCAAAGGCAAACACGTCTGGATCAGGGTTCGTGCTGGCCCCGCCCATCCAGCGGCGATGGCTGAACATATTGGCCGTTCCCCAAAGCAGCTTGGTTCCCGAGACCTGCATCTTCTCACCGATATAGTCAGTGATCTCTTCCAGAGTTCTCAGGTTATCCGCATAGTTGCCCTGTTCGGGTCGGATATCCGCGTCGTGCCAGCAGAAATAGGGCTGCCCGAGAATGTCGAACATCTCGAACGCGATGTCGGCCTTCATCTTGGCCCGGCCCATATCATCCTGCGGATGCCAGGGGCGCAAAAGCGTCGGGCCACCAAACGGATCGCCCCCTTCCCAGGCGAACGAGTGCCACCACGCGACGGCGAAACGCAGCTGATCCACCATGCGTTTGCCCATGACGACCTCGTCCGGATTGTAGTGACGAAAGGCGAGCGGGTTCTTGCTGTCTTCGCCTTCGTACCGGATCTTTTCGATCTCTTGAAAGAAACCACTCGCCATTGTCTTCCCTCACTCAGTCTTTTCGCCGGGCTTTTTGCCCAGAATAATCATCGACAGCAGATCATCATCGGTGACATCGGGGATGTCGACGGTTCCGACCAATTGACCGTTCTTCATGACCGAAGCCCGATCACATAGTTCCATCACAGCATGCACATCATGGTCTATCAGGAAAATCCCAATCCCCTGCGCCTTGAGTTTCTGAATCAGTTCCGCAACCATCTGGGTCTCATGCGGTCCCAATGCGGCTGTGGGTTCATCCATGATCAGGATGCGCGCGTTGAAATACACCGCCCGGGCAATTGCAACCGACTGACGCTGACCGCCAGACAGGGCCGAGACCGGGTCATTGAACTTCTGGAAATTCGGGTTCAGCTGGCCCATGATCTTGCGGCACTCGGCCTCCATCGCGGCGTCGTTGACCAAGCCCATCGGTGTCACCATTTCGCGCCCCAAAAACAGGTTCGAGCTGGCGTCTAGGTTGTCGGCCAAAGCGAGCGTCTGATAGATCGTCTCGATATTGTTGGCCCGCGCGTCCCGAGGGTTGTTGATCTCGACTTTTTCACCGTCGATCCGGATCTCGCCGCTGTCCATCTGGTAGGCGCCGGACAGGACCTTGATCAGCGTGGACTTCCCTGCCCCGTTATGGCCCAGCAGGCCCACAACTTCGCCGGGGTAGAGGTCGACCGACACGTGATCCACCGCCTTGATGCCCCCGAAGGAAATCGAGATGTCGTTCATTTCGACCAGAGGCGGCTTGCCAGAGCCGCGACCCGAATTTGTTCTCTGCGTTTCTTCAGCTTGCATCATTTCGCTCCCAGACGTTTGCGATAGACGATGTCGATATAGACAGCCAGGACGAGCACAGCACCGACGACGATGTTCTGGAACGGAGCATCCACACCAACCATCGCCATCCCCGATTGCAGCGCCTGCATGATCAGGGCCCCCAGGATCGCACCATAGATCGTCCCCAGACCACCGGACAGGGCTGTCCCGCCGATGACGGCTGCAGCAATAACACGAAGCTCATCCAGCGTACCAATGTCGTTCGAGTGGTTGGCCAGACGGGCCGAAGCCACAACAGCTGACAGCGCGCAAAGGAAGCCCATCAAGGCAAAGATCTTGACGGTCATCATGCGCGTGTTGATGCCCGAAAGCTCAGCCGCGTCGGGGTTGCCGCCAGTTGCAAAAATATAGCGACCGAACCGGGTCTTGCGGGCCACGACGGTCAGTGTGACGGCCACCAGGATCAGGATCAGAACCGAGATCGGGATGCCATAGCCGACGACCAGACCCTCGGGCATAATCTCGCCGCGCGCTTCGAACATACGCTCGAGCCGGCGGGTCGGGATGGCGTAGCTGTTGACGATGAAGACATAGCCCATGATCGCGATGCCGATGATCCCGGCCAGCGTTGTTTCCGCCCAGACGGGTTTGACCGGGAAGCCATGTGCGGCCTTGGACCGGCGCGCACTCCAGAGCGCCCAGATCGCGGCGGCTGTGGCGGCAAGACCGAACAGAAGACTGGCCGTAGTGCCAAGCGTTCCGTTGGTGCCGCCGAACATCAGGAATGTGCTATCCAGCGGGCCAATGGTCTGGCCATCGGTCATGTACCAGGCGACGTTGCGCCAGACCAGAAAGCCTCCGAGGGTCACGATGAAGGCGGGAATTGTCAGGTACCCGATCATCCAGCCTTGAAAAGCCCCGATAAGGGTTCCGACCGCAAGCCCAACGACCAGAGTGATCGCCCAGGTGGCCGGGTTGTTTAGGCCCATGCCCAGCATGTTCGGCAAAAGCTCGGTCTGGGTCATGGCCATCACGGCGGATGTCGTCGCCAGCAAGGCGCCGACAGAAAGGTCGATGTGGCGCATCACAATGATGAACACCATGCCACAGGCCATGATCGCAACCGACACGGTCTGAATGGACAGGTTGAACAGGTTGCGAGGGGTCAGAAAACGCCCATCAGTGACGATATTGAACCCGATGCAAAGGATGATAAACGCGCCGATCATACCCAATAGCCGCATATCCAGCTCAAGCTGCTGGAACAAGTTTTGCTTGCTTTTCTGGGGTACCGGCTGAGACGAAGTTTCGGTCATATCCGATCTTTCATGTTCAGCGATTGGGATCCCGGCCCGCCTACGCAGGCCGGGAATTATAGTAGTTTAGTTACAGGGGGCTGGGCCGTTTTCCACGCCCTGGCACAGGTCTTCCAGCGGAATCCAGCCTGCGTCCACAACAACCGAGAGGTTGTCTTTTGTGATCGGAACCGGTGCCAAGAAGACCGAAGTCATCTCGGTGCCACCAGGCGACGTCCAGCTGACCGCGCCTTCAACATCTCCTGCAGCCGTGCCACCACTCAGCGCGACTGCGATCTCGCCTGCGGCTTTGCCCAGCTCACGCGCGTCTTTCCAGACAGACACGGTTTGGGTGCCCAGAGCGACGCGGTTCAGAGCGGCATGGTCACCGTCCTGACCCGAGACAGGGATACCTTCCATGCCCTGCGCCGTCAGCGCAGCAACAACACCACCGGCAGTACCATCATTCGAGGCAACCACGGCGTCCACGTTGTTTTCGTTTGCCGTCAGGATCTGCTCCATGTTGCGCTGTGCGTTCGCGGGCAGCCAGCCATCGGTATAGGCTTCGCCGACGATTACAACGTCACCGCTGTCGACGGCGGCCTGAATGATCTCTTGCTGACCGCCACGCAGGAAGTCCGCGTTCGGGTCGGTCGGAGAGCCCTTGATCATAACGTAGTTGCCCTTGGGCATCGCTTCGAACACCGCGCGGGCCTGCATGCGGCCAACTTCGACATTATCGAAGGTCAGGTAGAAGGCGCGATCATCTTCGATCAGGCGGTCATATGCGATAACCGGGATACCTTCGTCTGCTGCGGCCTGAACCGCCGGGCCAATCGCCTGCGAGTCTTGCGCGAGGATGATCAGCGCGTCCACGCCCTGGGCGATCAGACTTTCAATATCCGCCAGCTGCTTTGCAGAAGACGACTGCGCGTCGGCAGAGATATACTCGGCCCCACCCGCCTCAAGCGCGGATTTGATCGCGGCTTCGTCAGTCTTCCAACGCTCTTCCTGAAAGTTCGACCAGCTGACGCCAACGACGGTTTCAGCAAAGGCAGCCGTACCCATAAGGGCCGCTGCGACTGAAATGCTTAGGAATTTCTTCATGCTTTCCTCCCGGTTGTTCGAGTCCTTTTGAAGTGATTCGAGGACTTCACCTACCTGAGTAGCACATTTATTTCAGTCGGCAAAATATTTATGCTATCGCTAACATGAGAATCTGACTAAGGTGAATGCCAAGATGAGATTCGCGAGGGCAAGATGCTGAAAAACAAAGCCTCTTCTATCTCTAACGAGCAGCGGAACGTAACGCGGCTGCGCGTGCTGGAGCATATCCGCCGCAAGGGGGCGATCTCGCGCATTGATATTGCGGGTGCTTTGCAGACCAGCCCCGCCACCGTTACCACCGCAACGGCAGACCTGTTGTCTGCGGGGCTGATCCATGAGGTTGAAGGCGATCCTCAGTCTGGATCTCCTCGGCGCGGGCGGCCCCGTGTTTTGCTTAAGTTGAACGGTGGATCATTGCTGATCGCGGGGTTCAAGGTCACACGCCACTATGTCTCGGTTCTGATCGCAGATTTCGAAGGGCTCGAGATTGCGTCGATCAAATACCCGCTGGTCGAAGCCTGCATGACCCCGCTCGACTTTGCCCGAACCATCCGAAAGGCGCTGGAAAGCGCCTGCGCGGCTGCGTCCGTTTCAATGTCGGATATCGCAGGGGTCTCGATCGGGATCGCGGGCCTGATTGATGCCGAGCATAACTTTGTCCATTGGTCCTCCTCGATCTCGGAACGGAACGTGCCCCTTGGCCCGCTTCTGCAGCAAGAGGTTGATTGCCCAGTCTTCATTGAAAACGACGCAAATCTTGTTGCAAAGGCGGAACAATTGTTCGGGCTGGGCAAGGGGCTGCGAAACTTCCTTGTTATCACGATAGAACACGGTGTCGGCCTAGGGATCGTGCTGGGCGGCAAGCTCTACCGAGGCGAACGTGGATGCGGGGCCGAATTTGGCCATACCAAGGTACAACTGGACGGGGCGCTCTGCCAATGTGGCCAGCACGGATGTCTTGAAGCTTATGTCGGGGAATACGCCTTGATCCGAGAGGCCTCGATTGCCGGTCAGGATCGCGACCAGATCACCATTGCCGACCTGCATGACAACGCGCAGTCCGGTGATCAACATGCCTTGTCCGTGCTGGATCGGGCCGGTCAGATATTCGGCATGGGCGTTTCGAACCTGATCAATCTGTTCGATCCCGAATGTATCATCATCTCGGGCAGTCAGGTCAGCTTTCAGCACCTCTATTCCGACAGCGTGATGGAGCGGATACGTAAGGGGGTCGTTCACGTCGATGCCCCCCTACCCGACATCAAGGTCAACCAGTGGGATGACACCATGTGGGCCAAGGGCGCCATTGCCTATGCCATCGAACAGGTCTCAACCTTGAAGATACGCGAGATGCCGACCCATGCATCGTGAGTGCGCCCTCCTACTGGCAAGCACAACAGTTGTTGCGGCCGATCAGCCCGTACCAAGCTTTCAGCAGATCGTGGTTGCCGAACATGTCTATGACGGCGGTTGGGAACACTTCGTGGGCGGAGGCGTTGCGGTGTTCGACTGCAACGGAGACAGCCTGCCCGACCTCTTCGCCGCGGGTGGATCAAACCCGTCGCAGCTGTTTCGCAACACCTCGGGCGGCGATCTCTCTTTCCGCGTCGACACACCAGAGGCGCTGTCACTGACCGGTGTGACCGGGGCCTATCCACTGGATATCGACGGCGACGGCTTTCAGGATCTGGCGGTTCTGAGGGTTGGTGAGGACCTTTTGTTGCAAGGCCAGCCCGACTGCCAGTTTGCCCCTTTTGCCGATCTGAACTTCCAATCAGATGATCATTGGAGCACTGGTTTCTCGGCCACGTGGGAGGACGGCGAGACGCTGCCAAAGCTGGCCTTCGGAACCTATGTCGACCGTTTTGATCCTGAGGGGCCGTTCGAGACCTGCGGTCCGACGCTCCTCTATCGTCCCGAAGGATCAGGATACGGCGCACCAACGCCGCTGGAGCCCGGCTACTGCTCTTTGTCAATTTTATTCTCTGACTGGGCGCGCACGGGTCGGGCAGACCTGCGGGTCAGCAATGACCGCCACTACTACGTGCGCGGCGGGCAAGAGCAGCTCTGGGCGATGGAGGCCGAACCGCGGCTGTACACCGAAGACGACGGATGGCTGCCCTATTCGATCTGGGGGATGGGGATCGCCTCGCGCGATCTCACGGGGGACGGGTTCTCCGATGTCTACCTGACGTCGATGGGCGACCAGAAGTTTCAGGTATTTGACCCCTCAAACGACAGCCCGACCTGGCGCGATGCGACCTATGAGAAAGGCACCACGGCGCACAGACCGCATGTCGGCGGCGACGGGCGGCCTTCGACCGGGTGGCATGCGCAGTTCGGAGACGCCAACAACGACGGGCTGGACGATATTTTCGTGACCAAGGGAAATGTCGAACAGATGCCGGTAGCGGCCTTGAACGACCCGAATAATCTGATGCTGCAACAGCCTGATGGGTCCTTTGTCGAAACCGCCGCCGAGGCGGGCGTGGCCTCGATGGCCAAGTCACGGGGCGGCGCGTTGGTCGATCTGAACAATGATGGCCAACTGGATTTGGTGGTCGTCAACCGGGGCGCGCCGTTGGAGGTTCACCAGAACACAACTACCGCTGGAAACTGGGTTCTTGTCGATGTCTCTCAGAACACCTCCAACCGTGCTGCGGTGGGCGGGTTTATCGAGATGCGAACGCCGTCGGGCTTGCAGACCCGCGAAATCACCATTGGCGGAGGCCATGCAGGGGGGACGTCAGGCCTGCATCATTTCGGCCTGGGATCGGCTGAGGCGGTCGAGCTGCGGATGATCTGGCCGGATGGCTCCACAGGCGACTGGCAGGCGTATGACGCCAACCAGATCATCCGCCTCCATCACTGATCCACAGGCAGCCCGCTGGGAACGGTTTCGGGAACACCAAGCCTTTGGGCCGGGTCTTCAAGGGTGTTCAGAAAACTGAGGATCGAGTTTACCTCATCGTCGCTCAACGAAACCGGCTCCAAGCTATTGGCAGCAGCGATGGCCTCGGTCGTTTCAACCAAAGCCCGCTGATCATCGGCCCCCGGAAACGCGGGCAGACTTGCCTGTTCCAGCGAATACCGCTGCAACGACCTCACCGGATCAAGGTGGTGGCGCACCACATCCTCCAACTCGGCATAGGCTCCGCTATGGCCATAAGGGGCGGTCAGGGTCACGTTGCGCAGTGACGGTGTGCGAAAGGCAAAGGCATCATCGGCCTCACCGGTCACCCGCATGCGACCATCGTCGCGAGCATGACTTTCGAACCGCGCACCTTTTCCCGGCCCGATCTGAGGCATGGCGATGGCGTGGAACCCGTAATCCGTCTGGAGCCAACCTGAATGGCAGGAACTACACCCCGCTTCACCGTAAAACAGATCCAATCCAGCCTGGGCCTCGGGCGACAGCTCGGCCTCTCCGCGCATCGCCTGATCAAACAGGCTGTTGTCGGCCCTCCATTCGAAGGCGATGAAATCGGCTATGACGTTGGCAATCGTCGTAAAGGTGATCTCCTCACCCGGCAGTGCGTCTTCGAACCGCGTCTGATATTCTGGGATAGCCACGACACGCGCGGCGATCAGGTCCCAGGCCCCGCCCTCTTGTGTCAGCAGACCCAGGCGCACAGCTTTGCTTATTTCATTCTCGGAGTAATGACCGGCCATTTCGTCCGGCGACAGCACCGGGAACATGGCCTGCGCCGCGAGGGCGGATTTGAACCCCGGCCGCATATGCGTTCCAAGCGGAGTGCGGATGCCGTTGGGGCGGCTTGGGTCGGCCTCAAGCCGCCCGTCATGGAAGAAGACAGTGAACTCGTCCGCGCCGAGGTTCCACAGGGCCGGAGAGTTGCGGGGAATGCGCTGTTCCGGGCGGTTTTCCGGGTCCATTGCCCGTGTCATGCCAAGCCCGATGCCGCCCTCACCCACGCCGAGCGACAACCCGTCTGACGTGCCCAAACGCGGATGGTGACAGGACCCGCAGCTGATATTTCGGTTGCCGGACAGGATGGGATCGTAAAAGAGCAACTGCCCCAACTCGACAACGGCCAGATCAGGTTCCGCGAATTCGGGAGGTGGGCCAAGCTCTAGCGCTTGTGCGGCCGAGGCCAATCCCATCATTCCAATCGCCGAAAATACCCTCATGCCTAGGTCCCTGTGAGTTTGAGTGTAAGTGTCTGATGATAGGGCCGCTCAGGTGAAAAAACCATGCTTGGAAACGCGTTGATGTTGGGCGCGTTGGGATAGCCTGATGGCTCAATACACAGACCAGCGCCGGAGTGAAACGGTACCCCCAATGAACCAGCAGAATAGACCTGCGCCCCGGGCTGATCGGAAAACACGTGCAGTCCCAGCCCATTTACGGCGTCAATCTTGGCGATCGGCTGCTGCGTATCGCGGTCGTTGTCGAACACGTAGAAATGATCGACGTTTTTGCCCGGGCGACCCGGCTGCGTGAAATCCAGCCCCGTGTTCTTTAAGTCTTTTAGGTTGCCGGTTGGCACACCCTGCGCGTCCGTCTCCAGCACATGCCCGGCATTCACCTGCAGGGTGAAATCTTCAACGCCCATAGGACTGCCAAGCGTGTAGTAGTTATGTTGCGCGATGCTGATCGGTGTTGGCCGATCCGGCTGGGCCGTGATGGTATACATCAGATTGGGAAAACTGAGCGAGACGTGCAGCTCAAACCTGACCTCGCCCGGAAAGCCGCCTTCGCTATCGGTTGAGAGGTAAGTCATCACCGCCTCACGATCCGAAAGTTCCTGCAGTGTCCAGATTTGGCGGGACAGGCCCTCGGCCCCGCTATGAAGGGTATTGGCGCCCTCGTTCGGATCCAGCCTGTATCGCGTACCCGCGAGTTCAAAGCTCGCGTCCTTGATCCGGTTTGCCACCCGCCCAACAATTGCCCCATGATAAAAGGGGTCGCTCAGATAGGCCTGGGGATCGTCATATCCGAGGATTAACGGCGTATCACCAATCCACCACCCTTGGGTGATTGCTCCGTAGTTGAGAAGGCTGACGGACATGTTACTGTCCCGCAACCGCACCTGTTCGATCTGCAAATCCTCTCTCATTTTTCCATCGGACCGCTCAGTGCCGCGACACCTGTAGTCCTGTCCAAAGGCAGCCTTGAAGACCAACCCGAGTTACTGCGCTCATAAAACCGCCGAACAGGTCCCAACTCCACAAAAGGTGGCGGATGCCTTAGTGCCCACGTCTGAACGGCGACCACACGAGCGCTCGCAGTTAGCGCTATCATAGGCGTTGTCGAACGCGTAGCCTAGATGAAATTTGTTTTTTCTCCCACATTACACGGCTCTTGTTTTCCTTGAGGCAGGACACCCCAAACAGCGCGATCACGACCCCGATGGTTGGTCAAGGATCACGTTTGCGCGGCCACGTTTCGGGCGACCAGATCCTTGTAAAGTGCCCGGATGCGCAATGTCGTCGGGCCGGCCTTGCCCTCTCCGATCTGTTTGCCGTCTATCTCTGCCACCGGAGTCTGCGCGCCGAAGGTTCCGGTCAGAAACGCCTCATCCGCACCATAGGCTTCGTAGAGAGAGTAGTTCTTTTCAAATACCGGGATGTCATTGGCGCGGCACAGGTCGATCACCTTCTGCCGGGTCACCCCATTCATGCAATAGTCCCCGGTCGAGGTCCAAACCTTACCCTTGCGCACGATAAAGAAATTGCAAGCGTTGGTGGTGTTCACAAAGCCATGCGGGTCCAGCATCAGCCCCTCATCCGCGCCTGCTTGTTCAGCCTGCAAACAGGCGATGACACAGTTCAGTTTGGAGTGGCTGTTTAACTTCGCGTCCTGGCTGGTCGGCAACCCTCGCACCTGTGGCACTGTCGCCAAACGGATACCCCGCGCGGTCAAAGCCTCGGCGGGTTTGGAGTGTTCGACGATGGCCACGATGGTCGGCCCCCAGCGCGAGAGCTTGGGATGCTGAAAAGGCTTGGCCTTGCGACCGCGCGTGATCATCAGTCGCGCGTGAGCATCGGTTGTCGCACCATTAGCGGCAGCGGTGGCGTCCAGAATCTCGCGAATATCCTCACGCGTTTTGCCGATGTCCAGAGACACGGCCTTGCAGCTGTCAAACAGCCGATCCATGTGTTCGTCAAAAAAGGCCCAGCATCCATCATAGAGCCGCAGCCCTTCCCACATGCCGTCGCCCAGCATGAAGCCGGAATCATAGACCGAGACCTTGGCTTCATCCTTGTGAACCAGTACGCCATCGACCCAGATTTTCAGGTCCTCGTTGCGGGCATCGTATTCCGCGTCATGGGTTGAGAGTTCGGTTGTCATGCATCACCTTCCAGAACAAGCGCATCCGACCTGAGCCGCTCATAATACGGCATTGCCGCGTCGCATATGGATTGAAGCGCGGGCGGCAAGGTCGGGAGCGCCCCCTCAGCGCCCGCAAAACCGGTTGAGGCATGTACGGCCCCGTACCAGTGGCTGGCCCACACGCCGTCCGAGGGATGGCCGCCCGCAGGCCAAGACAACATGGCCGGGTCAAAGGGCAGATCAATTGCCGCACATAGTTTTCGCAACATCCGTTCGGGCGCCTGACGAATGTCATAGCTGTCGACGATCACCCCTGCCCCGGTTCGAGCGCAGATAAGATTGTAGATCTTGGCCTGTTGCACAAAACCAATATCCTCAAGCGTCGGGTTTTCGCGTTTTGCGGCATAGCTAGCCAGCACGCGCGCGGGGTGGCGGATCAGAAAGATATGTTTCAACCCATCCATCCAGGGCTGATCCAAGCCCCAAACCATGTGCTGTGTCATGTGTTTCTGGTAGATATGCGCTTTGCCTTCGGGCGGCTGCGCTGCGCAACCCTGGCCGACTTGAATGGGGTCGGTTTCGCCGGCAGCAACGATCTCCTCGCCCATCGGGTGATCCAGCCCGGTCTCGGCCAGATAGGCCGCGTAGAACGGCTCATCCCAGACGGCGCAATCGGCGCGCGCGCCAAAAGCATACATCATCGCAGTGGACAGATTTCTGGGGCCAGACCAGCAGGCTATGTTCATATTTCAAGACCCCTTATTTAGGTTGACAGGTGTTATCGCGGGCGGACCGCTGCACGAAGTTTTAGTATGCGCTGCGGACACATAAGGACACAACTTCAAGTTCACGAACGCCCCCCTCTGCTTGTCATAGCAACACCCCGATCTTGTCAACATTGAGAGTTCAGAGGATCACTGAAAACGGCCTCGGTAAAACGCCAAACTGACGTCGCGGTTTTTCCAGTCGAATTTCGTTGCAAATTCAACAATGTTGGAGCAACGACAGGATTATATCATGAAACTCTATTCCTACTGGCGCTCAACGACTTCATACCGGGTTCGCATCGCCTTAAACCTCAAGGGCCTCAGCTACGATTACAGCCCGGTCGATCTGGTCGCCGGAGAGCAAAGCGAACCCGGGTACACCGCGCTCAACCCCGGCAAGGGCCTTCCGACCCTGGTTCTTGAGGACGGCACAGCCCTGACTTAATCGCTGGCAATCATCGACTATCTGGACGTCATCGCGCCTGAACCTCGGCTACTTCCAGCCCACCCTCTGCAGCGCGCGCGCGTCCAAGCCGCCGCACACACCATCGCGATGGACATCCACCCGGTGAACAACCTGAGGGTCATGACCTACCTCAAATCTCAAATTTGAATGGACTCCGCCGGTCAGACCGATTGGTTTCACCATTGGATGACCGAAGGGTTTGCCGCTTACCAGGCGCTGTTGCCGCAAAACACCCGTTTCAATTTCGTAGGCACCTCGACCCTCGCCGATATCTGCCTTGTCCCTCAGCTCTATAACGCGCATCGTTGGGGGTTATTCCTCTATGAAACGCCTTTGATGGAGATCAAGGGCAATGCACGACACTTATTCATAATAAGCAATCTATTCAGACCGATTTATGGGAGGATCGGAATGACCGTACTCATCGCTTTCGCCACGGTCGAAGGCCAGACAGCGAAGATTGCACGCTTCATCAGCGATCTTGCGAAGAATGCCGGTTTCAACACAAAGCTGATCAATACTGATGAAATGCCCAGCCACGTTTCACTTGACGATGCGGTCAAGGTTATTCTTCTGGCCCCAGTCCACGAGCGTAGGCACCCCGATTCATTCGAGGCATTTACCGCTTCAAATAGAGATGCCTTAATGAAGCGAAAGTCTCTCGTGCTTTCGGTCGGTCTAAAAGCTGCTTTTGCGTCAGGTCGAGAAGAAGCACGCGACTATCTTGACGAAATGCTTCTTCGAACAGGTTTTGAACCAAATGCGACGGCTTTGATCGCAGGCGCGGTGAGGCCCGAAAACTACGGGTATTTTGAGAGAGAGATTCTTAAGCACGTCGTCTTGCTCGGTCGAAAAATCGATCCACGAGAAGGGGCAAGGGAGTTTACTGACTGGGATGAACTAACGTCAATTGTGATAGAGTTCCTTGGCGAAAACGGTCGGGCAAACACGCTTCAACCTCAAGCAAGCTCTTAAAATAAAATGGTTTCGTAACTATTTAACGATGAATTATTATAGCTATGGCTCCCAGAAAGTCACTGTCTTCGGCTCACTTCATTAGTGTCCGAAAAGCACTGGTAAACTTGTCTGCTCCAACATTGCTTGCGTCGTGCCCCCAAAAACTGACTCTCGCAGACGGGAATGCCCATAGGCGCCCATAACAATGAGATCGGCCCCCGCTTCGCTTGCTCGTTCTTGAATGCAGTCTGCAATTGAATTTCCCCCGCACTGGAACTGCGACACGGTCAAGTTGCAACCGTGATGGCCGAGCCATTTAGCTAGGTCAGTTCCCGGCACACTACCTTCTACGTCCTCAGGCGACGGCAAATCAAAACACCCAATCAAAACTTCATTGGCCGCCAGAAGAATGGGTAAAGCTAAATGCATCGCCCTGGACGCAGGCAAGCTGTCATTCCATGCCAAAAAAACGCGCTCGCG
Organism: Ruegeria sp. BG3; assembly: GCF_056538485.1. Classification (NCBI taxonomy): domain Bacteria; kingdom Pseudomonadati; phylum Pseudomonadota; class Alphaproteobacteria; order Rhodobacterales; family Roseobacteraceae; genus Ruegeria; species Ruegeria sp. BG3. The sequence continues at coordinate 138,735 of NZ_JBQFTE010000001.1, read as the reverse complement.
TTGGGCAAACGGGTCTCCATTGACCATTAGTGCCACCGGCGAATGAAACAACACTCCGCAGGCAATCTTGTGAAACAAATCGGGATCTTTTCGCAACTCAGCGTCCAGAAAAGCGATATCTGAGCATTTGGCTTGTTCTGCTACAAATTGCTCTAACTCTGTTCCAAGCCCCATTAAACAAGTTACATTTGCCGATACGCCCTGCCCAACCAGAAGCGCTTCAACTTCAGTGGCGCGAGACTTCAAGGCGGCATTTTTCGCGTGAAGAACGTCCAACCAGTTTGAGGGAAGACCCGCTTCGACGAACCTGTTTGATCCATACTTCAGGTAGGGCAGGTTAGGTAAGGCCGCGATCAATACGCAATTCAAGTGGTCGTTCTGGATACGGGCAGTTTCAGCGCATTCCAAAATCGACGCGTCTTCAGCATCAACTCCCACAAAATATGCCACAGTTCTGTGTTGCATTCCCGACCTCCGTCCGGAATTTAACTTTGCCCAAAAGCGGTGTGTACTGATTGAGCCAACAATTGGCTGATGTTGTTAGTCACTCTTCTCACTTCGGCAACATGAAGAACTCTTCCAGCACAATCTTGCCTTCCGCCACCGAATACACTGCGATCTCGCGCAGGGTCATACGCTCACCCGTCGCCTTCTGAACCACTTCAGCTCTGAAGCGGACTCCAAAGCGGTTGGGTGGGTGGACGTAGGGTCCATCCACTTCTAGTTCTTGGATTTCATGCGACGCCAACCAATCCTCTCTTTTTCCCTTTATGGCTTCGCGACCCTTTGAAACGCGAAATTGTCGAACCGGAGGCACAACGGCCTCTATCGACTGTGCGTTTTCGGCATACATTTCATCAACACTGCCAAGGCCTCTGCGTTCGCGCATGGCCTGGACGAAGGATCTACCGATTTCAATCAACTCTTCCATGAATCCCCTCCCCTAGATTGCCATTGAGTGTACCACTTCTTACCCGCTCAATTCTTGACAAGGATCAATAAGCACATTGGTGGATAGTTTCGGGACTCACATCGATGCCACGCTTGTGCAGCAGATCTTCGATATTCCGAAGCGAGAGCGGGAAGTGGATGATCCCAGGACTGGATACAAAGTGTTTGAAAAAGTCAGGTCTAGTTATGGCAAGAGCACGCAACCGCTATGTCCCGCTCAACCAAAGCTATTCTGACAAGACCTCTCGACATAAGCTGGAATAGCCTTTTGCTACACTGTGTCTTTCGTAGTTTGCCTCAATACCAAGCGCGTTGAAGTCCGCGTGTGTTGCGCAGGCGCGGCACCATCCTGCAACCACAGTAAAACAGTGTCCGCAACTTGTTCTCCAAACTCAGAGACGCCGCAATGTACGGTAGACAAAGCTGGCCAGCATTCTGATGCTTCCTTGATGTCGTCAAAACCGACAATCTGAAACTCCGTGCCAATTTTAACCTGAGTTTCATGGCAGGCATTGATCATCCCAAAAGCAACAAGATCATTGAAACAAACTGCGGCATCGCACGCAGGATGCTCTTTGAAGAGGCGGACTGTTGCTTCATGTCCAAATGATCGGCTGGATTCCCCTGTTTTTACAATAGGCTGCAAGTGGTTGCCTTTCATCGCACTGATATAGCCGGACAGCCTTTCCTGAGTGACTTCGGCACCATCCAGACCACCGATAAAGGCGATGTTTCGCGCGCCTGTTTCGATCAGGTACTGTGTTGCCGCGCGTCCACCCTCTGCGTAATCAGGAGCGATAAAGGGAAACCTGCCCGTTTCGCTTTCAACTTGTCGCAACACTTGCATCAACGGAATGCCAGCTCGCTCTACCGAGGAGAGGGTGTTTGTGACATCGCCATAAGCTGGCGAAAGGATCAAGGCAGAAACACCGTGCTCAAGCATCGCGCCCACCACCTGATCCTGAAGTTCAGGGTCTTCGTTCGTGTTAGCCAACACAACAGCATAGCCTCGGGACCCCAGCGCCATCTGCAACGAAGTCGCAAACTCGGTGAAGAACGGGTTGGTCAGGTCGTTGATCACCAAACCTATTAGCGCCGTTCCCGTGGATCGCAGATTTGCCGCCGATCGGTTGTAAACATACCCGATCTCTTTCATCGCGGTATGGACGAGCTTGCGTGTCTCCGGCTTCACCTGTGGGCTGCCCTGCAACACAAGGCTTACCGTCGACTTGGACACGCCCGCTGAGTTGGCGACATCTATGATCGTGGGTCTTCGCATTCAGGCTATTGTTCAACTCCATGCAAGCTGAGAAGCATGGTCATCCGTGCTTTAGCCAGTTCAGGATCCGAGAGTAAACCGGCCTGATCCGCCAATCTGAACACTTGCGCGTAGTGGCAGATGTCACGGCTGGATTGGAACCCGCCCGGCATGATGAAATGGGACTGGGCTCCGTTCAGCCATGCCAGATAGGCAATCCCGGCTTTGTAGAACCGCGTCGGAGCCTTAAATATCTCTCGGCTGAGGGGTATGGTCGGTGCGAACAGCGCATTGTAGCGATCCATGTCGCCCATTGCCAACGCCTCAAGCGCCTGGCTGGCGGCGGGGGCGATAGCAGCGAAAATGCCAAGTAGAGCGTGGGAAAAATGCGTTCCGTCCCCGGCAATAAGATCAGCGTAGTTGAAATCGTCACCGGTGTAGAGGCGCACACAGTCTGGCAACCGTGCGCGGAAGGCTTCTTCATGTGCCTGATCCAGCAGGGATATCTTTATCCCATCAACCTTGGCAGGGTTTTCGTTGATCAGGGACAGCACAAAATCGCTGGCCGCGTCGACATCCGAGCTCCCCCAATAGCCCGTCAATGCAGGATCGAACATATCGCCCAGCCAGTGCAGGATTACAGGCTCCGCCGCCCCATCGATAAGCGCGCGGTACACATCATGGTAGGTGTCCGGACCCGCGTTGATCGCCGGAAAGGCGCGTGACGCCATGAGGATCAATTGCCCTCCGGCGGCTTCGATCGCCTCGGCCTGATGCTCGTAGGCTGACAGGATTTCACCTGCTGTGTTCAACGCGCTTAGAGGCAGGTGATCGGTCCCTGCCCCACAAGCCACCCGAGGCGACAATGGATGCGCCTGCGCAGCCTTCATTGTGCGCTGGATCAGCTCCAACGCGGTCTCCCAATCGACGCCCATACCCCGTTGTGCGGTATCCATGGCTTCGGCCAGACCCAGCCCCTGGTCCCAGAGTCCCTGACGAAAGCGCAGTGTCGCTTCCCAATCAACTGTCGGGCGCCCATCCCATGGGTTACGTTCTGCCAAAGGGTCTGAAACCACATGAGCCGCGGCAAAAGCCGTACGTGTAAGAGGCACTTGCGGCGCGCGCGGCACTAGCGGCGTTCCAGTCAGCGCATAGGGTTCCAATTGCCCATCTAGATTTGGCAAAATCAATTTCATTGTCTCAAACCTCCAAATCCAGAACCAGAATGCCGTCGATACCACCCACGGCGTTCTCAACCAGCTGCGCGCCCAGCGCCTTGTGCGTTTCGTTGTTCTGATAGGCCTCCAGCGCGGCCCAATCGTCGAAATCGATCACGAACCCATGCATGTATCCGCGTTCGATCTGCTCGGGGCTCTCGCTTCGCCCCCCGGTGAACGCGCTGGCTCCGGGAAGGGCCTTGGACACGTCCTCGAGGCCTTTGTAAATGGCTCCGATTGTCTCTTCGGCCACGTCGGCGCGGAATTTGGTCAGTACGATGTGGCGGATCATTTTTAGAAACCCTGATCTTGTTTGATCATGTCGGCCGCTTTTTCCCCGATCATGATTGTAGGTGCATTGGTGTTCGATGAATTGACCGTCGGCATAATCGACGCATCCGCGACGCGAAGCCCTTCGATCCCATTGAATCGCAGGCGCGGGTCCAGAACAGCTTCGGTGTCACTGCCCATACGGCAGGTTCCAGCACAGTGGTGCGATGTTTTCGAATGTACGCAGATAAAATCGAAATACTCCTGCTCGGTCCGCACGTCCGGGCCCGGCAAACGTTCGGCCAGGATGTACGGCTTCAGCGCATCCTGTGCGAGGATGTTCTGCACCAGTTTCAGCCCCCGAATGGACATCTCGCGATCGTAAGAATCCGCCAGATAGTTGGGATCAATAAGTGGCATCACTGTGGGGTCTGAGCTTTGCAACCGGACGGTTCCGCGTGACCTGGGGCGCAGGAAACAGGCGTTCAGTGTCACCCCGCCGTTGGGCATGGCCTCGACCCCAGCCTCAATGCCGGTACCAAGCCCCAGATGCATCTGAAGATCCGGTGAACGCGCATCCGGGTCTGCGTACCAGAACCCACCCGTTTCAAACAGGCTGGACGCGACCGGTCCCTTGCGGGTGAAAAGGTATTGCAAGCCTGCGAAGGCTGAAAGGTGAAGCTTGGCGAAACGGTCGTAGGTGTGCGGGCCAGTCACTTCGCAGATCGAGTACAAATCCAAATGGTCTTGCAGGTTCGCGCCGACCTGAGGTTGATGGTAAACCGCGTCGATACCTAGACCGTCCAAATGATCCGCTGGGCCGATACCCGACAGTTGCAACAAACGCGGTGAACCGATGGCACCTGAGGACAGAATGACCTCTTTCGCAGCGGAGATCTTGTCCCCGTTCATCATCTCGACACCAGTCGCCCTGCCCTTGTCCACCATAATGCGACGGACCTGTGCGCCGGTGCGCACCGTCAGGTTCGGGCGGCTGCGGTTTGGCGCGATAAACGCCATCGCGGCAGAGGATCGTCGCGCATTGCGTTGGGTCAGCTGATAATACCCCGCGCCATCCTGCTTCGCCCCATTAACATCGCGCGTTTCGGGAATCCCCACTTCCCCTGCGGCCTTGATGTAGGCATCGCAGATTGGCAAAGGTGCTGCGGGCATGGACACGCCCAGCGGTCCGCCTTTGCCGTGAAACTCGTCGTCATAGGTGTCGTTGTCTTCGGATTTTTTGAAATAGGGCAGCACGTCGGCATAGCTCCAACCCTCGCATCCCATTTGCCGCCAGTCATCGTAATCCTGAGCTGCACCCCGTGTGTAGATTTGCGCGTTGATCGCAGACCCTCCGCCCATCACCTTGGCCTGGGTGTAGTTGAAGACCTTGTTCTGCATGTGCTTTTGCGGAACCGTGGACCAGCCCCAGCTGCCGATACCCTTGGTCATCTTCGCGAACCCGGCTGGCAGGTGAAAGAACGGGTGACGGTCGGTGGAGCCGGCCTCTAGCAACAGCACACGCGCCGAGGGTTCTTCGGAAAGACGCGCAGCGATCACCGAGCCTGCGGAGCCGCCCCCAATGACAATGAAATCATATCCTTCAGACATTCTTGTGCGCCTTGATTTACAGACGTGAAATCGACAAGCCGCCATCCACCGGGATGGCGGCGCCGTTCGCAAAGTGCATCTGCCCCTGAACCAGTGGGACCACAACGGAACCAATATCCTCGGGCGCACCCCAACGTGCCGAGGGAACAAGGCCGCCTTCGATACGGTCGGTGTACTTGTCGCGCACGCCTGCCGTCATCTCAGTCGCAATGATGCCCGGTCGTAGCTCAAAGACACCGATGCCTTCGGGGGCCAAGCGTACTGCGAACAACTGAGCCATCATCGCTGCGGCCGCCTTGGACACGCAGTACTCGGCACGTTCGATCGACACCATTGTCGCGCTGACAGAGGTGACAAAGGTGATTGATCGATAGGTATCGTGCGGCTGCTCCAACATGCGCCGAGCCACTTCTTGCGCCAGAAAAAACGCGCCACGCAAGTTGATATTCTGCACGAAATCCCAATTCTCGGGCTTCAGATCCAGCATGTCGCCGCGCACTGGTGCCCCTACGCCTGCGTTGTTTATCAACGCGGTGATCGGGCCCAAATCGGCTTCGATCTGATCCAGTAGCGCAGGAACGTGATCAATGTCGGACACGTCGTGCTGCACATAAATTGCGCTTGGGCCAAGCTCTTCCAAAGCCGCCCTCACGACCGGATTGTCGGGTGCAGAGCGAGAGGCTATTGCGACCTTATACCCCGCCGCGATCAAGGCGCGCGCCACCCCTAGACCAATGCCCTGTTGTCCACCGGTCACCAATGCTGTTCCGGTCATGCGGCGAACTCCGTTTCAATAATGTGACGACCTGCCCGGAGCGCGAGTGCGGCTATAGTGAGGGCCGGATTCACCGCCGCAGATGTCGGAAGAACTGACGCGTCGACGATGAACAGGTTCTTGTGGTCGTGGCTACGACAGAACGTATCGACGACACTGCTTGACGGGTCATTGCCCATCCGCGCTGTGCCGCATTGATGCGACGGAGTGCGCCGATCAAATGGTCGCGACAATACAACAGGAAACCCGGCCTGCTTCAGATGCGCCTTTAGCCTCGCAACCAAGGCCTCGTGCGCGGCCCAATTCGAGCGTTTCCAATCCAGCCTGATCTGGTCACCTTCGACCGTCACCCGGCTGTCTGGGTTCGGCAGATCTTCGGACATGGCATAGAAATCAAAACTGCGATTGGCGATCAGTGCTGCAAGTGGACCCGGTAGATGGGTTTGTGACGCAAGGATCGGTCCAGTGATCTTTCCCAACATCTGAATGTTGCCCAAAGGCAAACCACCCTGCCCGTCGCTGTTGTAGTAGTCGTTGAACATCAATGTCTTTTGATAGACAGCTCTGTTGCGACGCAGCGGATGAAGGGCCAGCACCGCCGAGCAATTGTGGTTCATGAAGTTCCGTCCGACCTGATCGGACCGATTGGCAAGACCGGTTGGACAATTGTCGTTCGCGGACTGCAGCAACAGGACTGAGGACTGTACCGCACCTGCCGCGAGCACGATGACCGGCGCACTAAGGGCACCGTGGCCATCAACTTCGACACTTGTAACGCGACCAAGGGCATCAGCCTTCAGTTTTTGGACACGCGCGTTAGTCAAAAGTTCGACATTCTCGTGCTTCAATGCTTCGGCAAGCGCACAGGTTTCGGCATCCATTTTGCCGCTGCATGTGTTGGGAAACGCATCCCAAGTTGTTTGCCCAGCCTCTAGCCAGGTCTCAATGTTCACGCCCAACGGTACTGAGGACGGCGTCAGGCCTGCATGGCTTAGCCGGTTTCTCAGGTCTGCAATATCAACCTCATCCGGCACAGGTGGGTGCGGGTAACCCCCACTGTGCGGTGGCTCGGTGGGATCTTCTTTGGTGGTCCCACGCGCGTCGTAAAGCTGTTCCGCGGCGGTATAGTCCGGCTCCAGCTCTTCGTAGGGCATGGGCCAGCCGTTAGAGTAGCCCCCCATATGCTGACGCGGCTCAAAATCCTCTTTCCGATAGCGTATTAAAGCTGCGCCGTAGAACTTGGAATTGCCACCGACGCAGTAGTAGTTTCCAGGGTTGAAAGGTTCGCCTGCTCCATCCAGCCATGCTTCATCGGGGCGAAAAAGCCCATCGGCAAAGATCGCCCTTGGGTCTCGGTCCTGAGGTGAGGGCTGCAACCGCTTTCCTCGTTCAAGGACCAGAATGCGACGACCGGACGGAGCCAACGCCGCAGCCAGCGTTGCCCCCCCGATACCCGACCCAATGATTATGACGTCAGCTCGATTCATGGAAGGATCCGCATCTCGCTTTCGGGATCAAAAGCCACGGCCTTTTCCATGTTCACTGCAAAGTTGAAATCCTGACCCGGTGCCACTTCGGCATCCGAACGCATGCGCGCGATCACATCTCGTCCGCCCAATTGCATCGAGACGAAGGTGTCCGATCCAGCGGGCTCCGTCACCACGATACGGTTGGTCATCTGCGCAATGTTCAACGACTTTCGATCCGCTCCATCCATATCGGTGATAGTCTCAGGGCGGATTCCCAACAAGATCTCGCGCCCATCCCATGCGGCCAAGTTGTCTTGGCTGAACGGAAGTTGCGCCATAGATCCGTCGTGAACGGCGACCTCTGCATGAGGGCGGCCATTCAAGACCGTAACCTTGGCCGGTACCACGTTCATCGCAGGCGAGCCCATGAACGTTGCAACGAAGATATTCGCAGGCGTGTCATAGATTTCCTGCGGCGTACCCAGCTGCTGGACATAGCCGCCGTTCATTACAGCGATCCGGCTTGAAAGCGTCATCGCCTCGATCTGGTCATGCGTCACGTAGACGATGGTGGTGCCGAGGTTCTGATGAAGCTTCTTGATCTCGGTCCGCATATCAACGCGCAGCTTGGCATCTAGGTTCGAAAGCGGTTCATCGAACAGGAACACATCTGGATTGCGCACCAGCGCGCGACCCATCGCAACCCGCTGGCGCTGACCGCCGGACAACTGACCGGGCTTACGATCCAGCAACTGCTCGATCTGCAAGAGCTTGGCAACTTCTTGCATCGCTTTGTCGCGTTCAGGCTTGGGCACCCCGTGCATCTCAAGACCGAAAGTGATGTTCTGCCCGACCGTCATATTGGGGTACAAAGCGTAGCTTTGGAAAACCATGGCGATGTTGCGGTTGGACGGGTGCACCCCGTTCATCACCTGGTCCTTGATGCGGATTTCGCCGCTGGTGATCTCTTCCAGCCCCGCGATCATGTTCAACAGAGTGGATTTGCCGCAGCCCGAGGGGCCGACCAGCACCAGGAACTCTCCTTCCTGCACCGAGATGTCGACCTTGTGCAGAACCTCGACTGCCCCGTAGGATTTGGTCGCGTTGTCTATGTCTAGAAAACCCATGAGGTCTTATCCTTTCACCGAACCCGCCATCAGGCCGCGGACGAAGTATCGACCGGCCACGATGTAGACGAGCAGAGTTGGCATGGCGGCCAGAATGGCGCCTGCGAAATGAACGTTGTATTCCTTCACACCGGTGGACGATTGAACCAGATTGTTCAGTGCCACCGTCATCGGTTGGCTGTTGGCATCGGCAAAGGAAGCGCCGAACAAGAAGTCATTCCAGATGTTGGTGAACTGCCAGATGATCGAAACCACAGCGATCGGCCCGGAACTGGGCAGAAGTATGCGCCAGAAAATCTGAAAGAACCCGGCGCCATCAATCTGCGCCGCCCGGATCAGCTCGGTCGGGAACACCGCGTAGTAATTGCGGAAGTACAACGTGGTGAAGCCAATCCCGTAGACAACGTGGACAAGCGCAAGACCCCAGGTGGTGCCTGCCAGCCCGATTATACCCAACATCCGCGCCATTGGGATCAGAACAATCTGGAATGGGATGAAGCAGGCGAACAGCATAAGACCGAATAGGATGGTGTCGTACTTGAAGCGCCACTTGGTCAGCACATAACCGTTCAACGCCCCAAGAATGGTCGAGACGATCACCGCCGGAACCACCATCTTGATCGAGTTCCAGAAGTAGGGCTTCAGCCCGGTTGGATCGACGCCGATCTGCGCCGAAGACCACGCCTTTAGCCACGGCTCAATCGTGAACACCTGCGGCAGGTTCATCATGCCGCCGCCGGTGATCTCTTCCAAAGGCTTCACCGAGTTCACCAGCATGACATAGAGCGGCAGCAGGTAGAACAGACCGAACAGAAGCAGCACCAGATAGATCAGCGTGCGTGTAACGCGGCCCGTTCGAATTGCGGTATCCTGAGTAGCTTGAGACATCAGCGTTTCTCCCGCAATTCGGCGTAGAGATAGGGGATCATGATCGCCGCGATGGTCATCAGCATGATCGTGGCCGAGGCCGCACCGATCCCCATCTGGTTCCGTGTGAAGGTGTAGGAATACATGAAGGTCGCAGGCAGTTCGGTTGCGCGACCGGGTCCACCCCCGGTCAGGGCGATGACAAGGTCAAAGGTCTTGATCGCAAGATGGCTGAGGATCACAAAGGCCGACAGGAAGGCTGGTCGCAGTTGCGGGATAATGATCCGGCGATAGAGGTTCCAGTTCGAGGCCCCATCCATTTGCGCAGCCCGCAGTATCTCGTTGTCGATCCCACGCAGGCCAGCCAGAAACATTGCCATTACGAAGCCGCTTGTCTGCCAGACGGCCGCCAGAACCACTGTGTAGATGGCGTAATCGCGGTTTTTTATCCAGTCGAACTCAAAGCTGGTCCAGCCCCATGTGTGCATCACGTTTTCCAAACCGATGCCAGGGTCAAGGAACCACTTCCAGGCTGTACCGGTGACGATGAAACTCAGAGCCATCGGATAGAGGTAGATGGGACGCAATAGCCCTTCTCCCCGGATCTTCTGATCGAGGAAGATCGCCAGACCCAAGCCTATACAGGTGCAGATCACGATATAGAGGCTCGCGAAAATCCCCATATTGATCAACGAGGTTTCCCAATGGCTCAGCCGCCACAATTTGTCGTAGTTTTCCCATCCAACCCATCCAAAGGACGGCAGGATGCGACTGTCGGTGAATGACAGGTAGACCGAAAACAGAATGAACCCGTAGACAAAGACCAACATCATCGCCAGCGACGGTGACAGGACCAGCTTGGGTATCCAGTTCTGAAGGCGTGTCTTAAAATCCGCGTCGGCTGAAGCAGCCATGGCGCGCCCTCCTCGTTCGAGTCGTGTTAGATCGGAGCTTTTGCGCCCACTTGGTGACAGGGCGGCCAGACCGCCGCCCCATCGGGAGGATCACTTGTGGATCACTTGGCGATCGAAACGGCGTCAACCAGTTCGGTCACAGCATCTTCGCTGCCGTACTCGCCGTTAAAGTGAGCGGTCACAACGTCATAGACGGCGTTCTTGACTGACGCAGGCGCGGCATGTCCGTGCGCCATCGAGCCGAACAGGTTGCCTGACGAAGCCGCAGCAGCCAAGTCTTTCATGCCTTGCTGACCACACGCATCCAGATCGCTGCCGTCCACGTCTGTCCGCGCAGGCACCGAGCCCTTCACCTTGTTAAAGGCAATCTGGAACGATGGTGACAGGATCGCGCTGGCCAGCGCGGCTTGCTCGGCCGATACCGTACCGCCCTGGTCAAACATCATGAATTGGTCAGCGTTGAAGGTGACCTGATCCTGAGTGCCCGGGAAGCGGAAGCACAGGAAGTCCTCACCCGGCACTTTGCCCGCATTCAGGAATTCGCCTTTGGCCCAGTCACCCATCATCTGGAAACCGGCTTCACCGTTTATGACCATTGCTGTCGCCAGGTTCCAGTCTCGACCCGAGAAGTTCTCATCCACGTTGTCGCGGATAAAGGCCATTCGGTCGAACGCTTCTTTCATCGCGTCGCCACCCAGCGTTTCCTCGTCCAAGTCGATAAAGGCCGCTTTGTAGCCGTCAGGCCCCAGCGTCGACATTGCGATAGCATCGAACACGGTCGCGTCCTGCCATGCCTGACCACCATGCGCGATCGGAGTGATCCCGGCAGCTTTCAACGCCTCAACCGCTGCGACGAACTCGTCCCAGTTGGTGGGCTGTGCGATACCATTGGCGTCCAACACCGCCTTGTTGGCCCAGACCCAGTTGGTCGAGTGTACGTTTACAGGGGCCGAAACCCATTTGCCGTCATGCTTGGCGAAGGCTTTCAGCGCATCCGGAACAACGTCATCCCAACCTTCCTGGGCTGCCACTTCGTTCAGGTCGGCCAGCGCGCCCTGATCGGCCCAGTCCAGAATGTCAAAGCCCAGAGCCTGCACAGCAGTCGGCGCGTTGCCGGCCGTCACGCGTGCGCGCAGAACGGTCATCGCCTGCTCACCACCGCCACCAGCTACAGGCATGTCGGTCCAGCCGATGCCCTGTCCGGACAGGTCGTCCTTGAGAACGTTCAATGCTGCGGCCTCACCGCCAGACGTCCACCAATGCAGAACTTCCACGTCTTCGGCGTGCGCAAGGCTGGTCGTGCACATTAGACCTGCTACAAACAGCGATTTTGTCTTCATAAATTTACGCATTCTTGTTTCCTCCCTTAATGCGTTATTCTCACTCGGGACCAATCTGGTGCCCGGTCTTAGTCTTGCGGAACCCATGGCGCCCGGCTGTTGCCGATGCGCATGACCACTGATTTCACTTCGAAGAATTCCTCGAACCCATATCGTCCGATTTCCCGCCCCTGCCCGGATTGTTTGACCCCACCGAAAGCGACCTCGGGGAACCCGTCCATCCAGGTATTGGTCCAGACCGTTCCCGCTTCTGCTCGGCGGGCAAACTCTAGGCAGGTGTGAACGTTTTCGCTCCAGACCCCTGCCGACAGACCGTAAGCGCTATCATTGGTGAGCGCGATGGCTTCGTCCAGTGTTTTGAAAGTCAAAACAGAAAGAACAGGCCCGAATACTTCATCGCGGGCAATGGGCATGTCGGTCGAGACGTCGGAGATCACCGTCGGCTGATAGAACTGAGTGCCGAGGCCTTCGACCTCCAGCGGCTCACCACCCAGATCAACAGTCGCACCCGAAGCCTGCGCCTGTTTGACATATGCGTCGATTTTTGACTTGTGCTCGGACGTTACGATAGCCCCAACCTGCGTCGTCGGGTCCAGAGGATCGCCAAATTTGACTTTGCGCGAAAGGGCGACGACACGTTCGCGGAAGTCGTCAGCTATTTCCTCATGCACGATGATGCGACTGCTTGAATTGCAGCATTGGCCAACGTTGAAATAGACGCCGAACACAACGGCATCAGCGGCTGCATTCAGATCGGCGTCGGGAAAGATGACCTGCGGGTTCTTGCCCCCAAGCTCAAGCGCGACCTTCTTAAGTGTATCCGATGCTACTGCGCTGATCGTCTTGCCCACAGCGGTTGAGCCCGTAAAGCTGATCATGTCCACGCTGTCATGGCTCGTCATCACGCTGCCAACGGGAACTCCGTAACCCAGAACGATATTGCATACACCGGCGGGCAATCCGGCTTCGATCAACAATTCGCCCAGCATCAAGGTTGTCGACGGTGTCATCTCAGACGGTTTCACAACAACTGTGCAACCAGCCGCCAACGCGAAGGGCAGCTTCTGACTGAGAATCCAGAACGGAAAATTCCAAGGCGTGATGATGGACACGACTCCGATGGGTTCCTTCAGCACGACACCCATCATATCTGCGCCAAGAGTGTTATGACTGTCGCCGTGCGTGCTGCGTGCCAATGAGGCCGCATAGCGCCAAAGGTCGGCTGCACCGCTGACCTCGCCCTTGGATTGGCTGATCGGCTTACCGCTTTCCAGCGTTTCGATCAGTGCAATCCGGTCGACATTCTGTTCAATCAGGTCGGCAACCTTAAGCAAAACGGTGGCCCGCTCTTTGCCCGATGCCCGACTCCACACACCGCTGTCAAATGCCTTACGCGCCGCCAGGATCGCAGCCTCAGCTTCAGCTTCGCCACCCAAGGCTGACCGGCTGACAATATGCCCGTGCGAGGGCGAGCGCCGTTCGAACGTCTCACCCGACGCGCTTTTCTGCCACTTGCCATCGATGAGATGCCGACCTTCGAACAACGGCGGCAACTCGAAAGGGATAGCAGGGTTGATGGTGATATCTTTCATATCGTCAAAGGCCCGAAAATGTGGGGTTACGTTTTTCCATGAACGCAGCAACGCCTTCTTCGCGGTCCGCTGAGGCCGCAATTGCTGCACTACCAAGGGCTTCGACCACGGCATGAGAGTCTTCACCGACCGCTGCATGGATCATGTTTTTTGAGACTTCGGTAGCGCGGGGCGAAAGGTCGCTTAGTTCGGTTGTGATCTCAAGCGCGCGCGCCAGAACGTCGTCAGAAACCTCGGTCGCATAGCCCAAGGCCACGGCGCGGTCGGCACCAATACGGCGCCCGAAGAGTGCCATCTCTTTCACCGCAGCTTCGGGGACCAGCCGGGTCAACCGCTGTGTCCCGGACCAGCCGGGCACAATCCCAACCCGAGCTTCGGGCAAAGCCAGCGTGGACCGCGGGGTCATCAGGCGCAGATCACAGCAACTGGCCAGCTCTAGCCCGCCGCCGAAGGCGTGACCGTTGATCGCTGCAATTGTCGGCTTGCCGATCCGCGCCAAGCGATCAAATATACGATGTCCATCACGGACCCAATGTCGCGCGAATTCGGCGGGGCTCAGACCGCCCCAAGCGCCGATATCGGCACCGCAACAGAACGCTTTTTCCCCTGCGCCGGTCAGAACAAGCGCGCGAATGGACGTGTCACGCTCGACCTCTGTCAGGCCAGCCTCCAGCGCGTGCAGCATGTCTACAGTCAGCGCATTGAGCTTGGCCTCGTTGTCCAAAGTCAGGACGGCGGTTGCTTCGTCGATATGAATGCGAAGCTTGCTCACAGTGTCATCCCCATCGGGCCGACTGCGAATAGCGACTTGGGCATCTGAGCCGCGTTTTCCGCGACTTTGACGCGACCGCCCGAGGCTTCGACAATATCGCGCTGCGCCTCAATGCCGGGCATGATTTCCGTCGCGACCAGCCCCTGATCCGTCAGGCGAATGACGCACCGCTCGGTCACATAAAGCACATCTTGGCCGGTTTCCCGGGCACGGCGGCCCGAGAATGTGACATGTTCGACCTGATCCACCATCTTGGTGAATTTTCCGGGGGCATTCACCCGGATACCGTCATCCGCCAGATCAATCTTGGCCCCGGCTTCGAACCAGCCCGAGAACACGATCTTTTTAGCCCGCGCGGTAATGTCGACAAAGCCACCGCATCCTGCGGTCAGATAGGGCTTTTTACCAAGTTTGGAGACGTTCACATTGCCCTCGACATCGACCTCGAGGAACGAGAGGAACGACATGTCGAACCCACCGCCCTGGAAATAGATGAATTGCTGCGGTGACGGCACAAAGGCATGTGCGTTGGACGCGCAGCCAAAGGCAAATCCGGTTAGTGGGACGCCGCCAACGGCCCCCTGCTCAATCGCCCATGTCACCGCCTGAGGGTGCCCTTCCTCCAACAGAACACGCGGGACCATTGCGCTGATGCCAAAGCCCAAATTGGCGCTCATGCCGCTGCGCAGTTCCTGAGCGGCGCGACGTGCGATGACCTTTTCGACACCATGCTCGGCCAGCGAAAAACTGTCCCAAGGGCGCATGATCTGGCCAGAGATCGCAGGGTCATAGGGGGTCTCTGTCGTTTGCATCTGCTCTGGGTCTTCAACGATCAGATCGACCAGATGCCCCGGCACGCGCACGTCATGGGGGCGCAAGCTACCCGCGGCAGTCACACGTTGAACCTGTGCGATCACGAGCCCACCGTGGTTGCGTGTGCAAATCGCTTGCTCCAATCCGCCCAGATAGGCACCTTCATGTTCATAGGTCAGGTTGCCAAACTCATCCGCCGTGGTTGCGCGCAAAACGCACACGTTCGGGTTGATATTTGTGAAGTGCAACCAAGTCTGACCGTCGAATTCCTTTCGGTTAACGATTGGAGCCGCCGCACCACGCGCGTTCATCGCGCATCCTTCGCGAACTGGATCCACGAAAGTCTCAAGCCCGACCTGCGTCAGAACACCAGGGCGATGCGCTGCGGCTTCGCGATGCATATCGAACAGAATTCCAGACGGCACGTTGTATGCGGCCACTCGATCTTCGACGATCATCTTCCAGATTTCCGGCATCTCAAGGCTGGAAGGACCCGACGGGTATGATCCGGCGAGAACGCGGCTTAGCAGTCCATCCTGCGCCAGATAATCCATTCCCTTCACGCCATACATATCCCCGGCGGCGATTGGGTGCAGCGTTGTAATGTTGCGCGGATGCCCTTCAGTGCGAAACCGCTCTCCGAGTGCCTTCAGCACGAGGTCAGGGCACCCGAGCGCAGAAGACGACGACACGGTGACAACCGCATTGTCTGGGATACGAGAAACGGCCTCGGAAACGGAAACAAGCTTGGTCATCAGAAACCGCCATAATCTATGTTGATACGTTCACCCGACGCTGCGGCCTCACGAACGCTCAGCGCGATTGACAGCGATTTCACGCCATCAGGCCCGTCGGCAGCAGGACCGCCTTGTCCCGCTGCTGCGGCGACAAATTCCGAAACGCCTTGAACATAGAGAGAGTGGTCCGAAAACGGTATCTCTTCACTTCCGGCTTCAGTCACCAGCTTTATTGCCCCAACCGGGCGCTGCGTCATGACGCCATCCGCAAAAATCGAACCCTCGGTTCCATGCACCTGCAAGCCAGACCCGGCAAAGGGGTGCGTAAAGCTTTCATGCGTCATGACCATCGCACCCGAGGGCATCGTCCAGACGGACATGCACGAATCTTCGACCCCCTGCCCCATCCCAGAGCTGGCCATTTGCGCGACAACAGAAACCGGGTCCTCGTTTAGCAGGAAACGCGTGACATCCGCGTCATGAACAACAATGTCAGGGATCACGCCACCACCAGCATCGGCCGAATTGATACGCCACCCCTGCAAGTTCTCGGGCAAATGCACTGCGTGATGGATGCGCAGCGAAAGAACCTCGCCGACGCGCCCATTTGCGATCAGGTCACGAATGGCACGATGACTGCCAGAGCATCGCAGGTGGTGGTTAGTACCAAAAGTCACGCCAGCCGCGTCGGCTGCACGCACCATTTCGACAGCTTCCGCTTGCGTCATCCCGAGCGGCTTTTCACATAGAACATGCTTACCAGCCGCGATGGCGGCCATCGCCTGACCATGGTGCTTCTCATTTGTGGAGGAAATATAGACAGCTTTCACGCCATCGTCAGACAGCGCCGCGTTCAGGTCTGTGGTTGCATTGGGAATACCGTGCTCCTCAGCCCAGGTTTGCACCCGGTCAGGGGAATTACTGATGACCCAGGTCACGTCGTTGCCTGCCTGCTGACGCACCGCGTCCAACATATATTGCGAAGCTATAGTGCTCGCTCCGACAAATGCCCAGTTCATCTGATTCTCCCGCAATTGGAACGTTCCAAAATTTGTAATGGAACGTTCCAAATTTGACAAGAAGACTCTGTGCGCACCGTAAAGGCAAGAAAACATGGCTAAAAACGCGACGTTCGATGCCTCATCCAAAACTATCATAGGGAATCGAAGAGATTCACGGCGTGCCGACACTCTGACTGAGTCGCAGAAATTTGCCGCGCGCTACTTACATCAACGCGTCAGAGCGACCCCTTCCACCGTCACTCTGTGCATAAGACGTCGAAACCCGTGGTAGTCGTTGATCGCTTTGTGCCACGTCGCTCTGTTATCCCAAATGGCGATGTCCCCTTCCTGCCAACGCAGGCGACATTGGAATTCAGGCTGCTTGCAATGATCATAAATCATACCCAGCATTGCGGTGGACTCATCCTCGCTCAAGCCTTTGATTTTGGTAGTGAACACAGGATTGACGAACAACCCTCGCCTGCCGCTGAGCGGATGCGTGATGACAACGGGGTGTAAAGCGTCTTGCGTGGCAGCTTCGGCGTTCCCCAACCGGCCGCTTTTTGCGGCTTCTGTGTCCACAATGCTGTCGCCAAAGACATGGCGAGAGGAATGCACCGCCCACAAACCATCTAAGAAACCACGCATCGTAGGCGACAAAGCTTCGTAGGCGGCAGCCATCGACACAAACAACGTGTCGCCACCATGGGGCGGAACCTCAAGGGCGTGCAGGATCGAGCCCATGGCAGGCTCCTGATCATAAGAGTGGTCAGTATGCCACCCCTCTCCCACAGCCTCTTTCTGATCCTTCTCTTTCAACACCGTGGCAATCTCTGGGTGGCCGTCCACCGGTTTGAAAAATCGGTTCACGTTGATTGGGCCGAACCTTCTCGCAAAGGTCAGATGCTCTTGCGGACTAACGCTTTGGCCCCTCAGTGCGATAACGGAGTACTTTGCGAAGGCTGACTTAATTGCGTCGAATTGATCTTCACGCCGGATGTCCGCCCCGACGATTTCCGCACCCAATCCACCGGTGAGAGGTTTTACTTCCATGCGCCTTCCTCCCTGCTTCGCTCAGCCTAGAAGACGAGAAATATCACTTTAAAGCAATCGGCTTGGCTTCGTACAACTCCAATGGAAGATCGTCCGGGTCGCTGAAGAAAGTGAACCGATGCCCGGTATACTCATCGACACGGATGTCTTCGACGAGGACACCTTTCTGTTCCAGACTGTCTTTCAGCGCTTCGATATCATCCACAACAAACGCAAGATGCCGCAGACCTTGCGCTTCGGGACGAGACTTGCGTTTGGGCGGGTTGGGAAAGGAAAACAGTTCAATCTGAGAGCCGTCCGGCAACGCCAAATCCAGCTTCCAAGATTGCCGCTCAGCCCTGAAATTCTCGGCAACAATCCTCAACCCAAGGGTCTCTGCATAGAATGCCTTGGACCGTTCATAGTCCGAACAAATGACTGCAGCATGGTGGATTGCTTTCAGACTGTTCACGGCATTTATCCTCATTAGGTCAATAATTTAAACCAAATTCTTAAGGTGAGTCTTCACTTAACCTTCGATGCTGATCGAGAAAACGAAGAGGTATTTGGTCAAATTTGGCAAACGAACAATACAGGAAAACAGAGCAGTATTCATCAAGCGTCTGTGAACTCACGGTCGACGTTTTGTGCAACTCGCGCCAGTGGTCGCTTGCGGCTCGAAAAACACCTTCAAAAAAACAAGCTTCGTGACTTCCGATTTGAGAGCCAATGCCGCCACTCTCGGCCGCCTACAAAATCTTTTGAAAGAACTGAGCATTGCTCTCAGACAAATTCAAACCGGTCTCAATTTCGCCAATTGGAACAGTCCTCAATGCCGCGCAAAGATCGCGCCACTCAAGCAAATTCAATTTGAACAGGTTCTTTGATCGAACTGTCTCGACCCGCAAAGCGATACTGCGGGAACATAGTCAAGCTGGCCACCGCCTCTTTCACCTTTTCAAAGGATATTTTATCGACGCTCCAGTTTCTCCACCGCCCCGCCGAAGAAGAAGGCTGATTGATAGTCCAGCGCCACCCAGGCCAAACGTGAACAACCCTAAGCAGTGTCAATGAACAGGCCGCCTTAGATAGCGTTCAATATCGGACCATCCAACAACCTGACCAATTCTCCAAAATAGCCTCCAGAACGCGCGGGACGCGTCGGATCAGAGGTGATTGCTACAGCAAGGTTTCGATCAGGATGGGCCGCTATGATTTGGCCTCCATACCCACGCGCCAATGCATAGCCTGAAGGGGACAGAAACCAGCCATAGCCGTAGTCTAGTCCAGAGAAAGGCAAACGGCCGTGCGGCTTGGTCGATTCCAAAACCCAACGCTCAGGAATGATTTGCGCGTTGGCAAAAGCCCCGCGGTCCCGAAGCAACACCGCGATCTTCAACATTGACCTCGGCGTAATCGCCATCTCATTGCCACCCAAGTAGTAGCCCTGTGGATCCCTCGTCCAAGCAGGTATCTCGATACCAAGTGGTGCACCCAGCCTCTCTCGCGTCAGTCTCAATAGACTTTGTCCGGTTGCCACGGTCAATGCTGCGCCAAGCACGTGGGTCGATCCTGTGGAATAGAGCATCTGCTCTCCGGGTTCAGCAACCATCGGTCGCGTCAGCGCGTCCGCGATCCAGTTGGGAGAGTTGATCCATTCTTCGTAGTTGCTGCCCGAGGTTCTTTCGAGACCTGCCCGCAGCGTCACCAGATCCTCCATCGTAATGCTTTCGGAACCGGGTGTCGCATTAGCGGGCAAAAGTCGCGGCGCGACCTCCTGCAAGGTGGCATCCACAGATGGGATTTCCCGCCGGTCGATCGCCGTCCCAAGCAACAAAGCCACAATGCTTTTCGAACACGACTTTATGTTGGCCGGTCTATCTAGGCCTGCACCCTGTTGGGCGTGCGCGAAAATGACCTCATTTCCGCGTTGAATTTGCAGTGAATGCAACTGCGCAAGACCGCTGATTACATCATTCAGCGCCACCGTTTGTCCCCGCGCAATATACGGAGCACAAATTGCGGTTGCGGTTGCCAACAGAAACTTGCGACGTGTAATCATGGCCTTCATTTGGAAGCAAATCTCGGAATGTCCAGACACCTGCGCAACATCCTAGGATTTATTGTCCAAGATGTAAGAAAGCCTCCGCAAACGAAAAGTGGGATTTGAGGCAACAGCAGGCTTCGCTTGTAAACTTGGCCAGCATCCTAGCGCGCAAGAACTGTGGTAGACTGAACCCGAGGACATTCTAGCAGGAGATTTCCCGTTGCTACCGAATTCACTCCGTCTCGCACTCTCGGTCATAACAATCGCCATGTCGGTGGGCGCCCTACCGGAGCGCGCCAATGCGATAACGCAAGATGTTCCAGCGTGGCTACAAAAGCACGTGGGTACAGGTGAGGGGCAAATCGCGCCGATCGTTCTGGAAAGGGCACGAGCGCTTTACATCAAGAAACTACGCCGAGGCGAAGTCAGGAACCCTTGCTACCTTGCCAAGGACGCAACCCGCCCCAGCACTGCAAGAAACGGCAATCCGGGTAAGCGTTTTTATGTCATCTGCGAGTCACAAAAGTCCTTCCGTGCAGTTTCATCCGGCTATGGAAATGGCCGAAAACTACAGCGCGCTAATTTTTCGAATGGCCGACAATGCGCGAAGAACTTCAGCAACGCAGAGGGCTCTAAACTAACCGCCGGAGGCGCCTATGTGACGGCTGAAACCCGCACGTCCTTCAAAGGTTACCACAGTCATTCCGGCAAAACGCAGCCGTTCTATCGCACCTTCCTTTTGTTTGATGGTGAAGGAGAAACGAGCAATGCTCGCGAGCGCGCCATCGGAGGCCATCCGGCTGTCTTCCTCAAGTGGCAGTGTAGGTTCAAAAACCCTCAAAGCACTCATGCAGACAACGATGGCTATGTCCCCTACGGAAGGCTTGTGAACTACACCGGTGGTCGTAGCAATGGTTGCACAACCTGGTCACAATCCGCCTCAAAAGAGATCTTGGCGCTCGTAGAAGGAAATCCGACAACCCTGTATATCTACCCAGAATCCAAAGACATAAACGCTGTCGCCAAGGCGGTAAAAAAGGGAAAATCACTTTCTAGAGCTGGAGTTTACTGGAACGCAGCTTGCCTAAAAGCGATTGGCGAACCAAAGTTTTGGCCCAAAAGCAGCCTACAGCCGATCATAAATAGTTGGAGAGCGTCCTTGCCCAAACAACCGCCACTTGAATTGCCAATCTGCAAGTAAACTGCACAGCAGAACCTAGGCGCGCTGCCCTTCAGGCTTTTCTGTTGTGGGCTCCATGCTGACGTTCAGTGAATTTCGCTTAATGTCTGCTTTGCGGACGAAGCCAACCTTGAGTTAGCTCCAAGAAACTGGCGGTTCCGCCATAAAGCGGCTATTTGCGTCAGCCGCATCGAAGATTTGTTTGAGCTCGTTTGAACCGGTGCTGACGATGCCCCAATGAAAACAAAGCGCAAGAAAGTGGGCTTTACAATGCCAAGAAGCCTTGAGGTTGCATGACAGTCCGCGCGCTTGGGTCTACCTCAATTTGCTGAGTGAAAAAACAGCAAACAGAATCACTGAACCCAAAGTACGTTTCATTAAAGTACAGGAAGGGCACCGCCTCCTACAGAACAGCAAAACAAAGCCAACAATTGATTTTGGGAACAAGCGTTCCTTAACCAAACCAGCTGGCGATCCGGTGTTACCGAAGTGGCCCTTCAGATTAGATTGCTCCACTGTGTTGGGTGCGTTGGCGACTACAGCGAGATCGCGTCCGGTTAAGGTAGATTACGGGTGTGCCTGTGCTTCTCATGAGGCCGACGAACTGAGTCATCAATGCCTGAGATAGAGAAAGATGCGGGTGTGCTGCATCAACGTTTGGCGGATGAACTCGGGATTTGTTTCGAAAAATTTGAAAGGGGCAGGATTGGTCAAGCGCAAGAGTTACGCAGCCGACCTGCCCCGCTCTACCAAAGATCTTCTGACAAGACCGTTTAGTGTTTTCAGCAACAAAGGTGTCGAAACTTGTATGAAGCCATTTCAGATCAGGGGCTTGCGCCCCTCGTCGTGCAACAGCCAACACTTCGACCCTTCGAAAACCGCAGCCGTCAGAGGTTTGCCATATCCCGCCCCGGTATCGATGTTCACACGGTTTCCATGGTGTTCAGGGTTGGCGACGTGGGTGTGGCCGTGAACAACCAGCCACGGGTGAGGGTCCGGACAGTCCAGAAACTCGTCTCGGATCCAGATCAGGTCGTCGGGGTCCTGACGATGCAAGGGGATGC
Organism: Ruegeria sp. BG3; assembly: GCF_056538485.1. Lineage (NCBI taxonomy): Bacteria > Pseudomonadati > Pseudomonadota > Alphaproteobacteria > Rhodobacterales > Roseobacteraceae > Ruegeria > Ruegeria sp. BG3. The sequence continues at coordinate 116,698 of NZ_JBQFTE010000001.1, read as the reverse complement.
CGGGCTGTATGCCTGCATGGACGAACAGCACGTTGTTGCGCAGGTAGTAGGGCAACAGACCTGCCAGAAAATCGATATGGGCCTGCGGCACGGCGGCTTTGGCCTGAGCATGGACCTGATATATTCGATCCCCTTCGCTGACCTTAACGCCATAGGAGTTTAGCGTCTCAACGCCGCCTATCCGAGGATGCAGCCAATGATACCCGACCAGTAGACGCGCGTCGTTTCGCGGGTAGTCCTCAAGGAACATTGCGCACATCTGATCGTGGTTGCCGCGCAGGAATGTCCAGTTTCTGCCTTCGGACTGTCCTTTCACCAAAAGGTCCAGAACCTCCCGGCTGTGGGCGCCGCGATCCGTATAGTCACCGATAAAGACGACTTGCGCATCATGCCCGCCGTCCTTTTCAATGCGGGCCAGCGCGTCTTCTAGCATGTGCAACTGACCGTGGATGTCACCAATGGCATAGATAGGTTCTGGCATTTTGTAGGCGCTTTTACTCTGACCATTCGATGCGGAGCTCTTCCCGAAAGGCAAAACGCACCAGATGGGCTTCGATCACGCCTTTCCACTGCTCCAAGTCCCCGCGCGGGCCGGTCGCAGCGTTAATTGTCAGCCTGTCGTCATTCGCTTCAAGGGTCACGCTGTCGCCATTCGCGAAGGCCACGCTTCCCTTCGTTTCGTCAAAAAACACCTCGGCCTTGTGCGACCAGTGTTTACACAGCTGCTGCAGATATTTGCTGGCCGCAGCGGTTTCCGCAACGCCCGAGGCAGTCTGATCCGGCAACAGGCCCAGCCCGACTTTGGCGGCGCTGCGCATTGCTGTTGCAAATAGGGTCACGTCGATATTGGTGGCCAAAAAAGTGGCCCCCAAATCCAGGCATTTGCGTTGCATTGCCGGATCAAGGGTCAGGATACCCGCCGCCTTGCCCGCAGCCACGATGCGGGCAAGCGCGCCCAGCACGGCCGCAACAACGTCGGGGTGACCGGCATTGCCGAGATGGCCCATATCTGCGGCCAGATCGGAGGGGCCGATGAACAATCCATCCACATCGGTGGCCAGAATATCGTCCAACGCAGCCATACCTTTTTGGTTTTCGACCTGCACCAGCAGGCAAATCTGTTCGTCCGCCGTTTTCAGGTAGTCCGGGATGGCTGAAAACCGCGAGGCCCGCGCCAGTGATGATCCCACGCCCCGCACGCCATGCGGTGGGTATTGCACTGCCCGAACCAGCTCACGCGCGTGATCCCCGCTTTCGACCATGGGCACCAGAAGGTTTTGCACGCCCGCGTCCAAATACTGCTTGATCATCCAGGTTTCGCCTATCGGCAGGCGCGCGACCGGAGTGCTACCTGATCCTTCGATCACCTGCACCTGTTCGAGGATCGAGCGCAGATCATTCGGCGCGTGTTCACCGTCAACCAGCAGCCAGTCGAACTGCGCGGTTGCTGCGATCTCGGCCGTATAGGCGTTGGCCATCCCGATCCAGCAGCCGATCTGCGGCTGCCCCGCCTTGAGAGCGGCTTTGAACGTATTCTTTGGCGCAGGCATATGCGGCTTTCCTTTCAGGCGAAATTGATACCGACCGAGCCAAATGGCCCGAAATCGGCATGGATTTCAGTACCCGACGGGCACTCGACCGGGCGGATAAAGCTGCCGGACAGGATGATTTGACCGGGTTCGATGTATTGTCCGTATTGCGCCATGCGGCGGGCCAGCCAGACAACGCTTTCGACCGGATCGTTCAGAACGCCCGCACCTAGGCCGGTTTCCTCGATTTCACCATTGCGGAAGGTCAGCGCACCGACCCAGCGGAGATCAAAAGCATCCACGGCGTGCCGGTCCGCGCCCAGCACGATACCTGCATTGGCGGCATTGTCGCTGATCGTGTCGAATACTGTGCGAGCTTTGCCGGACGCGGGATCCACACGGTGAATACGTGTGTCGAGGATTTCAATGGAGGGCGCTACATAGTCTGTGGCAGCGATGATATCCTCGCGCGTGACGTTCTCCCCTCCGACGGCCGACTTCATCACAAAGGCGATCTCGGCCTCGATCCGTGGTTGGATGAAACGACCCGCCGGAACCGTTCCGCCGTGTTCAAAGGTCATGTCGTCAAACAGGATGCCACTGTCCGGAATGTCGATGTTCAGCGCATATTGCATCGCTTTCGAGGTCAAACCGATCTTCCAGCCAATCACCTTGCGCCCCTCGGCTAGTTTCTGGCGATAGATGGCGTTTTGCACCTCGTAGGCGTCGTCCATGCCCATCTCGGGGTGGCGCAGTGTTAGCAGGCCAATCTGCTCTCCAGTCCGTTCCGCGCTCAGCAGATCAGCAGCTGCGCGGGCATGATCTTCGGGCGTCATTGCTGTTCGTCCTCGACTGTGTTGCGCAGCGTACCTATGCCCTCGACGGACACCTCAACCACGTCACCCGGAGCCAGGTATTTCGGAGGATCAAACCGCGCCCCTGCCCCGGTCGGCGTGCCGGTGACGATGATGTCGCCCGGCTGCAGGGTCATGAAGGTCGAGATGTATTCGATCTCGCGCCGGATCGGGAACATCATGCGGTTCAGGGTATCATCCTGGCGCAACTCGCCGTTCACGTGGGTCTGAATACGGGCATCATCCAGTTGCGCGGCGTTGGTGAACGGCACCAGCCACGGGCCGATAGCACCCGTATTATCCCAATTCTTGCCTTGCGTGACGTTGAACTTGGCGTGGCGCACCCAGTCACGGATCGTACCCTCATTACACAGCGTCAGGGCTGCGATATGGTCGTAGGCGTCCTCTTGTGAAATCCGACGTCCAGTCTTGCCGATGACAATCGCCACTTCGCCTTCGTAGTCCAATGTGTGGTTTTCCGGCGGACGGATCAGAGGGCGGTCATGGCCGGTGAAGCCGCTTGCGAAACGTGGGAACAGCGACATGTATCTAGGCTGCGCGCTGCCGTCATTGTACTCGGCGTTGCGGTCCGGGAAGTTAACGCCGACGCACAGGATGCGGCGGACATCGGGCATCACCATCTCGTAGGTGAAATCCGTGTGGGTCACGTCCTTTCCTTCGGCGACTGATGCCAGTTGATCAAACACACCAGCAGCGATCACCTCAAAAAGGCTCGCGTGATCTGGGAAAGCATCATTCAACGCAATTGCGCCGACATCCGTGATCGCACCAAAGTAAGTCTGCCCATCGGCGGAGAAGGTTGCGAATTTCATTTAAGTGTCTCCCAAACCTCACGAATAACGTCTGCTGCCATCAGCACATCGTCGCGTGTTGTATCGAATTGTCCGACCTGAAAACGAATGATCTTGCGACCATCAAACATGCCCTGGGTCAGATAAATCCGGCCGTCATCATTCAGCGCATCAACCAGACGCTGCTGCATCGCATCGTCACCCGGGCAGCGGAAGGAAAACAGGCTGAGTATCGGCCCGGTCGTGATCTCGAACCCCTCCATCGCGCCAATTTTCTCTGCAACCTCATTGGCCCAAACGACGTGATTTCGGATTCGTGTACGCAGACCGTCCAACCCGTAAGAGCGCAACAGGAACCAAATCTTCAGCGCACGGAACCGACGTCCCAACGGGATCGTCCATTCCGAATAATTGGTCACCTCAGCACCGGTTGTCTTGAGGTATTCGGGTTCGATCTTCAGCGTGTTGAGCTGCGGCCCCGCGTCACGCAGAAACTGGATGGCGCAATCGAATTGGGCGCCCATCCATTTGTGTGGATTGAACACAATGCTGTCATAGCGATCAGCCCCGCCCCATAGGGCCTCTCGGAATTCGAGGCAAATCATGGCCGATCCGGCCCAAGCCGCATCTAGATGGGTGTAAAGGTCGTATTTCCGCGCGATGTCAGCCACAACTTCCAGATCATCACAGGCCCCAACGCCCGTACCGCCTGTGATCGCAATGATCCCGGCTGGCACATGACCGGCTTCGATGTCATCGCGGATAGCGGCCTCAAGCGCGGACGCGTCTATCGCGTAGGTCGGTCCCCGTGTTGGCAGCTTGACCAAGTTATCTTGTCCGATGCCCGCAACCCAACACGCCCGGTCGATCGACGAATGCACCTGGTCTGAGCAGTAGATCCGCAGCGCCCCTTTGGTGTTCAGCCCCTGACGATTGCCCGTGTACCCAGTGGCGCGTTCGCGCATCGTCAGTACGGCAGACAAAGTCGCTGAAGACGCGCTGTCCTGAGTGACGCCGGTCATACCATCCGGCAGACCAAGCGCTTGTCGCAGCCAGTCCACCATTACACCTTCGACCTCAGTCGCTGCGGGTGCGGTTTGCCAGAGCATGCATTGCGCAGCTATGGTGGTTACCAGCATCTCAGCCAGCATTGAAGGCGGGGCGGCATTCGCCGGGAAATACGCAAAGAACCGAGGGTGCTGCCAGTGAGTGATCCCGGGCATCACGATACGTTCGAAATCGGCCATGATGGCCTCCATCGGCTCACCAGATTCCGGGGGTGAGACCTCAAGCTGAGCGGCGATATCGCCCGGCGCTGTCTGCGCCCGAACAGGCCGATCTCCCAAAGTCTTGTGGTAGTCAGCAGCCCAATTGGAGATTTGTTGCCCCCAGTGAGAAAATTCGTCCCAATTCATACACTAAGCCTCCTCAGAAGGGGAAATTCCGCCCATGCAGATGTACTTCAGCTCCATAAAATCATCGAGGCCATATCGAGATCCCTCGCGTCCAAGACCCGACATTTTGACACCGCCGAAGGGAGCCTCTGCCGTTGAAATCAGACCGGTGTTCACACCGACCATACCGTATTCCAACGCCTCGGATACGCGCCAGACACGCGCCATGTCGCGAGAGTAGAAATACGAGGCCAAGCCGAATTCGGTATCATTGGAAGCGGCGACAACCTCGCTTTCGGTTTCGAATTTGAACAAGGGAGCGACGGGACCAAAGGTTTCTTCGGTCGCCACCGCCATATCCGAGGTCACGTCGGTCAGAATGGTAGGTTCAAAGAAAGTACCACCAAGTGTGTGGGGTTTACCCCCAAGTGCGACCTTGGCGCCCTTCAAAGTCGCGTCACCGATATGTTCGACGACCTTGTCCACGGCAGCCTGATCGATCAGCGGGCCAAAGATGATACCTTCATCAAACCCATTGCCGGTTGGCAGGGTCGCTACTTTCGCAGCCAGCTTTTCAGCGAAGGCGTCGTAGACCGCGGCCTGCACATAGATGCGGATTGCACATACGCAGGTCTGTCCATTGTTGCGGAATTTCGCGATCACAGCGCCTTCGACGGCTGCGTCCAGATCGGCATCGTCGAGTACAATGAACGGCGCATTGCCACCCAGCTCCAAGCCTAGCTTCTTGATCGTCGGGGCGCATTGCGCATAGAGCGTCGCCCCGATCTCAGTCGAGCCGGTGAAGGTCAGCTTTTGCACGATCGGGCTTGAGGTCATCTCTCCACCAATCTCCCGCGCGGAACCGGTGATGACCGAGAACAAACCTGCGGGCAGCCCCGCTCGTTCTGCGAGAACGGCCAGTGCGATGGCCGAGAACGGCGTCTGGCTTGCGGGTTTCAATACCATCGAGCAGCCCGCGTCAAAGGCCGGTCCAGCCTTCCGGGTGATCATGGCGTTGGGAAAGTTCCACGGCGTTATAGCGGCCACAACGCCGATGGGTTGCTTGACAGTAATGATCCGCTTGTCTGGCGTATGGCCGGGTGTGACATCGCCGTAGGCCCGGCGGGCCTCTTCGGCGAACCACTCGACGAAGCTGGCGCCATAGGCGATCTCACCTTTCGCTTCGGCTAAAGGCTTACCTTGTTCGGCGGTCAGAATGGCACCCAGATCATCCTGGTTTTCCATGATCAGATCATACCAGCGACGTAAGATTTGGCTGCGCTCTTTCGCGGTACGTTTGGCCCAGTCTTTCTGTGCGCGCTGCGCATCGGCAATCGCCTCGACCGTCTCAGCAGCACCCAGATTTGGCACACAACCGATCACCTCACCCGTCGCCGGGTTTATCACGTCAATCGCTCGCTCAACGTCTGAGGCACCAACCCATCTGGACCCGACCCGCGCCCTTTCGGCAAGCAGGCTTTGATCGTTAAGACGCAGTTCAGTCATTCGAATTTCCCTGTGTTTCCGGTTTTAGACCGAGAAGCTGACATTTGCCTGCCCGGTCCCCGAGCTACCGAAATACGGGGTGTAGATGTCGATCTTGCCCTTATAGCTGCCCCATCCAAGGGCACCGAACAGCAAGGCAGTATCGTTCATGGCACACTCACCCGCGCATTTCTTGGCGTAGTCGGGCAGAAGTTCGAGGAACTCTTCAAAGCGGCCCTGTTCCCAAAGATCCAGCACGCGCATATCCATCTGGCGATTGAACTCGCCGTTTACCGAGTTCAGTCCATCGACCGAGCGTTCGTTGGGTGTGAAATCGTGGCTCAACGACCCTGAAGCCAGGATCGAAACGTTCCGGTCCGAGCGTCGGATACCTTCGGCGATGGCCTCGCCCCAAACCCGGTTTTCCGCGATAGACGAGAACTGGTTGACCGCCACGGGCAAAACCCGCGCATTCACGCCCTCGTTGATGAAGTGCATCGGTAGCAAGGTGCCGTACTCCATGCCCATATCGGGGTGCGAATGCCCAAGGGCCCGCTCACCACGTTCACGCAGAACGTCAAGGATGGCTTCCCCAAGCTCGTGATCGCCGCGATAGTCGAACTCCATATCCGCCAGCATGTGCGGCAGTTCATGACTGATGAAACGGCCCTTGTGGTGCTCTTTCGTGTTCAGATGAAACCCTTGATTGGTGATCCAGTGGGTGTCGAAGATGACGAAAGTATCGACCTTACGGTCGATCGCATCCTGACGCAGGCGTGCATAGCCGTCGATAGCCGGTTGGCGAATGCCCTTGTACTTCGGCATCGTGTGGGACATCCAGATACTTGGCACATGCGTGATCTTCGCGGCCTGAACAATCTTTCCCATGGCAGTTCCTCCTCGCATTTGTAACGCCTGGCAACCGAAGTTGAAGCTACCTGACATCGTTCGGTCCTGCAGTAAGCGGAAAGTGCCGGACCAGTTTTGTGCGCGTTTTGTCTATCTTAGCTTTGTCCCCGCCTAATGGGGACAGAGCCGCTACTTTACTTCCCCAATTGCATGATCTTGTGCTGACCAGTGGCAAAGCCGATATGCTTTTGCTCCATGTAAAACTCGAACGACCAGTCGCCGCCGTCGCGCCCGATGCCGGACGCTTTGACGCCACCAAAGGGCGTGGGCAGGTGGCGCACGTTCTCTGAGTTCACCCAGATCATTCCGGCTTCAAGCTTGTCGGTAAAGCGCAGCGCCCGCGTCAGGTCGTTGGTCCAGACATAGCCGGTCAGACCATAAGGCGTGTCATTGGCCATCTGCAGTGCTTCTTCTTCGGTCGAGAACGGGATCGAGGTCAGGACAGGACCAAAGATCTCCTCGCGCGCGATGCGCATTTGGTTGGTGGCATTGGTGAAGAGGGTCGGACGGATGAAGTACCCTTCGTCGCCCAGCTTGACACCACCGGCTGCGACTGTCGCGCCGTCCTCTTTGGCGATGTCGAAATAACTGGTCACCTTGTTGTAGTGCTCTTCCGTCACCAGCGGACCGATTTCGGTTGCCGGATCCAGAGGGTGGCCAACCTTGATGTTGTTCACACGTTCGATCAGCTTGGCCTCGAAATCTTCCTTGATGCTGTCCTGCACCAGCAAGCGCGAGGACGAGGTACAGCGCTCGCCGTTGATTGAATAGATCATGAAGATCACGGCATCCAAAGCGCGGTCCAGTTCGGCATCGTCGAACACGATGACCGGGTTCTTGCCGCCGAGCTCCAGGTGCATCCGCTTCAGCGTGTCCGCGCCCTGTTTGGTGATGATGCTACCTGTGCGGCTTTCGCCAACAAAGGCGATGGCCTTGATCAGCGGGTGCTCGGTCAGCGCCTTGCCCGCGTCGGGGCCAAAGCCGTTCACAGTGTTCAGTACACCTTTGGGCAATCCGGCCTCTTCGGCGATTTCGACTAGCAAGCGGGCTGACAGGGGCGAATCCTCGGCGGGTTTGTGAACCACGGTGCAGCCTGCAGCCAGAGCGGGCGCGATCTTCCAGGTCGACAGCATGAACGGCGTGTTCCACGGGGTGATCACGCCAACTGGGCCAATCGGCACGCGGGTGGTGACATTCATCAGGGTCGGTGATTTCAGATGCTGACCGTCGCGTGCTTGCACAACCTGATCTGCAAAATAGCGAAAATTCTCAGCTCCGCGCAGAGCCGCCTTGGACATAAATCGCAGGGTCTGACCCGTGTCCCAACATTCACACAGCGCGATTTCCTCGGCACGTGCTTCGATGGCATCCGCCACGTTCAGCAGAATGCGGCGGCGCTCGCTGGCAGGCATGTCGCGCCACTCTGCAAAGGCGGCATGGGCTGCTTCGGCCGCGGCGTCGATGTCATCTGCGGTACCGTGTGCAACATCGCAAATCATTGACTTGTCGACTGGCGAGGTAGACTGAAATACGCCAGCGGAACCAGCAACGTCCTCGCCCGCGATACGGTTCTTGATGCCTGCCTCTTTGAACCGCGCCAGAAAGCCCGCAAGTTTCTCGATGTTTGTGTCCAGTACGCTCATGGGTCAGGTCTCCTGCGTGGTGGCGCCAAGGTGATCGCGGATAGTACCAGTCTTGGGCGAAAGCTTCGGGTCGATGTCGCGCATCTCAAGCGAGAGCGCGATCGAATGATGTTCGAAGGCAGGTGCCAGATACGCTTTGACCGCCTCAAAAATACGCTGCGTGGCATCCTGTTTTACGTCGTTAGACCGACCGGCGCGCAGGCGGATCGAGATATCGAGAAAGCCATGCGCCGGATTACCGTCTGCAATTGCAAAATGATCGACCCGCACAGCGCGGACACGAATTCCCGGCATCGGAAAGGTGTCAATCTCAGCGGCCGTTGCTCGGATGCACTCACACAAGCCACCCATGTCGACCTTGTCCTCTAGGTTCCCGGAATACTCGACGTGAAAATGTGGCATGTGCCCTCCCTTATTGGTTAACATGTTTACTTTTTTGCGATCTCACTGTCAAGAACTTGCCTTGTTAATCTTTGCAATTTCGGAATCGGCAATTTAGAAAGCCGCATGACCACGCAAAGCCACACAAAAAGTACCGCCCGATCTCTTCCGATTGCGCTGTTGCGCGCACGGGAAACCGTCATGGCACCGATCCGGGATATGCTTCATGACATTCAGCTCACCGAACAAAAGTGGCGCATCCTGAGGGTTTTGGACGAGCTGGGCGAGGTTGAGCAAAGCGCAATTGCCCACGAGGCCTGCCTGCTGCTGCCCAGCCTCACCCGCATTCTGCGCACGATGGAGGCCGATGGCCAGATCACCCGTCGCCAAGACAAACAAGACAAGCGCCGCACCATGGTTCGGATCACTGATGTCGGCCGCGCGGTTCTGGAAGACAACCTTGCCACGTCGCTGGCGATCTCAAACAATATAGAAGCGCAGATGGGCCGCGATAAGCTGAACCAACTCCTGGACCTGCTTGAAGAGTTGCAGGCGGTTAAAGTCTGACCCCGCCCGGGACGGGCGAAGTCAGGTAAGTGACGTTTAAAGCGTCGCCAGACCGGTATCCAGCGCGGATAGGATCTTGGCCACGTCCTCAGATGTAATGATCAGCGGCGGAGACAGAATGATGTTGTTGCCGGACACACGCACCATCACACCGTCTTCATAAGCCGCTTTCTGAACCTGCAGCGGCAAGTGTTTCGCGATGGGTGCCTTGGTCGAGCGATCCGAGACCAGTTCCAGCGCACACATCAGCCCCTCGCCGCCGCGCACATCTCCGATCACGTCGTATTTCTCGGCCAGTTTTTGCAACCCAGCAAACAGCTCATCCCCGCGCGAGGCGGCGTTTTCCCAGACGCGCAGGCGCTTGATCTCGGACAGCGCGGCCAGCGCCGCTGCAGCCCCAACCGGATGACCGGAATAGGTATAGCCCTGATCCACCGACGCCTTGCCGGTGGTGTCACTTTCAAACACCTCGGCAACAGCACCTGAAATCATCGCCGCCCCAAACGGGAAGTAACCATTGGTAATGGCCTTGGCCGTCGTCATGATGTCGGGCTGCACCCCCCAATGCCGTGCACCGCTTTCACTGCCGGCACGCCCAAAAGCGGTGATGATCTCGTCCGAGATCAGCAGAATGCCATGTTTCGAGCAGACCTCCCGCACCATCGGCATGAAACTCTTATGCGGCGGGATTACGCCCCCTGCCCCAAGAACCGGCTCCATGATGAAAGCCGCAACCGTGTTCGCGCCCTGGAATGAAATCTCGGCCTCAAGCGCTTTGACGCAAAGCTGCGCCAGACGCTCAGGGTCGGTCTCGTCGAACGGGTTGCGATAGGTCCATGGCGCGGGCACATGGAAACAGCCCGGCATCATCGGCTCATAGGCCGCACGGAACTTCTGATTGCCGTTGACCGAAGCGGCGGCGAAATGTGTGCCGTGATAGCCCTGTTTCAGGCTGATGAATTTTGTGCGCCCGGCCTCGCCCCGCACCTTGTGATACTGCCGCGCCATTTTTAGCGCGATCTCAACCGAATCCGAGCCGCCCGAGGTGAAGAAAGCGCGGGTCAGGCCGTCGGGCTCAAAAAACTGCGCCAGTTCATAAGATAGCTCGATTGCCTTGTCGTTGCTGGTGCCACGGAAGGTCGAATAGTAGGGCAGCGCATTCAGCTGATCGGCGATGGCCTGCTTAACCGGCTCGCAGGAATAGCCCAGATTGACGTTCCAAAGCCCCCCGACCGCGTCCAGCGCCTTGTGACCATCGACATCGACAATACTGACACCCTCGCCGCCGTTCAGAATCGTGGGCGGATTCTTCTGACTATCGGCGGGATGCGCCATCGGGTGCCAGAAGTAACGCGCGTTGTTTTCTTTGAGAAAGTTCGAGTCTTTCATTTCTCAGGTCTCCGGGTTTTGCGTCCACCCGCTTACGGATGGAATTCGGTTGGAAAAGTGTCTGGAAGCTGACCGCCAAAACTTGCGGTCAGGTCAGTTGAGAGGGCGTGCAGGACGGTCAGGATTTCCGGCAACCGGTCGTCTCCGGCGCGGCCTTCGGGAACGGCAATCGCAATGGTTCCCAGCGCCACTTGGTCAATGCCGAATATGGGTGCCGCATAACCATAGACGCCATCTTCATAGCTTCCACTGCTATTTGCCCAACCGGCCTGACTGATTTCCGCGACCCGCTCTTTGATCTTGGTCGGGTCGGTCAGCGTGGCGTCCGTGTATCGTACTTGTTTTTTCTGACCGATACGGTCCAGCAAGAAGGATGGACCAAAGCTGAGCATACAAAGACCGGATGCTGTCGCATTGATCGGAAGAATCTCGCTGGGGTCGAGGCTGACACGCACGCTGTGGCGGTTCGTTTCGACCACCAGCGCTGTTTGAAGCCACTCTTTTTCAAGCAAGGAAAGATGCAGGCTTTCACCAACGTCCTGCATCGCGACCTGCATTCTCTGACGGGCACTCTCGATGCCGGGACGGGCGATCTGGCGCAGCGCGGCCAGGCGCAAAGCGGCAGGTCCGACCGCATAGGATTTGGTCATGGGGTTCTGCTCGATCAACCCGTATTCCTCAAGCGCCCGCAGGTGGCGTAGCGCTGTGGCTTTGTTCAATCCAGACAGACGCGCAAACTGACTCAACCCAATTTCTGGCCGAGCGTTTGAAAAGTAGTTGAGCATTTTCAGGGCGTTCAGGGCAGTACCCATGCGATTCACATCCTCCTGTTAAGGTAATACTTGACAGAACAAGCTTAACAAAGCAACATTATTATTGTTAACGCGGATCAAATAATGAACCACTTACGGGAGGTGTCAATGAAGAAAGTTCTAACAGCCGCCGCTTTTGTTGCTTCTGCAACCACCGCACTGGCCGAGTATCCAGAGAAACCGGTTTCCTTTGTCGTTCCATGGCCTCCGGGTGACTTGGAAGACGTTCTCACACGGATGATCGCCGACGAATTTCAGGCCATGTATGGTGTTCCTGCCGCCGTCGTGAACAAGCCTGGTGGCGGCGGCGGTCCGTTCCCCGGAGCGGTGGAAGTTGCGACCGCTCCGGCAGATGGCTACACCGTTGGCTCGTTCGTCATTGGCGTGCCGGTCATCGGCCCAGACATTGGCATTCCCGAGCTCAACCCCAACCCTTTCGAACCGATTGGCATTTTTCTGACCTATCCCTTCGTCATTGCCTCCAGCAAGGATGCCCCCTTCTCGACATGGGAAGAACTGGTGGAACATGGCAAAGAAAACGATGTCGCGCTTGGTCACTTCGGCTCGGTTCTGCCGCCCACACAAGTCACCTTTGCGGCCGCAGTCAGCAGTGGCTTTGACTTCGCCAGCGAAGCCGCCTTCGACGCGCTGGACTGCAACACACTCGCTTCGGGCGACGTGGACGTGATCAATACGACGCTTCAACTTGTTCTTCCCTGTCTGGACCAAGTGAATGTTCTGGCCAGCATCGGTGGCGAACGGATCTCTTTGGTCCCGGAAACACCCACGGTTACCGAGCTGCACCCCGAACTGCCATTGGCGCTGTGGAACGGTCTGTTCGTCCACAAGGACACTCCGGCGGAAGCACGCGAAAAGATCACTGCGGCTGCACAGAAAGCGCTGGAATCTGACAAGGCCAAGCAACTTGCTGAAGAAACCGGAGCACTGATCTACTGGCAGGATCCGGATGCCTCGAATGCACAGATCGAGCAGGACAAAGCCTCGTTCTCTAAAATCGAAGAGATTCTAGGCGAATAACACGAAACTGGCCCGGCGTATTGCAATACTGTCGGGCCTTTTTCTATCCAGCAGGAGGCCAAAATGATCGCAAAGACATTGCAAGACATGTTCAAACGATACCGCCGACCCGGCGATGTCGTTTTTGCTTTGGCCTTCCTGGTATTTTCGGTTTTTCTACTGAGCCAACTCGGAACACAGACCGAGGTTGTCAAACGCACCAAGTGGTTTGCGCAACCAAGCTTCTGGCCAATGATCTCGCTCTGGGCAATGGTCGCATTTGCCTTTCTGCACTGGCTCAGCTCCGCCATGTCAGACCGCATTCCGGGTCGCTGGTCCGAAGTCGCGTTCTGGCTGCGATCCCTAGAATATGTCGTCTATTTTCTGATCTACGTCGCCGTTGTCCCGCTTCTTGGATACCTGCCTTCGACCGTTCTGTTCGCGGTATTCCTTGCAGTCCGAACCGGGTTCCGAAGCGCTGGGGCAATTGGCCTTGCGGCAGCTTTCGGCGTTGCGGTGACCATCATTTTCCGAGCCTTCCTGCAAGTGAAAATCCCGGCCGGTGCCGCCTATGAATACCTGCCCGATTCCGTGCGCGCCTTTGCGCTGACTTATCTCTGAGGTTCGCCAATGGAAACGCTTCTGTCCGGTCTTTCGATCCTGACACAATGGCAGGTGATCGTTGCCCTTTTAATTGGCTCGATCGGTGGGGTCATCATTGGCGCGCTGCCCGGTGTTGGCGCCGCGGTTGCCATCGCCATCCTTCTGCCTGCCACCTTCGCTTTTGAACCTATTGTCGGCCTGACACTGTTATTGGGGATCTATGGCTCGTCTATGTACGGAGGCGCCATCCCCGCCATTTTGATCAACACGCCTGGTACGGCGGTGAACGCGTTGACTACCTATGACGGCTATCCCATGACCAAACGCGGTCAGGGGCATCGTGCTCTGTCACTGGCCTATTCCGCATCGTTCTTCGGCGGTGTCTTTGCCATCATCTGCCTGATGATCCTATCGCCAGTTCTTGCATTGATCGCCCCCCATTTCGGCAGCCGAGAGATATTTCTGGCCGCCCTTTTGGGTATCATTCTGGTGATCCTCGCCCACCGCGGCCAGATTTTTGCCGCCGGGATGCTGGCCTCTTTCGGGATTTTCCTTAACACCGTTGGACTTGAGCCAGTGAAGTACACCCGCCGCTTTACCTTTGACCAAAGCTGGTTGGCTTCGGGCGTCGATCTGATTGTGGTCGTTCTAGGCCTGTTTGCCATCAGTCAGGCCCTGCTCTTGCTGCTTGAAAAGAACCACGCACCCGGCGAAACGCATGTCAGCGGCAACATCTTCGCCGGCCTCAAGGAACTGCTGGGCATCAAACGCGTCGCAACCGTGTCCTCTAGCATCGGCGTGTTCATGGGTATGGTGCCGGGCACGGGTGAGTTCACATCGCAATTTCTGTCCTATACCTATGCGCAGAAAACCTCGAAAGACCCCGAAAAATTCGGGGATGGCTCGCCAGAAGGGTTGGTGGCGTCTGAAGCCGCCAACAATGCAGTGCCTGGCGCGGCCATGATCCCACTTTTGGCGCTGGGTATCCCGGGCGAAGCGCTGACCGCAATGATGCTGTCGGTGTTCTACGTGCACAATGTCATCCCCGGCCCACAGCTATTTGAGAACCAGATGGATTTTGTGATGGCGCTCTATATGGCGCTGATACTGCTGAACGTCATCGTTCTGGTTTTCCTGCTCTTCTCGACCAACCTGCTGCTGAAGATCATCCAGATCCCCACACGGTTTCTGGGCATTATGATCCTGATCCTAGCCTTCGTCGGCGTCTACAGTTTGCGCAATTCAATCACCGACTGCGCCATTGCCGCCGGGTTTGGTGTGTTCGGCCTGATCCTCAAACGGCTGGACCTGCCGATTGTGCCGATCATTCTGGGCATGGTTCTGGGCGGGATCATGGAGGTCAAGCTGCGCAGTGCCATGGCGCGGGTCAAATCACCGCTCGATTTCGTCGACCGCCCGATTGCGGCGATCTTGACCGCGCTGATCGTGCTGATCCTGCTGCTGCATTTCCGCACGCTGTACTACGAGTTCCGCAACAAGCTGAAACCGGAGCCGAGCGCGCAACCGGTCGACTCCGATCACCCCAATCAGCAAGGGTAACTCTGCTATGAACCAGTCTGATATTGACGCCCTTCGCTCTCAGATTCTTTCCCCGCGATCCCACTTCATCGGAGGGCGTTGGGTCGCCGCTTCGGAAGGTGGACATCGAGAGGTGCTATCGCCCATCGATGGCGCGGTGCTGACCCAGATTGCCGAAGGCACTCCGGCAGATATGGAGGCCGCGATTAGCGCTGCGCGTGCGGCTTTCGAAGATGGGCGCTGGTCACGCAGGTCCCCTGCCGAACGCAAGAAGGTCCTGCTGAAGCTGGCCGACCTGATCGAAAAACACGCTCTTGAGCTGGCTGTTCTGGGGGTGCGCGACAATGGCACCGAAATCACCATGGCCATGAAGGCCGAGCCTATGTCGGCAGCTGGCACATTCCGCTACTACGCCGAGGCGATTGACAAGGTCTACGGTCAGATCGCGCCCACGGCAGAAAACGTACTGGGCTTGATCCATCACGCACCGGTTGGCGTCGTCGGAGCGATTGTGCCGTGGAACATGCCGCTGATGATCGGCAGCTGGAAACTGGCCCCTGCGCTGGCCACCGGCAACTCGGTCGTACTGAAACCCTCTGAAAGCGCTTCCTTGTCGCTGCTGAAACTGGCCGAACTGGCCGCCGAGGCCGGAATACCCGACGGCGTTTTGAACGTCGTCACCGGGTCAGGCCGGGTTGTGGGCGAAACGCTGGCGCTGTCGATGGATGTGGACATCATGGTGTTCACAGGCTCGGGGGCCACAGGCCGACGACTGTTGGAGTATTCGGCGCGTTCGAACATGAAACGCTGCTATCTGGAACTGGGCGGCAAATCCCCCAACATCGTCTTCAAAGACGCCCCGGACCTGAGCGAGGCCGCCAAAGTGTCCGCAGGTGGAATCTTCCGCAACGCAGGTCAGATCTGCATCGCAGGATCACGCTTGTTGGTCCAAGAGGACATCCACGACGACTTTGTTGCCGAACTCGTCAAACATGCCGAAGCGATGCGGGTCGGCAATCCGCTCGATCTGGACACACAAATCGGCGCAGTTCATTCGCTGCCCGAGTTGGAATCCAATCTGGACTTCGTCACCAAGGCCGAGGCCGAAGGCGCCGAGCGTCGCACTGGTGGTCGGCGCATCTTTGAGGAAACCGGCGGTTACTACATGGCGCCGACCGTAATGACCGGGGTCAAATCCACCGACAATCTGTTCCAGAACGAGGTGTTTGGCCCGGTTCTGGCCGTGACCCCATTCAAGGACGAGGACGAAGCGATCAGTTTGGCCAATGACTCGGTCTATGGTCTATCCGCAGGCGTTTGGACATTGAACCTGAGCCGCGCGCATCGCATGATCGCTGGCATCCGCGCTGGCGTCGTCCATGTGAACACCTACGGCGGGTCCGACCTTACCGTGCCTCTGGGTGGTATGCGCCAGTCAGGCAACGGGCACGACAAGTCCCTGCACGCACTCGAGAAATATCTCGACCTGAAAACCGCCTGGATAAAACTCTGACCAAGGGCCGACCGTATGACGCTTCCCCCGAAATCCGCCGAGCTTGTTGAACGCCGGGCCAAGCTGCTGGGTCCAAATGTCTCGACCTTCTACGACGAGCCGCTTCATATCGTGAAGGGTGAAGGTGTTTGGCTGTGGGATGCGGACGGACGCAAATATCTGGATTGTTACAACAACGTCCCGCATGTGGGCCACTGCAACCCGCGCGTGGTCGAGGCGATCTGCCGTCAGGCATCGATGCTGAACACCCATACCCGCTATCTGCATGACGGCATTCTGGACTATGTCGAAAAGCTGACCGGCACGATGGATGCCTCGCTGGACACCGCCATTCTGACCTGCACCGGGTCCGAGGCCAATGACATCGCCCTTCGAATGGCCGAAGGCATGACCGGCAAACGCGGTATCATTGCTACGGATGCAACCTATCACGGCAACACTTCTCTGGTCAGCCAGCTGAGCAAATCAAACGTGCCGACCGTTGGTTTTGGTCTGGATCAGTATTTCCGGTTTGTGGAGGCACCCGACAGCTATCGAAGACCAGACCCAGACGGCAGCAAGTTTGCCGATGCTGTGGCCGAACAGATTGCTGAGCATGAAAAGTCCGGCATCGGCTTTGCCGCTTTGGTCCTTTGTCCCTATTTCCTGAACGAAGGCTTCCCAGACCATCCCGACGGCTGGCTGAAACCCGTGGCCGAAGTGGTGCGCAAGGCCGGTGGCCTACTGATCTGTGATGAGGTGCAATCGGGTTTTGGCCGAACCGGCACCCATATGTGGGCGCATCAGAAGATGGGCGTGGTACCGGATATCATGACCATGGGCAAACCCATGGCCAACGGTCATCCTGTGGGCGGTGTTGTAACGCGCAACGAAATCCTTGCCACCTTCCGCAAGGGGTATCGGTACTTCAACACGTTCGGTGGCAACCCGGTGTCCTGCGCCGCGGCCATGGCGGTATTGGAAGAGATTGAGAACAAAAACCTTGTCGTCAAAGCCAAATCCGTGGGCGATCACGCCCGCGCGCGCATGACGGCTTTGCAGCAGAAATATCAGTTCATCGGAGATGTGCGCGGCTCGGGCCTGATTTTCGGGGCTGAGATGGTGCTGGATCGTCAAAGCAAAGAACCGGCCAGCGAGTTCACCGATAGGGTCATCAACGCGATGCGGCACCGGGGGATCATCCATTCGAAACTCGGCCGCCACAAGAACACGCTAAAAATCCGGCCACCGATGCCGTTCTCGAAAGAAAACGCTGATCTGCTGTTTGACACACTGGACGAGGTTTTGGCCGAAACCCCGCTGACCCTATGACCCCGATTGTTGCGCAAGCCCTGACCCATTGGGGCATGGACGACGCTGAATGGTCGTTGGTCGCGGCCCGGGAAAACCATGTCTACCGCATTCAAACGGACACAAGGAACTTTGCCCTGCGCCTTCACCGTCAGGGGTTGCATTCGGATGCCGCCTTGAGGTCCGAGCTACTGTGGATCGCCGAGCTTGGCGCCAAGGGCGTCGGCGTCCCTACCCCCGTACCGGCCACGAATGGCGGTTATCTGCACCTGCTGGACGGCGTTCAGGTCGATATGCTGGACTGGCTGCCCGGTCGCCCTCTGGGCTCGACAGGAACAGGGATCGACCATGACGACCGCACCGGGATATTCCGGACTCTCGGACGCGAAATGGCAAAGCTGCACGAGGTCAGCGATGCCTGGGCCCGGCCTGATGATTTTGCGCGCTGGTCCTGGGACCGCGCCGGGCTGCTGGGCGATGCCCCTCTGTGGGGTCGGTTTTGGGAGAACCCCACGCTTTCGGATGAGGATCGCGCCTTGCTCACCGCGTTTCGCGAGGCAGCGAACAGCCATTTGCAAGAGATCGAAAACCAGCTGGATTACGGACTGATCCACGCTGATCTGGTGCGCGAAAATGTGATGGTCCAGGGCGACAAGCTCTGGCTGATCGATTTCGACGATGCCGGGTTTGGGTTGCGCCTGTTCGACATCGCCACAACCCTGCTGAAAAACCTGCGCGAACCGGACTACGGCGCCCTGCAAGTGGCCCTGCTTGAGGGCTACCGGATGGAACGGGTGCTCGACACCGAGCATCTCGATCTGTTCATGGCCCTGCGCGCGGTGACGTATGTGGGCTGGATTTCGTCCCGGATGGACGAAGATGGATCACAGGTACGCAATGCGCGGTTCATCGATACCGCCCGGGACCTCCTGAAGCACTACCTCGGATAACACGCATGGACGGGAGGAAAACATGACCAACAAAACGATCCTGCTGATTGGGACATACGACACCAAAGACCCCGAGATGCGGTTCATCGAGGATACCGTACGGGCGCAGGGGGCGGATGTGCTGACGATGGACGTCTCCGTTCTTGGCGATCCTGAAACACCGACCGATATCTCGAAACATGACGTCGCAGCGGCCGAAGGCAGAACCATCGACGAGGTGATTGCGCTTGGGGATGAGAACAAGGCCTTTCGCGTCATGTCCGCCGGGGCTGCCAAGGTCGTGGCAAAAGCCTATGCCGATGGCCGGTTTGATGGGATGCTGGCCACTGGTGGAACCATGGGCACCGACCTTGCGTTGGATTGTGCACAGGCCCTGCCCATGGGGGTCCCAAAATACATCGTTTCAACAGTTAGTTTCTCACCGTTAATCCCCCCACATCGGTTGGCCCCCGACATACAGATGATCCTGTGGGCTGGCGGATTGTACGGTATGAACTCGATCTGCAGGTCTTCTCTGGCACAGGCTGCGGGGGCCGTGGTCGGCGCAACCAAAGCCGCCATCGCGCCGGATCGTAGCAAACCCCTGATTGGCATGACCAGCCTTGGATCGTCCTGCCTGCGTTACATGAAAACTCTGAAACCTGCGCTGGAAGAGCGAGGCTTTGAGGTTGCGGTATTCCACTCGACAGGCATGGGTGGCATGGCCTTTGAAAAACTGGCCGCCGAAAACGCGTTTGTCTGCGTGATGGATTTCTGCATGCAGGAATTTGGCAATCTGCTGGCCGGTTCCGTTGTTTCAAGCGGAGAGGATCGCGTTACCAATGCCGGGCGCGTTGGCACGCCGCAGATGGTTGCACCGGGCGCTCTGGACCTGCTGGATTTCGCGGGCTGGCAAGAGATCCCGGATCAATATGCAGATCGCCCGTTTCACGAACATAACCGCCTGATCAAAAGCTCGGTCTTCAATGGCGAGGAACGCCGCGCCTGGATCAGGGAACTTGCAAACCGGCTGGAAGCAGCAACCGGGTCGGTTCATTTCTTCCTGCCGTTGCAAGGCGTTGAAGCATGGGACAAGGAAGGCGAAGAGGCACATGACCCCGCAGCCCTTGCTGACATGCTCGATGAGGCCCGCAAGGTTATGCCGGACCAGGTGCCGATGACAGAGCTAGACGCCCACATCAACGACGCCGCATTTTGTCATGCCGTTCTAGCCAAGTTTGACGAGTGGGTTGAAAACGGGATTGTCAGCCGTGGTTAGCTGGCTTCCTATTGCGTGTCAGAGTTTTCGTGAAGCTAATCGCACGTAGCTACGAAGGTAAACAAGTTGCACAACAAGGGAGTGTCAACCACCCCTTAAACCACCCTTTTTGCAGAAGGCGGCTAAGATATCACGCCCGGACAAGCGGGCGTAGCAGACAGCCTGAGAACCGACCGAAACCGTACTGTTGTAGTCCAACAAAACAACTTTGATCCCTTGCGCGGCAAGATTTAGCGCGGCGGTCAATCCAACCGGCCCGCCCATGACGATCACGACGGGATGGCGAACCGTCTGGCCGGATTTCTGTTCCTCTGACTACTCACAAGGAAATTCGGGGAAATCGTAGATGTTCAGCATCACTTTTTCCCCAACTCTTTGGCATGAAGCCAGTCCGCATGCTGAGGTGCCTTCTTGGTACGCGACCACTCTTCGAGCATGTCCCATTTCACCGCATCCAGCCGTTTGATCATTTCCGCTTCCTCTGGGTCAGGACAGGCCAATTCCACGCGATGGCCATTGGGATCAAAGAAATAGATCGAATGGAAAATCGAGTGATCGGTGACGCCAAGCACGTCGATACCGTTAGCTTCAAGGTGGTCCTTAAATTCGATCAGCGTATCACGGTCTTTGACCTTGAACGCGATGTGTTGGACCCATTTCGGGGTATTCGGGTCACGCCCCATTTCAGGCTTGGTCGGCAGTTCAAAGAACGCCAGCACGTTTCCGTTTCCCGCATCCAAAAACAGGTGCATGTAGGGATCAGGTTCATGCGTCGAAGGAACATGATCTTCGGCAATAGCCAGAACAAAATCCATATTCAGCATCCTGGTGTAGAACTCGACGGTTTCTTTCGCGTCTTTGCAGCGATATGCGACGTGATGAATTTGGTCGAGCTTGAGATTCTGAGCGTTCATTGAAACCTCCTCCGGATTCATTGCATTTGCAATGATTATCCAAGCTCGCCTTGAAGTAATTTGATCTAAATCAAATCGTTTCACTTGCAACGATTTATATTGTTGGCAGAAGAGGCGATCCTATGAACCTTGAGACTTATTTCCCTTATCAGCTTGCATCGACCGCCGAGGCGTTTTCTCGCCAGCTTGTTCAGGTCTATGGTCGAACCTACGGCCTATCGCGAGAGGAATGGCGTCTGCTGTTTCTATTGGCCAGCGCGGGTCAGTCGAACTCGCTCCAACTGGCGCAGCGCACCACGTTGGACAAAGTTCAGGTAAGCCGTGCTGCGACCAGGTTAGAGAACAAGGGCCTGATTGGCCGCGCCGTCGCGGACAGTGACCGGCGGCTGCGCCAATACACCTGCACCGAGGCAGGCAAGTCCCTATTCAACGCAGTTTTTCCAGCCGTGCAGAACTGTGCTGACTCGATTTTGGAACGCATGAGCGATGAGGACATAGCCAAACTTAAGGATGGACTTCGCGCTCTTGAAAAGGCTGTGGCTGACTACGGGCAGAGTCAGGTGAACGAAAACAGTTAATGCGGGCTGTTGTCCGGATGGGCGTTCTGAAAGGCCGGGATCTGATCCAAGCTGTCCTTGATCCGAGAAATCTTGGGCAGGTGTACCAATTCAACACCCCACCTTTGCGCATTGTATAGCTGAGGCATCAGGCAAACATCGGCAAGCGTTAGACGGTCACCGTAGGAAAACGGACCGCCCTGCAACATGTCTTCGTAAGCCGCCAGACCTTCGCCGATAAAATGCTGCATCCAGCCTTCGTTCGAAATCTGGTTCCCTGAGTGTTCTACGGCCCATTTCACCACTCGAAGGTTGCAAACCGGATGGATATCCATTGCCACAGCATAAGACAACGCACGCACCTCGGCGCGGCCCACGGGTTCCGAGGGCAAAAGGCCAAGGCCTCTGGTTTCGTCAATATACTCGATCTGCGCTAGCGACTGGGTGAACCTATTCCCGTCTATCTCCAACACCGGCACTAGACCCTGAGGATTTCTCATCAGATGCGCGTCGGACTGCTGCTCAGCTTCCAGCAGGTTCACGATGACGGTTTCCCAGCTTTCCCCGGCAAGGCCCAACGCGATCCGAACGCGATAGCTGGCTGAAGAGCGCCAATAGTCGTAAAGTTTAATCATTTATTCTTCCGAAAGCAGATCGAGTGCGGCATTCAGCGCTTCCTCAGACTCACCAAGTTTGGTTTCCAGGCTGGATTGAAACGACAGTGCAATAGGAACCAATTGGCTGAGAAGATCCGCGCCTTTTTCCGTAAGGTCGAGTTTGACAAGTCGTCTGTCGGCAGGATCTTCAACCTTGGTGATCAGTCCGCGGGATTCGAGCCGTGCGGCCGCCCGACTGACCTTTGACTTCTCTAGACTGACCCGCTTTTCGATGTCCCGAACCGACGGGTTTTCGGCGTATCCAACGTTCACAAGGACGCGCCATTCGGGGTTCGAAACGCCAAACTCGTGTTTATAATGCTGCGCCATTTCGGCGCTCAGTCGCGCGGCCAGCACCGTAAGCCGGTATGGCAAGAACCCTTCCAAATCGAACTCAGGCAAGTTTTTGGTGCTCATGCAGGGATTTCCTTTCGGCGCTATTGAATTCAGATTTTCATTGCATCTGCAACAAAAATATTGACAACGTTGCAAATGCAACAAATATTCACTGCGAACCCAAAGTCTTGCCGAATCGAGTGAGCAGGAGATCCAGATGAATGCACTCGTTAAACATAGCGGATTGACCGTTGCTGAAGATGGGAACACCATTTCTAAGGGTTACATGCCGGGCTTCGGCAACGATTTTGAGACCGAGGCGCTGCCTGGCGCCTTGCCGCAGGGCATGAACAGCCCGCAGCGCTGCAACTACGGCCTCTATGGCGAACAACTCAGCGGCACGGCCTTCACGGCCAATCCACCCGAACGGACGTGGTGCTATCGCATTCGCCCGTCAGTCAAGCATTCGCATCGCTATGAGAAAATTGACCTGCCCTACTGGAAGTCCGCGCCCTGTATCGACCCGGATGTGATCAGCCTGGGCCAGTATCGCTGGGACCCGGTTCCGCATTCCGACACGCCACTGACCTGGTTGACCGGCATGCGCACGATGACGACGGCGGGGGATGTGAACACACAGGTCGGCATGGCCAGCCATGTCTATCTGGTCACCGACTCGATGGTGGATGACTATTTCTTCTCAGCCGATTCCGAGCTTCTGGTGGTACCGCAAGACGGTCGTCTGCGCTTTGTGACCGAGCTGGGGATCATAGATCTGGAGCCACAGGAAATCGCGATCCTGCCGCGCGGGTTGCTCTACCGTGTCGAAGTGCTGGAAGGTCCCGCCCGGGGCTTCGTCTGCGAGAATTACGGGCAGAAATTCGAACTGCCCGGGCGTGGACCAATCGGCGCCAATTGCATGGCCAATCCGCGCGACTTCAAAGCGCCCGTCGCCGCGTTCGAGGACCGAGAGGTGCCCTCGACCGTGACGATCAAATGGTGCGGGCAGTTCCACGTCACTCAGATCGGTCATAGCCCGCTGGACGTGGTCGCCTGGCACGGCAACTATGCGCCCTACAAATATGACCTACGCACCTACTGCCCGGTCGGCGCAATCTTGTTCGACCACCCGGATCCGTCGATTTTCACCGTCCTGACAGCCCCATCGGGCCAGCCCGGCACGGCCAATATCGACTTCGTCCTGTTCCGCGAACGCTGGATGGTGGCCGAAGACACCTTCCGCCCGCCGTGGTACCACAAGAACATTATGTCCGAGCTGATGGGCAATATCTACGGCCAGTATGACGCCAAACCGCAGGGCTTTGTTCCCGGCGGCATGAGCCTACACAACATGATGATCCCGCACGGCCCGGACCGCGAAGCATTCGAAAAAGCCTCAAACGCCAATCTGGGGCCGGACAAGCTGGATCACACGATGTCCTTCATGTTCGAAACCCGCTTCCCACAGCATCTGACCGCCTTCGCCGCGACCGAGGCCCCCTTGCAGGACGACTATATTGACTGCTGGGCAGACATCGAAAAGAAATTCGACGGCACGCCCGGCAAAAAGTGAAGCAACAAATCCGCTCGTGACAAAAGTCTGGATATGAAATGCCTTTGATGAACTCTTGGGTGACATCGGCCAATGATGAAGCCCATCCTTTTCCCTTGAACAACCTGCCCTACGGGGTTTTTTCGACCGAAGGCAGCGAACCTCGTTGTGGCGTGGCCATTGGCGATATGATACTGGACGTCTCTTCCGCCGAGGCCGAAGCCCTAATCGCGCTGAGCGACGAACCTCTTTTCGATCTGCCTTTCTGGAATCCATTGATGGAAGAGGGTCCGGCTGTGTGGGCAGCATTGCGGGACCGGCTGATTAGCCTGTTGGCCGAAGACGCCGAAGAACAGCATAAAGTTGAGCCCCTGCTCGTCTCGCAAGACGATGCCGAGATGCATATGCCTTTCGCCGTTAGCGAATACACAGATTTCTACGCGGGTCGACATCATGCTTTCAACGTTGGCACCATGTTCCGGGGGCCGGAAAACGCGCTACCCCCGAACTGGCTGCACATCCCAATCGGTTACAACGGTCGTGCCTCGTCAGTGGTTGTTTCGGGCACGGACATTCGACGCCCCTGGGGGCAACTGAAAGGTCCAAACGACACCCTGCCCCGATTTGCCCCGTCGCAGCGGTTCGATATTGAGCTTGAGATGGGCGCCATCGTTGGAACCCCTTCGGATGGTCCGATCTCGGTTCAAGAAGCGGATAACAACATTTTTGGCTACGTACTGCTGAACGACTGGTCTGCGCGCGACATTCAGGCTTGGGAATACCAGCCGCTGGGGCCATTTCAGGCCAAGGCCACGGCAACCTCGATCAGTCCCTGGATCGTAACAAAAGCTGCGCTTGAGCCATTCCGCTGCAACACCCCAGCGCGAGAGTTCGAATTGCTGGACCACCTGAAGGATTGTGGCCCGATGCTGTACGACATCGACCTGTCGGTCACGTTGGCTCCCAAGGGCAAGGCGGCTACAACCATTGCCCGAACCAATTACAACGAAATGTATTATTCGGCGGCTCAGCAACTGGCCCATCACACCACGTCCGGGTGCCCGATGAATACCGGCGATCTGCTGGGATCGGGCACAATTTCCGGCCCCGAAAAACACAATCGCGGGTCCCTTTTGGAACTCAGTTGGGGTGCCAAGGAGCCATTTACGCTCGACACCGGTGAGACCCGCAGCTTCGTTGAAGACGGAGACACTCTAACCCTGACGGGCGCCGCTATAGGTGGCGGCTATCGGATCGGTTTCGGCGATTGCACGGGGCAAGTCCTCGCAGCACTTGACGATCCTTACAAACGCAACTGACACGTAAAATCGCCCGCTCGGGCACCGGAGGAAACCCATGGCTAAATCATTCGCATCGCAAGGCGACATGAAAGAAAAGAAAATCACCTTCGATGAGATCGGCGAAGGCCTGTGGGCCTTTACTGCCGAAGGTGACCCGAATTCGGGCGTCATCATCGGTGACGACAGCGTCATGATTGTCGAGGCACAGGCCACCCCGCGCCTAGCGAACAAAGTGATCGAGAAGGTGCGTGAAGTCACCGACAAGCCGATCAGCCATGTTGTGCTCACACACTATCACGCGGTACGCGTTCTGGGCGCCTCGGCCTTCAACGCGCCGCAAGTGATCATGTCGGATGTGGCGCGCTCAATGGTCGTGGAACGCGGGCAAGAGGACTGGGACAGCGA
This sequence comes from Ruegeria sp. BG3, assembly GCF_056538485.1. NCBI lineage: Bacteria > Pseudomonadati > Pseudomonadota > Alphaproteobacteria > Rhodobacterales > Roseobacteraceae > Ruegeria > Ruegeria sp. BG3. The sequence continues at coordinate 91,032 of NZ_JBQFTE010000001.1, read as the reverse complement.
GTTCCAGCGTTTCCCGCGCCTGTTCGAAGGTCATGAAAGCATCCCAGGCCTGACCTGGCCTACCACCACATTCAGCGATAGCATGACAGTCTATCTGGGTAACCGCCGCGTGGATATCAAACAGATCGGCCGCGCGCATACGGCAGGCGATGCGGTGATCCATGTGCCTGATCAGAACGTCATGTTCACCGGCGACATCGTCGAGGACCACTCGGCCTGCTATTGCGGAGATGGTCACTTTGCCGATTGGGGCCAGACGCTGGACAATATCAAAGCCTATGACGTCGACGCCATCGCACCGGGGCGCGGCGGCGCGCTGATCGGCAAAGAAGCGGTCGAACGGGCCATTGAAAGCACCCGCGATTTTGTCAACTCAACCTACGAGCCCGCCAAGAAGGTCGCGATGAAAGGCGGCAGCCTGAAAGACGCATGGGATGCCGTTCGCGACGCCTGTGACCCTAAGTTCAAAGACTACGCGATTTACGAGCACTGCCTGCCGTTCAACGTCAGCCGTGCCTATGACGAAGCTCGGGGGATCGCCCACCCTCGCATCTGGACTGACAAACGCGATCTGGAAATGTGGGAACAGTTGCAAGGCTGAACCCACTCATCTCCTCCGAACTCAACAAGCTAGGTGTTTCGATGCTTCAGGACCGATATTCCCTCGCCTTCAAGCTTTACCCTTATGAGAAATCAAAAGACCAAGACGCGCCCGTTGCGGTGCGCCACCCGGTTGTCATAGTCGGAGGCGGCCCTATCGGTATGGCCGCCGCGCTGGACCTTGGTCGACAAGGTATTCCGGCGTTGGTTCTGGACGATCACGAAGGGATCGGCATGGGCAGCCGTGCCATCTGCTTTGCCAAGCGAACGCTGGAAATCGCGGACCGCTACGGCTGTGGCGCGCCAATGCTCGACAAAGGGGTCGTCTGGAATGTTGGGAAGGTGTTTCAGGATGATCGAAAGGTCTTTGAGTTTAACCTCTTGCCAGAATCCGGCCATCGTAACCCTGCCTTCATCAACTTGCAGCAGCCCTACTTCGAAAAGTTTATTTTCGAAGCGATATGCGCGGAACAGGAACGCGGCGCGCCGATTGAGATCCGAGGCAAGAACCGGGTCGAAGCTGTAGACGTCAAGGACGACCATGTTGTTCTGTCCGTCACAACTCCGGACGGGCCTTACCAGCTTGAGGCGGATTGGATGATCGCCTGCGATGGCGCAAGTTCGCCAACGCGCGAAATGCTGGATCTGGGATTTGAAGGCCGGGTTTTTCAGGACAGCTTTCTGATCGCTGACATCCGGATGAAGAACAACACGTTCCCGACAGAGCGCTGGTTCTGGTTCGAGCCCTACTTCAAGTCCGGCGCCTCGACTTTGCTGCACAAACAGCCTGATGACGTGTGGCGCGTGGACTTCCAGATCGGCTGGGATGTCGAACGCAAGGAAGAGTTGAAAGAGGAAAACATCCGCAAGCGGTTGGATGCGATGTTGGGCGATGACGTCGAATATGAAATGGTCTGGTCGTCCATCTACACCTTCCAGTGCCGACGTATGAACAAATTCCGCCACGGGCGCGTTGTTTTTGCTGGCGACGCGGCGCATCAAGTGTCGCCCTTCGGGGCACGTGGCGCGAATTCCGGCTTTCAGGACGTCGACAACCTTGGCTGGAAACTTGGCCTCGTGATCTCGGGCAAGGCACCGGAAAGCCTTCTGGACACCTATGATGACGAACGGATTTTCGGAGCGGACGAAAACATACTGAATTCGACCCGCTCAACTGATTTCATCACGCCAAAATCGAAGGTAAGCAAGAATTTCCGGGACGCTGTGCTTAGCCTGGCGGAACGCCATACATTTGCGCGGCCTCTGGTGAACTCGGGGCGTCTGTCAGTGCCCTGTACCTATGATCACTCGTCCCTGAACGGAGCAGATGACCTCGCAGGAGGTCCTGACACGTCCAGAGTAGGATCTCCATGCAAGGATGCCCCGGTTGGCGACGGCTTCCTTCTCGATCAGCTAGGAAACGACTTCGTGATTTTGGCACTCAACACCGAAGTTCCGAACAGCCTCGATATCGACGGTATCACGGTCAGAAGCGTGTCCCTTACGGCTTCGGACACACTAGCGGAACGTTACCTTGGGTCCGAAAACCAGGCGGTCTACCTCGTCCGCCCCGATCAGCATGTCGCGGCGCGCTGGCGGAACTACGACGAGGCCGCACTGCGTTCAGCAGTCCTTAAAGCCTGCGGAAAGGAATAAGCTGATGCCCCTGACTACCGAACCAAATCTGTATTCCCCCGATGATTTTTACGCAGACCTCATCGCAGTGCATGAAGGGCTGTCGGATGAGGAAAGCGAAGTCCTGAACGCGCGCCTCATTCTCATTCTCTCTAACCACATCGGGGATCGAGAGACGCTAAAACAGGCACTGGAGGCCGCGAAGGAAAGCTGACCTGTTGGTTGCCGGCTCGACAACGTTTTGGCTGTACTGGGACCAAGGAAACCACTTCGCCCCGAAAGGCCCCGAACTCGTGTCTGACATGCGCCGCATCTATCAGTAGCTATACGATGATGGTGTTTTAGTACGGATCATCGCGAACAACATTCTTCATTCACCGCCGCTTAGTCGAGAATCCGAAATGCTAAGAAAGGGCTCATTGTGATCAGTCGTCGGGGCACGTCCGACAAACCCCAGCCCTACATTGCTATATTTCCTATCATCCCTAAAATTTGGGCCTCGCCTCAGACTAGAGGACAGGCCCAAACTCGCCCCAATCTATTGATTTACAAAGGCGTTTTCAGTCCCAAAGTCTTCAGCGCGTCATCCATCGTCTGGCTCCAGCGTTCTCTCAGGGAACTGTTTTTATTCCGCCGCAGACCAAGAGATTTCAACAACTCGAACCGTTTCGAATCGTCGCCCCCGAAAGACACCGCGACGCGAGGCCACCAGTAGTCGACCGAGACCTGCATTTGCTCAGCTTCGCCTCGTTCGATCAACTTAATTGCGCCTTCGATAGCCAGTTCACCATGGTGTGCTTCGATCGGAGCAATTGAGCGGAACGCCTCGGCCAGGGGTTGATAGGAAATCGTCGAATACTCAGCCAGTTGTTCGGCGACGGCGCGGCTCATGAGCAGATTCATGATCACGGCATCCGTCCAACCCGAGAACGGATAGTTGAACACAGCCAAGCGCATATCATGTTCGGAACGAGTCGCTCCGATATCCGCATCCCGGCTTAACCGTGGCGTCCAAGGATGATGATTGGCGTAGCGTTCCGTGTCGGCTCCAAACTCTCCCATAATGTTCAGAACACGATTTGCATGATCCGTTTTCTCAAGCACGATCTTCGCGGCAGCGATGCGTTCTTTTATTCCCGGCCCGAGGTTAATTACGTCAGCAAAACCGGCTGCGCCTGCCAATTCACTGTCAACAAAGGTTGCCATCAGTTTCAGCAACTCAGCGCGATAGCGCGGTGGGACATTTGACGGGTTGGTCAGCACGCCGCCCGCTGCCAAATAGCTGTCGAGAGTCATCGTATCGGTCATGTCTACCTCTCCTCTACTGATCGTAATCCACGACCACACGGTCCGTTATCGGATAGGCCTGACAGCTGAGCACATAGCCCTTTTCGACCTCGTAATCCTCAAGCGCGTGGTTTGCGACCATCTCGACCTCACCTTCCAGCACCTTGCAGCGGCAGGTCGAACAGACTCCAGCTTTGCAGGCATAGGGGGCGTCTAACGCGTTTTCCAAAGCAGCATCCAGAATGGACAGGTCCCTGGGGATGGTCAGGGTTTGGGTTGACCCATCCAGGGTAATGGACGCGTTGGTTTGATTGTCTGTCCGACCGGCATCTGCCGCAATGACCTTACGCTTGGCCCGACCGGGCTGCGCGCTGGCAAAAAGTTCGAATTTGATCTGGCTGTCGTCCAGCCCGTGTTCGCGCAGGGCAGCCGCAATACCCAACATCATGGGTTCAGGACCACAAATGAACGCCGTATCGACGTTTTCGATATCAACCCAGTGTTTGAATAGTTCGGCGCATTTTTCCTGTGTCACCAGCCCGGTGAAGAGGTCAATTTCCTGGGAATCCGTCTCGAGAATATGGATCACGTTGAGGCGCCCCATATACAGGTTTTTGAGGTCCTCCAGTTCTTCGCGGAACATGATCGTGTTGATGCCTTTGTTGGCATAGATCAGAGTAAACCGCGATTGGGGTTCCCGGGCGAGCGTGGTTTTGAGGATCGACAGTACAGGCGTCACCCCAGAGCCACCGGCAAAACTGAGATATTGCTTTTCTGAATCTGCATCGATCGGAGCGTGGAAGCTGCCCATCGGCGGCATGGCCTGCACGATGTCCCCGACATTCAGTTCCGAGTTCGCCCAGCCCGAGAACGCCCCGCCATCAACGCGCTTGATCCCAACCTGCAGGACACCGTCGTCCTTGCCTGCGCAGATCGAGTATGATCGGCGCAGTTCCTCGCCGTCAAATTCGCGGCGGAACGTTAGGTATTGGCCTGCAGTAAAGTCAAACTCTTGCGCTGCACCATTCATGGGCTCCAGCGTCAAAACTACCGCGTCGCGGATCGTTTTGTGGATTTCGGTGACCTTCAGGTCGTGGAAACGTGCCATCCGGTGCTCCTCCTCAGATGCACTTGAAATAGTCAAATGGTTCCAGGCAGTCGGTGCAGCGCCAATGGGCCTTACACGGGGTCGAGCCGAACTGGCTGACCTTCTCAACCGCCTTACTGCCACAATGCGGGCAACGCTCCGGGCCGCCTGCCGTTTGTGGCGGGGCGATACCGTATTCTTCCAGCCGCGCACGGCCCTTGTCGCTGAGCCAATCGGTGGTCCAGGCGGGCGAAATGGTGGTTTCGATCCGGATATCTTCGATCCCGCGATCCCGCAGCGCGGTTTCAATGTCCATGCTGATGACCGACGTTGCTGGACAGCCGGAATAGGTCGGTGTCACCGTCACCTTCAAGGTTCCGGCATCCCAGCGCACATCGCGCACAATCCCCAGATCAACCACGGAAATGACTGGTATTTCAGGGTCAGGCACGGCATCCAGCCAGTCCCATATCTGATCTGTAGTCACCCGTTCCATATCGGTTTACCAGCTGGCGCCGGGATAGGCGCGTTGCAGCCATTGCATCTGAGTCAGTAAGTGCCCCAGGTGCTCGGTATGCATCTGCCCGGTACGCCCGCCCTTATGCGCGAAATCGCTGTCTGGGATCGTTAGCGTCGCATCCGCCAAGACCCGCTGAACCAAAGCGTCATATTCATCGCGCAGATCGGCGGGATTGGGGGCGATGCCAGCGGCTGTCATCTGGGTATCCACGTCGTCGCTGGCAAACATCTCACCCACATAGGGCCACAGATAGTCCAGCGCCGCTTGCATCCGGTCGTGGCTTTCCGCCGTTCCGTCGCCCAACCCAACCACCGTGCCGCCAGAGCGTTCCAGGTGATAAGCGACCTCTTTGCTGGCTTTGGCCGCAATGGCCGCGACACGGTCGTCTGACGATTTGATCAGACGCCCCAGCATGATCGAATGCCACGCATCAAACAAGAACTGGCGCATTAGGGTCCGGCCGAAATCCTCGTTCGGAACCTCGACCATCAGAACATTGCGAAAATCCCAGGCATCGCGCAGGAACGCCAGATCATCGGCACTTTGGCCGCCGTCGATTTCGCCTGCAAGGCCAAGCCACATCTGGGTTTGGCCGATCAGGTCCAGCGCGGTATTGGCCAGTGCGATATCTTCTTCCAGCACAGGCGCATGACCGCACCATTCACTCACGCGGTGACCAAGGATGAGTGTGTTGTCACCCATTCTTAGCAGAAACTGTAGGAAGGCTTCGTCGCGGGTCATCACATCGCCCCCACTTCATCGGGGATGTCGAAGAATGTCGGGTGACGGTAAACCTTGCTTTCGCTGGGCTCATATAGCGGGCCTTTGTCACTGGGGGATGAGGCCGAGATATTGTTCGCTTCGACCACCCAGATCGACACGCCTTCGTTGCGGCGGGTGTAGACATCGCGCGCGTTCTTGATCGCCATTTCCGCGTCCGGTGCGTGCAGTGAGCCGACATGGCGGTGGCTCATACCGTGCTGACCGCGGATAAAGACTTCCCAAAGGGGCCATTCGTTTTTCATCGGGTATCCTCCTCAGGTCAGGCTTATTCAGCGGCCACTTGACCGGCGCGTTTCTTCTTGGCGTGCGCCAACAGGCCATCACGCACCCATTGTCCGTCGTCCCAGGCCTTGTTGCGCGCGGCCAGGCGGTCGGTGTTGCAAGGGCCGTTGCCTTTGATGACGTCAAAGAACTCGGACCAATCGGGTTCCGAGAAATCGTAGTGCCCGCGTTCTGCATTCCATTTCAGATCCGGGTCGGGGACGGTCAGGCCAAGGAATTCGGCCTGCGGTACGGTCTGGTCGACGAACTTCTGACGCAGCTCATCATTGGTGTTCATTTTGATCTTCCAAGCCATGGATTGGGTCGAATGCACCGAGTCCTTGTCCGAGGGTCCGAACATCATCAGCGACGGGTACCAAAAGCGGTTCAGGGCACCCTGCGCCATCTTCTTCTGCGCAGGTGTGCCTTCGGCCATCTTGCGAATGGCATCGTATCCCTGACGTTGGTGAAAGCTCTCTTCCTTGCAGATCCGGATCATGGCACGCGAATATGGCCCGTAGGATGTCCGCTGCAGCGGCACTTGGTTCATGATTGCGGCCCCGTCGACCAGCCAACCAACCGCTCCGATATCGGCCCAGTTCAATGTTGGATAGTTGAAGATCGACGAATATTTCATCCGACCGTCCAGCAGCATCTCGGTCAGTTCGTCCCGGCTGACGCCCAGTGTCTCCGCCGCGCAATACAGGTATAGCCCGTGTCCGGCCTCATCCTGCACCTTGGCCAGCAGGATCGCTTTGCGTTCCAGCGTGGGCGCGCGGGTGATCCAGTTGCCTTCGGGCAGTTGTCCGACGATTTCGGAATGGGCGTGCTGACCGATTTGGCGGATCAGCGTTTTGCGATAGCCTTGCGGCATCCAATCCTTGGGCTCGATCTTGATGTCCGCGTCAATCTTTGCCTGAAACTCGGCAAGCTTTTCAGGGTCATCGTTTGTGGCCTCAGACTTAACCATTTGTGCGTACATCGTGTTTCCTCCTCTCGGATGGGATCAGATTTTGAATACGTGGCTTAGAACCCGCATGTTTCCTTTTAGTGCGGAGCCACCAAGGTCTTTTGCCAAGCGCTGTAAAACATCCGCAAATCCGTAGCTGGGAATGGCGGCTTCGACCTGGGCGACTTGATCTCGTGACAGTCCTTTTCGCACCTTGCCCCCTGTCGCATCGATCCAGTCACCTTTTCGGCAGGCGTTGACCACATCGGCATGCGGCCCGCGATAGGGTGTAAACTTGTGGTGCCAGTGAATGGCATTGCGCAGCAGTTCTGGATCCAGTCCCCAACCCTTTTCAGCGTTGTCCCTCAGAGCCAGTTCTTCGGATGGCTCCAGATATGCCAGATCGTGTTTCGTCCACAGTCCAATATCGTGGTAGACGAAGGCCGTCTCGACCAATGCACGATGCGTGTCATCGCCGCTAAGGAAGTGCATGGCATAGGTAATCACACGATAAACATGGCCCCGATAGGCCTTGTAATCGTCGGCGAGAACATCTTGATACGGCTCGAACAGGCGCTCGACGCGTTCGCTGTGGTCGATTATCTGGATCGCCTCAGTCAAAACAGTGCTCTCCCCATCAAACCCGTTCCAAGATCAAGGCTGCGCCCTGCCCCACGCCCACGCACATCGTGCACAGAGCATACCGCCCACCTGTCCGCCGCAGCTGATAGGCGGCAGTTAAAACCAGCCGCGCTCCGGACATGCCCAAAGGGTGCCCCATGGCAATGGCACCGCCATTTGGGTTCACATGCGGTGCGTCGTCAGCAAGGCCCAGTTCGCGAAGTGTTGCCAGCCCTTGCGACGCAAAAGCTTCGTTCAACTCTACCACATCCATCTGTTCAATGGTTAGCCCGGCCCGTGCCAAAACCTTTTGGCTGGCCGGTACGGGCCCAATCCCCATGATGCGCGGCGCGACGCCAGCCACCGACATTCCCACAACCCGTGCAATCGGAGTAAGGCTATTCTTTGCGGCCGCCGCCTCATTCGCCATCAAAATGGCTGCGGCTCCGTCGTTTACACCGGAAGCATTGCCCGCCGTGACAGTTTTGTCGGGCCCGTTCACTCCCTTGAGGCCCGACAGCTTGTCGGCCGTTGTTCCCGGGCGAGGATGCTCATCGGTATCGACCACTATCGGGTCACCTTTACGTTGTGGAACCGAGACCGGAGTGATCTCATCCGCAAACAGCCCCGCCTCGTGCGCGGCGGCCCATCGGGCCTGACTGCGCGCGGCAAAACTGTCCTGATCCGCTCGGCTGATGCCATAGTCTTCGGCAACGTTGTCAGCGGTTTGGGGCATTGAATCGATGCCGTAGGCCTGCTTCATCTTCTGATTCACAAAGCGCCAACCAATAGTCGTGTCGTAAACCGCGTTACTGCGCGTGAATGCTGATGTCGCCTTGGGCATCACAAAGGGTGCACGAGACATGCTTTCGACCCCGCCCGCGATCGCCACATCATAGTCACCCGCCTTGATGCCTCGCGCGACCATTCCAACAGCATCCATGCCGCTGGCACAAAGGCGGTTTATGGTGGTCCCCGGAACATCAACCGGCAATCCAGCCAACAAGGCCGCCATACGGGCGACGTTCCGGTTGCTTTCACCGGCCTGGTTGGCATCACCATAGATGACATCATCAACGCTGGACCAGTCGACTTGCGGGTTCCGCTCTTTCAGCGCAGCCAGCGGAATGGCCGCCAGATCATCCGTGCGGATCGACGACAAAGCGCCGCCGTATCGCCCAATCGGCGTGCGCGTCGCGTCGCAAATGAATGCATCCATCTGTGAATTCTCCCGGGCGTTCACACTCAATCATAGACCGTATGGTCGGTTTATATTTCCATCATCGATTCGAGGCAAGCTTTATGTTACCGAATTTTTATTTCTTAGCACATTCTCGTAACATAAAGAGAAATCAGTTTGCTGTTAAAACAAGCCATCATCCTTTGAGATATCAGGAGGGACTTTGTCCCAAAAACCTAAGTGCTCAATTCTGCTTCCAAATTTTTGAGTTGCGGTCGGGGCAGCCTGCCCAAAATCCTAGAGACCGCCTCGCGGCAAGCGGGCTCCTTCCAGTCACTTGGCAGAAAATCCGAGGGCAAAGCTGGGTGTCGCAAGATGATGCGGCGCCAATTGTGCACAAGGAGGACACGCAGAGCTGCCGTTTTCATCGGATCATCCACACCGGTCGGCGGCAGCAGATCGTCGATCGCCTGGATTGATGTCCAAAACTCGTCATACGCGGTTTTCAACGGCTCTGGTCCGCATAGCTCTCGTAGCCAATCAGGCACTGAAATCGCGGTGGTTTCAAAACCCAGCAGGTCTTCCAGATCGTGCGGCATGGGTCCCGCTGCCATCGCCGTAGACGGGTTTACTGAGATATACTCCCCGGTCAGCAACAGATCGGCCAATTCCTTTCGTGATGCTTCCGAGTTGCTCGACATCAGCACATGCCAGACGTTTGGTTTGGCCGTTTCGCGGGCGTAAATGCGTGGCGCAGCGGCTGCACTTTGAGTACGGCCATAGTCCGTAAGCTGATGGACGCTTGCACGTCCAACGCGCGTACTTTCGATCCAGCCTTCTTTGCGCAATCGATGCAATGCCACTCGGGTCGCTTCGGCTTTGATACCCACAAGGCTCGTCAACGCAGTTATCAATGATCCGCTTATCTGATCGGATTTGTTTTGCGCCAGATCGCCAAAGATCGTGACAAGCACAGACCAAACCCGCAGAGACCCTTCGGAGGTCAAATGACGAACGCAATGGTCAAACCAGTCTGTGGAAGCGTCTTTCATGGCTGCAGTATAGGCGGGCCGGATCGAATTACCATCCGGCCCGGTTTCGTCAGTAGGCCACCATTGTCAGCAGTTCGTATTCAGCAACAAGGTCATCATCCTGTTGAGTCATCGTAACGTGCCAGCGAACCTCGCCATACTGATCGTTGCGTTTGGTCTTTGACTTAACGGTTAGGCGCACTTTGATGCTGTCCCCGGCCGCAACTGGTTTCATGAAACGCAACCCATCCAAGCCTGTATTGGCCAGAACAGGACCTTCGTTAGGCTCGACAAACAAACCGGCGGCGAAGGACAGCAGCAGGTATCCGTGCGCGACGCGACCCGGGAAGAACGGGTTCCGTTGCGCAGCGGCTTCATCCATATGCGCATAGAAGGTATCGCCGGTGAATTCCGCAAAATGTTCGATATCTTCGAGCGTCACGGTGCGTGGCGCCGTGTGGATCGTTTCGCCGATTGCCAGATCGTGGTAGCGCCGCGTGAAAGGATGCGCCGGGCCTTCGATCTCGGTTGCGCCCGAGACCCATTTCGAGCCAATCGCCGTCAACAGGTCAGGCGAGCCCTGAATGGCTGTGCGCTGCATGTAGTGTTTCACGCCCCGCACGCCGCCCATTTCCTCACCGCCACCCGCTCGACCAGGGCCGCCATGAACCATATGCGGCAGGGGAGAGCCGTGGCCCGTGGCCTCTTTCATCGAGTCTCGGTTGTTGAAATAGAGCCGCCCGTGATACGCCCCGGCACCCATAGCGAATTTGCGTGCCACATCCAGGTCATGAGTAATGACCGACGCGACCAGAGACCCCTGCCCCCGGTTCGCCAGCTCAATCGCGTGGTCGGTGTCGCGATACCCCATGATCGTGCTGACCGGACCGAAAGCTTCGGTGTCGTGAACGCGCTGTGCCGCATCCGGGTTGGCACAATGGAACAGCATTGGCGGCAGGAAAGCCCCTTTGTTGGCATCTGCGCCGTCAACGGCAAAGTCATCCGGGTTGCCGAACACACGTTCGGCCTCTTCGCAAATGATCGCAGCCTTTTCCAACACATCCAGTTTTTGATCATTCGAGACCAGCGCGCCCATGCGCGTCGTCTCAAGCCTAGGGTCGCCGATAACCGTTTTTGCCAGCCGCTCGGAAAGCGCTTCGATCACCGCCTGCACATGCGGCTCGGGCGCGATGATCCGGCGGATTGCGGTACATTTCTGACCCGCTTTTGTGGTCATCTCACGCTGTACTTCCTTGACGAACAGGTCAAACTCCGGCGTTCCCGGTTCGGCATCAATGCCCAGCACCGAGCAATTCAGACTGTCCTGTTCCGCCACGAAACGGATAGAGTTTTCCAGAATGACGGGGTTAGACCGCAGTTTCAGCGCAGTATCGGCCGAGCCGGTAAAACTTACCACGTCCTGCATGGTCAGGCGATCCAACATGTCACCCAGACCACCTGTCACAAGCTGGAGCGCCCCGGCAGGCAGAATGCCAGAGTCCAGCATCAACCGCACGCATAACTCGGTCACATAGCAGGAATTCGTCGCCGGTTTGACGATAGCCGGAACACCGGCCAGTAACGTCGGAGCCAGCTTCTCCAACATGCCCCAAACCGGAAAGTTGAACGCGTTGATGTGGACCGCCACACCCTGCAGCGGGGTGCAGATGTGCTGACCGACAAAGGTTCCATTCCGCGACAGCTGCTCGACGTCACCATCCAGATAAACGTGCCCATCGGGCATTTCGCGACGCCCTTTCGAGGCAAATACGAACATCGTACCGATCCCACCATCGATATCGATCAGATGATCCGATTGGGTCGCGCCCGTGTTGAATGACAGGCCGTACAGGACCTGCTTGTGCTGCCCCAAATGCACCGACAATGCCTTGAGCATCTTGGCGCGCTCATGAAAGGTCATCTGACGCAGTGCCGGACCACCAACGTTGCGCGCATAGTCCAACATGCCCTGTACATCTAAGCCAGTGTTGCCAGCGGTCGCGATCACCTCACCGGTCACAGCACTGGCAATGTTGCGGGCCCCTTCGCCCGGCGCGATCCACTCACCTGCCGCGAAACTTGAAATCTGTTGGATCGTCATGTGCCTCTCCTCAGTCCTGAGATGATCTACGCGGACCTATGTACGCGGTTATGGTAGCTATAATATTTACCGTACGGTCGGTCAATAAAAAGACCGATTCATTTTCTTGTTCGGTCACATCAAACTTGCGCAGGAAGCTCGGCGAACCCACGAAAGCGAATTCGGCCACCACGCTTTGCGCCCTCTGTGACCTGATAATTTGGAAAGCGGTTCAAAAACCGATTGACCGCTATCCTGCCCTCCATCCGGGCCAGGGTCAGTCCGACGCAGGTGTGCGGACCACCGGCAAAGGCGTGGTGCTTGTTGGGGCGGCGGTCCAGCAACATGCCGTCGGGCCGGTCAAACTGCCTTGGGTCGCGGTTGGCAGCACCGATGCACAGGTGAATATCCGTGCCTGCCGGAACGGTATGGCCGTGGAGTCTTACGTCTTCTGTGGTCAGGCGATTGCCAAACTGGTTTGGGCTTTCCAGGCGTAAAAATTCGTCAACTGCCGTGGCAATCAGGTCGGGATTATTCACCAATTCCGAACGTTTATCCCGGTGCCGATCTAGCAAATCCAGTGCGTTGCCGATCAGGTTTGTCGTGGTCTCGTGCCCCGCATTCAGGATGAAAATACAGTTCTGATAAAGTTCGACCTCGGTGAGGCCTCCGTCCGCATCGTCTTGGATCAGCCGCGTCAAAACATCCGTTTCCGGATTGCCGGGGTTGGCTTTTCGATCCTCAATGATATGGCGCAGAAATTCTTTGAATTCGGAGACGGCGCGATTGCCCCACTCTTCCTGCTCAAGCGTCAATTGTGGTTCCAAAGCCCCAAGAATAGCCAGAGACCAGTCCCGCAGGGGTTCGCGCTCGGACCTGGGAACGCCCAACAGGTTGCCGATCACTTCGATGGGGATCGCCCCGGCGAAATCCTCGATCAACTCGACTGTGCCTTTGGTCTGCATCTGATCCAGCAAACTATCGACGAGCTGGATCAAACCCGGTTCCATCTGCGCCAAGGCACGCGGGTTCATCGCTCCGACCATCACCTTACGGACGCGGGTGTGCAGAGGTGGATCGTTGAACACCAGACTTGTGGTGTGGTGTTCGTATAGCGGGCTGTCGACCCCGTATTTGGGCCCAAACACCGCCTTTTTGTCCGAGATGAACCGCGTCGTATCCCGATAGACCAGATCCAGATCCTCGTATCGCGACAGGATCACCGAGCCGTCGGGCTGGGGGCAAACCGGCATATCCTCGCGCAGCGCGGCATAGGTGGGATAAGGGTCCTCATGAAACCCGTCGGGAAGCGCCGTCAGGGAAAACATCAGTGACCCATCGCCCCCATATGTTCGGGCAGAACCAGCACCAGCCAGGGCACTAGCACGATCAGGGCCAGACGGAAGATATCCGCGATCCAGAAGGGCGTGACACCTTTGAAGATCGTTGCAGTCGAAACGTCCCCGACCACCCCTTTCAGGATGAACACATTCAAACCAACCGGCGGGGTGATCAGACTGATCTCGGTCACGACAACCACCACAATCCCGAACCAGATTGGGTCGTAGCCCAGCGACGTCACCAGCGGGAAAAAGATCGGCACGGTCAGCAAGAGCATCGACAGGGATTCAAAGACGCAGCCCAAGATGATGTAGATGCCCAGGATCATCAGGATCACCACGAACGGTTCCACGTCATAGGCCGTGACCAGGCCAATCAGCGCCTCGGGCAGGCCAGCGAGATTGATGAAGTTCGAAAAGATCTGAGCCCCGATCAGGACCGAGAAAAGCGCGGCAGCGGTATAAGTTGTTTCTTTCAACACCTCAAAGGTCGAACTCAGAGTCAGCCCACCGCGCGACAGTGCGATCAGAAACGCCCCCATGGCACCCATGCCAGCGGCTTCGGTCGGACTGAAGGTCAGGTTCAACGGATGGAAATCAAACGCGCCGTAAAGCCCGCCAATGACCAGAAAGAACAACAGTAACACCGCCCAAACCGACCGCAACGCTGTCAGTTTTTCGCCCCAGCCGTGTTTTTCTCCGGCAGGTCCGGATTCGGGTTTGCGCCAGACGGTCCAACGGACCGCAAACAGGTACAGAAGGATGCCAAGCACGCCGGGAATGATGCCAGCGACAAATAGCTTGCCGATGGATGTCTCGGTCAACAGGCCATAGATAACAAGGATCACGGAGGGCGGGATTAGAATGCCGAGCGTGCCGCCTGCCGCAATCGAAGCGGTCGACAGCTCATCCGAATAGCGATAGCGGCGCATTTCCGGCATGGCGACTTTGGACATTGTTGCCGCCGTTGCCAAGGACGAGCCGCAGATGGCCGAAAACCCGCCACAGGCCGCAACCGTAGCCATCGCGATCCCGCCTTTGAAATGGCCCAGAAACGCGTTTGAAACGGCGTAGAGCTCGCGCGCCAGCCCGCCCTTGTTCACGAACAAGCCCATTAGGATAAACAATGGAATAACCGAAAGGCCGTAGTCCTGTGCCGTGTCGGTGATCTGACGACCCACCATCGACATCGCCGCCTTCAAGCCGCGTTCGGACAGAATACTGCCTCCGCGTTCGTATGCAAAACCCAGCGTTCCGACGAGGCCCATTGCAAAGACAATCGGCAAGCGCAGAAGCACAAGAACAAGAACAAGGCCAAAACCGATCAGTGCGGCAGTCATTGAGGGTGCTCCGACAAAGTATGGGGGGCGAAGATGTGCAAAAGACCAGTTGTGATCATTGCGACAGCGGTGATCGCCGTGGACGCGGCAATGAACCAGCCGATATAGAACACGGGGATCGACAGGTACTCGGTCACGTCACCATAGTCCCGCGCCCGTTCGGCAAGGATCCAGACCCGCTGTATGGGCCAGAAGAGCATGATGCCCGAGACCAGATAGACTATCGCATCCCGGGCGCGGCTTAGGCGCAGTCGCGAAAACAACCCGTCCGTCAGGTCGACTGCAATTTGACCCTTTCCAGCCGAAATCATCGGCAGCACCGAGAATACTAGGATCGCCATCAGAATACGCGTCAACTCGGTCGCCGCTTCGATCGGCGCGTTGAATATGGACCGAAGAATGACGTCGCAAAACGTCATGACCATGAGGATAAAAAGCGCCACACAGGCCATCACTGTCGGAAAAACACTGATGCGGCGCGCGAAGGATACCAGAGATTGCATGAGGAATTCCCGCCCGGTCGAAACGGCTGGCGGTGCGAGACCGCCAACCAGCTCGCGTTATTGCGCGGCCATTTCACTGACGATCATGTCATACGCGGCCTGAGCATCGACCCCGGCGCCGTTAACCTCGTCAATGACCTTGGCGCGGACATCGACAGCAATTGCGTTGAACTTTTCCAGGTCTTCTGCAGATGCGGTGTTGATCGCGTTGCCGTCTGTGCCTTCGGTAGCTTCGCGCCCGATGGCATCAATTTCGTCCCATATTTTACCGATTTCGCGGCTCAGCGGTTCGCCAAACACCTGCTCTTCCAACGCTTGCTGCAGCTCGGCAGGCAGATCGGCAAATGTGTCTTCGTTCATGATGAAGGCGAAAGAACCGCGATACAGACCGCCCGGAACTTCGTACACGTTCTGCGCCACTTCGGTCAGCTTGAAGCCCTTGCGGGATTCAAATGGCATCACGACACCATCGGCTGCTTTCGAGGCCAGCGTTTCGTACACTTTCGGAGCAGGCACCTGGATACCGGTTGCACCTAGCGCTGTACCGACATCGCCACCAACACCGCCAGGGATGCGAACCTTGAGGCCTGATACCTCGTCCAGCGCGGTAACAGGGCTGCTGGAATGCAGTTGGGCCGGTCCATGCGTATGCAGCGCTATCACCTTGACGCCGCGATGTTCGTCGGCCGCCTTCAGGTGCTTGTCATAGGCGCGCCAATAGGCCACCGATGCGGCCTCGGCCGAGCCCTCGTATCCGGGCAGTTCGATCATCTTGGTGGTGACAAAGCGGCCCGGCTGGTAGCCGTGGAAAATGATCGAGGCATCCGCCGCCCCATCCATGATCAGGTCCATCTGAGCCGGTGGAGGTGCGATGCCAAGTTTCAGTTCAGCGGTGACTTGGCCATCGGTGGCTTCTTCAACCATCTCGACGAATTTCGGCCACATCTTGGCGTTGATGCCATGGGTCGGCGGTGCCCAGCTGGAAATGGTCAGCGTATAGTCTGCCGCCATCGCAACGGTACCCGAAATGGCAAGTGCCGCCGAAGCCAGCAAGGTGCTCAAGTTGCTGAGTTTCATGTTCTGTCTCCTCCCTGTGAAACATGCATTTTGAATGCGTTAATGGTTGCTTTTGTAACCATCAACACTTTTAAGGCGCCTTCGTTTGGGCCGCGATGACCCAAGACGCCGGACTTTCCTCGGCCACGGTCAGCATAACCGACTGGGACACGTCACTCCCAATTTCCTTGCGATAGGTCATCGGCCCCCCGCGCCAACGCGGAAAGCCATAGCCATGGATCTGAACCATATCGACGGATTCCGCGTTTTCGGCGATCCCTTCTTGGATGATCAAAGCGCCCTCATTTGCCATGACGGCCAGAAGGCGAGACGATATTTCCTCGGCCGTAAAGGTCCGGCGGGTAATGCCCTGCGCAGCGGAATACCCTTCGATCAAAGCCTCAACCTCGGGGTCGCGGATCGGTTTGCGATTTCCGTCTTCGTACCGGTACCAGCCCTTGCCGGATCGCTGCCCAAACCGCTCCATCTCACATAGCTGGTCGGCAATGATGACATAGCGTTCGTTCGGGTCGCGCGTGGCAGCGTTGCGTTTTCGGTTTGCCCAGGCGATCTGCAACCCGGTCAGATCCTGCAGCTCGTAGGGCCCCATCGGCATACCGAAATCCCGCATCGCCTGGTCAATTTCATGGGGCAGCGCCCCGTCTGCCAGCAGATAATCCGCCGCGCGCCGATAAGCGCCCAGCATGCGGTTGCCAATGAACCCGTCGCAAACGCCGGACAGTACCGAGACCTTGCGCAGCTTCTTGCCCAGAGCAAACCCTGTGGCCACCACCTCTGGGGCGGTTTGGGGGGTGTGCACGATCTCAAGCAGTTTCATGACATGGGCCGGGCTGAAGAAATGCAGCCCGATGCACCGTGTCTGGTTTTCGATGCCCGAGAAGATTTCAGCAGGGTCCAGATAAGATGTATTGGTGGCAAGAATTGCGTCGACGTCCATGTTCTTGGCCAATTCGGCAAAGACCTGCTGTTTGACCGATAGGTCCTCGAACACGGCTTCGATGGCTAACTCCGCGTCAACTGCTTCGGCATAGCTGTCAACGGCGCGAAATCGGGACAGGCAATTCAGGTATTTAGCCTCGGTCATCTTTCCGCGTTTGACCGCGCCCTTCAACAGGTCTTCAACCCGATCATGGGCTGCCAATGCGGCCTCGGAGTCGCGCTCGATCAACTTGACAGACAGGCCAGCCGTCAGAGCGGCGGTTGCAATTCCGCACCCCATCAAGCCGCCGCCCACCACAGCAATACGGCTGATATCGCGCGGCTGGACATCCTTGATCAGAGAGGGCTTGGAGACACTGCGTTCTGCAAAGAACGCATGACGCAGCGCGCGGCTTTCCGCAGTTTGGCGAAGCGCCAGATGGCGCGTCCGCTCCATCGGCTGAGCTTCGGAAAACGGCATTTGGGACCAGGTTAGCGCGGTCAGGTTCTCCAACGGCGACTGCTGCCCCTTGGCGCGCTTTTTCAGCGATGCCCGAGAGGTCTCGATCAGATCAGGCGCAAAATCAGCAACAATACGTTGGCTGACCGGCACAGGACGGTCCGGCAGATCGGCCACAAAACTCTCGACCGCCTTTTCAAGATCGTCAGCCACCAGATCGACGGCAACAAGCTGCAGCATCTCCTCGGCTTTCAGCATTTTGCCATTACAGGCCAGGTCGATTGCCGCTTCCATCCCTACAAGGCGTGGCAGACGTTGCGTGCCGCCCGCGCCCGGGATCAATCCAACATTGACCTCTGGCAGACCAAATCCCGTGCCCGCCGCTGCTATGCGCCATGCGCAGGCCATCGCAATTTCGAACCCGCCACCCAGAACATTCCCGTGCATACAGGCGACGAAAGGGACATCGCTGTCTTCGATCATTTGGACGACATCGGGCAAATGCGGCTCGACCGGCGGCTTGTCGAATTCGGACATGTCCCCGCCCGCGACGAACGTCCGGCCAGTGCATCGCAACACGGCCACCCGCGCGCCTTTGACCGCATCCACAGCATCTGCAAGCCCCTGCCGGACCGCTTGCGAGGTCGCATTGACTGGCGGGTTGTCAATGGTGACCCAGGCGACATCGCCTTTGAGTTCAACATTCACAAGTGACGTCTGAGACATGGGTGTGCCCTTCAAGCGCTCTGGATTCGAGTCCTGTTTATATATTGACCAACCGTTCGGTTAATGCAATGATAAAAATGAAACGACATCTGGCAGAGCGGTCATGAGCGATACGATTCTTGTAGAAGATCACGGGACCTGGGTTGAGATTACACTGAATCGTCCCGACAAACTGAACTCATTCAATGATGAGATGCATTACGCGCTGCAAGACGCGCTGAAATCCGCCCGAGACAACGGCGCGCGCGCCGTCCTTTTGACCGGTGCAGGTCGCGGATTTTGCGCCGGACAGGATCTTGGAGACCGCGATCCATCGAAAATGGACAGCCCGCCTGATCTGAGCAAAACCGTGCGGACCTACTATGCGCCTTTGGTGCGATTGATCCGGTCGCTGAACTTCCCGGTTATTTGTGCTGTGAACGGTGTTGCTGCCGGAGCCGGGGCAAATCTGGCACTAGCCTGCGACATGGTTTTGGCTGGTGAAAGCGCCAAGTTCATTCAGAGTTTCGCCAAGGTCGGTCTGATTCCTGATACTGGTGGCAGTTGGCACCTGCCCCGCCTGTTGGGAGAGGCCAGAGCCAAAGGATTGGCGTTTACGGCACAACCTTTACCAGCAAAACAAGCAGAAGACTGGGGCCTGATCTGGAAAGCCGTACCCGACGAGCAATTGATGACCGAAGCCCGCGCATTGGCAAACCAATTTGCCAACGGTCCGACCTTTGGGCTGGGCAAAACCAAGCAGTGCATTCAGGCCGCGGCAACCACCACCCTTTCTGATCATCTTGAAATCGAAGCGGACGCTATGAAAATCTGTGGGGAAAGCGCGGACTATGCCGAAGGCGTGTCCAGCTTCCTCGAAAAACGCGTACCAACTTTTCAGGGCAAATGACGATGACCCCGCAAGAACGCGCCGCTAAATCTGCCGCTGCTATGTGGGCCAATGATGAGGCCAGCAAATGGTTCGGCATGGAACTCGTTAACGTCGACGAAGGCCGCGCCGTTCTGGCACTGACCGTCGCAACTCATCACTGCAACGGCCATGGCATATGCCACGGCGGCGTCACCCATGCCCTGGCAGACAGCGCGTTTGCCTTTGCCTGCAACAGTCGCAATGTGGCGACCGTCGGCCAACATACAATGATGAGCTATCTCGCACCGGGCCGCCTGGGAGACCGCCTGACCGCAACCGCGACAGAAACCGCTGTCGCAGGACGTAGCGGCGTCTATGACGTACGCATCACAAATCAAGATGGCATGACTGTCGCCGAATTCCGGGGCATGTCCCGCGCGGTTGGTGGTCAGAATTTTGTCGAATAGAAATACGCCGGAGGAGCAACGCAATGGACGCCCTGTCCCCCAACAAAGCTGAATTGGACCCGATCGAAATCGCATCGATCGACGAAATCCGTGCGACACAGCTTGAACGCCTCAAATGGTCGGTCCGACATGCCTACGAAAACGTGGCGATGTACAAGCAGCGCTTTGATGAGGCGGGTGTCCATCCGGATGATTTGCAACAGCTTTCGGATATTTCGAAGTTCCCGTTTACGTATAAAAACGATCTGCGCGACAACTACCCTTTCGGCCTTTTCGCGGTCCCACGCAGTGAGATTATTCGACTGCACGCGTCTTCCGGGACCACCGGTAAACCAACTGTGGTGGGCTATACCAAAGCTGATATCGATAATTGGGCAGATTTGGGTGCGCGTTCGTTGCGGGCGGCAGGTTTGCGTAAGGGCGATTTGGTCCACAACGCCTATGGCTATGGCCTGTTTACTGGTGGTCTGGGCGCCCACTACGGGATCGAACGTTTGGGTGCGACCGTTGTCCCCATGAGCGGCGGACAGACCGAGAAACAGGTTGGCTTGATAAATGATTTTCAGCCCGACGGGATCATGGTGACGCCGTCATACATGCTCAACATCCTTGAACAGTTCCACAAATCCGGGCTCGACCCCAGAAAAAGCTCTCTCAAGGTCGGCATTTTCGGAGCAGAGCCCTGGACAGACGCAATGCGAACGGAGGTTGAATCCGCATTCGACATGCACGCGGTTGATATCTACGGCCTGTCTGAAATCATGGGTCCCGGCGTCGCGAGCGAGTGCGTCGAAACAAAAGATGGTCCCGTGATCTGGGAGGATCACTTCCTACCAGAGATCATTGACCCGGCCACAGGCGAAGTACTGCCCGACGGCGAAACCGGCGAGTTGGTGTTCACCACTTTGACCAAAGAAGGTTTGCCAATGATCCGCTACCGAACGCGCGATCTGACCTGTCTGTTGCCTGGAACGGCGCGCTCGATGCGCCGGATGGCAAAGATTACCGGCCGCAGCGACGACATGATGATCCTGAGGGGCGTGAATGTTTTCCCCAGCCAGATCGAAGAGCAGGTCATGGCGACGGGCGGTCTGGCCCCCTACTATCAGATCGAACTTTACAAGTCCGGCCGAATGGACGCGATGCGGGTGTTTGTCGAAGCGTCAGCAGACTCAACCGACGAGATGTCAAAGACTGCCGCAGCCCGAATGCTGACTAAGCGCATCAAGGACGTTGTTGGCGTTTCAACGGAAATTGTTGTAGGTGATCCAGGCGACGTCGAACGCTCTCAGGGCAAGGCGAAGCGCGTCATCGACAACCGCGATAAGGAATAAGCCGTGGCCCGGACAATCGCCAAAGACCACGACCAGAAGCGGGAACAGATTCTCAAAAGAGCTGCGAAAATCTTTGCGGATCAGGGGTTCGACCGCGCATCGATGACTTTGTTGGCAAAAGAGTGCGGGATATCCAAGGCGAACATATACCATTATTACGACAGTAAGGATGCCATCTTGTATGACATCCTTGAGACCTATCTTCGGGATTTACGTGACCGCATTTGCAACGTTGATTTCGAAGGGCTTGAGCCTGAAGAGAAACTTCGAAAGGCAGTCCGCGAAATCTTGTTCGCCTATCAAGGTGCTGATGACGAGCACCGGGTTCAGATCAGCGGTATGAACGCCCTCGCTGACGAGCAGCAAAAGAAACTGCGCGAATACCAGCGCGATATGGTCAGCTTCATCAACAATATCCTGCGGGAGCTGTCTCCAGAGACATTTGGTGATGACAAGGCCAAATTGCGCGGGGCCACAATGTCAGTCTTCGGCATGCTGAACTGGTATTACATGTGGAACACGGGAGCCGGAACCAAGGCACGTGAAGACTACGCTGATCTGGTCAGCACACTGACGGTCCACGGCATTCGCAAACTTTAGGCGGGAAGCACTCTTCTTTCGATCTACGGCTTTTCACAGGTTTCCACGGTACTGTCAGACGAATTCGAACCATTCTCAATTTGCCCCGGAAACCGTGAACCTACCCTGAACAAAGCTGACGCCACTCGGTAAGAGCGGCTGCGCAGGTCAGATCGAAGGTCTCTCGGCTGGTCAGCAAACCTTCCTGGTCAAAGTGGTTGCAAACGGAGGAATGGACGGAGGCGAATTTTTGTAAACTTCGCATGCGCCTGAAACGATACATCGCGCGTTTGCGACGTCGAAACGGCAGGTACGAGTTCTCAACACGGTTGTTGCGCGACCTGCCCGTTTGCCGTTTTTTGGTAGTACCAAGCTCTCAGAGAGCCACCCAATACGATGCGAAGCGGATTGTGGCGATGGTTACCACTCTACCGTATCGCCTTATTAATTTCTTGATTATTTTCAGTTTTTTAGCTTTGTTTCGGCGTTTGATGACAACGGCTTCCGGTACTTCGCCTTTGTGATCTACAGCCCGCCAAAGATAGTGTCGCTTGCCATTCACTTCACAAAAAACTCATCCACGTGCCACTTCCATTTGTAGTATGCTCTAAATTGCTGAACACGCTTTCTTCGAGTGTCAGCAAAAAAATCGGGCCAAACCTGTTCCACTAATATCGGACCGTTTCGTAGTTCACCTCTATTCCGTGTTCGTGCTGTAGGTCTTCCACGTTTCGAGGCCACAATGTGAACCGAAAGTACAAAACCACCGCCAAAAAATGACCTCGGGACTGGTCTTGAAGTGCTTGAAAGAGGCAGGTCTGGTCATAGACAAAAGCTACACAACCGCCCTGCCCCCGCTTGAGCAAAGTTCTTGTGACAAGACCGCTCGACAATCATTGGATACCGACCCTAACTCATTGAATGCCAATGTTTCGGTTGATACAGTCCTGACAGGGGAAACGAAATGGCACTATTCAACCGCCCAAAATCATTAACCGAGTTAGTGGCTGAAAACCTGAAAGAACGCATTGTAAGCGGCGAGTTCGATTTAGGTGAACAGCTTTCGGAAGCTAAACTTGCCAAAGAACTGGAAGTTAGTCGAACTCCGGTACGTGAAGCGATCAACAGACTTGAAATGGAAGGGCTATTGGTCGTCGAACCCCAACGTGGATCATTCGTATTTGACCTTGAACCTGACGAACTTGACAAACTAATCGATGCGCGCGTTTGCCTAGAAACCGCAGCGTTAAAATACGCTATGCAAACCGACAGCACGAGGCTCTACGCCGAACTGGAGAAATGTGTTCAAGAAATGAATCTGGCAAGAGATTCCGGAAATGATGCGGAATATCTTCGTCAGGACACTATCTTCCACCAGTGTATTTTCGATTGCGCAAACAATAGGTTTCTCAACGACGCCTATCAGACAATAGCTTTGAAGGTTTCAGCCGTGCGCAACAGGCTAGGACGCCACCCTCAGCATATGTCGAGATCCTACAAGCAGCATATTGAACTAGTCAAATCGGTGAAGCAGGGTGATTTCCAAAATGCTTTCAAAGTATTGGAAAACCACATTGACAAAAAGAGTGGTTCATATTGGAGCGAAATAACTGAAAAGGTCAAAACAAAGGAAGAGGCGCTGAGCGCAACGAGCGCAAACTAAAAACTAAACAGAAACCTTGCAGTTGGTATCTTGATTTCGAGCTTGCCGTAGACTTCCTCTCCGACTTTTCGCCCAATGGAAGAAAGGCTGAGCTGCGACGAGAACTTTTGAATACCCACTAGTTTTCGCGATTTAGGTCGGCTTCCGGGCCGATGTAACAATGGTTCTGAGCTTGTGAAGGGAGTCACTTCACTCCGGCGAAGAGTATTTGTTTCTTGCGGTCTGCATCCCTTTGACACACAACGAAATCCTCCTCATGCAAAAATCCCTGAGGGGAGGACGCAACTGAGAAATGCCCAAAATCATCTCGCCCTGCAACTAGCACAACCAAAGTTTTCACGCCGTTTTGCTGTTTCATTGAGGGCTTTATGAAACGCAACGCCGCACCGATGCGTCTATCGTCTGTGTTATTGGGCCCTGATGCGTGGAAAAGATGCCCGTGATGCATGGACGCCTGCCCAGCACGCAATTCGGCAGCGACCGCATCTTTTTCGTTCACATCGACTGCGATTTCCTGCCCACGTGACAACAGATTGTTTTCACTGAAGGTGTCCACGTGAGGCACGATACGGCTTTTGTGGCTGCCAGGAATAAACTTCATACACCCGCTTTGCTCAGACGCTTCTGAAATCGCAACCCAACAGGTAACCTCTTCAGCATCATCCAATCCCCAATAGGTCAAGTCCTGGTGCCACGAGACTATTTTCGATGATCGCGCTTCTTTTACGAAAAGTGCACCGCTCCAAACCATGAGGTCCGGCCCTAACACCGTTGAAGCAGCCTCAATCAGCTTCGGATGGCGAAGAAGTGCATCGAATGATGGTATCAGCCTGTCCGGATACGAATATAGAAGCTTGAGTTTCTCTGGGTCGTCTCTAAGAATGCGCTCCGCTTTCTCAAAATCATCGCGCAGCGTTTGGACCTCAGAAGCTGTCAGGATATCCAGCGGAGCTACGAAACCATCTCGTTCATAAGTCTTTGCAATATCACGCGTTCGTCTATCCATTGTCATTGTCCGGAAAGGTTAACTGCACCTTCATTGATTGGCTTCGATCAGACGCAACCTCGAAAGCAGTGACGGCCTCACCGACCTCGAAGGAATGCGTCACCAATTGGTCGACATTTATTAGTCCGCTTCGCATCATCTCGATCGCGACTGAGAACTCGGAATGGAAACGGAAAGACCCGCGAAGCACTATCTCTTTTGCAGTCAACGCCTGCATCGGAACTGTCATATCTCCGCCCAGACCAAGCTGAACCAATGTTCCACCTGGTCGCAAGCATGTGACGCCAGAAGCCAGAGCCGATCGAGCACCAGAACACTCCAGTTGGACATCAACCTGGCCCTTGTCCTTTTCAAACTGCTCCAGTTTTTGCGGATCGGCGTAGGTGTTGATGACATCGTCTGCCCCGCATTCACGCGCCAGAGCGAGGGTCTGGTCCGAGATATCCGTCGCCACTATTCTGGCCGCCCCAGAACGACGCGCCGCCAAGATCGTGAGGCAGCCGATCGGACCGCATCCCGTGATGAGTACCGTTTTACCCAGGAGGCTCCCGGCTTGTTTAATCGCGTGCAAACACACCGCCAGAGGTTCGGCCATGGCGGCCTGCGCAGGGCTCAACCCGTCTGCTGGAACGCATTGACTGGCTTTCGCCACGAGTTTGCTTCGAAAAGCGCCTTGGACATGCGGGAACGGCATCGCGCTGCCATAGAACTTCATATCAAGACAGTGGTTTTGCTGCCCGTTCAGACAATAGATGCAGGTTTGGCAAGGGCGAGATGGAGAAACTGCAACCAGTTGACCTAGGTGTAGCCCCTCCACACTTGACCCAACTTTCACGATTTCCCCGGCGACTTCATGTCCTAGCACCATCGGTTGACGCAACTTGATCGCACCGAAACCACCGTGGTTGTAATAATGCAGGTCAGAGCCGCAAATCCCACCCGCGCGCATGGCAATCAAGACTTCGTCTGACCCCACATCGTGAACGTCCCGGTTTTCCAACCTCAGATCTTTTGCGGCATGGATAACAACAGCAACACTGGCCGAAGACATTGCACGGACTCCCTATACAGATTGCCAAAAGATACGGATAGTCGGTGCTGACAACCAAGGGATTTTTGCATGACGCTTGAAATGTTCACCCTAAAGGGAACACGCGCACTCGTAACGGGCTCTAGCCAAGGCATTGGATTTGCGTTGGCTCGTGGCTTGGCTGCCGCCGGTGCGCAGGTCGTTTTGAACGGGCGCGACACCGCGAAACTAGCGGCCGCAGCATCAGAGTTGAGTGAAACAGGCGCCTCGGTACGTGAACTTTCATTCGATGCAACCGATCACGAAGGTGTCCGATCTGCTGTGGACAACTTTGAAGAGAACGTCGGTCCCATAGACATCCTGATAAACAATGCCGGAATGCAACATAGGACGGAGTTACAGGATTTCCCCGCTGATGCGTTCGAGCGCTTGCTACAGACAAATGTCGCGTCCGTCTTTCACGTCGGTCAGGCTGTGGCACGGCACATGATTGAAAGAAAGTCAGGTAAGATCATTAACATTGCGTCGGTTCAATCCGCATTGGCACGACCAGGCATTGCGCCTTACACGGCGACAAAAGGTGCCGTGACCAACCTGACAAAAGGAATGGCAACTGATTGGGCCAAGTATGGTCTGAACTGCAACGCCATTGCGCCTGGGTACTTCGATACACCTTTGAACGCCGCATTGGTTGCCGACCCAGAGTTCAGTGCATGGCTCGAGAAACGTACCCCGGCCGGTCGCTGGGGCAATGTAGAAGAACTTGTCGGTGCCGCCATATTCCTTGCCTCCCCCGCTTCCAGTTTCGTCAATGGGCATACTCTCTATGTCGATGGTGGAATAACGGCGTCACTTTGATTTGTGGCGTTCAATCGTCTGTTTAGTACGACAGACGTAGATTTCGTTCAAAGAGCTGACGCCAAAGCGATCACCACAACAACCATCAATGAAGCCGCCATCGCAAAGTTGATCCTTCGATGCGATCTCTCGCTTAAATCAAGGCTGCCCAGCTTTGCGCCGGCACCCAGCCAGATCATGTGCACTGGCACCCAAATCATATTGAAAAATATGATTTTTATGACGACCTCCCAAACGGGCGCATCGGGCAAAAAGGCGAACCCTGAAAACAATGCTGTGCCGACCACGTAAGCCTTGGGATTAATGAACTGAAGTGTCAGCCCGTTCGCAAACCCAAGTGGCGTGACCGCAGGGGAAAACCCGACCTTTGACCCAGCGCTTGCAATACGCCAGGCGAGAAATCCTAAATAACCGACAGAGGCAAATAGCAGGAAAGTTCTAAGCACCGGAATAGCCAAAGCTACCGCAGCGACTCCGGAGACAACCAACATCATGTTGATGAACCCGCCCAGCATCAAACCGGCCACAAAAGCGAGTCCAGCTCGAAAACCAAATGCTGATCCAATACCCGCAGTTGTTAAAACACCTGGGCCAGGCGTAATCAGCAGAAAGAAAACCGCAACAGCAAACTCAAACACTTTTCAGATTGGCCTTTTACAGATCTCTGCATTCCGGCACAGCTGTGATCACCGACCCGTCCTTGAGGTGTTGCAGCAGATTGTCGACAGTTAGGTCACCCATTGCTGCACGCGTCTCAATAGTCGCGCTACCAGCGTGAGGGAGCAAGGTGACATTGGGCAGATCGCGCAATGCTTTTGGAACTCGCGGCTCGTCCTCGAAGACATCGAGCCCCGCCCACCCTAGTTCACCGTTTTGCAATGCATTGATGAGGGCAGTTTCGTCGACGACCGAACCTCGACTGACGTTTATCAGAGTGCCGCCTGCCCCCAACGCGCGCAGCACCTCAGCGTTGACCAGCTTATTGGTCGACGGACCGCCGGGCGTGATGCATATGAGGACGTCCACATGTTCTGCCATTTCAACCAAATTGTTGAAATACCTGTATGGGACATCCTTTTGATTTCGGGTGTGATAAGAGATTTCGGGCGCCCACGGTTCCAACTTATCAACGATCGCCTGACCAATGCGACCAAGACCAAGAATGCCAATTTTTTGATCGTCGGCTGATCGCGTCAAAGGGGCATTGCCTTCAACTTCCCACCCTCCAGACCGAACGTAGTCATCGTCACGTATGAGCTCTCGATAACATGACAGAAACAGCAGAAGGGCGGTGGTTGCGACTTCTTTGTTCAACACATTGGGTGTGTGCGTCACAACAATCCCACGCTCAGCCGCGGCATTTGCGTCGACTGCGTCGTAACCGACCCCATAGACACTGATCATCTTCAGATTACTGAGTGATGTCATCAAGTCATGCGGAACACCATCGTGCCCGTTCGTAACGATATGCGTAACACTTTCCGCGTTGAAATCGTCCAATTGATGAATGTCGAACGCTGCGGACAGGCGCTCTCGCATCCGTTCAGTGATCCCTCCTATTTGCAACAAGTCAGTCATCTTGGCCAACCTCTTGCCGCTGAACACCAAGCCCATCGATGCGAAGTTCCATGACGTCGCCTTTTTTCAGGTAAATGGGTTCCGGTTTGATCCCCATTCCAACACCAGGCGGCGTTCCAGTTGAAATGACGTCACCGGGGTGCAGTGTGAAAAGATGACTTAGATGCTCGATGATCTCGGCAACGGAAAAGATCATCGTAGCAGTATTCCCGGTTTGCATGCGCTGACCGTTTACATCCAGTGACATCCCAAGGCTTTGAGGATCCGGCACCTCATCCCGGGTCACTAGCCACGGACCAGTAGGGCCGAATGTGTCGCAAGACTTACCTTTGGTCCATTGACCGGTCAGTTGAGTTTGAAAATGTCTTTCCGACACATCGTTTACGATGCAATAGCCCACAACATATTCGAGCGCGTCGGCCTTGGAAACGTATTTGGCCGTCTTACCGATGACGACACCCAGTTCACATTCCCAGTCGGTGTGTGTAGATCCTCGCGGCATGACAACATCGTCATATGCCCCAATGACCGCTGAGTTAGCCTTGAAAAAAAGTATCGGATGCTCGGGAATTTCTGCGCCGGTTTCTGCAGCATGGTCCGAGTAGTTCAAACCGATGCAGAGAAACTTACCAATGTCACCGACACACGGTGCGATACGAGGATCACCCTCCACAATTGGCAGGTTGTTCGGATCCAATGAACGCAAATTATCAAGCGTTCCGTCATTCAGCACGTCACCCGTGATATCATTCACGTGAGCGGACAGATCCCGCAATTGACCCTCAGAGTCGACCAGGGCCGGCTTTTCCGAGCCCTCGGCTCCGTAACGAACAAGTTTCATTTCTGTTCCTTTTAGTGATTGTCGCGTGGCATGAAGCCTCGCGCGATATCGCGGTAGTTTTCTGCGCCCTTGAGCGTCATACCGCGATCCAAACGATCTACTTTTTCGCGGAATATTTCCTGCCACGGGGATTGGTTGGGAGGCATTGCATACCCACCCTTTGCCTCCAGATCGCGGGCGCGTTCATGCAGCTCTTCGAGCGAAACCAGCATATCCGCTGTGCCTTTGCCAAGATCGATACGCAGTCGGTCGCCATTTCGCACCAAGGCCAACCCACCACCCTCTGCAGCTTCGGGTGAGGCGTTCAGGATAGACGGGCTTCCTGATGTACCGGATTGCCGTCCATCACCGATGCAAGGAAGGGCTTCGATGCCTTGTTTCAACAAATACGCGGGCGGACGCATGTTCACGACCTCTGCGGCACCCGGGTATCCTTTAGGTCCTGCTCCGCGCATAATCAGAATACAGTTTGCGTCGATGTTTTCTGCGGGATCATCGATCCGATGGTGAAAGTCCTCAGGCCCATCAAACACAATCGCCCTGCCCTCAAAGGCGTTAGGATCATCCGGGTTCGACAGGTAGGTCTCTCGAAATGCCGGTGAGATCACGGATGTTTTCATAATCGCGCTTTCGAACAGATTACCCGAGAGATTGATGAACCCCGCCTGTTGCTTAACCGGGCTACCGACAGGCTTTATTACTTCGCTATTCTGAGATCGGCGCGCCGAGCAATTGTTGCCCATCGTCTTGCCGTTCACCGATATCGCATCGGGATGCGGCAACAATCCAGCGTCAAGAAGCTCTCCGACAACGGCGGGAACACCCCCGGCCTGTTGGTAGTCTTCGCCCAGATATTCACCTGCAGGCTGCATATTAACCAACAGAGGAACGTCGTGGCCAAGTTTCTGCCAATCATCGTTGGTCAATGGAACACCAAGATGCCGGGCGATTGCATTCAGGTGGATTGGCGCGTTCGTCGATCCACCAATCGCCGAGTTTATAACAATCGCATTCTCAAAAGCCTGACGCGTCATCACATCGCTGGGGCGTAGATCCTCCCAGACCATGTCCACAATACGTTTACCGGTTTCATAACTGATTTGACCGCGCTCTCTATACGGGGCTGGTATGGCCGCTGATCCGGGTAACTGCATACCCAAGGCTTCAGCAAGCGAATTCATGGTCGTTGCTGTTCCCATCGTATTGCAGTAACCCACCGAAGGTGCTGCGGCGGCTGCGATTTCCATGAACTCGTCGGTGTCGATTTCGTCAGCCGCAAGGTCTTCGCGCGCTTTCCAAATAACTGTTCCCGATCCGGCGCGCTCGCCTTTCCACCAGCCGTTGAGCATTGGGCCGACCGACAGGGCGATCGCCGGGATGTTGACAGTCGCAGCGGCCATTAGAAGTGCGGGCGTGGTCTTGTCGCAACCAATGTTCAGAACAACGCCATCAATCGGATACCCGAATAGACTCTCCACCAATGAGAGATAAGCCAGATTGCGATCAAGTGAGGCCGTTGGCCGTTTACCGGTTTCTTGTATCGGGTGGACCGGTATTTCGATGCACGTTCCCCCGGCGGCGATGATTCCGTCGCGAACGCGTTTGGACAACTCGATATGATGCCGATTACAGGGGCTCAAATCACTGCCAGTCTGAGCAATGCCAATGATCGGTTTGCCTGATTGCAGCTCCGCACGGGTCAACCCGTAGTTCAGGTATCTTTCCAGATACAATGCAGTCATCTCAAGGTTCTCGGAATTCATAAACCACTTGCGAGATCGCAGATCGTCCTTTGATACTTTAGTCATTGGGCTGACCAACCTCCGTCAATTTAGTGTGTGTGTCCTGTGGTGAGTGCACTCTTATCGCACGCCGGGTAGACGATCGATGCAGCACTCTCTTCTGGCTTCGCTAAACGTCCCTTAGGCTGACGTGCCACAAATTGGGCAAAGGCTTCTTCTCTGCTGCCCTGCTGCTCGCCCAAGGGTTCTACGTGGTCACACCTGCTGGGACTGTCGACCGTCGCTGGGCGAATGCAATTGCACCGGATTTCTTGTGCTATAGAATCCACGGCCACCGATTTCGTCATCCCAACAACGGCAGCCTTTGGCATTCGCACCATTGAGCACAGATTGAGGTCCATGGCGAAATCCCATTCGCCATCCGTCGCATCCAGAATAGTTCCGTGATGCACGAACCCGTCGCCGTTGAACAAAACATCTGGCTTCAATCGCGTGACCCCATGACGGATACTGTAATCATTCGCCATACACATCTCGAAAATTTTGTGATTTTCGAGATTCTGACCGCGAATCGAATTTAGCTTTTCGGAGTTTATATCCGTCATATAGACTTTCGCACCCCTTCTTGCCGATGAAATCGCACTTGCAATTTCGATCCCTTTTGAGACGGCTGTGGCTAGATTGCGCTTCCCCTTAAGCCTTTCTGACATATAAATATTCCGACTAATAAGGTGGCGGTTGAACAAGTGTTGTTTCGTTCGACAGGTCAACCGAGAAGCAAAGAAACCTTGGCGGTTTCGCAACGACTTCTGGAATGTGGGCCCAGAGCCGTTAGCGTATGACAGAGATTTTGGTTTGGCCATAACCATGCGTGGCGCACCTTCGGAAGGACAGTAGATGATGAGCAAGCAGTTCAAAGTGGCTCTGTTGGGAACCGGCCTGATGGGAGCTCCCATGGCGAGGAATATTTTGCGCGCCGCATTTCCGCTCACTGTATGGAACCGCAGCTTGGAAAAGGCGAAACCGTTAGCAGCAGAAGGCGCGACATTGGCGGAAACTGCGCCGCTGGCGGTCTCGGATACAGACGTAATAATAACCATGCTCTCGGATGGATACGCGACCGACGCGCTACTTTCTGAAGAGGCTTTCCGCGAACAACTCAAACCGGGGATGATCTGGATTGATATGTCCAGCGCCAAACCCGAACACGCCAGAGAGCAATCCGTGCAATTGTCCTCGATGGGGGTGCAGCATCTGGATGCCCCGGTTTCCGGCGGCACCAAGGGTGCCGAAGCTGGCACCCTCGCGATCATGGTCGGTGGCGATCAGGACGTTATGGAGCGCGTGAGACCGGTTTTGACAGCAATGGGCCGCCCTGTGCATGTTGGCCCAAGTGGTTCTGGTCAATTGTGCAAATTGGCCAATCAAACAATTGTCGCTGTGACAATATCGGCTGTCGCCGAAGCGACACTACTGGCTCAACAAGGCGGTGCTGACCCCACCGCGTTGAGGGCCGCACTGAAGGGGGGCTTTGCGGATAGCATTATCTTGCAACAACATGGCGAACGCATGTCTGATGGGAATTTTGTCCCCGGAGGATTGTCTAAGTTTCAATTAAAGGATTTGAACAACACGCTAGAAGAAGCGCGCAGCCTTGGGGTCGAGCTACCCAGCACCCAATCCGTGCGCGACCGTTTCGAATATCTGATAAACGAAATGGATGGGGCCGAGCTGGATCATTCGGCTTTGTATTTGGAACTCAAAAAACGGAATGGAATGCTGTGACGCGGGTACTTGCTATAGGCGGTGGAGGAATGCTGGGCCAGAAACTGGCCCATCGCATTTCGACCCAAGAAACTTTTGGCGCAGATGCCCAAATCTCACTGTTCGATCTCTCATTCCCGCTCGACAGTGCCCCAGGTAAGCAAATTGTGGGGAACTTGACCACGTCAGGCATCGCCAAGTCTGTTGCAGCTCAGCGCCCGGACGTCATATTCCACCTTGCAGCCATCGTTTCAGGCCAAGCTGAAACAGACTTTGCGTTGGGCTGGGATGTCAATCTTATGGCGACCTGGGCATTGCTGAACGCCCTCAAGGATGAACACGAGGCATCAGGAGGCGAGTACACACCTCGTCTGGTTTTTGCCTCGTCCATAGCAGTTTTCGGGGCACCGTTCCCCGACAAGATAAGCGATGAGTTCCTCTCGGCGCCTTTGACCAGTTACGGAGCGCAGAAAGCGGCCTCTGAATTGATGATCACGGATTTCAGCAGGAAAGGATATATCGACGGTATTTCCTTGCGCTTGCCCACTTTGTGTGTGCGCCCTGGCAAAGCCAACGCTGCCGCTTCGTCCTTCTTTTCAGGTATAATCCGCGAGCCATTGAATGGGGTTGAGGCTGTCTTGCCTGTTGCCGAAACTGTTCGCCACTGGCACGCCAGCCCCCGCGCCGCCGCTACTTTTTTGACCCACGCGGCAACAATGAACACGCAGCTTTTGAATGACAGACGCGCGGTGAACATGCCGGGTGTAAGTTGCACCGTCGCCGAACAAATCGAGGCGCTGCGCGCCGTGGCCGGTCAAGATGCAGTTGGCCTTGTCAGGCGAGAACCCGACGAGGCAATCGAACGAATAGTCAAAAATTGGCCGCGCGACTTTCAAACAGATCGCGCTCTGGAGTTGGGGTTCGAGGCGGAATCAAGCTTCGACGAAATCATTCGGGTGTATTTGGAAGACGATTTTCGGCGCTAGTCGCCCATCGTCTTTCCAGTTAGGTGGCGTTTCAGATGATCGTGAATTTTCACTCGCGTTAACTGCTCATCCCCTGACAATGCTGCCTCCAGTATATCGGCATGGTGTCTTATGTTCTGAGAAATGAACCCAAAGTTCCGGTCTGCCACCATCAATTGCTGTCTGAATTGCGCGTAAACTCGGCTATGCATTTGTTTTAAGGTTTCCGATCCACAGGCAGAAATAAGCGTTTGGTGAAACTCCTTCTCCGATGCAAACCATATCTCGATAAGGCCGCTCGGGTCGTCTGTGGCGTGTATGCGTTTTTCGATATGGCTGAGTTTGTGATGCGCGGCCGTCAGTCTTGCTTCCCAATCCACCCCGCCACTGCGGATCGACATTGCGGTACCTTCGGCCTCCAACAAAACTCGGACATGTGTCAATTCGATAAGCTTCTGCGGCGAACGCATTGGCACGCGGAATCCTTTTTGTTCCTGAAAGTCCACCAACCCTACAGCGGACAATCGAAAAAGGACTTCGCGAACTGCACTCGCAGAACAGCCATACTCTTTACGTAACTCTTCGGCCCGCACCTTTGCTCCATGCTCGAATCCATTCGAGATGAGGCGCATCTTAAGGTCCTGATAAATATCGACTTCTTCTTTCATCCCGGTATGCGCCTTCAATTTTTGCCCAAGTAGGTTCCTAAGCCTATTTTCGAGTTTACGCAAGAATCTCGAAATTTTTAGAAATTTCAAATTCTTCTTGTTGCATTCGATTCGTCGGCTTAACGTTTATCTGCGTGACGGCAAAGGAGGCGGCAAGATCTCCCACTCCGCGCAACGCTCAACGTCTGGGAGGACAATATGAAAATAGTCAAGACAGCGGCCGTGGCGGCCGTAGCCACGACAATGGCAGCTGGTTTCGCGATGGCTGAAACCACGAAGCTTAGAATTCAAACCCATTTTTCGCCCGAAACTCTGTCTGGCCAGATGGCTGCAAAATTCGTTGAAGACATTCAGGAGATGTCCAACGGCGAAATCGAAGTTGAAATGTTCTATTCCTCTTCGGTGGTCAAATCAGTTGAAACCTTCGATGCCGCAGCTACGGGAATTCTAGATTGCGACATGACGGGCGGCGGCTACCAGACCGGTAAAAATCCGGCCTTCCAGTTTGCGGGCGATCTGCTCGGCGGGTATCAGAACCCCTATCAGCAAATGGCCTGGCTTCTTCATGGCGGCGGAAGAGAAGCTGTAAATGATCTGTACAACGGTTACGACATGGAATTCATCGGATGGTGGATTCCCGGGCCAGAGTCGCTGTCTTCGACCAAGCCGATTGCAAAAGTGGAAGACTTCAAAGATTGGAAGTTCCGCTCGCCTCCAGGCCTTGCAACCAAGGTGTTCGCGGAACTTGGTGCTTCTCCGATCGTGATGGACTTCAACGAAATCTTCACGGCGTTGGAAACCGGCATCATTGATGGTGCGGATGCTGCGAACCTGACGAACAACGTGGGTCTGGGTCTGTACGAGATCGCAGGTCACACAAACTATCCCGGTTTCCACTCCATGCCCGCAGATCACCTGGCATGTCGCAAAGACGTTTGGGAAGCGATGCCTGCGCACCATAAGAAGATCATGGAAGTCGCAATGGATAGCCTGGCATTGCACAATGCGACCATCAACGAAGTGCAGAACGCTCAGACAGCAAAAGACCTGAAAGCAAAAGGTGTTCAGTTGTACGAATGGACGCCTGAAGATCTGGCAGC
The DNA here is from genome assembly GCF_056538485.1 of Ruegeria sp. BG3. Lineage (NCBI taxonomy): Bacteria > Pseudomonadati > Pseudomonadota > Alphaproteobacteria > Rhodobacterales > Roseobacteraceae > Ruegeria > Ruegeria sp. BG3. Next base: position 56,189 of record NZ_JBQFTE010000001.1, on the reverse strand, counting down.
CTATCGCGCGGCCGTTCAGGTCGGTTGGACTGAGTTCGCAACGACCCCTGAAGCACAGGCGCTGCTGGAAAGCCACATCAACTTCCTGCGTGACCTGGGCGCAATGCAGTAGTCAGGCTGCGACCGACTTACGACACACGGAGAGGCCGCACTAGCGGCCTCTCCGGATCGGTGCCGGGATCCAGAACTTCATGAAAATCAACAGAATAATAAGTCACGTACTGCAGTACGACATGCCGGAAGTTCTGGGCTACTCGCAACAGTATTATGACAAACGCACAACCCATCTGGTCGAGGTTCAGACAGATGAAGGGGTAACTGGTTGGGGGGAGTGCTTTGGTCCCGGAAAAGTAGCCATTGCCAACAAATCCATCGTGGAAAAGGTCATCCAGCCAATGGTCCTTGGCATGGACCCTTTGGACAAAGACGTGATCTGGCACAAGGTGTACAACCTTTTGCGAGACCATGGCCAAAGCGGAATGCCAATACAGGCTTTGTCCGGTGTGGACATCGCACTTTGGGACATCACCGGCAAAATTTCTGGCCTCCCCCTCCATAAACTTGTCGGCGGCGCGCATCGTACAAGCGTTCCTTGCTACGGCTACGGCATGATGCTTCGGGATGAACCGATTTCCAATTTGGCCAGCCGTTTTGAGGAGGAAGCCGCAAAGATCAAGGAGATGGGATTTACCGCCACCAAAATGAAAACGGGCTTTGGCCCGAAGCCTGATGTGAAGCTGTGCGAAGCAGTTCGATGCGGAGTTGGTGATAACTTTCCATTTATGGTCGATGCAAACCATGCCTATACGACTTCGGACGCATTTTTTGTCGGTCGGGCGCTGGAAGAATTGGACGCATATTGGTTCGAAGAACCGGTCGCGCCGGAAGACATTGACGGATACCGCGAATTGCGCGCTTCGCTGAAAGTCAACATCTCGGGCGGAGAAGCGGTATTCAATCGTTGGGCTTGGCGCAGTCTTCTTGAAAATCGCGGAATAGACATAGCGCAGCCAGAAGTATGCGCTTTGGGCGGTGTTTCAGAGTATCTCAGGGTACTGGCCCTATGCCACGCCCATTTCACTCCGGTCGTAAATCACGTCTGGGGTAGCGCAATCGCTGTCGCAACTAATCTGCATTTACTGGCGGCCATGCCCCCGATTCCAGGCGGCTTGCATCCATGGGAGCCGATGCTGGAATTCGACACAACGGACAACAAGTTTCGGGACGATCTGCTGACCGTTCCGCTAGAAATTCAAAATCAGGTCAAGGCCAACAACGGCCGTGTCACGATCCCGACTGGCCCCGGACTGGGTGTCGAGCCGGATCGAGACTTTATCGATCACTACAGGATCGAAGGATAGGGACGAGGGTTACGCGATGCACAAGAATTCAGGCGGACCAATTGAATGGCTCATACCGTTAGCCTTCGTCGCGACGGCCAGTTGGCTTGTTTGGCATCTCCCTGCATTCCTATTGGATTGGCTGCCTTACACCTCTGAATCCCTCAAAAGTCAGGTAACGGAAATATATCTGCGCAGCGACATCACGCCCGAATTGTCTGGCGTGTTCGGGGGGTATGTCGACATCATCGACGTAGCCGCGCTCGTCCTTCTCCCGTTTCTTGCAGTGATTGGTACCAAGACCGTGCGCCCAGCGACGATGGAGTTCGAAGGCACGACGGTTATGGATCGTTTCGCCCTGTTCATAGGCCGAGTGACGATGATGATGATCGCAATCATGACTGTCGTCATGCTCTACGAAGTCTTCATGCGCTATATCCTGGAAAAGCCGACCGAGTGGGCCAACGAAATGACACTCTGGTTCGCCAGCTTTGTGTTTTTGATGTCTGGCTACTACGCCATGCAGCAACGCAGTCACATTCGAATATTCCTGCTATACGACGCAGTTCCACGATGGCTTCAACGCGTTTTTGATACGGTTTCGACAATACTGATCGTGCTGTTTGCCTTCTTTTTGGTCTACGGCAGCTACAAGCAGGTGTTCGTCAACAAGCTCTATAAATGGGAGCTTTATGGCTCTGCCTTCAATCCTCCGATCCCGGCGACTTTGCAGCCAATGGTGCTGATCGTCATTACGCTCGTCGCAATGCAAGCAATTTTGAACTTGATCGCGGATTGGAACAAAGAACCGGAAATCCACACAGATGAACCGGACGAAGACGAAATTGAAATGATCAAACGAGCGGTGGGACAAGACTGATGGATATTGGAACAATCTCACTCATCCTGATGGTTGCCCTGATCGTGCTTTTGGCGATCGGGATGCCCTTGGGTCTGGCCTCGGCTTCCCTAGCGGTTCTGGTTCTTGTCCTGAAGTTCGAACCGACACTGCTTTTGAACCCGTTTTCATTTGGCGACGGGGTTCTCACCGGTCGGCCAGGTACTGGACCGCTCTATATCCTGGCGCAGAAGATATACGGGCTCTTAACGGACTACGTGCTCATATCAGTGCCATTGTTTATCTTTATGGCGTCGCTGTTAGAGCGATCCGGGATCGCGCGTGACATGTATTCATCGCTGAATGTCTGGCTGTCCAGAACACGTGGCGGCATCGCAATCGTGACCTCGATCATGGCGGTGATCATGGCGGCCATGTCCGGTATCATCGGCGGTGAGGTTGTCCTTCTGGGCCTGATCGCCCTACCCCAAATGCTGCGCCTTGGCTATGATCAGAATCTCGCCATCGGCGTCATCTGCGCCTCGGGGTCGCTGGGGACCATGATCCCGCCCTCGATCGTTCTGATCATCTATGGGCTGATCACCGAAACCTCGATCAAGTCGCTGTTCACAGCGTCTTTCATACCCGGCTTCATGCTGGCCTCGATGATCATCCTGTACATCATCATCCGCACGCAGTTGAATCCTCATCACGCTCCGCTGCCGGAACCGGATCCGAACGACCCCGAACCGTCCGAAAAACGCAAATTGTTTGGGGCCTTCATGAGCATCGTCGTCGCCGGGTTTTCCACCGTTCTGTTTATCCGGGCCGCGTTCTTCGAGCTCTCAGGCTCGAACGCTGCCAGCCAGGGCGAGCCCGCGAGGCTGGGAACAGCTGACTACCTGCCCTGGTTTGCCGGCATTACAATCGTTGCCCTTCTGCTGATCTTCTTCGTCTTTGGCAGAGAGCGCGCCAAAATCGGGTGGGAAATGGGCAAAGGCCTCGTTGCGCCGCTGGTCGTCATCGGCGTCGTTCTCGGCTCAATCTACGGCGGGATCACAGGCATCACCGAGGCTGCTGGTATGGGCGCCTTCGCCGTCCTGATCATCGCCATCCTACGGGGCGAAGGATCGTTTGAGCTGGTTTGGGACAGCTTGATGCGGACGCTCAAATCCACAGGAACCATCATCTGGGTTACGATCGGGGCCGCCGCGCTGGCGGGTGCCTACACAATTGCTGGCGGACCCCAATACGTGGCCGACCTTATCGTCGGCCAGGAGCTGCCGACCATGCTGGTCATTCTGGTGATGATGCTGATCTTGCTGTTCATGGGCGCATTCATGGATTGGGTCGGCATCGTGCTGTTGATCATTCCGGTCTTTCTGCCGATCGTCCTACGCCTTCCTATCGAAGAAATCGGAGTCTTTGGCCAGCTAGAGCCGAGTCATGTCGCCATCTGGTTTGGCGTCGTGTTCTGTATGAACATGCAGGTCAGCTTCCTTTCGCCCCCTTTTGGCCCGGCCGCGTTCTACCTGAAGTCGGTAGCACCGCCGCATATCAGCCTGACGGATATTTTCCGCGGCTTCCTGCCATTCATCGGGATCCAGTTGCTGGCGCTTTCCGTCCTTCTGATCTGGCCTGGCATCATCGCGCTACTGTTGTGAGGTCGCACCCATGCTGACACAAGATCAGATTGGCAAGTTCCAGACGGACGGATACCTCGTGGTCGAGGATGTAATTCCCAGCGATGTGCTGGATCGGGTACAGACTGAATACTCGGATGTCCTGAACCGGCTCTATGACGGTTGGTACGAAAAAGGACTGGTCAAGGACGAACCGTCAGGAATGACCTTCTGGGACAAACTTCTGTCCGCCTATCAGGCCGGTTGCGACTATTTCCAGCCGCTGGACATCTCGTTGCCTGGCGATCGGATCATGGCGGACACACCGTTCCATATTGGGCCCGCGGTGTTCGACTTGCTGACGGCCCGGCCCATGCTAGACATTGTCGAGCAGTTGATCGGGCCAGAGCTGGTTAGCAATCCGATCCAGCACGTTCGGTTGAAGCCCCCTGCTCTCAAGCTGTCCAAGGACGAGGTTCGCGCACACATCACCGCAACGGACTGGCATCAGGACCGGGCGGTTGCGTTGGAGGATGCGGACCAGACCGACATGGTCACGGTGTGGATTGCCGTCAACGATGCAACGGTCAAAAACGGCTGCCTGCAAGTGTTGCCAAAGGCACAGGACCAATCCATTCTACCACATTGTGCGCGAACGCAGACAGGCATTGCTGACGGCTTCATTGACGAAGGCCGAGCTGTGCCTCTGCCAGTCAAAGCAGGCGGGATCATCCTGTTTCACCCTCTGACGCCACATGCTTCGCTGGTCAATGAAACGGACCGGTTCCGCTGGTCTTTCGACATCCGCTTTAGTGCGGTGGGCCAGCCCACTGGTCGAGACCATTTCCCCAGCTTCGTCGCAAGGTCCAGATCGCGCCCCGAAACCGAGCTACGAGATTGGCGTGTCTGCAAATCCAATTGGGAGGCGGCGCGAGCAAGGCTGTCTGGACAGCCGCATATAGATATTCACCGGTGGACATCGGACTCGCCGTTCTGCGCCTAGCTGCCGCCCCCAGGAAAGCTGACTATGACTTTTGTACGTTTAGATCGAACGGATAGCGTGGTGGTTGCAACTCGGCCCCTGGAGGTCGGCAATATGGTCGAGGATGTCACGACCAATGCGCGCATCCCCTCGGGACACAAGGTCGCCACGCGGGTTCTTGCACCCGGCGATCCGGTCAGAAAGTACTCGCAGATCATCGGTTACGCCACCCAACCGATCGAACCCGGCGACCATGTGCACACCCACAATATCGAGTTCCGCAACACCAGCGTGGACTACGAGTTTGCGACGGATCACAGGCCTACGAAACCCGCCACTTCGGTCGATACTTTCATGGGCTACCACCGGGACAGCGGTCGGGTCGGTACGCGCAATTACATCGCGGTTCTAACCACCGTGAACTGTTCAGCGACTGCGGCCCGGATGATCGCCAACCACTTCACGCCGGATAAGCTGGCCGAGTTTCCGAACGTCGACGGCGTGGTGGCCTTTGTCCACGGAACGGGCTGCGGAATGGCCGATTCCGGCGACGGTTTCGAAGCTCTTCAACGGGTCATGTGGGGCTTTGCGAAACATCCCAACCACGCTGCCGTTCTGATGGTCGGTCTGGGCTGCGAGATGAACCAGATCGACTGGCTACTGGACGCGTATGGGCTGAAGCAGAGCCCCACCTTCCAAACGATGAACATCCAGAACGTCGCGGGATTGCGCCGGACCGTGGAAATGGGCATCAGCAAGATCAACCAGATGCTACCCATTGCCAATGAGGCGCGGCGCAGCGAAGCCCCTGCTTCCGAACTGATGGTTGCGTTGCAATGCGGTGGATCGGACGCTTGGTCCGGTGTGACCGCAAACCCAGCGCTCGGGCATGCCTGCGACCTGTTGGTCGCCCAAGGAGGCACAGGAGTCCTTGCGGAAACGCCCGAAATCTACGGAGCCGAACACCTTTTGACTCGCCGCGCCCTTGGTCGCGCAACTGGGGAGAAACTGATCGGCCTGATCGATTGGTGGCAGGACTATACCGCCCGCAATCACGGTTCGATGGACAACAACCCAAGCCCCGGCAACAAGCAAGGCGGTCTGACGACCATCCTTGAGAAATCGCTGGGGGCAGCGGCGAAGGGCGGAACCACCCCATTGACCGGTGTATTCAAATACGCCGAACCCATCACCGCCAAAGGCTTCACCTTCATGGACAGCCCCGGCTATGACCCGGCCTCGGTGACCGGGCAGATCGCGGCCGGCTGCAACCTAGTGTGCTTCACCACGGGGCGCGGCTCTGCCTTTGGGTCCAAACCGGCGCCGACGCTGAAAATCGCTACCAACTCAGAGTTGGCAGCGCGCATGCCGGAAGACATGGACGTGGATGCGGGCGACATTCTGACCAAAGGTGCCAGCGTCGAAGAGAAAGGACAGGAAATATACCGACGGTTGCTCCAAGTCGCCTCGGGCACACGGACCAAGTCCGAGGCGCAGGGCCTGGGTGACTACGAATTCGTTCCCTGGCAAATCGGAGCGGTGATGTGAAACGGATCCTTGTAGCCGGCGGCGGATTGATCGGTATCCGCCACGTGCGCGCCGTGATCGAGCACCCCGGCTGCGTGTTGGTCGGGTTGGCCGATCCAGATGGCTCGATCCAGATCGACGCGCCGCGTTTTGCCAGTATGGACGAGGTGAAGGGCCCGGTGGATGGCGTCATCATCGCGACGCCGACCCGCCTGCATGCCGAACATGGCATTCTGGCCGCATCCCGCGGTTGGCACATGCTGATCGAAAAGCCGGTTGCCGCATCGGTCGATGATTCCCAGCGCCTTAGGGCGGCCGTTCGCAAGGCCGATGTCCGCAGCCTTGTAGGCCACCATAGGCGGTATCACACAACCTTGCAGCACCTGAAAGAAGTGATCAAGCAAGGTACGATCGGACAAGTCATCAACGTCTCGTTGCTGTGGGCCATGCGTAAACCCGAGAGCTATTTTGAACAGAACTGGCGGACGTCTGATGGTAGTCCAGTCATGATCAATCTGGTGCATGATATCGATGTCTTGCGCTTTGTGATCGGGGAAATCTCAGATGTCGTCGCACTGCCCGGCGCGTCAATCCGCGGATCGGATAGGATAGAAAGCGGGGCTGTTGCGATCGCGTTCGAAAACGGCGCGACGGGGACTATCAGCTTTGCCGACACCGCACCTAGCCCTTGGGGGTTTGAGGCCGGAACCGGCGAAAACCCGAATATCGGCACGACCCACCAGGACATGATGTGGATCACGGGAACCAGCGGCGCTGTCAGTTTTCCCTCCATGACCCTTTGGCGTGGAAAGGATTGGGGCACTGCGGCCCAGAAAGACCAACTTACACGACTGGAACAACAACGCGCACCGCTTGAAGCGCAACTGGATCACTTCCTTGACGTAATCGACGGCGCCCCTCCACTAATCGACGTCGAGGATGCAGCCCGGACGCTTGAGGTCACATCATGGATCGAACAGAGGCTCAAGGCGCGAACAGCTCGAGCGCGGGCACCGGCCTGATGGCCATGCGGTCCGGCAAATTTCCGGACCACTCAAAAATCAATGATTATCCGCCGGGCATTGTGAGCATTCAAACTGCAAAGCCGCCCGCGCCAGACACAAGAATGAAAACCAGACACATTCACGGAAAGGGAAACCAATGAGCAAACCATCAATCGGGTTTATCGGCTTGGGACTAATGGGCGGAGCCATGGTGAGCCGACTGTTGGACCAGGGATACTCGGTCGCTGTATTGGGAAACCGCGACCGCACATACCTGGACGCCGCGATAGACCGGGGCGCCCACGAAATGCGAAACGCCCAAGAGCTGGCTGACGCCAGCGACATCGTGATGTTGTGCATGGGCACCTCGGAACAGGTCGAGGGCCGTATGCGCGGCGCAAATGGAGTGATCGCGGGATTGAAACCCGAGGCAATCGTCATCGACTTTGGCACCTCGCTTCCAGGCAGCACACGCGCCTTGGCCGAGGAGGTTGCCGCAGCTGGCGGAAGCTACCTGGATGCGCCGCTTGGTCGGACGCCTTCGCACGCGCTAGAAGGCAAGCTCAACATTATGACGTCCGGCAACAAGGCTGCCTTTGACAAGGCCGAGCCGACACTGAAGGATTTGGGCGAAAACGTTTTCTACCTTGGTCCCGTTGGATCTGGACACACGATCAAGCTGATCAACAACTTCTTCGGAATGACCGTCGCAAACGCGATGGCCGAAGCCTTCGCTATGGCAGATATCACCGGAGTTGACCGCAAGCAGGTGTATGACGTTATGGCCGCTGGGCCGCTGCATTCCGGAATGATGGATTTCGTCAAAGCCTACGGCGTCGAGAAAGATCCAAACCAGCTGGCCTTTGCCATCAAGAACGCGGCAAAAGACCTCGGGTATTATGACCGTATGGCACGCGATGCAGGCGTCACTAGCGTGATGTCGCAGTGCGCGCTCTCGGCGCTGAATGACGCGCGCGACCACGGTCAGGCGGATGACATGGTCAGCCAGATGGTTGACTACTACGTCAAGCGTTTCAACACCTGATCGATGGCCGTCACCGCCAACCCCAATGCGGACCTGCCGCGCCTTGGCATCGTGCTGATGCTGACGGCGTGGCTGTTCTTTTCGCTGGTTGACCTTGGGGCCAAGTGGTTGGCGTTGGCCGGCGTGCCGGCATTTCAGTTGGCGTTCATGCGCTATGCAGGGCACTTCGTGATCTCTGTGGGCGTGATCGCCAAGGGCGGGATTGAGGCTAGCCGGTTCAAGACCGACCATCCATGGCAGGTCATTAGCCGGGCCTTACTGCTGATCTCAGCAACCGTTTTCAATTTTTATGCCCTGCGGTTTTTGCCTCTGACCGTCGTGTCGGCAATCATGTTCTCAAGCCCGGTCATCGTGTGCTTCCTGTCCGTTTTCGTGTTGAAGGAGAGAGTGGGACCATGGCGTTGGGCGGCTATCATACTGGGCTTTCTGGGGGTGTTGGTTGTCGTGCGGCCGTTTGGTTCGGCCTTTCATCCGACCATGTTACTGATCGTCTACAACGCCACCGCTTTGGCTTTGTACTCGATCATGACGCGCAGGCTGTCCGGGGTTGTTGCCGTGGACACCATGCAATTCTACCTCGGGCTTACCGGGACGGTGGTCCTGCTGCCCTTCGCCATCTGGTTTTGGGTCCAGCCGGAAAACACCTGGAGCCTGATTGTCCTGATCAGTCTTGGCGTCTTTGGCTGGTGCGGGCATCAACTGCTGACGAACGCGCATCGGTTCGGAACGGCGAACCAGTTGATGCCATTCACCTATTCGTTCCTGATCTACGTTGCGATCTGGGGCTATCTGTTCTTTGACACGGTACCGGACGCATTCACGTTGGCGGGGGCTGCGCTGATCATGGTCGCCGGGCTCATCATCTGGAAAAGAGAAAAGAAATGACGCGAATTGCCTGCATCGGCGAAGCAATGATCGAATTGTCCATGCTGGAAACCGGCGCAAAGGTGGGCGTAGCGGGCGATACGCTGAACACGGCCATATACATGCACCGCGCCGCTCCTGATCTCCAGGTGGAGTATGTGACATGTCTGGGCGACGACCCGTTCTCAGGGCGCATCGCGGACTTTATCGCCAGCCATGGCATCGGGACATCCGGCATCCGCATCATTCCGAACGCCTCTCCGGGACTATACGCGATCACAACCTCTGCGGACGGTGAACGCAGCTTTACCTATTGGCGCAGCGAGGCGGCCGCCCGTCAGCTTTTTGCCGATCACGACTTCAGCCTTCTGAACGGTTTCGACGTGCTGTACTTGTCAGGAATTTCCGTGGCAATTCTTCCGCATTCGGTAAGGCTTGCGCTTCTGGATTGGCTCGAAGGCTCTTCAGTCCAGTTGGTCTATGACAGCAACTTTCGTCCGCGTCTTTGGGACAGCGTTGAACACGCCCAGCAGATCAACCAACGGCTTTGGCAGCGTGCGGATGTTGCGCTGCCATCCATTGACGACGAGACGGCACTGTTCGGGGAAAGCGCGGATCAGGTGGCGGCGCGTTTTGCCGATCATCAAGGTGTCGGTGCCTTGAAACGCGGAGAGCAGGGCCCTCTGTCCATAGGCCAGAGCATTGACCAAACCTATGAACCTGCCAAAAACGTAGTCGATACCACCGCCGCGGGCGACAGTTTCAACGGAGGGTACCTCGCGGCCTTGCTGACAGGAAAATCACAGGCCGAGGCCCTGATAGCCGGACACAATCTGGCGTCCACCGTTGTTCAGTTTCGCGGCGCGATCATTCCCGGATAAGTGGCGCGAGATCTTCGGCACCGACAAGACGCAACAGCGGCACTACCGGATCTGGCTGCTTGACAGCCGAGGCGATTTCCAACGCGCAAGGATCGTTCAGCGCCCTACCTTTCGCAGTTTCGGAAATGCAATAGGAGATCCAGGCCCGCATCCCCGCAATCGCCGCCTGAGATCCGGTCTCACGGAGTGTGGGAACAAACCGATACGGCAGCTTCTGGCTGCCATCCATCGCGATTTGGTCCAGACGGTGCGCCAGCTCGGGGTTTTCAAAGCGCTGCAACAGAGCCTCGGCATAATCCGTAGCTTGTGCTTGTAGTGCTGCGGGTAGCGTTGCGCCCGCATCCTTCATCAACTCGGAAACCAGCGGGCGCAGAACCGGGTCTCGAACCGCTTCGTGGACGTAGGTCAGGCCGCGCTCCAACCCGGCATAAGCCAACAGGGAATGGGCCCCGTTCAACATGCGCAGCTTTCGCATCTCGTGCGGGGCTACGTCATCGACCAGTTGCACGCCCGGCCAATCTGGGTGAGGACCGGCGAAATTGTCTTCGATCACCCACTCCGAGAACGCCTCGGTCGGAACAGCCATATGGTCTCCGCTGATTGCCCGAACGGCGTCCGTGGTGGCCGGGGTGATCCGGTCGACCATCGCGTTGGGGAAGCGTACGGCACCCCAATCCATGTCCAGACCAGCTGCTTCCGCAAAATCGGCGACTGCCATTTCGAGCGTATTGCCGTTTTCCATGCGATTGTCGCAGCTTAGCACCGTCACTGGCTTGCGCCGTTCCGCAAGGCCATAAGCCAAAAACCCGATCAGCGTCGCAGGCCCTTGCCCCGCCAAATCGGCGACAATCGCCGGGTCCTGATGGTTCAGATTGCCTGCGGCGTCCAAATGGTAGCCTTTCTCGGTGACGGTCGCCGAAATGATCTCGGCATTCGCCATCACATCGAAAATCGCTGCGCGATCCTTGGGCGCGACCAGAACGTCCCGCAGAGCTTTGATGCGCCGGACGCCCTGCCCCTGCACGCACAAATCGTACTCGAAACCTTGTCGCGCCAATCCATCCCTAACCGAGGATGAACGCAGGCTGACGCCGACAACGTCCCATCCGCCAGCTTGATCGGTGTAGTCCAGCAAATGCGCCCGGGCGAAGTTTCCAAGGCCGAAGTGAAGAATAGTACCCATCTAGCTTTGCAATCCGTAAACCTGTTTCGCCAGATCGACCGACAGCAGCCGCGCCAAATGCTCGGCACTGTCCCGACCGAAGTAACCGCGCGCAACCTGCTCGGCCAGATGAATCGCAACACCCCGTCGCCACAGGTCGTGCCGTGCTGGAATGGACAGAAAAGCCCGCGTGTCGTCATTGAATCCGGCCAGATTGTAGTATCCGGCCGTTTCAACGACCTGATCGAAATACCGCGCAATCCCGGCTGGGCTGTCGTGGAACCACCAAGGCGGCCCGATCCGAAGGCACGGCCAATGTCCCGCCATAGGGGCCAGTTCACGGGCGTAGGTGCCTTCGTCCAATGTAAAGAGTATAATGCGCAGTTCGGGCGAGTTTCCGACCCGGTTCAGCAGCGCCTCAAGGCCCGTAACCCAATCCATCGCGATTGGAATGTCGGCCCCCTTGTCACGTCCGAAGTCCCGCATTACCGCGTCGTTCGTGTTGCGCTTGCTGCCAGAATGTATCTGCATGGTCAGGCCATCATCGACAGACATCTGCGCCATTTCGATCAGCATATGACCGTAGAACCGGCGAGCATCCTGTTCAGTCCCGTCCTGCCGTCTCAGCCGTTGGTACAGCGCATCCGGGTCGTCCAGCCACTCAGTCTGCACGCGTTCGATACCGTGGTCGGTAGCCGTACAGCCGAGCTGGATGAAGTAAGCCCGCCGTATTCGGAGCGCATTGAGGTAGCCATCATAGCTGCCCAGATCGCAGCCTGTCAGCTCGGCCAACTTGTTCAGGTTTTGTACAAACTCCGGGTCCGCCCCATCCAAAACCCCGTCTGGGCGGAACGTCGGAACAACCCGCCCGCCCCAACCGCTTTCACGGATATCCCGATGCTCCGCGAGGCCGTCGAGAGCGGAATCCGTGGTGGCCAGAACCTCGATCCCAAACCTGTCGAACAAAGCCCTCGGACGAAATTCGGGTCGCGCCAGCTTTTCTGAGATCTTATCGTAAATCAGGTCTGCCGTGCGCGAAGACAACGCCTCAGACACACCCAACGTTTCATGCAACACATAGTTCATCCAGATCCGGGATGGCGTTCCCAGAAACAGATGCCAGTGCTCGGCAAAGGTGCAAAAAACGGCGCGAGGATCCTTCTTTCGCCCCTCTTCTCCAACGCCAAGTTCGGACAAGGGAACGCCCTGCGAATAGAGCATACGGAACACGTAATGGTCGGGAACCACCAGCAGCTCTGCCGGGTTGGGAAACGGCGCATCGGCTGCAAACCACCGCGGATCGCAGTGACCATGCGGAGACACGATCGGCAGGTCCTTGATGCCTAGGTACAGGTTTTCTGCCATGCCATTCAAATTGCCAGTCAATTCTGCCTCCGATACTGCTGCCCGCAATTGTTAACACAGTTTTTAATGGTTGCATCTTTCCCGTTCGAACCCGCAGACTGACCGGGTGATCCGGGGGAATGAATGAATATTGCGCTGATTGGTTTGGGGATGGTTTCGGGCACGCATGTCGCTGCCATTCAGGCATCGGAGCAAGGCCTCAATCTTGCCGGCGTCCTCGGGCGCAATCCTGAAAAAGCAGCTGAGTTCGCGCAGCGAAACGACACTCGCGAGTACAACTCGGTCGAGGAAATCGCCAACGACCCAAACGTCGACTTTGCGATCATCGCAACCCCGCCCGATCAGCGCACAGAATTGGTTCGGGTTCTTTCGACCGCTTCGAAACCGATCCTGATGGAAAAGCCTATCGAAAGAACGCTGGACGCCGCGACAGCCATTGTCGAGCAGTGCGAGGTGTCTGGTGTGCCGCTGGGCATCGTCTTTCAGCACCGCGCTCGCGCCGCCTCGCAGGCACTGAAATCCGCCATTGAACAGGGGGAACTGGGCACGATCGCCACGGTGGAAATCCGTGTCCCTTGGTGGCGTGATCAGAGCTACTATGACGAACCGGGTCGCGGCACTTATGCACGCGACGGAGGTGGTGTCATGATCTCGCAGGCGATCCACACGCTTGACCTCACGATGTGGCTGCTGGGGCCGATCTCGGACATTCAGGCCGTGATGAGAAAAACTCCGTTACACGATCTCGAGGCCGAGGATTGGGCAGGTGCAGTCTTTGAAATGGACAGCGGCGCGGTGGGAACTTTGATGGCGACTACTGCCGAATATCCTGGGGTCGCTGAGTCCATCACCATCCAGGGAACGCGCGCCAAAGCGCATCTGGAGTCAGGTGTCCTGACCTTGACTACTTTCGGTGGTCAGAAATCTACTGTTGGCGAAACGTCCGCCACAGGCGGAGGAGCGGATCCCATGGCGTTCACCCATGATTGGCATCAGGCGGTTATCGAGGATTTCGCCGAGGCCATCGCCAGTGGAACGCGGCCTATGGCCACAGGACGCGATGCCCTTTTGACCCACGCCGTCATAGACGCGATGCAGATCGCCGATCGAACCGGCAAGAAAACACGAGTCATCTCATGAGCCTGACCTGCGTCGCCCTTGGCCTTGACCACCGCCATATCTATGGCATGATGGAAAACATGCGCAAAATCGGAGTGGACTGCGTTGGCTATTGGACACAAGGCGATCCCGAAACGCTGGCGGGCTACGTCAAAAGGTTTCCCGATATTCCGCGGCTGGCTCGACTGGAAGACGCCCTAACTTGCGGGGCGGATCTAGCGCTTATTTCCGCAGTTCCGGCAGATAGAGCCGCGTTGACGATCCGCGCCATGCAGAACGGCATGGATGTCATGACCGACAAGCCAGGCTGTACGTCGTTCGAGCAACTCGACCAGATCAAGCGAACAGTCGCGGACACCGATCGAATCTGGTCAGTGAATTTTTCCGAACGATTTGAAACGCCTGTCAGCACCCGGGCGACCGAGTTGGTCGAGGCAGGTGCCATCGGGCGCGTAATCCAGACGGTCGGACTTGGCCCCCACCGATTGAACCGGGCAACCCGGCCGGAGTGGTTTTTTCAGCGTGACCGCTATGGCGGTATTCTGACCGACATCGCCTCGCATCAGATTGACCAATTCCTGCATTACACAGGTTCAAAAACCGCAGAAATCACAAACGCTTATGTGGCGAATTACGCAAACCCCAACGATCCCGGATTGCAGGATTTTGGCGAGGTCAATCTACGAAGCGAGAATGGCACCGGGTACATTCGGGTTGACTGGTATACGCCGGATGCCTTGCCAAACTGGGGGGATGGTCGTCTGACGATCCTTGGCACCGAAGGCTATATCGAATTGCGGAAATACGTTGATGTGGGTGGGGCCAAAGGGACGGACCATCTGATCCTCGTCAACGGTGAAACCTGCCAAAAGATCGACGCAACCAACGCCGGTCTTCCCTATTTTTCGCGCCTCGCCGATGACATCCTCAATCGGACCGAAACCGCAATGACGCAGACCCACTGCTTCACGGTCATGGAACTCGCGCTGCGCGCGCAGGAAATGGCGGAACGCAGATGATCAACGTTGCGATCCTTGGCGCAGGTATCGGTGTGCAACATCTGGACGCACTGGAACGGCTTGACCGCACATTCCGCGTAGCCACCGTGGTGGACCAGAATACGGACCGGATCGAACAGATTCGACAGAACGCGGATTTTCGGACGCTGACCAAAATTCAAGACGCGCTGGATGATCCGGCGATTGATGTCATCGACATCTGCCTGCCGCCGCATCTGCATGTACCAACCACCCTTGCCGCATTGGCCGCAGGAAAACACGTTGTCTGCGAAAAGCCTCTTGCGACCTCGATGCAGGATGTGGATCGGATCACGGCGGCCGCAAGCAGCGCGGGCAAGCATGTGTTTCCGGTCTTTCAATACCGGTGGGGGCCGTCACTGGCCCAATTGCGCCACCTGCAACGCGCAGGCCTGACCGGAGCAGTCCAAACTGCCGCGCTTGAAACCCATTGGTCCCGGGGGGCAGATTATTACGCGGTTCCGTGGCGGGGAACATGGGCCGGTGAACGCGGCGGCGCAGTGCTTGGCCATGCCATCCACAACCATGATCTGCTGACTCATATCGCGGGTGATATCGCCTCGGTCTCTGCAATGGCAACAACGCGGGTCAACCCGATCGAGACCGAAGATTGCGCCGCGATCTGCTTTGGCATGACTTCCGGAGCTTTGTGCACAAGCAATATCACACTAGGCGCCGCCACGGACGAAACCCGCCTGCGGTTCGTCTTTGAAAAGGTGACCGCCACCTCTGGCACGGAACCCTATGCCCCGGGTCAATCGCCCTGGACATTCGTCGCGCGGGATCCGGTGGATCAAGCCGCTATCGACGAGGCTCTTGCGGCCGCCGCCGCCGAGCCAATTGGTTTCGAAGGCTTCTTTGCCGAAGTCGGCAAGGCACTGCGGTCCGAGGCAAATTCGGCCGTTACGCTGCAGGACGGCGCTGCCTCCATCGGCCTTGTGACGGCGATTTATCACGCGGCGCGCACCGGGCAGCGTGTTGCCCTTCCCATCAGGCCCGATCACCTGCTGTATGAAGGATGGCTGCCATGAAACAATGCTGGCGTTGGTTCGGACCCGATGATCCGATCGCCCTGGCCGATCTCCATCAAGTCGGGGTTCAGGGCATCGTCACCGCACTGCATCACATCCCCCCTGGACAGCCCTGGAACGAACCGAGCATCGCCGATCGGCAGGCGGTTCTGGCTGCTGCCGGGTACAGTTGGGACGTTGTCGAAAGCCTGCCTGTATCCGAGGCGATCAAGACGCAGTCCACAGACATGGCCGAGCATCTTGAGTCTTTCAAGTCCAGCCTCAGGGCCCTGTCCGCCCGTGGCGTCAAAGTCGTTTGCTACAACTTCATGCCAATCCTAGATTGGACGCGCACCGCCCTTCGCGCCCCGCAGCCGCATGGCGGAACGGCCATGCTGTTCGACCTGACCGATTTCGCTGCTTTCGACATATATATTCTCGAACGTCCGGGCGCGTCCGAAGACTATTCCAGCGTCGTCCAGCAAACGGCCAAGGATCGCTTCTTGCACATGTCGGATGAATCCAAGGCCCAGTTGCAGCATAACGTCACTGCGGGGCTGCCTGGCGCCAACGATCAGTGGAGCGTGCAGGACGTGCGCTCATTGTTGCAGACCTATGCTCATATAGACCGTGACCGGCTTCGCGCAAACCTGATCGACTTCCTGTCTGAAGTCGCCCCGATCGCCCAAGAACTGGAGTTGCGCTTGTGCTGTCATCCGGATGATCCGCCGTTCTCGTTGCTCGGTCTGCCGCGGATCATGTCCAGCACCGATGACTACGGCGCCGTTCTGGACGCGGTTAATTTGCAGGCGAACGGCGCAACATTTTGCACTGGATCGCTGGGAGTGTCCCCTGAATTTGATGGGCCGAACTTCGTGCGCAGGCATGGCGACCGGATTCACTTTGTCCATCTGCGGAATACCCAACGCATCGCCGGATCAGACAGTCAGAAGCCGGACTTTTTTGAGGCTCCGCATCTGGAGGGCGACACCGACATGGTCGGCACCATTCGCGAGTTGATGAACGAACAGCGCCGCCGCAAATCCCAAGGGCGGGACGATTGGCAAATTCCGATGCGGCCCGACCACGGACAAGAACTGCTGAGCGATCTGGGCGGACACAGCACACCCGGCTATCCGTTGATCGGGCGTATGCGCGGGCTTGCGGAACTGCGCGGCATCATGGCGGCGTTCTCGTAACGCGTCGGATCAGGCGGTTTCTTGTCACCCGCAACACTTCTTTGCTTGCCTGAGCGCCGCATTCTTCGTTTACTTACGGTACGTAAACGGGCAGCGGGGTGTCTTCCGGACTCGCCCGACGTCTGTTCAAGACGCGTGAAACTCCCGCGAAAACCGATGCGATTGGGCATCATTTTTCGAAACGTCTGCCATACGGAAATGGCGGAAAAACGGGAGGACTCCAAATGAAAACAGCAGGCATAATCGGTCTTGGCGACATGGGCAGCGGCCTTGCCAAAAACCTGATTAAGAATGGATTTGAAACATCCGGTTTCGACCTGAGCGAGACACGCATGACGGCATTTACCGACATGGGCGGCATGGCCAAGGACAGCGTGGGACAGGTCGGCCGTCACGCGGCCAGTGTGTTTGTCATGGTGATGAACGGAGATCAGGCCCGCGATGTCATATTGGGTGAAGATGGCCTGATTGTGAACATGGCCAAAGGCGGAACGGTCATCCTGTCGGCGACCATTACCCCGGCCGAAGCAAGCGCTATCGGGCAAGACATGGAAGGTTCGGGCATCCACCTGATTGACACCCCGGTTTCGGGTGGGTTTCCCGGCGCGCAGAACGGCACATTGACGATGATGGCTGCCGGTGCTGCGGATGTGCTGGATCGAAATGCCGAAGTAATGCAGGCAGTGTCAGCTACCATTCATCGGGTCGGAGAAAACGCCGGCGACGGGCAAACCGTGAAAGCCTGCCTGCAATCCCTTATCGGATCGATCTTTTCCGCCACGTTCGAGGCTGCAGCCTTAGCGGCCAAAGCCGGTGTCAGCGGTCAGGCATTGCTTGATGTGTTCTCGTCCTCCAGCGCAGGGTGCGGCGTCGTGAATACCGCCCTTGAAAACATCATTGATCGCAAGTTCGAAGCCACCGGCAGCCATATCGCTACCATGCACAAGGACCTGACGATCTCGCTGGCGCTGGCCGGTGCGTTGGGCGTTCCCATGCACACAGCGTCATCCGCAATGCAGATCTTTCATGCGGGAAAAACCAAATACCCGAATGGCGACAACTGGGTTTGTACTCGCGTAATCGAAGAGATTGTTGGCGCTGAATTGCATCGCTGAAGGGGGCCGAACATGAAACTAGGTGTAATTTGCGATGGCATTTCCCGCGATCTGCGGCATGCCGTGGACGTAATGGACGAATTCGGTCTGGACTATGCAGAGCTTCAATTCGTTGGCGATACAGAGGTCGGAGACCATTCCCCGCAGGAAATTGCCGAGATCAACGCGCTCTTGCGCGACCGGGGCAAACCTGTGTCGTGTCTGTCGCGCCATATCTTTGCAGGGATGACAGCTGCCAACAGACCCGGCGACGACCTGCACACTCGGCACATGGACGCTTTGAAACGCGTGATCGACATGGCTCATGTTGTTGGGTCTCCTCTTGTTCGGATCATGACCCAACGAAAGGAGCAGATACTCTGGGGAAAAAACGGCGCCGAGAAGTGGAACGTGGCGCATGGGGTATGGGACACGATGCCGCCTCTGATCGCGCCGGCAGTTGAACTGGCAAGAGTTGAGGGTGTGACTCTCGTTGTGGAAACCGGAAACGGCACGCTGGTCAATTCCAACTTTACAGCCCGCAGGCTGATTGACGAGTTGGACGCAAAAGACAGTTTGAAAGTGCTGTGGGACCCCGGAAACAACTGCTGGTGCCATGAACTGGCATTCCCGGACGGTTATGAAGAACTGCGTGGCGGCTACTTGGGTCACATTCACATCAAGGACGTAAAGGTCGACACACCGCGGGCAACGCTGGAAGTGCGTCGAATGGGGGAAGGTCAGCTTGCGCCTCTGTTCCAACCCATCGCGGACGCGCTCCGATCCGACGGCTATGATGGCGTGATTTCCTTCGAGAGCGTTTATCACCCCGGCAACGGAAACTTCGAAGATGGTTTTCGTCTGTGTGTGGACAGGTTCAAAAGCCTATTTGCATAAACGTACAGTCAATATGCGTTCAAAATCATATGCTTGAACCCCGCTACTGAACGCCAAGCGGAGTGTAGAAAGCTGGGCGCGTTCGCGTTAAATCAAGGAAAGGGCCAGCTGGATGAAGCAAGAGTTTTTTGAGCTGTCCATTGAAACTCCTGGCAAATCCCTTACCGACATCAGTGGGAAGGTTCAGCGTGCGGTGTCCGAACATGAGTTTGTCTCGGGCCTGCTGACCCTTTGGTGCGTCCACACGGGTGCTGCGCTTTTGGTGCAAGCCAATGCCGATCCCGAGGTGCTCAAGGACATCGAGACGTTCTTTGAGAAACTGGTACCCAAGTCACCAGGCAAGTATCACCACCGCCCGACCGAGGACGACAACGCTCCGTCGCATCTGCGGGCGCTGTTGACGCAAACTCAAATATCCATTCCGGTCGAACAGGGGCAGCTTCCGCTGGGCCGCGTACAAAGCCTGTACCTGTTCGAACATCGAGAGGCGCCAAAAAATCGCCGATTGAAGGCTCACTACATCGGGACTTGAGGTTTCGGGTCAAATAGAGCGTTGGCGGTGCTAACGCCCCATCCAGCCCCCGTCGACGACAAGGATTTCACCGTTGACGAAGTCAGACGCGGCAGAGGCCAGAAAGACCACCGGTCCGGCAAAGTCACCAGGCGTACCCCAACGGCCCTGGGGTGTTCGTTCGAGGATCGACTTTGACCGGACCGGATCATCCCGCAGAGCTTGCGTGTTGTCGGTCGCGATGTAGCCAGGCGCGATCGCATTCACGTTCACGCCTTGCCCGGCCCATTCGTTGGCCAAAGCCTTGGTCAGCTGTCCAATCCCACCTTTCGAGGCTGCATAGCCCGGCACGGTAATGCCGCCCTGAGATGTCAGCAGCGGAGCTGTGAAAATGATCTTACCCGATCCGCGCGCCAGCATGTCCTTGCCGATCTCGCGAGACAGAACGAATTGCGAGGACAGGTTGACCTCAATCACTTCGTCCCACCAGTCGTCCGGGTGTTCGGCGGCGGGTTTGCGCTTGATCGTGCCGGCATTGTTGACAAGGATATCAGGGGTTTGTCCGTCGGCCCTCAACTGATCAATGAACCCATGCAGCGCGGTGCGTTCCGAGAAGTCGCATTGGTAAGCCCGGAAATTGCGCCCCATCGCAGTCACGGCTTTTTCGACATCAGACCCGGACAGCTCGAGCGAGGCGGACACTCCGATGATATCGGCTCCGGCCGATGCCAATGCCTCGGCCATGCCTCGCCCGATACCGCGTTTGCACCCAGTCACAAGGGCCGTCTTTCCGGTCAGGTCGAAACTTTGCAAAACACTCATGAACGCGGTCCTACTTCGATCAGGCTTTTCATTGCGGTTGGACTGCGATCCAGTGCTTCAAACGCGGCCTGAATGTCTGCCAGAGGGCTGACGTCAGTAATCACGACATCCGCGTCCACTCCGCCCGAGGCGACAACTGCAATGGCTTTCTCGTAATCCTCTGGCTCATAGACCCGTGCACCGATCAGTTGCAGCTCTCGCCAGAAGAACTGGAACAGGTCGATCTGGGGCTTTTGAGCATGGATCGCGACCATCACGATCCGAGCCCGCGTCGCGGCAACGGCGGTCATCGCATCAACACCGGGCTGCGTTCCCGACACTTCGAAAACCACATCCGCACCTTTGTCGCCCGTGCGCGCGTTGATTGTGGACACCAGATCGGTTTCGGTTGGGTTGATCGTGTCGAAACCAAGCTTTTCGGCAATCGCCAGACGGTTTTGGTTCACTTCGGAAATCACAACGTTTCCGCCCGCGTCCCGCGCAACCATGGCAACCAGAATGCCGATCGGGCCTCCGCCAATGACGACAACGTCCTCTCCTGTTTGCAGGCCACACAGCCGCACATCGTGGCAGGCAACGGCGACCGGTTCGATCAGCGCCGCGTGATCCATGCGCAAGTCATCCGGCAGAACGTGCAAGGTGTGGGCCGGAACGGTCCAGATCTCTTGCATGGCACCATCGGTATCGAGGCCGAGAAACTTGAGGTTCTGACAGATATGCTGATGCCCCCGTTTGCAGGCCGGGCATTCTCCGCAGTGATCCAGCGGTCGGACAACGACCTTTTGGCCGGGTTTTACTGTATCGACGCCCTCGCCCACCGCTTCTATGACACCTGACATCTCATGCCCAATTACCCGGTTCAGGCCGACACGGGCATCCATGTTGCCGTGGTAGACGTGCATATCCGTCCCGCAAATCCCACAATAGGCAACGCGAATGGCAGCCTCGCCAGGGCCCGGATCTGTCGCTTGGGCTTGCTCTACAGCAAAGCTCTTGTTGCCCCTGTAGTATGCCGCAGAGATCGTCTGGGTCGTCATGTATGCATCTCCTTGTGTTCCGCATTCAATTTGTCCCAGTTGAATTCCACTCCTGTTCCCGGGGTATCCGGGGCCACAGCCAGACAATCTTCCACAACCAGCGGACGGGTCGTGTACTGGTCTATCGGGAATGAGTGTACTTCTAGCCAGCCTGCGTTGGGCTGCGCAGAAACAAGGCTGACGTGTAGCTCCTGCATCCCATGACTGCAAACCGGAATGCCGTGCTGTGCGCTTAGCGCGGCCACGCGCAGCCAGCCGGTGATTCCACCGCAGTTTGAGGCATCGGGCTGGATAAAACTCAGTTTCGCGTCGTCAAAGGCGTATTCAAATTCGTGTATGGTGTGCAGGTTTTCACCCATGGCAAGGGGAACGCCCGTCGCTTCGACAATCCGACCATAACCTTTGTAGTCGTCTGGAATGGTCGGTTCCTCGAACCACAGAATATCGCAGTCGGTAAACCCTCTGGCAGCCACGATGGCCTCTTCGACGCTCATAGAGTAATTCGCGTCAACCATGAAGAACCGGCCCGGGCCCAGCATCTCGCGCACCGCCCGGGCACGTGCAAGATCGTCGGCCAGGTCTGGTTGACCGACTTTGATCTTGACTGCGTTGAACCCACGCGCAAGGTACCCTTCGGTCTGACGCAGTAGTTTCTCCAACGAGAAATTCAGGTCGATCCCGCCGGCGTAGGCCTTGCACCTTTTCGACGCTCCGCCGGCCATCTGCCACAATGGCGCATTCTGCGTTCTGCCGCGAATATCCCACAGTGCAATATCCACGGCCGAGATGGCAAACGAGGCGATGCCGCCCCGTGCGACGTAGTGCACGTGCCACTGCATGGCATCGTAAAGGCTTTCGATCTGTTCGGCGTCTTGTCCAACAAGGAACGGTGCAAGGTCATGCTGGATCATTGCCAAGATGGCATGACCACCCTTGCCCCCGGTATAGGTATACCCGACCCCCTCGACCCCATCCGAGGCTTGAATGGTGACTGTAATCAATTGAAAAAACGTGTGATCCCCATGTTTGGCATCGACCAGGACCTCTGCGAGCGGAACGTTGAACAGCCGCGCCGAAACACTTTCTATGCGATTCATTAACCTAAGACCTTCTGCTGCCTGGCAATAACCCGAGACTGTAAAAGGATGACCGCAAATAGAAAGCCTCCACGTATGACCATTTGCCAATAGGCACTGAAACTGATGGTGCCCTGACCGTTTTCAAAGTTTAGAACGTTGAAGACCAGCCCCAGCAACAGCGCACCGGCGACGGTCGCAGGGATCGATCCCATCCCACCCGTCAACAAAGTGCCGCCTACAACCACGGAGGCGATGGCTGACAATTCCCATCCGATGCCTTCAAGGGGTTGCCCAGCTCCAAAACCCGAGGCCAGAAAGACTCCGGCCAGCCCCGCACAGCCACCCGACAGCAGGTAGACGAAAGCCTTGGCGCGATTGACCTTCAGACCCATGAGGTTTGAGGCATCCTCGCTGCCACCGATCGCCAAGACGGTCCGCCCGATAGTTGTTCTTTCCAACACTAGCCAAAGTGTCAGCGTCAGTCCGGCGACGATGACGATAGCCCATGGAAACAGGCCGAACGCCTGCCCCATGCCAAGCTAGGTGAAGTTCGGCCCCCAATCGACCGAAATTGTCTGGGCGCCCGAAATCGCCAATGCGCCGCCTTTGGCGGCCAACATGGTTGCCAATGTGGCGATGAAAGGCGGGATCCGAAGGATGATTGTGCAAAAGGCGTTGGTCGCCCCGAAACCAACCCCGGCAAGAACGGCCCCTGGCAACGCAACCTGAATCCCGTATGGGCTGAGATAGGCCGCAACAACCGATGTAAAGGCCGCCACAGATCCGACCGACAGATCAATCCCGCCGATCATGATCACGAAACACATGCCCAGTGCGATCGCGATGAACATCGCGTTGTAGTTCAAGAAAGACGAGAAATTGTAGGCGCTGCCAAGAATTTCATAGCTCATCAGCCCGAACAGGATCAAAGCCAGCAGTGCGATCCACACCGTCACCGAAGCCGAATTGCGCCGAAGGTACATTCGCAGGTCAAAAGCCGTTTCATCCAACATTAATCAAGCCCTCCGGAACTGTTGTGCCCAAACGGCAAGGAGAATGATGACGGCTTTGTTAGTTGTTGCAACTTGGCCCTCTAACCCGTTGATCAACAGCGTAAATTCGACCAATTAGATGATAACAGCTCCTAGTATGGCACCAATGATCGGCTCCCGCCCGCCTTACTAGAGAGCCCCGCAAACAACCGCGGCGGCGATGGCATCAAGCTCCACCAGATTGCCGATGCGAGCGGCGTCCGAGGCAGAATTGATTGTAACTACGATCAGACCGGCCATGTCCGCAAGCAATGCGCAAAAAACATAGGCCCCGATCTTGACCAGTCCGACGGGACCACCCAACAGATAGGCCGCGCGTTCATCGCCGCTAGTCGCCAACAGATAGAGGCCCGAAGTGATTCAAGTAGTCACCCACTACAGCACGCAGGCAATGGTCAGCACGAGCCACCCCTGGAACGTCAAACCAAGCACCTTGCCGGTTCCAAGATAACTAAATGAAGGGTTTGAAAACGTCTGCAGGTTCCCGTTCGTCAAAATCTGGGGTGCTTTCAGACAAATTTGAACCAGTTTCAAGTAGGCCAGTTGAGCTGCCTTTTATGTTGCACCAAGTTCGCGTATTCGGCGAGAGCAACGGTGCGTGTCAGCTTGAAGTTGTCTCGGCTGTTGAGAGATATTTCTTGGTGGAAGTGGTTGTATACAGAGGAATGGAAGGCAGCCTACTTCCACAAACTTCGCATCCGCCCAAAACACTGCATTGCGCGTTCTCTTTGTCGAAGCGGGAGGTGTTGGTTCCAAACCCGGTTATTGAATCACCTGCCGGTCTTTTGCTTTTCCGTCATACAGAGTTCTCTGAGGGCCACCCGGTATGATGCGAAGTGATCCGTGACCAACTTTTTCGCTGTGCCGCGCCGCTTCATCAATTTCCTGAGGAATTTCAATACCGCTAGCTTTTTGTGACGTATGGTGTCCATGGCTTCCAGCACCACGCCTTCATGATCTACTACGCGTAACGGAAAATGCAGCTTGCCGTTTACCTTTACGAAGATTTCATCCAAATATCATTTCAAATTTGAGTTTGTATTCGGCTGTTGGACTCGTTTTGTCCGGATTTCCGATGCGGATAAACGGCCGAAACGGTTCCACCAATACCGCTCGGTCACGTGGCTAACTGCGATACCACGCTCATGCAGAAGGTCTTCCACATTGCGAAACGATAACGGGAACCTGACGCAAAGCATCACTTCCAAATGAATGACCTGTGGACTGGTATTGAATTACATGAATGGCGATTGCTTGGTCATGCTCGAAGGCAAAAATGGCTCCCTGCCTGCCTCGACCCAAGCTCTTCTGACAAGACCTCTGTGGTATAGACTGCGCGTCGGCGAGATTGAATACTAAGGGATGTCCAGTAGCACTATTTGGGTATCGTATATACGCATTCGCATTGACTTTCTTAGCATGCGATAATCGTAAACTGAAAACAGAGGAGAGACCGAGTGCAAGCTGAGGGTTTCATCAAAGGTCGACCAATGAGCCTTGCAGTGTTGGACTATGGTTTGTTCCAGGTGCATTCCAACGGTCGCATTATCGGCATCGCGGGCTTTGCTATCCAAACAGATAAAAATGAAACGATCCTCATCGACACTGGTCTTCCGGAAAAATACACAATAGATGCTGAAACTGCCTCTATGGAAGACCAATTGGACGAATTTGGCGAAGTGCTTGAATGCACACTCGACAACTTACCCGCAGCACAGCTGGCAAAGCTGGGATTAACTTCAGAGAATGTCGCACTTCATATTTGCACACATACTCATATCGACCACGTGGGCGGGCTACACACGTTTCCAGAGGCACCAATCCTGATTTCTGCCAACGAACGCAAACTCGCCAAGCCGCTGTATTGGGGTAGCGCGCAACCATTGGACTGGCCTGAGTGCGATTATCTTCGGGTTGAGGGCGATGTGCGCGTCGGCCCAGGGTTGACCGTTTTGGAAGCGCCGGGTCATTCGCCCGGGCAGATCGCACTATTGGTCGAACTTCCATCGCAAGTGCTGATGTTAACCAGCGACGCAATTTCGCGACTGGAAGAATTTGACGAGAAATTCGTGGGTGCTTGGGACGAAGCCACGGCACATACCAGCGCAGAGCGATTAATGAAACTGGCCGCAGAGAAAGACGCGTATGTGATTTACGGTCATTGCCCAAAACAATGGCCTAGCCTGAGAAAAGCTCCGGAGACCTATAGCTGAGCTTCACCCATTGATGGTGTAAAGAAAGAAGCGGTTGTACTAAGCCCCGACACATTTACCTGATCGTGCTTTCACGCCCAACACCGACCTGTACGCCACAAGCCAAGTCGCTCCGACAAACCTTTGAAGCACGGATCAGATCAAACAAACCTTTTCTGCCAATTCGTCAATCAGAACGCGTTGGTTTTCACTGTAATCAACAGGAAGATCGATCAGGTGTACGCCACCTGCTGCGAACGCTTGCTCAAACGTGGGTACCAAGTCGTCAGTTCGCTCCACCCGGTGGCCGATCGCGCCGTAGCTTCTGGCATATTGCACAAAATCAGGGTTGTTGAACTCCAATCCCCAATCTTCAAACCCGGCATGAGACTGCTTCCAACGGATCATCCCGTACGAGCTGTCATTTAGAATGGTCACAACCAAATTTAGGCCCAGGCGTACGGCCGTTTCAACTTCCTGACTATTCATCATAAAGCCACCGTCTCCACATATCGCCATGACCCGGCGGTCGGGATAGAGCTTGGCTGCCATCATGGCTGAGGGTAAGCCGGCTCCCATCGTAGCCAACGCGTTATCCAGCAAAACGGTATTGGGTTGATAGGCCTGATAATTGCGGGCGTACCAGATTTTATAAATGCCATTGTCCAACGCAATGATATCGCAGTCGCGCATAACCGTACGTGTGTCAGCCACAAATCGCTGTGGGATCACCGGAAAGCGCGGATCACCGGCTCCTGCGGAGATATGTACATCCGTTTCCTGTTTCACCCGCTCGAAATAGCTGCGGTCAAACTCCAAAGGGCCATCAAGCTTTTGCCCCAACCGTGCGATGGATTGCGCCAGATCGCCGACAACCTCGACCTGCGGAAAATAAACTTGGTCGACCTGCGCAGCTTTGTAGTTCACATGGATCACGTTGGTTCCACCTTCTTTCATAAAGAAAGGAGGTTTCTCCACCACGTCATGGCCCACATTTATGATCAGGTCGGCCCTTTCGATGGCGCAGTGCAGGTAGTCCCCATCAGACAAAGCTGCAGTTCCTAAAAAAAGATCGGACCGCTCATCTACCACGCCTTTGCCCATCTGTGTGTCAAAGAAAGGAATCTGCGTGTCGTTCACAAATTCACTGAGCGCACTGCGGGCGTGTTTTCGATTGGCACCTGCTCCCAACAGTAGCAAAGGCATTTTGGCCGAGCGGATCATCTCGGCGGCCTCATTCAGAACCGTGTCACCAGCGACGGCGTAGTAACGTGGGTGAGGTTGCAGAACGGGTTCGGTCGTGTCTTCGGCCGCTATATCCTCGGGAAGTTCCAACAAAACGGCACCGGGACGCTCTTCTTGCGCCACGCGAAACGCTTCGCGGATTAACGAGGGGATAGTGTTCCCGTGCACAATCTGCTTGGACATTTTGCAAATCGGGTCGAACAGACCCACCACATCGACGATCTGAAACTGGCCCTGTTTCGATTTCTTGATCGGTTTTTGGCCCGTGATCATGACCAACGGCATCCCCCCCAGATGCGCGTAAGCGGCAGGTGTCGCAAAGTTCGTGGCTCCGGGCCCCAGTGTCGCCATGCATACCCCAGCTTTGCCCGTCAAACGCCCATAGGTCGCCGCCATGAATGCGGCTCCTTGTTCGTGACGGGTCAGAACAAGTTCAATCTTGGAGGTTCTCAGAGACTCCAACACATCAAGGTTTTCCTCGCCTGGGACAGCGAAAACATACTCAACACCTTCAGATTCGAGCGCTGCGACCAGCAAATCCGAAGCTTTTGTAGAGGAGGTTGCAGTTTGGTTAAAAGCAGACATGTGCTCTCCAGAAATCTCAGTGGATCGGTTGGTCTAGCCCGACAGGCAGGTGGAAGTCCAACCCTTCCAAATTAGGGGCGGTTCGTCCGGTTTTCAGAGGCTTGCGGCTATTAGAATTCAAAAAAACAACGCATCCACCGATACACTTCGGCCGTGTTTTAATACAGCACGCGCGAGGTAAAGCTTCAACAGCCGTAATAGCCGACAGTGTAGCGTTGCAAGCAGGACAACCGCCCCCCCGCGTTAAGCCAAATACTACTGAAAAGACCTTCGTAATTGCCGAACAATCTTTCTTCGAACCTTTAACGCGAACATGGGGCCAAACCGATTCTGCCAATATCTGACGAACTCCTCGCTCACTTCGATCTTTCTTCGTGCAAAAAAGCGTTTCACATTTCGGAGCGACAATGGGAACCGAACAAATAGCATCACCGCCAAACGAGCGGCCCAGAAACTGGTTGTGAACTATTTTTCTGGAATCGAATATGCAGGGAAAAAGGCTACAGATGCCCCTGCCCGCCTCAAGAAGGTTTTTTCTGGCGAGACACTACCAGTTATTCATCTTTTTCATAAACTATAAATGGCGTTCTTTTAGCGACTTTGTCGTACAGAACTCGACCGGGATAGTTAAATTCTTGAGTTGTCCAGTAGGTGGTTGGAACACCGTGCTGCTTAGCGATCTGAAAAACAGATTCGATCAGGGCTCGTCCAACACCTTTTCCCCTAACCTGCGGATCAGCGAAAAGATCCATAAGATAACACGTATCCTCCACCGACCACATGAACCTATGGTAAAGGTAGTGCGCTAGTCCAACCGGTTTCCCTTCTAACTCAGCGATGAGGCAATTGTATTCACCTGCATCCGTTGACAACAATCTCTTGAACGAAACCTCGTAGACTTCTTCTGAAACAGAGGTCTCGTAGAAATCCAAATATGCCGTCCATAAGCGGCGCCAATCTTCGTTGTCTTTCAATTCAAGCGGACGGATAATTAAGCCTTCCGGCATGGGTGATTTCTCCTGCTTTCCCTTGAGTGCGTACAACCGAGATCGCCCAGCGAAGTCAAATCGGCTGCTGCTCAACATCCAGACGATCATGTCTAAGTGGAATGTCCTCATCCACTGCTTCGTCCAATTCCTGGGCGTATCGATGACCTGAATAAACCGCTGCTGCAATAATCGCCGGCGCGTCGCAATCTCCTATGCGACGCAGGCTGAACGACAAATCCTCGGAACTCGCCCGCCCCAGCAATCCCCTGTAGAGACCATCATTTGGCTTCCGAGCAGTAACCATCACTATGTTGCCAACCGGAACTTTCACATTTGGACCGCAATAGACGCACTCCAACTCTGCGATTTCGCCATCAAATTGTTGAAGCGACTTTGACGGCAGGATCTTGACCCCTAAGCGAAGCAAATGCGTTCGGATGCGCCAACGTTCGGACGTATTTCCTGCCCAGTCGGAAACACTGTCAGACGGTGTGACCAGCGTGACGGCATGTCCATGCGCTCTGATTTTTTCAGCAATAACACTAGCCATGTAGTAGCCATCACCATCAAAAACGAGGGTTGGTCCATCGGGAATTTTCCCATCCATGATGTCATCGGGAGTAAAGACCCGACCTAAGGCAGACCCATTTGCGACCGGGGCGAAACGTTCTTCGTTAAAATACTCCTTTCGCCAAGTCGCGCCGGTTGCGATCGCAACGTGGTCAGCATCGACGGCCAAGATATCGTCAACTGTCAGCGGGCTTTCACGGTAGATTTCAACGTTGGGCATCTCCATCAATTGCTGCTCGCGATAATCTTTGACGCGAATGTACTCGCTCATTCCAGGCAGAGCCGCTTCGCGCGAGACCCTGCCACCCAACTCACGAGAAGCTTCTGCCAATTGGACATCGTACCCTCGCACACCAAGTGCCCTTGCTGCTTCTAGCCCGGCAGCCCCGGCCCCGACGATCAGAACACGCGCATCTGAAGATTTCTTACGAATGACTTCGGGGTGCCAGCCTTTGCGCCACTCCTCTCCCATTGTTGGGTTCTGAGTGCATCGAATAGGCACCCCGATCGAGTCGCTGGCGTAACAAATATTGCATCCGATACATTCGCGGATCGCGGACAAGCGTCCTTCCTCAATCTTCTTTGGAAGGTAAGGATCAGCAATCGACGGGCGTGCAGCCCCAATGAAATCCGTAATCCCCCGCCTGACTTGCGAGACCATGGTATCCGGTGACGTGAAGCGACCAACGGTCACGACAGGCTTATCCGTTACCGACTTGACCCAATGCATGTAGGGTTCAAGTGCTGCTTCTTTGGTAAAACGGGAGACACCCATCTCAACCGAATAATCTGCGATGTTGATATCCCACAAATCCGGCAGGTCAGAGAGCATCTCAAACATCTCTCGTCGTTCACCATAGATTGGCTGGCCATCCTCGCCGATCTCTTCGTCAGCCGAGAACCGAACGGCCACGGCGCACCGGTCGCCAACGGCGTCCTTGGTTTCCTGAATCAATTCTCGGGTGAGACGCACCCTATTTTCTAAGTTGCCACCATATTCGTCACCGCGCGTGTTCACGCGCGGATGCAAAAAATTCGAGATCAGGTATCCGTGCGTCGCATAAACATAGACAACGTCAAACCCGGCTTCTCGCGCCCGCAAAGCGGCCTTTCGATGCCAGCGGCGTAGATCCCGGATGTCCTGCTTGTCCATGGCGCGGGTCTGAAAAGGGTGCCCTTTCGTATTGGGACGGCTGTCGACGTCCATGCTCGGCAACCGGGAAAACAAGTTGTTCGAGTTGGCGCCTCCGTACCAAAGCTCAGCACCTGCCAGGCTACCGTATTCGTGTACGGCATCGGTCATAAGTGTGTGCGCCCGAACATCACTGTCATCCCAAAGCGAAGCATAAGGATGCGGTAGGTCGTCGGAAGACGGGTGGATGGAGTTGTATTCCGTGCATATGACGCCCCATCCCCCTTGCGCCTTCACTTTTCGCATTGCAGCAAGCGTACGCGGATATTGCCATCCCATACCTGTACAGTGCGGCACCTGATAGAAACGGTTTGGCGCAGTAACTGGCCCGATTTGGACTGGTTCGAAAAGGATGTCGTAGCGAGAGTCCCTGCCCATTTTTTATCCTTGGTTGGCTGCGCTGTGCGCTGGCTGATCTTGTCTGTAATGTCCGGTTTGAAAGCCGCTTTTTTTCAACCACCGTTGTTGAACTCAGGCATTCGAAAGTGATCCGGGTAGACCTTGGAAAGGAAGGCGGCGATGTGATCGCGGGCAACCGAACGTTGAAAGTTCTCGGGATAGGTCAAAAGCTCCAACCAGATTCCGTCGTAGAGAGATTCCAGAATATTGGCGACTTGCCTTGGCGGCATGTCCTTGTATCCACCGTCTTCAGCAATCTCTGAACACAGTCTCAGTGCTACGTCGTACCGCTCCTGATCGATGTCATTGATCAGACTGCGATAGACTTCGCGCCGTCCTGCCTCTCCAAAAAACGCAAACCAAACAGCTAGCTTTTTTGGCGTGCAAATCTGAGGGTGAAAGTGCGCATCGACGATCGCCAACAATTTTTCAGGCGCTGACAATCCTGCAGTGTCAAAGGCTTCCAACCACTGTTCGTGGTGTTCCTTTGCTAGAAACAGCAACGTTTCTTCCAGCAAGTTCTGCTTACTTTTGAAGTGGAAGTTGACGATGCCCAGTGACAAACCTGCAATCTCGGTCACTGTGGACATGGTCGTTCCACCAATCCCGTTTTCGGCAATCGAGTCGATTGTCGCGTCGATGAGTTGTTGTCTCCTCACCTCCTTGGACTCGGTACGCCGCCGTCCCTCAGGGTTTGTTTTTTCGATTGGCGATTGTCTCACCCGAATGCATCCCATCTACTAAAGCACTTCTTTTGTCGTGCCTGCCCCCAACCGCCGTTCTCACTCAGTGTGCGGACAATTGACATCCAAGCGATAAATGCCATTGATTGAATAATCATTCAATGAAGAAGGAGAAATTAATTGAAAACATCCGGACGTACTCAATCGTAGATCTAGAGTTCCGACCAAAAAGTGAAAACCGGATCGTGCACCAAAGAAATAACCCTGCGATGCAAAGCCCCCAAAGGCTCAACGCGGCCTTCAATGGCGGCCCAAGCCGCGTCTGCCTGCGATTGATCCCTGAACTCTATGACAGCCATAAGCGTATGGTTGCGCAGCTCGTCGGTATCGTAACCACTTGCGGTGATGCGCCTGCACAAAGGCGTACTTTCGGCGGCAAGGTCCGTCTTGATCAAGTGTTCGACAAACGCGTTCCACGCCTGCTCGAACGCGTCGAGCTCGACGGTTGGTTTCAATTCGAATTGGTTCAAAAGTCTAGGCATTCGTCACATACTATCCGGCAAGTATCACGAGCCAAACCTACGTAGTTCCCCCCACAAGGCAAGCGCGAGGCCACTAGATGATCCGAAACGAAAACCCAGTCATTGCAAATAGCCTGTGGTCAGCAACAGCAGGCTATTCGTCAGAATGTCCACAATTGGTTGGCGAACAGCACTCTGACGTGACCGTGATTGGCGCTGGGTTTACCGGGCTTTCGGCAGCACTTCACCTGGCCGAGAAAGGCGTCAAAGCTGTTGTCATAGATGCGCATCAACCGGGCTGGGGAGCTTCAGGACGTAATGGCGGTCAAATCAATGTAGGCCTAAAGGACGGGCCGACGGGCATCAAAACCAAATTTGGTGACATCTGGGGAACCAGAATGATCCGAATGGCCGGTGATGCCGCCGATCTTGTGTTTGACTTAATAATTCGGCACGGGATTGAGTGCGACGCAGAACGTCCTGGCTGGCTGCGTGCAGCGCATACTCACAAAACACTCAGTGAACTACACAAACTAGCCGAGGATTGGGACAACCACGGCGGCGGCATGATGCGGCTTGATCAAAGCGAAATGCAGCGACTGACCGGGACCGAAGCTTACCTTGGCGGCGTTCTGGATCGCCGCGGCGGTGTTTTGCACCCGCTAAACTATGCACTTGGGCTGGCCGAAGCAGGTCGCCGCAATGGCGTGCAAATCTTCGGCGGATCGCCCGCCAAACAGATTTTGTCAGAGGCCGGCCGCTTTCGGATTGAAACTCCCAAAGGAGCGGTCATCTCAGAAAAAGTGCTGATCTGCACGAACGCCTATTCTGGAGATCTGCATCTGCGCTTGGCTAAATCCGTTTTGCCCGTTCGCTCGGTTCAGGTCGCTACGGCACCCCTGTCCGACAACGTCCGGCAGACAATTCTGCCAGAAGGTAACGCTTTGTCAGACGCACGACGCCTACTTCTCTATTTCAGGCAAGATGCCGACGGTCGCTTTCTGATGGGAGGACGCGGTACATACAACGACAAGTCCACTCTCAAACAAATTGAGCGGTTGAAACGCATTTCTGTTGAACTTTTCCCCCAATTATCTGGAGTTCAGTGGGAATACGAGTGGGGCGGCTTCGTTGCTTTGACTAAAGATCACTATCCTCATCTGCATGAGCTCGCACCGGGGATTATGACAGGTTTGGGATACAATGGGCGCGGCGTTGCTATAGCTACAACAATGGGGCGCGTCCTCGCTAAATGGGCGACTGGAACCAAATCAGACGAGCTGGAATTTCCTGTCACCCCCCTCAGACCACTGCCTTTCTCCTTTGCGAAAGAGACTCTGGTCGAAGCAGAAATCCTGCGCCTGAAACTCTTAGACAAGTTGGGCCTTTAGAAGGCCAGCAAACAGCGCCGCCTAGCGGTTTTGGGAGAAGAAGCGATAGGTCAACGCGATAGCGGCCAATGAGAGACCTGAGCCGTATCCGATCCAAACTCCGTTGGGACCGAACCCAAGCCAAAAGCCCAGCGCATATCCAAGCGGCAAAGCAAAGACCCAATAGGCAATCAGGGTAATGGCGACAGGAATATGATTGTCCATCATGCCCCGAAATGCGCCTAGCATTGTCCCTTGCACACCATCTGCAATCTGCATTGCTGCAATCACAAGGAACATAGATATCGCGAGAGAAACGACCTCTGGGTCATCTGACAGGCTATTTGCCAAAGGGGCACGGCCAAACAAAATACCAGTGACGACCACGGTCATCCAACCAACGACGACCAACAGCGACGCTAAAACGATCGGCTTCAACCTTTCTCTTTCATCGGCACCAATTGCTTGAGCTACGCGTATAGAAATCGCAATCGAAACGCCTAATGGCACCATGTAAATGACGTCGCTGACTGCCGAAACGATTTGATGGGCGGCGAGCGCAGCGGCGCTGAACCAACCAAGCATAAGGCCGGCAACTGCGTAAGCGGCCCCCTCCCCCAAATAGCCAACGGAGATAATGAACCCTTCTTTGAGCTGCGCTTTGACCTCGGACCTGTCGAAACTCGAGGCTCTCAGAAGGCCTCTCTTTCTTCTCCACACTCGCAAAATAAAAAGTGCCACAAGCAACGGCACCATCTGAGACAACAGACTCGCAATCCCCGCGCCAACAAGACCCAGACCTGGCCAGCCACTAACTCCGTGGATCAAAACATAGTTTGAAGGGATGTTGAAACCGACCGCAAGAAACGCAAGACCAACGCCAATCCACGGATGGTTCATGGCGTCAAAGAGAGCCTTAAGCGTGTAGAAAACCGTGAAGGGCACCAAAAGAAGGCTCATCGCGATCCAGTACCCGCCTATTAGACTGACCACTTCAGGCGGCTGCCCAATCCAAGAAAGAGCAGGCTTAAGGCAGATCATTGCAACAGCGCCAACTGCCCCCACGACTAAGGAAACAAAAATTCCGGCGCTTGTTGCTGCTGCCAGCCCTTGGTCACTTGTTTTCCCAAAAGCTTCTGCCATGCGCACACCAATTGCGGACACAAAGCCGTAGAGCGCTGAATAGAAAATGATCAGCACCGAGGCCGTAATTGAGACCGCCGCCAGAGGAAGTGTTCCCAACGGGGCCACCATCACGGTATCAATGACACCAATCAAAGCAGCAGCGGCAAGAGAAATGACTATCGGGAGAGCAAGCCGCGCAAGGTAGCGCGCCTCTTTTAAGATGGCGCCCCAAGATGGCCGAGGCCGCTGCGATATCCGCACTCGCGTCATATTGTGGGGCCTTTCAGTCGAAATTGACTAAGCCGTATCTCCAACTAATTCTGGAACCAAACGAACAAGGCATCCCCAGGCAGCGTGCTCCGCCTGCTTTCGGCTCAGGCCTTCCGGAGCGAGATGCAATCGTTGCCAATAGCCATCCGTCAATGTCTCCATCCATTCAGCCATTTGGTCTGCTGAAGCAACGTCGTCAGCCGAGAGCATTTCATTCCAGATAAATCTCAAGGTCTCTCTTCGACGTGTCTCGAAATGCTCGGCAACTTCATCATACTGCAATTGAAATCGAAGCTCGCCCCAAAATGCATACCAAAGGGGTAAGACATCCGGACCACAGGCATCCGGGTGGAAGTCAGCCTTTATCAAAGCCCTTATCTTTTCGGCGGGCTTGTCCCCTGCTCGCTCTAAAGAAGCTGTCCAGTGCTCTTCGTAACGCTGGTACAGGTCACGCAAAGTTTCGGTTAGAAGACCTAGCTTTGACTTGAAGTAAAACGCTGCGACACCCTGAGAAAGCTCCGCCTCAGACGCGACTGTTGCAAGCGTCGTTTTTGCCAATCCATGGGTCAATATTGAGCGGCAAGCTGCGTCCAGCAGCTGCCGGCGACGACGATCTGCGTTCTCCTTCCGCTCTTTGCGAGGACGTTTCCGCTCAGCTTCGACCAATTGCCGCTCCTCCTACGAATGCAGCCATCTACAGCGCGCAAAAAAGATGCGTCAATAGCTTGAAATTTATTTGAGCGCTCAAATAAACTTTACGAGTGCGCACGCGATCTGTAAACGGGAGAGAAGGGGATGGAAAAATTTGACGGTTGAGAACAGATACGACGTGATTGTGGCTGGCGCTGGTCACAACGGATTAACCGCCGCAGCCTACTTGGCGCGCGCTGGCATGCGTGTTTTGGTGGTCGAAAAAAACGACTGGATCGGTGGCGCGGCAGTTAGCCGGTCGCTACACGAGGGTTGGACATACTCGAACTGCTCATACGTATGCTCTCTTCTGCGGCGCGAGATTGCTCGGGACCTTGAGCTACCAAAATACGGGCTTCAGGTTATTCCGTATGAAGGCGGCGCGAGCTTTACGCGCGATGGGGATTACTTCGCCTACTATTCCGATCACAACGCACTGAAGCGCGAGATGGCACGTCATTCTGAAAAAGATGCCGACGCCTATCGCCGCTATTCGCAAGCCATTATGCGGCAATGCCGTTTTATCCGTCCGTTTCTACTTCGGGACGCACCGGACCCCGCTTCTCTACACCCACGTGATCTCGGTGAACTGGCATACCTCGTAAAAAAAGCACATGGGTTGGGTAGTCGGGAGCTCGGTGAAACGCTGAAATTCTGGACAATGTCCATTGGTGACTTCCTGGATGAACACTTCGAAAACGACCTGATTAAGGCCCATTTGGCAGGCTCAGGTATAATCGGAACCGGCCTTGGAGTGTACTCGCCCGGAACGGCCTACGTACTTCTTCATCACTACATGGGTGATATTGATGGTGGCATCGGTGCCTGGGGTTTCGCGCGCGGTGGGATGGGCGCGATTTCGAATGCGATTGCTGCCTCATTCAAAGAGCACGGGGGTACGATTCACACAGGTTCAGGGGTTGAGAAAATCCTCAGCAAAGATGGACGCGTTGAAGGCGTAGCTCTCGAGGACGGCAAGGTTTTTTACGCCCCTGTCGTTGCCTCCAATATGGATATCAAACGCACTGTTCTGCACCATATTGACGCGGCCGAGTTACCGGATGACTTCACCAAGGCGGTGCAGAACTTCAAAATTCGGGGGTCTTCGGCAAAGCTCAACATAGCCCTTGATCGCTTTCCAAATTTCCCGGCAGCACCCGAGCACACCAGCTTCCTCAGGGGTGATTTGCATGTGTCGCAGAGCCTCTTTGAACTTGAAAGGGCATATGACGATTGGAAAGTCGGGCGCTGGTCGGAAAAGCCTTATATCGACATGCTCATCCCTAGCCAGATTGATCCAACTATGGCGCCGACAGGTGCCCACATGATGACGGTTTTCGTCCAATATGCGCCTTATGATCTAGAAGTCGACGGCGTTAGAGCGGCCGAGAATTGGGACGAAAAGCAGCGCAATGCGATGGCAGAAACTGTACTCAAACAGATGTCTGTGGCGTGTCCCGAAATACGCGAGCGCGTTGTTCATATGGAAGTTCGTTCACCCTTGGAAATTGAGCGCGAGGTCGGTCTGACAGAGGGCAACATTTTCCAAGGCGAACTAACTTTTGATCAGCTTTTCTTCAATCGACCGGTCCCGGGTTGGTCGCAGTACAATTTACCTATCAAGGGACTTTATTTGTGCGGGTCGTCCGCCCATCCCGGCGGTGGGGTTATGGGGGCCCCAGGTGCAAACGCTGCCCGCGCTATTCTCAGGAAAGAAACACGGCATGGCCGAATGAAGGGGTATGCCGCATGAGCCAATTTGATGCAATTGTCATTGGCGGCGGTGTAAACGGCCTGATTGCCGGAACACTCCTTGGTCGACGCGGCAAGAATGTCTGTATCATAGAGAAATCCGACAGGTTCGGCGGCATGGCGTCTTATTCTGTGGACGGCGGTCCGACCCTTGCACATTCGCTATTTAACCTGAGCCCGCGGGCATTGGGTGACATCGGCATAGATATTCAACACCCTGTCCTGTCCGGCAAACCCGTCTCCACGGTCTCTCTGTCTGAGGATGGGCGGCACATCGTCTTCAAGAACGACGGCGTGTATTGGAGCGACGGGACAAAACACCGGGAATCAGATGCCTGGTCTGATCTGACACGCCAATTGATTACGTATGGAAACCTTTTGCGCCAACTCGCTGAGGCTCCACCTCCCGGGGGGCAAAAGGCCATCCTTTCCCGGGGTGCGCGCAACGAGTTTTTGCGTCTGGCAAAACTGGGCATAGGCCTGAAAAAGCTGGGCAAATATGAAATGCGGCGTTTCTTACAGGTCGTCTTGTCTAATGTCCACGACATTATCTTCGATGACCTGTCGGAAGGACCGGTGGCTGGAATGCTTGCTGCTGATGCAATCTGGGGGACAGCCACCGGTCCAAGATCTCCGGGCACTGTGTTCAATCTGATCTATCGTTTGGGTCACGGAGGGACCATCACTCAACCAGCAGGCGGGATGTGCGCGTTAACCGACTTGATGGTGGAAGCTGCGCAAAAGGCAGGTTGCCTGCTGATGCCGGACACTGAAGTATCCCGCATTCTGTTGGACAACGATGCCGTCTCAGGAGTGGAAACTGCCGATGGGCGAACCATTGCCGCACCTAATGTGCTCAGCAACCTTGCCCCAAAACTAACAAGCCGAATGACCGGTCCGTCTGCCTTTGACATCGAAACGATGCGGCGAGTGCGAAATATACGGGCGCGTGGAACAACGGCTAAGGTCAATCTACGGCTCAAGGATAGCTCCGCCCTGCCCAGTCTGAGTGACGAATTGGCACACGAACGTCTGATCTATGCTCCTTCTGTGGAATACGTCGAAGCTGCGTTCAATCCCGCTAAGTATGGCCAAATGTCCAAAGCACCTGTGATTGAAGCTTTCAAAATGCAGACAGCCGACGGAGCAAGCTGGCTATCAACCATAGTGCAATATGCGCCATCTGACCTTGAAGGCGGGTGGACTGAGACTGCAAAGGAACAGCTTGCGGAAATTGCAGTCGAAACTCTTAGCCGCGCCCTGCCCGGCTTGGGTGATCAAATTGCAGGCAAGCAGGTCATAACACCGGATCAAATCGAAGGCGCAACCGGCGCGCCCGGCGGGCACTGGCACCATGCAGAAATGTCTTTGGACCAGCTCCTGACACTTCGGCCCGCGAACGGGATGTCCAGATACTCCATGGGGCCGAAAGGGCTGTTCCAATGCGGTGCAGCAACGCATCCCGGTGGCGATGTCATGGGGCTCGCTGGTCGTAATGCGGCCTTGGCGGCGCTGGAGGCTCAGCCATGAGCATCTTTACCGATCCAAAACTTGGTTTGATACCCGGGCCGTTTCACAAAAAACTCGAAGAGCAAAATCGCGCACAAAATTGGTACGATTGGGCCGGCTATGCTGCCCCGGGTCTGCTGGACAGCGTCGAGTTCGAGTACTTCGCGCTGCGAAATCAGGCATCCCTTTTCGACATATCACCAATGCAAAAATACCGATTGACCGGGCCGGATGCGACCGCGATGCTCAATCGCCTACTGACACGGGACGTCCGAAAAATCAGCGTTGGTCGCGTGGGGTACGCGGTCTGGTGTGATGAAGAGGGTATGGTCATCGATGACGGGACTCTTTTCCATCTTGGCGACAACGATTGGCGCCTTTGTTGTCAGGAACAAATGCTGACATGGTTACTCGACGCTGCATGGGGTTTTGACGTTTCAGTCGTCGACGAAACTCATAGTGTTGCTGGACTTTCGCTGCAGGGGCCGACCTCTTATGCGGTTTTGGAAGCCGCTGGTTTAGATGTCAGCAAGCTGAAGCCGTTCGATCTCGCTCAAATTGACCACAGTCTCATGATCTCGCGGACGGGTTTTACCGGTGACTTAGGTTACGAGCTCTGGTGCGACTGGGACAAGGCAGAAGCGCTGTGGGACAGAGTTTGGAAAGGTGGCGCACATCAGGGACTACGCGCGATTGGATACGAAGCTGTAAATTTGGCCCGCATCGAAGCGGGGTTTCTGACCGCAGGTGCGGATTTTCAGCCGGTTCATTCGACCGAACGGTTGCACCGAGGCCAAACACCCTTCGAACTTGGTCTGGGTCGGCTAGTCGATTTCAACAAAGGACATTTCAATGGCCGGCGCGACCTGCTGTTAAAGCGAGAGAGTCCAAGAAGCCTCCTCCTACGTTTCGATGTCGAAGGATTCAAACCCTCGGACGGGTCGTTGATCTACAATCGACGCAAAAAAGAAGTTGGGCACATAACATCCGGAATTTGGTCGCCGACCGCCAAACGCAACATCGCGTTGGCACATGTCCGTATGCCGGATGCTGGCCGGTCATCTGGCCTAAAGGCCGAGATCTATACTCTGCAAGAAGGCAAATGGCGCACCAGGATGGCGCGCCTCACTCCTGTCACCAAAGCCTTTTTCGCACCGCCCCGCGCACGAGCTACGCCACCGGCCCGCACCTAAAGGAGAAGCAGACGTGAACGCCCTAGGCAATACACCAACCGACGACGACCTTGTCACTTGGGATCGCGACCATCACCTACATCCTTGGGCTGGAACCGACGGCTTTGGGTCCGACGAGTACATGCGGATAAATACAGCGGATGGTATCTATCTCTGGGATGCTGCCGGGAAGCGATATATTGATGGCCCTGGCGGAATGTGGTGCACGCAGATCGGATACGGGCGTCAAGAGATGGCCGATACCATTTCCCAACAGGTTATGAAGATGCCCTACGCGTCGCCGTGGTCGTTTACGACCGAACCCGCGGCCGTTTTGGCGCGAATGATCGCGGAACGTACGCCAGGCGATCTGAACACTGTGCACTTCACGACCGGTGGATCTACGGCCGTTGACACCGCACTGCGGACCGCACTTTTCATGAACAAACGGCTTGGCCGACCGGAGAAGAGGATCGTGATCGGGCGGGAGAAAGGCTACCATGGATCTACCTTTCTCGCTGCGACTGTCACTGGAAAAGAACGCTTCGAAACGAGCTTTGAGAAAGCTCAGGATCTGGTGCGTTTCCTTCCAGACGTGAATCCCTACCACAGGCC
Organism: Ruegeria sp. BG3; assembly: GCF_056538485.1. NCBI lineage: Bacteria > Pseudomonadati > Pseudomonadota > Alphaproteobacteria > Rhodobacterales > Roseobacteraceae > Ruegeria > Ruegeria sp. BG3. The sequence goes on along the minus strand of NZ_JBQFTE010000001.1, from coordinate 15,823 downwards.
AGAAGGCATGAGTATTAATGCCTGGTGCGACGCCAAAATTGCTGACCTTGAGAACCTGATTGCTGAGGTAGGCGCTGACCGTATTGCCGCCTTTATCGCGGAACCGATCCTGTGTTCCGGTGGCGTGATCGTTCCACCTCCGGGCTATCACAAGCGCACGCTCGAAATTTGCCGGGCAAACGACATTCTGTACATTTCGGATGAAGTCGTAACCGGCTTTGGCAGGCTGGGCCATTGGTTCGCCTCAGAAGAGGTCTTTGGCATCGTCCCCGACATTATCACTTGCGCAAAAGGTTTAACCTCGGGCTATCTGCCGCTAGGTGCCTGCATAATCTCGGACGCAGTAGTGAAACGCATTTCAGACGCACCGGGAGACGATGTTTTCTACAACGGCTACACATACTCCGGGCACCCTGTGAGCTGCGCTGCTGCCATTAAAAATATTGAAATCATGGAGCGCGAGGACATTATAGGACACGTTCAAAGCGTCACACCGCATTTCCAGGACCGCCTAAATCAAATAAAGGAAAAGTTTCCGATAGTTGGGGATGTGCGCGGTGACGGGCTCCTCGGGTGCATAGAATGTCGCCCTGGACTGAACGTCGAGAGTTACGAAGCGCATGTGAAGTTTGGACAGAAACTGGACGATGCGTGCGAGGAGATGGGACTCCTCTTGCGGCCATTTGGAAACATGGCCGTGTTCTCGCCCCCTCTGATCATATCTCCGTCGCAGATAGACGAAATGTTCGACATCATGGAATCTGGTATGGCGCAGGTCAGCAAGGATTACGACGCATAACGGTCATCGCGCCCATTTAAAGTTTCGGTCAGATCAGGCAGGTTTCCGACCACGGATGTGATGCGGGCAATGCTCTCCGGTTTTCAACACCGGCTGCATAGCGTCCCAGATCTCGATCTGATGTTCAATAAACTCCGCACCATGACGAGCTTCCCAGTCGGCTCGGTTTGGCCCGGTCAATTCCTCAAGCTCAGCAGCTGATACCTGAGCATACCAAGGGTTGCGGTTGACTAACTCTACGTCTTCAAAGCCAGCCAGCTCCATAGCAGCGCGGTACTTAGAGGGCGACGCCATCTGAAACTCCAAGGCTTCCATCTTTACGTAGTGCGCCATTTCCGGTGACATCTCACCATCATGATTGGTCAGCCAGTCAGAAGCAGCGAAATTGCCACCAGGTTTGAGCACACGATAAGCTTCCGACGCCATCGCTACTTTGTCGGGTATATGGATGATCGAGTCCTTCGAAAACACTACGTCAAAAGTACCATCTTCGAATGGCATTGGGCCTGGAGTGACCTCTATGATTTCGACCTTTTCCTCCAAGCCAACCTGCTTAGCTCGCTCTTTCGCAGCCGCGCAAACCGGGGCCTCTACATCAATCCCCGTAACTCTAGCGGCGCCGAACTCCTGTGCCATCAACACTGCAATGGCCCCAGATCCGCATCCGATATCAAGTATATGCTTATCTTTCAGATCAATCCCTTTAACAACACGCGCAACTTCTTCAGGGCCTCCCGGTGAAAGAAACCCCTCTCCCCAAAGCTCCTCCAGAAAGCTGATTGCCTGTTGGTCATATAGGATCTCGTCTGACATAGGATTCCCCCGCATCTGATTGTCAGTCAGTCACTGCAGTGAAACCTTTTCTCTCATCTCAGACAAGCTTTATCGCGAAATCGCAGGTCATAGATTCAGCTATAATTGAATGATCATTCAGTCAGTAGACAGCAAGTGATTTGACTGGTATTCGGAAAAAAGAACGCCTAAAAGGATTTTCTCGCAATGGCTGACACCCTACCGACGCATGCCCAAACCGTGATCATTGGTGGGGGATCAATCGGCGCGAACACGGCATATCACTTGACCAAGCTCGGCCATACCGATGTTGTCGTTCTGGAACAGGGGCAACTGACATCAGGGACCACTTGGCATGCCGCCGGCCTGATCGTAGCCGGCCTTCTCAAATCCGAAGCTGAGTGCGCCATCTACACGCACGGCCGAGACCTTTATGCGAACCTAGAGAAGGAAACCGGTATATCCACAGGTTTCCGCGATGTTGGATATCTGCAAATTGCAACCAATGAAGAACGCCTGCATGAGATGCGCCGCGTCGCCGCCTTCATGCGGCGTTTTGGGATAAACAATCACGAAGTCTCGGTAAAAGAAGCGCAGGATATGTTCCCTATTGGGGACCTTTCAGACGTCGTTGGAGCATTCCTAATTCCGGAGGACGGGCGGGCTAACCCAGTGGACGTGACAATGTCTCTGTCCAAGGGAGCCAAAAACAGAGGCGCACGTTTCTACGAAGGCGTGCGGGTTGAAGAGATTTTGGCCAGGAACGGCACCGCGACAGGGGTCCGCACCGCAAGTGGTCACACCATAACAGCGGAAAACGTTGTGATCTGTGGCGGCATGTGGTCTCGCCAGCTGGGTGCCAAACACGGTGTAAATCTACCCCTCCAGGCGGCTGAACACTACTACCTGATAACGGAAAGTATCCCGGGCCTACCTCGCGATCTACCCGTTCTCGAAGACCCTTCCACCTACACTTATTACCGTGAAGAAGTCGGCGGGATGATGTTAGGGCTTTTTGAGCCCGGCGCTGCGGCTTGGAAGCTCGATGGTATCCCGGATGAATGGCAATTCGGAGAGATTGAACCAGATTGGGAACGTGTTGGGCCCGACCTGGAGAAAGCCTATTCGCGCGTGCCTGACACCATGAACTATGGTGTCAAGAAACTGTTCTGCGGACCAGAGAGCTTTACGCCTGATCTTGCGCCGCTTGTTGGGCCGACGCCTGAACTGCGTAATCTTTGGGTTGCGTGCGGAATGAACTCACTTGGCATCCTGAACGGCGCGGGTACGGGAATGGTTTTGGCCCATTGGATGGTGGACGGCTTGCCGCCCATCGATGTTACCGGCATCAACGTCAATCGCTTTTCCCGTGAAATGGCGACACCGGCCTTTCGACGCGACAGAACACCTGAGTTGCTGGGAAAGCTCTTTGGTCAGCACTACCACAATGAGAACTACAAAACGGCCAGGAACGTTAAGCGTTCAGTACTCTATGACCGTCTCAATGCGGCCGGAGCCTTTTTCGGAGAAGGAAATGGTTGGGAACAACCTGATTGGTTTGCTCCGACGCCCGAAGAGGCCAAGGTCGAGAAATACAGTTGGTATCGCCAAAATTGGTTTGAATGGCACGCTGAAGAACACCGGGCAGCACGCGAGGATGTCATCGTAATGGACATGACATCAATGGCGTGTTTCAGCGTCGAAGGACCGGATGCCTGCGCCCTCCTGTCTCGCCTTTCTTGCAATGACGTTGATGTTGAACCCGGTCGTGTCGTCTACACGGCCTGGGTAAATGAACGAGGTGGGTTTGAGGCTGACCTTACGGTTACCCGGCTATCCGATCAGAAATACTGGGTCATCGTGGGAGAAAACTCGGCGGGTCATACCGAGATGCGCATGCGACAGCACATCCTGGACAATGAAAACGTAGTTATAACAGACATCACCGCAGGGCGCTGCCAAATCAACGTTCACGGCCCAAAGTCGCGTGAACTATTGAGCAGAATATCCGGAGCTGATTTGTCGGACGAAGGTTTTCCCTTCATGACGGCGCGAGAAATTGACATCGGGTACGCAGTAGTTATGGCCTATCGCGTGACGTTTATTGGCGAACTCGGCTGGGAACTTCACGTACCGGCCACTCAGGCCATTCAGACCTACGATCTGATTATGGAAGCAGGTCGAGATCTGGGTGTTCGCAATGCTGGAATGCAAACTCTCAACTCCCTACGGCTAGAGAAGGCTTATCGTGATTTCGGAATTGACGTGGACAACACGGACAACCCAATTGAGGCCGGGCTTGGTTTTGCCGTCAAATTGGACAAACCCGGTGGCTTCATCGGCAGGGAAGCACTCGCCACGATCAAGGCGAAAGGCACGCCCAACAACCGGATGTTGCAGTTCCTGCTAAAAGACCCAGAGCCTCTCATGTACGGCAATGAGATGATTTATCTAAACGGCAATGAAGTCGGATATATTCAAGTTGGCGGATATGGGCACACGCTCGGCGCTGCCGTCGGTATTGGTTTTGCCGAGATTGACGAACCGTTGACCGCGGACATAGTCGCAACTGGGCATTGGCAGATCGAAATCGCAGACGAGAAATACGACGCGGCAGCCTCGTTAAAGCCGCTCTATGACCCCGGCATGCACAAGATAAAGTGCTGAAGTACCCGTTCGTTGCTTTCCCTCAGACTGGAAAGTGTTTTGGGAAGAACCGCGACAGCGAAAGCATGCAAACATCCCTGAATTCCCGACGATCAGCCACCTTTGGATACAGCATCAAACTTAGCCAGGCCCCGTCTGACATTGCCTCTACAGCACGGGCTGTTTTTTCTGGATCAAGATCGTCGTAGCCGCCGTCGGCAATCAATTCACCACATAGGTGCAAAATTCGATCATATCTTTCGTTGTCGTATTTATTGTGAATCTTCAGATAATTCGGCCGGTATTTTGCTTGCCCCCAAAAGGCAAACCAGACAGCTAAGCGCTTGTGAGTACAGATGCTCTTGTCAAAGTCCGCTTGAATAATCGCAGCCAGCCGATGTGCGGCTGTAGGTTCAGCAGCCTCATAGTATTTGAGCCAATTCTCATAATGTTCTTGCGCAAGGAAACCCAGCGCGGCGTCATATAAAGCTTCTTTGCTGTCGAAGTGATAATTCACCACGCCATGGGACAGATTGGCTGTTTCAGTTACATGTTTAAGCGTCGTGTCAGAAAACCCGCGTTTCGAGATCGAGTCTATGGCTGCCATGATCAACTGCAAGCGACGAACTTCAGGAGGTTCGGTGCGTCGTTTTTTCTGAAGCTCATGCGTCTCCAATTTAACTCTCCTCTCGTTCAGCCATTTGCCTGTCCAACAAATCCGCTCTCTGTTGCCGGAACATAATTATTGCTGCGATCGCAACACAAATAGCGATCACAAGAATCATGATAGTCGCTAGTGCGTTAATGTCCGGTCTGAGGCCCAGTCGAATGCGCGAAAAGATCAAAATTGGCAAGGTATTTGCACCTGGGCCGGTAACAAAACTTGCTATGACCAAGTCATCGAGAGACAGCGTGAAGGCCAGCAACCATCCCGAAATTAGTGCCGGCGTCAGCTGTGGGATCGTTATGGCCGTCAGAACTTTGAACGGTTTTGCGCCAAGATCGGCGGCGGCTTCTTCCAGTGTTTGCCCCACACCGGTTAAGCGTGCCTGAATTGTTACCGCCACATAGGCCATGGAAAAGGTAATATGCGCGATCGTAATCGTCGCAAAACCGCGCTCAGCAGGCCATCCGATCAGCTGGTTCAGCGAGATGAAGAAAACCAGCAAGGACAATCCGGTTATCACCTCGGGCATCACCAAGGGCGCGACCAACATGCCACCAAACAAGGTCCGCCCCTTGAACCGTCCAAAGCGCACCATAGCCAGACCTGCCAAGGTGCCAAGCGCCGTAGCAAAAGTAGCGTTCACAACGGCAATCTGAAGACTGAGTGAAACAGCACTCCAAACTTCGGCAGATTGAAAAAGCTCCTTGTACCAGCGCAACGACCATCCACCCCAAACCGGTACCAGCTTTGAGTAGTTGAATGAGTAAATGACCAACAGGATCATTGGGATGTAAAAGAATGCCAGTCCCACGGTCAGCATGATGGTTAAGAAACGGGAGCGTTTGGCGTACATCTATTGCTCCTCCGCTGCTTTGCCTTGGTAGTGCTGGAAAACCATGATTGGCAGCACCAGTATGAACAGCAGAACAATCGCAACTGCGGCGGCCACTGGCCAATCGCTGTTTCTAGAGAACTCATTGTAGAGAACCCGCCCAATCATCTGCACGTTGCCGCCACCTAGCAGATCGGGGATAACGTACTCGCCGGTCGCAGGGATAAAAACCAGCAGTGAACCAGCGACAATTCCAGGCATCGTCAGAGGCAATGTGATTTTGAAGAAAGTGTTCGTTGGTTTGGAACCAAGGTCGGCGGCCGCCTCGTTCAGGCTGTTGTCCAGCTTCTCCATATTCGCGTACAGCGGCAGGATCATGAACGGCATATAGGTGTAGACGATCCCGATATAGACGGCGAATTCCGTGTAAAGCATGCGGATCGGCTCATCGATCACCCCCAGCGCTATCAGAAGGTTGTTGATCGTGCCTTGATCCGCAAGCAGGCCCATCCACGAATAGACCCGCAACAAGAAAGACGTCCAAAACGGAAGAATGATTGCAAACAACAAGAGCGGCTTCGCGACCGGCCCCGATCGTACAATTGCATAGGCAATAGGGTAGCCAAACAAGAGGCACAAGAACGTACACGTTACTGAAATCTTGAGTGAATTTACGTAAGTGTCAAAGTAAAGGCTGTCTTCCCAGATGTAGACAAAATTGTCGAAGACCAGGCGGATTGTCATGATCCCGTCGCCTGTCCACTCAATTAAACTTGTGAATGGCGGGCTCGCAATCGCCAGCTCAGCTAAGCTTATCTTTGCGACAATGAAGAACGGTGCCAGAAAGAATACAAGCAACCAGAAGAACGGTATGACGGTGACGATCTGACGCCATCTGCTCTGGATACGCCGCATCACTAAACGGATCATGGGTTGTCGTTCAACCTGCGGCGGTTCGGATATATCCTCGGTGAAATCCGTCATGAGTGGAGCAACATGGCGCTGGACGGATCCCAGCTGATATTCACCTTGTCTTCCCAGGTTAATCGCTGCGCAGCATGCGTCGGACGAGAATGGTTGGGCTGAGTGACGTCGAAGATTTCGCCATTGGGAAGCCTTACCTTATAGATCGATGTCTCTCCCAAATACCCAACATCGTCGATAACGGCCGCTGTCTGGTTCGCGCCCTCAGCAATTGTATCAGATTTCTCAAGTCGAATTTTCTCGGGCCTCAGCGCAACCCAAATCTTGCTGCCAGCCTTAACAGAATGACCGTGATCAATATAAACTTCGCAGAACTCAGTTTCGACCCGAACATGGTCGGCCCCATCCTCGGTCACCCTGCCCTCAAAAATATTTGCTGATCCGATAAAGTCAGCCACAAAGCGGGATTCTGGAAACTCATAGATCTCTGTCGGAGTTCCAATCTGTTTGAAGCGACCCGCGTCCATAACGGCCATTCGCGAAGACAGGGTCATTGCTTCTTCCTGATCGTGAGTCACGACGATGAACGTGACGCCGACCTTGTCCTGAATGTTGGCAAGCTCAAACTGCGTTTGCTTACGCAGTTTTTTGTCCAGAGCAGCCAAAGGTTCATCCAAGAGCAGCAACTTGGGACGTTTGACCAAGGCCCGCGCCAATGCAACACGCTGGCGTTGCCCACCGGACAATTGTTTAGGTTTTCTCTTTTTGAAATCTTCCAACTCAACAAGCTTGAGGATGTCGTGAACTCTGTCCGCAATGTCTAGCTTAGGGACATGGTCTTGCTCCAACCCGAAAGCCACGTTTTTTTCGACGGTCATATGCGGAAACAGCGCATAGCTTTGGAACATCATATTGGTCGGACGTTCGTAAGCTGGCACATCGGCCATATCGACTCCGTCGATAGTGATTGTACCACTGTTCAAATCCTCAAACCCAGCAAGCATTCGAAGTAGTGTCGACTTTCCACATCCAGATCCGCCTAAAAGGCAGAATAACTCTCCTTTGTAGATATCCAGATCAACGTTATCGACAGCAGTCACTGCACCGTATTTTTTGGTTACGCCTCTGATTTTGACCAGAGGTTCCTGTTCTTTTTGATCGAGCCATGGTTCTGGGCTGACAGCCGTGGAAACAGTCAATTTGGGCCTCTTAGTCTGCCAGTCGGGATCTGGGGATGCAGTAGCGAACCGGTCTGGTCCGCTACTCCATTTGCCAGTGTGAGTGGATTTAGTTTCCGGCCTTAAAGTCAGTCCAGGTACGTGTCTGCAAGCGCTCGACCTTGGGAGGAAGAACGGCAGTCGTGTACATCTTGGCAACCTGATCCGATGTTGGGAACGCGGCTGGGCTGGAGGTTACAGCCTCATCAACCATGGGCTTGGCCGTCAGGTTGGCGGTCGCATACCAGGTGAAGTTACTATCATTGGCCGCAACCTCGGGGCGCATCATATAGTTCAGGAAAAGATGAGCGTCTTCTTTGTTCGCGGCGTCTTCCGGGATCAGCCAACCATCAATCCACAGCTGCGCTGTACGATCACCTTCGGGCAGGAAGAAGTCTAGCACTACACCAGTGTCGGCTTCCGCTGCGCCAGACATGGCAAGGAGACCGTCAGGGCCCCATGTGGTTGAGACACAGAACTCTTTCTGAGGCATCCGTTGATAAGCATAGTTATCGAAGGTTTTGATGTATGGCCTGATTTCCGCCAACATCTCCCCAACCTTCTCATAGTCTTCCTTGTTTGTGGAGTTCGCATCCAGGCCCATATGCGCTAAAGCCATCGGAATGATGTCGCCCGGGGAATCCAGGAATGAAACTCCACACTTGGACAGCTCTTTCATGTGAACAGGATCGAAAACCATATCCATCGAGCCTATGGGGGCATCTGGATACGTCTCTTTCACCAATTCTTCGTTGTATGTGACGCCGTGCGTTCCCCACATATAAGGAATGAAGTGTTGGTTGCCTGGATCCCATTCACTTGACAACTGCTCCATGATTGCCGGGTCGATGTGCTTGATATTGTCCAGCTTCGACATATCCAACGGTGCAACAATTCCCGCCTTAATCAGACGAGCCGTATCACTGCCGGCATGACTAACCACATCATATCCGCTGTTTCCCGCGAGTAGCTTGGCATCAATTGCTTCGGCAGAGTCATACGGATCATAGATCACCCTGATACCGTATTCTTTTTCGAAGTTCTCGATTGTGTCTTCAGCGATGTATTCTCCCCAATTCGTAACCTTCAACACACGCTCTTGCGCGTAAGCCGATCCCGAAACTGCAGTAGTAGTTGCTGCTATAACTGTAATTCCGGCGATTTTCCTGATTGAGTTCATAACTTCGCTTCCTCTCCCTGAGTGGTGGCTGAATTTGTCTTGCCTTGTTTGCTAGTCTGTCTTCTCGAATGATCGCGCCTGCGTTGCGGGCGCGATCACCAAGCACCCCATTCCCCCAAGTCGCTATGTTTTTATCTGACTGGTCATTCAGAACGGTAGTCCGCTGAAATCTGCACTGTCAAGCTTGGCTGAATGAATTTTGATCATATCTCTACGTATCACTGGTTTTGCACCTGATTTGAGCAGGTAAATCGAAAACCATCGACCAAGGAAACCTCACAGGCGTGACTAGCAGCACATTTCTGAATGATCATTCAGTCAGAATAAGTTGACGAGCAAGTCAATTTAAGCGACACCTACACTCAGTCGAAGAGTGGCGGATCCAGCAAGGCCAAATTTTCACTCCTGGATACTGTCCCCATCTGAGACCCAAACTGACCAAACCAAAACTATGCGGGTTGTTCCGATGCGCGACGAAGTAAGAAACACAGAAATTCCTACCAATTGGGACCGTCGCGGGTTGCCCGGTTGGTGCTATCACAGCAATGCCCTTCTTGAACTTGAGAAGAGCGAACTTTTCAAAACGCATTGGCAAATCGCGTGCCATGTTTCGGATGTTCCGGAACCCGGTAATTTTCTATGTTTTGACATGTGCGGTGAGCGCGCCCTGATCTTGAAGGACAGCAACTCGGACATCCGCGCGTTTCTAAACGTTTGTCGTCACCGCGGTTCTCGGCTGGTCTCGAAAGAGCAAGGAAAATGTGCAAACGCTCTAGTCTGCCCATTTCACGGCTGGGTTTACAATCTTGATGGAACGCTACGCGGCGCCGCCCGTCCGGAGTCGTTCCCCGATCTAGACAAGCACGAGTTTGGCCTGAAAGAGATTGAAATGGAAATCTGGCAGGGTTTTGTCTTCGTCCGATTCAAACCTGGACCCCAGCCATCAGTAGCCGAACTGCTAGCCCCGATTGAACAGGAAGTCTCTGCCTACAAAATGGCCGAACATGTCCCGACGGACGGAATCTGGACCGAGGAGACTCCTGTAAACTGGAAATCGATCAGAGATGTCGACAACGAAGGGTATCATGTCCCGCTCGCGCACCCTGCCCTTCAGGATCTGTATGGCTCGACCTATTCAGACGAACCATATGTCGATGGTATCTCACGTTCTGACGGAAAATTCACTCCGACAAAGGGCCGGAGGTGGGCCGTTCGCAACTACAAGAAATTCACTAAACCACAGCCTCACCTGCCAGAACACTTGCACAAAACTTGGCTTTACTACGGCATTTTTCCAAATGCGGTCATAGCCGTCACACCTGAGACGACCCTCTTTTATCAAGAGTTTCCGATCACGACGGATAAATCCATTCTACGGAGCGCGACATACCGAAACCCGAACGAAGACCGCCAACAAAGAGCGGCACGCTACCTTGCCGCCCGGATTGATCGAGAGACAGTGGAAGAAGATATTCAGCTCACGATATGGTCCAACGAAGCCATGGCTTCGGAGGCGTTTGAAGGCTTCTATCTTTCTGATCTCGAGTACGGCGTGCGCTCTCATCATGACCATCTCAGGAACATTCTGCCAATCTACAACTCTGAATCAGCGCCTGGAGAAGATGAAGTTGCCGCGTTGAATGATGCGATGTCCGCTGAGCCGAAATCGTGACTAAAGGTATATTCAAAGTGGAGGAAGCAGAAGCTCAAACGCAGTTCCTGGTAACAGCCATCGGAAAACCTGGCTCTGGCGCCACAAGATATGCTGCCGCGATGTATTTTTTTAAGAGCGGCGAGCTTTCTGCCGAGATGCTGGAAATCTACCGAAGATGCAGCAAGTTGGACGCAGAAGATCCGCTCGATCTGGCTAGATACGAAGGCGTTTCAATTCCAGAGTTCGTTTGCAATTTTAGCTCAAGCGCCGACGTATGACATCTTTAGAACACACGCCCAAATCTCTAAGGAGTCATGATTTTTACAGATTCTCTTGCGTGCGAGTAAGCGAATATCCACTCCGGAAACTACCATTTAGACCACTCGATTCCCTGGAGCAAAAAAGTGAAAGGTCATGACTTTGACGTCGTTGTCGTTGGCGCTGGAGCAGCGGGAATCGCAGCTACTCGTGCTCTCAAATCGGCTGGACTATCAGTTGTCTGCATCGAGGCATCCAACCGCGTCGGGGGGCGCACACACACGGACACGGAGATCTTTGGCGTCCCGTTCGACATGGGCGCGCACTGGATGCACACCGAACATGTAAACGCTCTGAAAGCTCCAGGTCTCGCACTTGGCCTTGATCTCTATGCAGCCCCAGACAACGCGGTGACATATGGCTTGGAGGACGACGCTGTTCTCTGGGACGAAGTCGACGAGCTTCATAGCGCGATCAATGAAGCGGCGCGCATCGATGCAGAAATTGAAGCAAGTACCGGAATTCCAACAGACCGGACCTTGGCAGACATTTGGCAGAACAAGGGGCATTGGTCGTTCACGGCAGCGATGACATTTGCCTTGTCGATTGCCAGAGATTTGCCGGATACATCTCTGCGAGACATCAGTGCCTGGGAGGGCGGAGACGATTGGTTTTGTCGCGAAGGCTTCGGACACCTCATTGCATGCACCGCAAAGGGGCTGCCAATTAAATTGGCCACTCCGGTCACAGAAATAAAATCTCTCACTGAAGGCGTGCAGATAACTACTGCTACTGGCAAGATCAAAGCTCGAACCGTAGTTGTTACAGTTTCTGTCGGCGTCCTAGCCGAAGACATCATCCTTTTTGATCCCCCGCTAGAATCCGACCGACGCTCAGCGCTCGAGCTTATCACCATGGGGGACTACAATCACGCAGGCCTCCTTTTCCGCCCCGGAGCTTTGCCAGTGCAACCCGATACTTGGCTGACATACCACTTAGAACCCGACGCCAACGGGGTAGCCCGCGGAGGCGGTTTTCTTTGCAACATCTCAAGCACTGGCCTTACCAGCTTTGAAAGTTCTGGAAGCTTTTCCAGACTTTTGCAGGAAGCGGGACCTGAAAGCGCCATAGAACACGCGCTCGAAACATTGGTTAGCTTCTTCGGCACGACCGTCAGAAAAGCCTTTATCAAGGGCCACGCTACCGCTTGGCGAAATGAACCTTACGTGCGTGGTTCTTACGCTGGAGCCAGACCAGGAGGCCACGACAAACGCGCTGTCTTGCGCCAGTCTCATGCTGAGCGGGTGCACTTCGCTGGTGAAGCGACGCACCCTAGCCAACAATGCTCGGTCAGCGGAGCCCACCTAGAAGGAGTACGGGCCGCGGAAGATGTGTTGGCGCAGCTACGCTGAACACCTGGCGATTAACTTGCTCCAGCAAGTGGAAAAACCATAGAATTTCGAATGAACCTATCACTATAAGTTGCAAGTCCAAGTTCATCTTTCGCGTGCTCAGCGGCCAATTCAGGGTAAGCCAGCTGCCCTTTGGCCGGGCCACCTGATGCGGCTGTGCGGCCCTTCAGAGGAGACATTCGCCGCGAGCGCTATATCCAATTCAACTCGAACTCTTGGATTGCGGAACTTTTGCCTGTCGTCGTATTGAGAACAGACACGCATTTGGCGACATCTCTAAATAAATCGATGACCTCTGCTGGACCAATACCTCAATCTCCGGATCGCACCCTTGTTGGCGTTGCGCTGATGCTAGGGTTTTGCCTAACCGCTCCTTTGCTGGATGTGTCTGCGAAACTCGCGTCGACCAGTGTGCCGGTTGGGCAGATTACGGCTGCGCGGTTTGTGGTGCAATGCGCGCTAATGGCGCCCTTCATCTGGATAATGGGACAGTCGCTGCACGTGGCGAAAGGTCAGTTGATGGTGCTGGTTTTCCGCTCATTGCTGCTGGTGTTCGCAACATTTTGCTTCATTGCCGCAATCCGGGTGATGCCCCTTGCCGATGCACTGGCAATCGTTTTCGTGGCCCCGTTTATCGTCTTGTTGGTCGGCAAGTTCTATTTTGGTGAAGATGTCGGCCCGCGTCGCGTTGGCGCGGCGCTCGTGGGGTTTGTCGGGGTGTTGTTCGTTATCCAGCCCAGTTTCGCAGCTTTCGGCGCGGTTGCCATTATTCCGCTTGGCACGGCAGTTGCCTTCGCTTTCTACATTCTTTTGACCCGGGGGTTGTCGCGTCGGGTGCACCCAGTGACCCTGCAATTCCACACCGGCCTGATCGCCAGCCTGTTTTGCATTCCAGCTCTAATTGTTGCGCAAGGTTCCGGTTCTGATTTGTTTGATCCCGTTTGGCCGACCGACATCGCGTTGTTGTGGCTTTTGGGCGCCGGCTTTTTCGCGACGGTGAGTCACATGATGATGACCTATGCGCTGTCTTTTGCGCCTTCCGTCACGCTGGCGCCGCTGCAGTATTTTGAGCTGCCGGTCGCAACCTTGTTCGGCTATCTTGTCTTCAGTGATTTCCCGAACACGCTTAGCCTGCTTGGCATTGCGATCATCATCAGTGCAGGGCTGTATATGATACATCGCGAAAGGGTGGCGGCCAGACAGTTGGCCGCCGTGCGTGCCGTGCCTCCAATCTAAGGCTACAGGTGCTGTCAGACGAATTCGAACCTGTCTCAGTTTACCGCGGAAACCGTGAACCTATCCGGAACAAAGTTGACGCCACTCGCTAAAAGCGGCGGCGCGGATCAGCTTGAAGGTGTCCCTGCTGGTGAGCGATCGTTCCTGGTTGAAGTGGTTGTAGACGGAGAAATGGACGGACGCGAATGTCTGTAAACTTTGCACGCGCCTGAAACGCTATTTCGCGCGTTCGCATCGTCGAAATGGCGGGTACGAAACTCGACGCTTTTGTTTAGCCACCTTCCCGTTGGCTGTTGTTACGAAGCGCGAGGCTCTCTGAGAGCGGCCCGATACGATGCGAAGCGGTCCGTGACTACTTCTTCAACTTAATCGTGCCGCTTCATCAATTTCTTGAGGAACTTAGGCGCGGCAGTTTTTTTTCGGCTTTTGGTTACGAATACTTGCAGCACCTCGCCTTCGCGATCTGCGACCCGCCAGAGGTAGTGCCTCTTGCCATTCACCTTCACGAGTACTTCATCCACGTGCCACTTCCGTTTTGAAAATGGCTCGGAGTTGCTGGACCCGTTTTCTTCGGATCTTCGCAATAAAAAACCGGCACTAACCGATCACACCAGTAGCGGACGATTCCATGGCTTACGTCGATGCCGCGTTCGTGCAGTATTTCTTCGACATTCCGAAGCGAGAGAGGGAAACGGATGTACAGCATCACCGCAAGGCGGATGACTTCGGGACTGGTTTTGAAGTATTTGAAAGAGACAGGTCCGGTCATGGGCAAATGCTACGAAAGCCCGCTGCCCGCCTTAAACCAAGTTCTTCTGGCAGGACCATCTTAAATAAGAGCGTGCCGCAGCAGGATGATGACGTCACTCAAAACGGTTGGCTGACCACCCGCACCCTGAACCTTTGGCATGTATATGTGGTCGCGCGTGGTACACAAACCACTCGAGGTTTGCTGACCAGACAAAAAACGTGCCCGCTTTGATCCAAACGGGCACATTTTCAGTTCGTTTGGGCTTTTAGGCGATTGTGTCGTACGCGCTTGGGGCGAAAACGAAGTCGGTTTCATCCAGGTCCAGGTTGAAGGCCTGCACGTAGATGCTCTGTTCTTCTTCAAGGTGAATTGTAGCACCGAACAGGGATGTTTCGATCATATCGGATAGCTCGTCGAAGCCCGAGATCCCGGCACCGGACAGATCGATTGTGTCCTGTCCTTGCTGGAACCTTAGAATTTTGTCATGCCCATCGCCTGCGTTGAAGATGAACGTGTCTGCACCAAGACCGCCAACCAACAGGTCATTGTCGGCTCCGCCGGTGATCATGTCATCGCCCCTGCCGCCGCTTAGGTAGTCGGCTCCCTCGTCGCCGTAGAGGCTGTCATCGCCGCGCCCTCCAAAGACCTTGTCTTTCCCAAGACCCCCAAAGCCGACATCGTCGCCGCGGCCCAGCAGGATTTTGTCATTTCCGCCATTTCCGTCGACGAAATCATTGTCACGTCCGGTCCGAACGTAGTCTGACTGATCGCCTTTGATCAGGAAATCAACGTCATTTGAGCCGTCGGATTGCAGCAAATCTGCCGGTAGAAGAACCCCGTCCAGCACATGCACAACGCCATTGCTGGCCGGTACGTCCGTTGCGATCAGATTCGGATCCGCGATGTCGGGTTCCGCATCCACCAGCGTCGTGCCATCGACGCCAAGCGTGGCGCCATCCAGCAAGGTCTGGATCGAGGTTGCGTTCAGCACCTCATCTGAGCCCAATTCGCCGGGGGCCACGTGGTATTGCAGAACACTCTGCAAGAGTCCGATGGGATCGCCTCCATTCAGAAGTGCAAGAGCTTCTACCAGGTAGTCGAACGCGCCTGCTTCATCCCCTCCCTCAAAGCCCAACGCCTGACTTAGCGCGACGAAGGCGGCATCGTTCGGAGCGAAAACGGTGAGGCTGGCATCAGGATCGTCAAGGGCTTCGACTAGGCCTGCAGCCTGAACCGCATTGAATAGGATGTCGAAATCTGTCGCATCGTCGTCGAAGACCCCCCCGCTTGCCGCGACGATTCCCGCAAGGGTCGGATCGGTGGGCTCGACAGGCTCATTGCCTGGGATGTCGATGGGCAGCAGAACGCGGTCGATGACCTGAATGGTGCCGTTGGAGGCCGCAATGTCCGGTCCAACGATGTTGGGGTTGTCGATATCGGGTTCATTGTCGACCA